>DASUQI010000041.1:0-221909 GCA_036280655.1 Actinomycetota bacterium
CTCGAGGAACAGGATCCGGTACGGGATCTTGAGCTCCTCGAGCTCCGGCAGGGCGCGGGAGAGCTCGCCGAAGAACACGCCGCCGCGCACGTCGAGGACGATCGCGACCCGCCCGGGACCACCCGGCCGCGCCGCGAGCTCGGCCATCTTGGGGAGGAGCGCCGGCGGCAGGTTGTCCACGACGAAGAACCCAAGGTCCTCGAGGCACCTCGCCGCCTCCGAGCGCCCGGCGCCCGAGAGCCCGGTAATGATCGTGAACCCGGGGCCCGCGGCGGGGTCGAGCGCCATCCGCGCCTTGACCGCGCGCCGCCTGCGGGCCGCGAGAAGCCCGCCGCGCTCGGGCGCCGGAGCCGAGCGCTCGGTCTCCGTTCGGGATCGGCCGGCCATCACGCCGTCCGTCTCCGCTCGGCGTCCGGTCCGGTGAGCCGTGCGCGGATCGAGCTCGCGAGCTCCGGCCCGATCCCCGGCGTCGCCGCGATCTCCTCCACGCTGGCTCGAGAGAGCCGCGCGAGGGACCCGAACCGCTTCAGCAGCGCCTTCTTCCTCGACGGCCCGACGCCCGGGACGTCGTCGAGCGGGGACGCGAGCGCCCGCTTGCCGCGCTTCTCGCGGTGGTACGTGATCGCAAACCGGTGGGCCTCGTCGCGGAGGTGTTGGAGCACGAACAATGCCTCCGAACCGCGAGGGATCAGCATCGGGTCCGGTCGGTCCGGGAAGTAGACCTCCTCGAGCCGCTTCGCGAGCCCGATCGCCGGGATGTGCACGCCGCCGTCCCCGATCGCCTTCGTGGCGGCCGAGAGCTGCCCCCGACCGCCGTCGACGACGATCAGGGACGGCGGGTAGGCGAACCGCCGCCGCTCGCCGGGCTCCCGGTCGCGCTCGCGCAGCAGGCGGGCCACCCGGCGGCGGAGCATCTCCTCCATGCTGGCGAAGTCGTCCTGTCCGGGGACCCCCTTGATCTCGAACCGCCGGTAGTCGCTCCGCTTGGGCAGGCCGTCCTCGAACACCACCATCGACCCGACGATGTCGGTCGGCCCCAGGTTCGAGACGTCGTAGCACTCGATCCGGAGCGGGGCCTGCTCGAGCTCGAGCAGCGCTCCCAGCTCGGACAGCGCTCGGGACCGCGCGCCGAAGTCGGAGGCGCGACGGAGCTTGTGCCGGTGGAAATGGTCGCGCGCGTTCTGCGCGACGGTCTCCATCAGCTTGCGCTTGGCGCCGCGCTCGGGGACCGCGAACCGCACGGGACCCCCACGGCGAGACGAGAGCCAGGTCCCCAGCACGTCCGAGTCCTCGGGCGCCTCCGGGACGAGGATCCTGGGCGGCACCTCGGCCCGCTCCATGTAGACCTCGCGAAGGAACGACCCGATCAGTCCGGCCCGGTCGAGGTCCTCCACCCGGTCGACGACCCAGCCCTTGCGGCCGGTCACCCGCCCGCGGCGGACGAAGAAGACCTGGAAGCAGGCCTCGAGGTCGTCCTCCGCCATCCCTACGACGTCGAGATCCTCGGGCTGGGTGAGGACCATCTCCTGGCTCTCGAGCGCCCGCCTCGCGGCGGTGAGCTGGTCCCGGAGCTTGGCCGCGTGCTCGTACTCGCGGCGCTCCGAGGCTTCCCGCATCTCCCGGTCGAGGCGGTCGAGGACCGGTCGCTCGTGGCCGGAGAGGAAGTCGCCGAGCGCGTCGACGTGGGCGCGGTAGGCCTCCTCGGTCACCCCCGTGGTCTCGGGGACGCACGGGCCGGCGCACCGGCCGATGTCGTAGTAGAGGCACGGCCTGCGGGCTCGCGCCCGCTGGTCGAAGAACGCGTTCGAGCACGTCCGGACCGGGAAGACCCGGGTGAGCGCGTCGAGGGTATCGCGGATCGCGTAGGCGTGGCCGAACGGCCCGAAGTACCGCACGTTCTTGCGCTTGGCGCCGCGGAGGACCTGGGCGCGGGGCCAGCGCTCCCCCACCGTCAGCGCCAGGTAGGGATAGGACTTGTCGTCCCGGTACCGGACGTTGAACCGCGGCCGGTGCTCCTGGATCAGGTTGTACTCGAGGAGGAGCGCGTCCACCTCGGTCGAGGCCAGGATCCATTCGACCGAGGCGGCGGCGGTGACCATCGCCTCGGTGCGCGGGTGGAGATCTCGGCCCCAGTAGTTGGACAGGCGCTTGCGGAGCGAGCGGGCCTTGCCCGCGTAGACGACCCGCCCGTCCGCATCCCGGAAGAGGTAGGCGCCGGGCGCGTCGGGGATCGACGATGCCGCCGGGCGTGGAACGCTCACGCGGTCATCGTAGCGCGGGCATCTGCGGGGCCCGGGAGGATGCCGGGGCCGCGCCGAGCTAGGAGACGACCACCGACCCGTTCATGGTCGGGTGGACGTCGCACTGGAAGTAGTAGTCGCCCGCGGCGAGCGGGTCGATCGCGTAGTCGATCTCGTCCGGGCCGGTGATCTGCTCGCCCTGGAACAGCTCCGCGACGACCGAGGAGTCCTCGTAGATCCCGATGTTGTGCGGCACGGTGTCGTCGTTCACGAAGTGGATCGTCGACGGCTGGTCGGCCGGCAGCTCGATCGTCGCGGTGTCGAACTGGATGTTGGCGGCCGTCACCGTGGTCGTGGCACCGCCGCCGCCACCCCCTCCCCCACCACCGCCGGTCGCGCCGGTGCCGCCGCCGCCCTCGCCGGCCTGGATCGTACCGGTCATCGTCGGGTGGACGACGCAGTTGAACGCGAACTCGCCGGGGTCCAGTGCGGGCACGTCGTAGTCGATCTGGTCCGGGCCGGTGATGATGTCCCCCTCGAACAGCGTCTCGCCCGAGGCCTCGGCCCCGGTGAAGATCTCGACGTTGTGCTGGGTCCCGGCGTCGCGGTTGTCGAACGCGATCGTGAACGCCTCGCCGGCGGGCGCGTCGATGCAGCTCCCGTCGGTGAAGGCCACGCCCTCGGCGACCACCGTCACGGTCCCGCCCTCGACCGGGGAGCATTCCGGCGTCGTCGGGGGCGGCTGGGACGGCCGCTCCGTCGGGACCGGGCTCGGCGCGGCGAACGGCACGTCCTCGAAGTCGCCGTAGCCGCCCACCACCAGGTCCTGCTCCGAGCTGTCGTACCAGGAGAGGTAGGTGACGGCCGGGTCGGCGTTCGTCGCGAGCGACGGGTACTCCCCGTCGTCCGTGGCCGCCCCGGTGCCGATCACCGCGTCGTCCTGCTCCAGGTCCTCGACCGAGCCGGCCGTGGCGAACCGTACGCCGTCGTCGGCGTCGACCCAGGCGGCGGACACGGAGCCGTCCTCCCCGACCGCGACCGACGTCGCGGCACCCTCGGCCTCGCCCGATCCGGATGCGACGTCGAGCGCCACGCCGGTCGCCGACTCGAGCGACCCCGCGGTCACCACGACGCTGTCGGCGGCGTAGTACGAGAACGCGAAGCCGTCGGGGGTGGCCGTTCCCGAGAGCCCCTGTCCCCCGCCACCCTGGCCGAGGTTCGAGCTGGTCCAGGCGTTCTCGGTGTCGTGCGTGGCGACCTGGACCGCCGTCCCGTCCGAGTAGCCGACCATGGGGCCGCCCGGGGCGGCGACCACGGCGGTCCGGCACGTGTCGCATCCGGGCGCCTCGGTGGCGATCGCGTCCACGTTCCAGCGGTCGCCGTCGGGGGTGGCGAGCTGGACGGTCGAGTTCGGCGACGTCGAGGTCTGGAACGCGATCCACGGCTCGCCGTCCACGAGCGCGATCGAGGGACCGAGGCCCGGGATGCTGCTGACCCGCTCGGCCGTCGCCTGGGTCGAGGTTGCGGGGTCGAGCGACCCGGTGGCGTAGTAGATGCCGGCGACGGATCCCCAGACGGCGTGATACGTGTCGCCGTCGGCGACGAGGTGCAGGCCGGTGACGTTGCCGGGCTGCAGCCGCGAGACCGATTGCTCGAAGGCGGGGTTGAACGCCACGTTCACGTTGGGGATCTGCGCGGCGATCGCGATCGCGCCGCGGGTCCAGAAGCCCTCTTGGCTCACCGTGGCGAGGAACACCCCCGGGAGCGACGGCGCACCGACCGGCCGCGGCGCCACGACCTCGCCCTCCTCGGGCTCCTCCTCGAACCCGAAGTAGGCCACGACCGGGAGCCCAGCATCGTTGATCACGACCGAGCTGTAGCGTCCGGCGTCGTTCAGCGTGTCGGCGACCGCGGGGAGGAACCGGACCCCGGAGCCGACGTCCACGCTCGGTGCCGGCGGTTGGGAGCAGCCCGCGGCGATGAGCGCCAGGACGAACGCGAGGGGCGCGAGCTTCTTTGCCGAGACCTGGGGCATGAGCGCGCAATCCTAGCAAGGTCGGTTCCCGGGAGGGCTCATCTCGACCGGCGGGCTCACGAGGTGCGCGTGGCGCCGGCCATCTCGAGCGGCAGCGTGCCGAGCACCTCGGCCAGGAACCGTCCCGTGTGCGAGGTCGGGTGCGCCGCAACGTCTTCGGGCGGTCCGGCGACGACGATCTCGCCACCCGCGTCGCCGCCCTCCGGCCCGAGATCGACGATCCAGTCCGCGGTCTTCACGACGTCGAGGTTGTGTTCGATCACGATCACGCTGTTCCCCTGCGCGACGAGACGTTGCAGGACCGACAGCAGCTTGCGGATGTCCTCGAAGTGCAGGCCGGTCGTCGGTTCGTCGAGGACGTACAGGGTGCTTCCGGTCGCGCGCTTCTGCAGCTCGGACGAGAGCTTGATCCGCTGCGCCTCGCCGCCCGAGAGCGTGGGCGCCGGCTGCCCCAGCTTCACGTAGCCGAGCCCGACGTCGGACAGCGTCTGCAGGTGCCGCTTGATCACCGGGATGCTCTGGAAGAACTCGAGCGCTTCGTCGACGCTCATCTCGAGGACGTCGGCGATCGACCGGCCCTTGTACCTCACCTCGAGGGTCTCGCGGTTGTACCGGTGCCCCTTGCATACCTCGCACGTGACGTAGACGTCCGGGAGGAAGTGCATCTCGATCTTGATCTGGCCGTCCCCGGCGCAGTTCTCGCACCGGCCGCCGCGCACGTTGAACGAGAACCGACCCTGCTGGTAGCCGCGCACCCGCGCCTCGGGCACCTGGCTGAAGAGCTTGCGGACGTGGTCGAACACGCCGGTGTACGTGGCCGGATTGGAGCGGGGGGTGCGTCCGATCGGCGACTGGTCGATGTCGATCACCTTGTCGACCTGCTCCCAGCCGACGAGCCGCCGGTGCCGGCCGGGCAACGCCCGCGACCGGTAGATCTTCTGCATCAGCGCACGGAGCAGGACCTCCTGCACGAGCGTGGACTTGCCCGAACCGCTGACGCCGGTCACGCAGACGAGCAGGCCGAGCGGGACGTGGAGGTCGACGTCCTTGAGGTTGTGCTCGCGGGCGCCGAGGAGCTTCAGCCAGCGGTCGCTCGGGGCCCTTCGAACCTCGGGCGTCGGGATCATGCGGCGGCCCGACAGGAACGCCCCGGTGATCGAGTCGTCGTGTTCGAGCAGCCCCTTCAGGTCGCCCGTGTAGACGATCTCCCCGCCCGCGTTCCCGGCGCCGGGACCGATGTCGACCACGTGATCGGCCGCGTGGATCGTCGCCTCGTCGTGCTCGACGACGATCAGCGTGTTCCCGAGGTCCCGCAAGCGAACCAGGGTGTCGAGCAGCCGCCGGTTGTCCCGCTGGTGGAGCCCGATCGACGGCTCGTCAAGGATGTACAGGACGCCGACCAGCCCGCTGCCGATCTGGGTGGCGAGCCGGATCCGCTGCGCCTCGCCGCCGGCGAGCGTGGCCGAGGCCCGCCCGAGCGTGAGGTAGTCGAGCCCGACGTCGACGAGGAACCGCAGCCGCTCCCGGATCTCCTTGAGCAGCCGCTCGGCGATCATGTGCTCGCGTTCGCTCAGGTCGACCTCGTGGGTGAACGCGAGCGTGTCGCGGATCGACCTGCCGGTGAGTTCCGCGATGTTGAGCCCGCCGACGGTGACGGCGAGGCTCTCCGGGCGCAGCCGAGCGCCCCCGCAGGCCCGGCACGGGATCTCGCGCATGAACTCCTCGAGCCGCTCGCGCTGGCTGTCCGAGTCGGTTTCGACGTGGCGGCGTTCGACCACCGGGATCACGCCCTCGTAGGTGGTCCAGTACGAGCGGGTCCGGCCGTACCGGTTCTTGTAGCGGACGTGGATCTCGTCGTCGGACCCGTAGAGCACCACGTCGCGGGCCTTCTTCCCCAGGCGCTTCCACGGCGTCGCGGTCGAGAAGCCGTGGAGCTCGGCGACCGCGTCGAGCACCCGGTCCCAGTACTCCAGCCTCGAGCTCGACCACGGCGCGAGCGCCCCGTCCGCGATCGAGAGGTCCGGGTCGGGGACGACGAGCTCCGGCTCGACCTCGAGCCTCGTGCCGAGGCCGTCGCACGTCTGGCACGCGCCGTACGGCGAGTTGAACGAGAAGTTGCGCGGCTGGAGCTCCTCGAACGACAGGCCGTCGTAGGTGCACGCGAGCGACTGGCTGAACGTCTGCACGTCCTCGCCCTCGTGGGTCTGGACGGCGATCGCCGCGAGCCCCTCGGTGAGCTGGAGCGCGGTCTCGATCGAGTCGGCGACGCGGCGACGGATGTCGGGCTTGGCAAGGAGCCGGTCGACGACCACCTCGATCGTGTGCTTGTAGTGCCGCGGGAGCCGGATCTGCTCGGAGAGGTCGCGGACCTCGCCATCGATCCGGGCCCGCACGAACCCCTTCTGCGCCAGGTCCTGCAACAGCTTCTCGTACTCGCCCTTGCGACCCCGCACCACGGGCGCGAGCACCTGGAACCGCGTGCCCTCGGGGAGCTGCATGACCTGGTCGACGATCTGCTCGGGCGTCTGCCGGCCGATCGGGCGGCCGCACTTCGGGCAGTGGGGGTGGCCGATCCGCGCGTAGAGCACCCGGAGGTAGTCGTAGATCTCGGTGATCGTACCCACCGTCGAGCGAGGGTTCTTCGACGTCGACTTCTGGTCGATCGAGATCGCCGGCGACAGCCCTTCGATGAAGTCCACGTCCGGCTTCTCCATCTGGCCGAGGAACTGGCGCGCGTAGGCGGAGAGAGATTCCACGTACCGGCGTTGGCCCTCCGCGTAGATCGTGTCGAACGCCAGCGAGCTTTTCCCCGAGCCCGACAGACCCGTGAACACGATCAGCGCATCGCGAGGCAGCTCCAGCGTGACGTTCTTGAGGTTGTGCTCGCGGGCCCCGTGAATGACAAGCGTGTCGGTTCCCATCGTGGGCATCGTACCGGAGGCTCCGACATCCACCGATCGCGCCTCCCGCGCGGCCCGGGAGGCTGCCGATATCGTGCGGGCGATGGAGCCCTCCGAGGCCGCCGCGCGCGTCCCGTTCGGCGAGGCCGTCCGGTTCTGGATGCGGCTCGGCCTCGTGAACTTCGGGGGCCCCACCGGCCAGATCGCGCTCATGCACACTGAGCTCGTGGAACGCCGGCGGTGGATCGGCGAGCCCAACTTCCTCCACGCGTTGAACTTCGCGATGCTCCTTCCGGGGCCCGAGGCCCACCAGCTCGCGATCTACGTCGGGTGGCTGCTGAACGGCTCGCCGGGGGCGATCGTCGCCGGCGTGTTCTTCCTCCTTCCGGCGTTCTTCCTGATCGTCGCCCTCTCGTGGACCTACGCCGTCCACGGCGACGTGGCGTGGATCGCCGGGGTGTTCGACGGGTTCGCCTGGGCGGTCGTCGCGATCGTGGCGGCGGCGATGCTCCGGATCGCCGCACGGTCGCTCAGCCGCCGATCGCTCGTGCTCATCGCGGTCTTAGCGTTCCTCGCGCTCTACCTGGTTGGGGTGCCGTTCCCGCTCGTCGTCATCGGCGCCGGCCTCGTGGGCCTGCTCGCCCGCGACCTCGTGACGCCGCAGTCCGACCCCGCCGGGGCCTCGGAGCACCCCGAACGGGTCCGGCCGACGATCGCGAGGACCGTCCGGGTGCTCGCCCTGGGCCTCACGGTCTGGCTCCTTCCTCTGCTCGCGGTCGCGGCGGCAGCCGGGTTCGACAGCGTGCTCGCCGAGGAGGCGCTGTTCTTCTCGATCCTCGCGCTCGTGACCTTCGGCGGCGCCTACGCGGCGCTCGCCTACGTGAACCAGGCCGCGGTGA
The DNA here is from genome assembly GCA_036280655.1 of Actinomycetota bacterium. Classification (GTDB taxonomy): domain Bacteria; phylum Actinomycetota; class UBA4738; order UBA4738; family HRBIN12; genus DASSJM01. Next base: position 8,075 of record DASUQI010000041.1, read on the forward strand.
TCCGGTTCAGCTGGTTGACCGCGGACGAGATGGCGGTGGGGCTCAGCCTCGCGGAGACCACCCCGGGACCGCTGATCCTCGTGGTCTGTTTCGTCGCGTTCCTGGGCGCCTTCCGGGACCCCGCCGGCCTCACGCCGGCCGCGGCGGGTGTCCTCGGCGCTGCGGTGGCCGCGTGGGCGACGTTCGTCCCGAGCTTCCTTTGGATCTTCCTCGGCGCCCCCTCGGTCGAACGCCTGCGCGGGAACGAGCGGCTCGGGTCGGCGCTCGCCGCGATCACGGCGGCCGTCGTCGGGGTGATCGGCAGCCTGGCGGTGACGTTCGCCACGAACGTCCTGTTCGACGAGGTCCGGGTCCGCACCCCCCTGGGGCACGACGTCCCGGTCCCGATCTGGTCGTCGGTCGACCCCCTCGCGGTCGGGGTCGCCGTCGCCGCGTTCGTCGCGATCCGCCGGTTCGACGTCAACGTCGTGTGGGTCGTGCTCGCGGCCGGCGCGATCGGCATGGTCGCGGCCATCTCCTGATCGCATCGGCAGGGTACCCGACCCGGCTACGATGGGCGGCAGATGCGAGAGCTCGAGTCGTACCGAGCCGAGTTCCCGGTGGTCGAGCGCAAGGCGTACCTCATCAGCGCATCGCTCGGGCCGATCTCGAACCGGTCACGCGCGTATCTCGACGAGTACGTCGAAGCGTGGGCGTCCAAAGGCGCGCCCGACCATGTGTGGTTCGAGGACATCTTCCCGAGGATGCGGTCGCTGAAGTCGTCCTTTTCCGACCTGGCGGGCTGCGATATGGACGAGCTCGCGATCACGACCAACATCTCGGTCGCGATCTCCACGATCGCCTCCGCCCTCGACTTCGGCGAGCGCAACAAGGTCGTGATGTCCGAGCTCGACTTCCCCACCGACGGGCACGTGTGGCTCGCGCAGGAGAAGCGCGGTGTCGACATCGAGTGGCTGCGCTCCCCCGACGGCCTGACGATCCCGCTCGAGGAGTTCGACCGCGCGATCGACGAGCGGACCGCGGTCGTGATGGTGAACCGCGTCCTGTACCGGTCGAGCGCGATCGTCGACGCGAAGGAGGTGTGCCGGATCGCGCGCGAGCGCGGCGCGCTGTCGTTCGTGGACGACTACCACGGGATCGGCATCGTGCCGCTCGACCTCCACGACCTCGGGTGCGATATCTACGCGGCCGGGTCGCTGAAGTGGCTCTGCGGCGGCCCCGGGCTCGTGTTCCTGTACGTCCGGCGCGACCTGATCCCGACGCTGGAGCCGCTCGTCACGGGCTGGTTCGCGCAGGCCGAACCCTTCTCGTTCGAGCTCGACCGCCTCGAGTACCACCCGACCGCGCGACGGTTCGAGCACGGGACGCCGCCGGCGCCCGTGTACTTCATCGCGCAGGGCGGGCTCGACGTGATCGCCGAGGTCACGCCCAAACGGATCCGCGCCCGACAGGGCGAGCTGCAGGACCACCTGATCGCCCGGGCCGACGAGCTCGGCCTGCCGGTCCGGACGCCGCGCGAACGGAGCGCCCGGGGCGGCGTGGTGAACGTTGGCGTCGGCCCGGAGGCCGGGAAGATCTGCCACGCGCTGCTCGACCGCGACGTCTCCACGGACTACCGCGGCGACGGGCTGCGGATCAGCCCGCACTTCTTCAACACGGAGGCCGACATCGACCGCTGCTTCGAGGAACTGCGCACGCTCCTGTAGCGTTGCGCGCCAGGCCTTGCGGGTAGCATGCGGCGTTCGGATCCGACAAGGAGCACGTGATGTCCACCCAGGTCCTGAACGACCAGACGTTCACTCCCGCCCGCTCGCGCGAGCTCGCTCCCGAGGGTGCGAAGCCGATGACCTACGGCGCGGTGATCGTGCGGGCGCTGTTCCTCCTGATCCTCACGGCGATCGCGGCAACGGTCGGGTGGAACGTCGCGGGCGACGTCGGCCCCACGTCCGGGCTGTGGTTCTTCCTCGGCTACCTGCTGCTGATCGCGCTCACGTTCGCCGCCGTCGCCAACCCCCGGCTCGCGGCGATCGCGGGCATCTTCTACGCGCTCCTGATGGGGGTGTGGATGGGATCGATCTCCAGGATCTACGACGCCTACTACGAGGGCATCGTGCTCCAGGCGATCCTGGCGTCGCTCGCCACGTTCGTCGCCTGCTTGCTGCTCTACGCGTTCCGCGTCGTCCGCGTCACCGGCCGGTTCGTCCGGATCCTCGTGATCGGCCTCGTCGGGATCCTGTTCCTGTACACGGCGGCGTTCCTCTTCAGCTTGTTCGGGATCGACCTCTACTTCTGGGCGAACCCCACGCCGGTCGGCATCGGCGTGAGCATCCTGATCTGCGTGCTCGCAGCGATGAGCCTGATCGCCGACTTCGCCGTGATCGAGCGAGGCGTGCGGGGGGGCGCGCCGCGCGAGTGGTCGTGGTACTGCGCCTACGGGTTGCTCTCGAGCCTGGTGTGGCTGTACCTCGAGATCCTCCGGCTCCTCGCCCTTCTACGGCGAGGCTAGCCTCCCCGACCGGCCGTCCGCCCCCGCACCAACGAGGTCGACATCGATCGTTGCGTCCGAGGGGTCTGCTCCGGGTCACTCGACCAGGAGCCACAGCGATCGGCGTTCCTCGTCCCACGCGATCGCCGCGAGCGGGGCGCCGAGATCGGTCGAGGAGACTGTGTTCGAGAGCGGATCGATCTGATACAACTCGCCGCCCCCGTCGGTCACCCAGACGAGCTCATTGAACTCGGTCGAACTCACGGAGATGTCGGTGGCGTCCTCGCCGACGCGTCGGACGATGGCACCACCTCCCGTCTCGCCGACCTGGGTCACCGTGCCGGCCAGCGCGTCGAGGACCCATACCTCTTCCCCACCCGCAGCGATGCCGTCGATGGTCCCACCGAGGACGATCGGCTCTCCGACCTCGCCCGTGCGCTCGTCGATCCGGACGACGGTGCCGGCGAGCCGGTCGGCGACCCAGACCGCGTCGTCGCTCACAGTGATCGCGTCGAGGCCCCCACCCAGCTCGAACGTCCGACGGGTCTCGAGGGTGATCGGATCGATCTCGACGACCGTGCCGTCTGAGAACGACGCCCAGATAGCATCCCTGCTGGCCGCAACCCCGGTCGCTCCGCCGGTATCGGGGAATCCGAGCTGCCGCAGATGCTCATTGGTCGCGGGATCGATCCGCTCGATCGCCCCGAAGGTGCTCTCGGTCTCGCCGATCCCGCTCGTCACCCACACGGTCCGGAACTCGGCGACGAGGTCGGGAACCGTGCCGATGAGTCCCCGGGCTCGATACGGGATCTCCTCCTCGAACTCGCTCCGCTGGGGATCGACGTGCTTGACGAGATCCGAGGCCAGCACCCAGACGCCCCCGGCCCCGGCTGCCACCCGTGGGACGTAGAACGAGGTGGCCTCCCTCGGTGGGAACCGGATCGGATCCCCCAGCGGCTCCCGCGTCGTGGGGTCGACCTCGGTCACGGAGTGCTCCGGGAGTGCGATCGCGTTGGGCGAGGGTCGCCCGGCCGGGCCCGTCCCCGGATCGGACCGGGTGGCGAGGAGCAGCGCGACGATCCCGATGACCGCCGCCAGGCCGATGGCGCCCGCGACGACCCGTCCACGCCGCGCCCTGGACGGGACGGCTCCGGCGGTGATCGCCGGGATCTCGCCGACGGCCGCTCGTGCCGCGCTCGCGAGTGCTCCCGCGGTCGGGTATCGATCGTCCGAGCGCTTGGCCATCGCGCGTGCGACCACCGGATCCAGGGCGGCGGACAGGTCCGGCCGGACCGACGTCACCGAGGGCGGCGGTTCCAAGAGGTGCGCATGCATGACCGCGGCGTCGCTCTCGCGTCGGAACGGCGGTGTGCCCGACAAGCACTCGTACAGAACGCAGCCGAGTGAGTACACGTCCGTGGCCGCGTCGAGCCGCCGACTTTCGAACTGCTCGGGCGCCGCGTAGTCGATGGTCCCGACGAACTGACCCGTCCCAGTGATGCCGGAGTCGCTCGCAGCGCGCTTGGTGAGGCCGAAATCCGACAGGTAGACGTGGTCGATGCCTTGACTACCGCGTTCTGCGAGCAGGACGTTGCCGGGCTTCACGTCGCGGTGGACCAGGCCCTTCCGGTGTGCGGCGTCGAGCGCATCGGCCGCCTGCTCGACGATGGTGACCGCCCGCGCCGTTTCCAGCGGACCCTGTTCGCGGATCAGCGTGCGGAGGTCGGTTCCCTCCACGTACCGCATCGCGATGAACAGCAGCCCATCGGCCTCGTCCGCCTCGTAGATCGGGACGACGTTCGGGTGATCGAGGGAAGCCGCCATCCGTGACTCGCGGACGAACCGCTCACGGAAGCTCATGTCGTCCGCGAACGCCGGCGCGAGCACCTTCACCGCCACCTTCCGTTCGAGCCTCACGTGCTCCGCCAGGTAGACGACGCTCATGCCGCCCCGCCCGAGGATCCGCTCGATCCGGTAGCCGGCGAACTCGGTTCCGGGCCGGAGGTCCGGCCGGATCGAAGGAAGGCGTGTGGGTGGGTCGCTCGGATCCATCGCGCGAACGGTACGACAGCCCTCCGGCGTAGGGAAGGTGCTTGCCCACAGGCCGGCTACCCGGCAGGAGCCCGCACCTCGACGGGGATGACTTGCACGACGTTGTTCGCGAACCCGTGGTAGTTCCACGGCTGTTCGAGCGGCTGCGTGTTCCCATCGGCGTCGGTCGCGCGGCAGGACAGCTCGACTGCACCCGGCTCCGACGCGTCCCACTCGAATGTGAACGGCGCCCAGGCGAACTGCGACGCGGATTCGCCGAGCGTCGCGTCGGTCCACGTCCCGCAGCCGTCGGTGCTGACCTCGACCCGCTCGATCGGCGCCCACCCGGACCACGCGCGACCGCGCAACAGGTGGCGACCTGGTTCGACGAAGCGCCGGCGCGTCAGGAAGTCCGGGATCCCCGGCGGGATGATCAGGGACCGCGGGTGGATGCGCGTGACCGGCTCGCCGGCGTCGTCGGGTTCTTGCCGGAACCGGTAGACCGTCTGTTGGAACCCCTCGAACGGCTCCTGCACCGCGGTGATGCGCGTGAGCCACTTCACGCTCGCCATGCCGTACCAGCCCGGGACGAGCAGCCGGAGCGGGAACCCGTGCTGCGGCGGGAGCGGCGCGCCGTTCATCTCGTACGCGAGCAGCACCTCGTCGCGCATCGCCTCGGCGATCGTGAGGCTGCGCTCGTAGTCGTGCTCGACCTCGCCCTGGATCCCCCGGTCGGCGGCGGCGAACACGAGTTCGACGGCCTCGTCCTCGATCCCGGCCTCCTCGAGCAACGGACGGAGCGGCGTTCCGGTCCACGCGGCGGTGCCGATCGCCTCGGTGAGCCACGGCTGCGAGATCGGCCGCGGCGAGAGCCGCGCGCGGCCGTTCCCCGCGCACTCCAAGGTGATCGGCAGCGTCACCCGCGACCGGGACCGGAGGTCGGCCATCGAGAGCTCGACCGGGTTCCGAACCAGGCCGCCGATCGAGAGCGACCACGTCGACTCGTCGGCCTCGGGCACGTCGAAGTGGATCAGTAGGTAGTGCATCCCCGGGGGCGTGAGGTCGTGTCGGAGTCCCTCGAGGTGCATCCCGTGATTGCGGAGCGCGAGCTGGAGCTCCTCGACCGTGACCTCGTCCGAGGCCGAGATACCGGCGGGGAGCTCGGCACTCGTGATCTCGTCGTTCATCCGACCTCCGGGCGCCAGGACGGCTCGGCGCCCGGGCCGACCCAGAACGTCTCGGTGCCGTCGGCCCGGATCAGGTAGACCTGCGTGAGGCCCGAGGCCGACGCGAAGCGGTGGGGGGTCGAGGCCACGATCCATGCGCCATCGGGGGACCAGTCGACCACGAGGCGGCCGTCCTCCGGGGGATCCTCCATGAAGACCTGCTCGCCCGATCCATCGGGCCGGGCCGTGATCAGCGACGTGTCCTGGTGCAGCAGGATGCGTCGGCCGTCGGGCGTCCATCCGAGGAAGACCACGGGCTCGTCCCGCAATCGAGTGAAATCGCTGCCATCGGCCGCGATGCGGTACGCCGCCGGGATCCCCTCCGTGAACAGCGTGAAGCCGATCTCGTCCCCGTCCGGGGACCAGAGCGGGAGGTCGACATTCTCGTTGGTCCGTTCGAACAGCTCCGTCAGCCGGGATCCGTCGGGTGCGACGGTCGCGAGCCCCGCGCGGAAGTCGGTAACGGCTCCGTCGTCGAACGCGAACAGGATGCGCTCGCCGTCCGGCGACCAGGCGGGCGCGAATTCGTCGCCGGGCAGGTCCGTGATCCGCTCGACTTCGGACCCGTCCGCGTTCATCACGTACAGATCGAAGCCCTGCTCGCCCTGACCGGCACCGGCGAACACGATGCGCGAGCCGTCGGGCGACCAGTCGGGCCACGTATTGGGGCTGGTTCCGGCATCCTCGGCCCTCAGGACCCCTTGCCCACCGGCGGTCATCACCTCGACGTTCGCGTCCTGCTCGATCGCGATCACCCCCTCCGGTGCGCGGGTCCAGGGTCCGCCCCCGAGCCCCTGCGGCCCGGCACATCTGCCACCCCGCACGCGCTCGAACGTGATCTCATCCCCTCGGCTGAACCACTCGAACACGGCCGGCCGACGGTCTCCGCCGCCTCCGAGGTCCCGAGGGAACGTGCAGTACCCCTGCTCGGGAGCGAAGACGACCGCGTTCGGCTTCTGGAGGAGGACGGACCCCTCCTCGGCAGGGTCATCCGGCGCATCCGCGAAGACCTTGACGTAGAGGTCACCGTCGATGTGCATCGCGCAATCGAAGCCCCGTTCCCCCGCGCATCCTCCCGCAGGGGAGAAGAGGTAGCTCCCCTCGCCGAGGGATCGGCTCGCTCCAGCCGGTCGATCCTTCCCCGCCGGCGCATCACCCGCTCCCGGCACGATCGGTCCGGAGGAGGTGACCCACCACTCGTAGAGGCTGAGGTCCCCGAGGTCGTTCCTCAGCGCGTGCGCGTAGATCGATGCGTTGTCGTCGGTCCACTCGATGTGCGACTGGTCCGACTCGTTCCCCGAACCGAACAGGCCAGGCTGGCGGCTCCGCTCGATCGTGTAGCAGAGGACCCGACCGGACGGCTCGTCGTCCACCGTGTAGGGGCCCACCGCGAGCGGCTCGGTCGCACAGTCCCCCTCTTGAGCTCGCGTGTTGTTGACGTTCACCTGCAACGCCTCGTTCATCTCGTCGCGGGTCTGGAAGATCTGGTACAGCACCTCGAGGTCCTCGGTCCGGCAGACCAGCGAGGCCCGTTCACCGTGGAGCGGCTCCGCGCGGTCGAGCGGAAGACACTCCTGCGCGACCTCGCCGGGGATGTAGGTGAGGAGCAGTTCCTCTTCCGCCGTGAGCGCCCGCTCCACCGTTCGGAAGGTCGGAGGCACCGTCGGGCTCGGCGACGCGGACGGGAGGGTCGGCGAGCCATCGGCCTCGGGCAGCGGCTGGTCGCCCTGGAACAGCGACGCCACGAGGATCCCGACGACGAGCGCGACGCTCGCGGCGATCGCCGGCAGGAGGCGACGGACGAGCGTTCGCTTCTGGGGGCCACCGGCGGGTCCGGCCCCGAGCCCGAGTGCCTGCGAGGCCTCTCGGGCCAGCACCCCCGCGCTCTCGTATCGATCCGCGGGCGCTTTCGCCATCGCCGTCGCGACCACCCTGTCGATCTCGCGCGGCAGTGCCGGCTCGATCGCGGTGACCGCCGGAGGTGGCTCCTGGAGGTGCGCGTACATCAGCGCCGCGTCGTTGTCCGACTGGAACGGCGGGCGACCCGTCAGGCATTCGAACAGGACGCACCCGAGCGAGTACACGTCGGTGCGCGCGTCGGGATTGCCGCCCTGGAACTGCTCGGGTGCCGCGTAGTCCAGCGTCCCGACGAACTGGCCGGTCCCGGTGACGCCGGAGTCGCTCGCCGAGCGCTTCGTGAGGCCGAAGTCCGACAGGTATACGTGCTCCGAGTCGTCCTCGCTCCTCGCCCGCGCCAACAGGACGTTGCCGGGCTTCACGTCGCGGTGGACGAGCCCCTGCTCGTGTGCGGCGTCGAGCGCGGCCGCCGCCTGGCGGACGATCGCGATCGCGCGTGCCGGCTCGAGCGCGCCGCCCTCGTGCAGCAGCGTCCGCAGGTCGCTCCCCTCCACGTAGCGCATCGCGATGAACAGGTCGCTGCCCGACCCCCCCGCCTCGTAGATCGGGATCACGTTCGGGTGGTCGAGCGACGCGGCGAGCCTCGACTCGCGGATGAAGCGATCGCGGAAGCGGTCGTCCTCGGCGAGCTGCGGCGCGAGCACCTTCAGCGCGACCTTGCGCTGGAGCCATTCGTGCTCGGCGAGGTAGACGACGCTCATCCCGCCCCGGCCGAGCGTCCGTTCGATCCGGTAGCTCGCGAACTCGGTCCCCGGCGGCAGGTCGATCCGGCTCGGGCGCACCGAACCCGGACCCGACTCGGGGTGTCCGAGCGCCGGGTCGCGTCGGAGGATCTGCTCGTGGAGCCGCTGCAGCTGCTCCGAAGGATCCGTCCCGAGCTCGGTCGACAGGACCCCGCGGGCGCGCTCGTACGTCGACAACGCCTCGGCCTGCCGGCCCGAGTGGTAGAGGGCGAGCATCAGGTTCGCCCACATCCGCTCGCGGAGCGGGTAGCGGGACGTGAGCGCCTCGAGCTCGGACACGACCGTCGAGTGATCGCCGGCCGCGATCTCGGCCGCGATCCGGTGCTCCATCGCGGAGATGTGCAGCTCCTCGAGGCGGGCGGCCTCACCGCGCAGCGACGGCTCGTCGGCCAGGTCGGCGAGGGGCGCCCCCCGCCACAGGGTCAGTGCGTCCGAGAACCGCGCCGCCGCGGCCACCGGGTCGGCCGACGCGAGCGACTTCGCCTCTCGCACGATCGCCTCGAAGCGAGCGGCGTCGATCTCGTCCTCGGAGGCGTTCAGCACGTAGGCGCCGTTCGAACCCCCAACGCGCGGCTCGCCAAGGAGCTTCCGGAGCCGGTAGACGTAGGTCTGCAGCGTGTTCCGCGCCGTGTCCGGGGGCTCGTCTCCCCAGAGGCCATCGATCAGCCGGTCGGCATGGACCGGATGGTTCGCCCGCAGGATCAGGTGCGCGAGGACGGCACGCTGCTTCGGGCCGCCGAGCGGGATCTTCCCCTCGTCGGTCACGACCTCGATCGGGCCCAGGATCCGGAACTCCATCGCGGGTGGACCCTACGACGGCCCCCACGGCAAGGGAAGGCACATCGCTCGGTGACCTGCGTCACATTCCAGTGGACTTCCAGCGGACTGCGGCGGTCGTGCGAGCGCCGAGCCCGAGTGTGCGGCCATGGACACCACCACCCGCACCTGGATCCGCCGGACGGCCGCGACGCTGGCGATCGCGGCCGCGACCATGACCCTCGGCGCAACCTACTCGGCCCCCGCCCCTCGGCCGCTCACGTTCACCGGGGCCGACGCCACGGACGAGGCCGCGGTCGATTGGGCGCTGCACCGCTTCCGCACCGCGGGGCTGCGGAACGTGCCGGCCCTCGAGGTCCACCTGCACGAGTCGCGGGACGCGTGCAACGGGGGCCTCGGCCTCTACTACATGAACCGGATCGACCTCTGCACGAAGGAGTCGAGCGAGGCCTACGCCCGCAAGTACGCGCTCCACGAGATCGCGCACGCGTGGGCCGAGACCAACCTCGACCCCGACGTGATGCGCCGGTTCATGGAGGCCCGCGGGGTGGAGGCGTGGAACGACAAGCGGTTCCCCTGGAAGGAGCGCGGAACCGAGCAGGCGGCCGAGATCATCGCCTGGGGCCTCGGCGACGGCGAGATCCAGCCCTCGCTCAGCGAGCCGCTGGAGTCCAAGGCGCTGGCCGGCCTCTACGACCTGTTGACCGGCAGCGCGCCGATCACGCCGGCATCCGCCTAGGAGTCGCCGAGGACCGCCCGGATCAGCGAGGCGTCTCGTCGTTCGGGGTGAACGCGGGTCCGTGGCCCGGCACGATCCGGGCCAGGCCCGGCAGCGAGAGCACGCGTGCGCGGTTCGCGTGCAGGGCGTCGGGGTCGGTGGCGTACGGGTCCTCGACCGGCTTCGAGGCGGTCCACCAGAGATGCGTCGCGACGACGAGCCCCTCGCCGGTGTCGATCAGCGTCGAGATGTCCTGGGGCGAATGCCCCGGCGTCTCGATCAGCCGGACGCCCGGCCCGAGCTCGACGCCTTCGGCCGGACGGGAGATCCACAGGTCGTCCCGGTACCACGCCCAGTGGTCGTGGACCCGGGCGCGCGGGAACAGCGCGGCGTTCAGGGCGTGATCGGGATGGTGGTGCGAGAGCACGACCTCCGTGACGTCCTCGGGCCCCACCTCGAGCGCCGCGAGCGGGTCCAGGATCGCCGCGCGCGATGGCACGAGGCCGGGGTCGATCACGATCACGGCGTCGTCGTCGCGTACGAGGCTCACCGTGGAGCCGGTGATGTCGTCGTCCGTGCCCGAGAGGTAGCCCTCGTGCAGGACGTGGAACTCGGCCATCGCTCCCCCGCCCGCGTTCAGCCCCGCGGGTCGGCGACCACCCTGCCCGAGCGGACGACGAGCCGCAACCCCCCGAGGGCCTCGACGCGCTCGAGCGGGTTCCCCTCGACCACGATCAGGTCGGCGGGGGCGTCCCTCGCGAGCCGACCGGGCGTCATCGCGGTGAGGACCTCCTCAGGCGTCATCCGGACCGCCTCGTGGAGCAGCAGCGCCTCGCGAACGTGGATCCCCGCGGGGATCGGGCCGTTGCCGAGGTCGGTCCCGTAGACGACGGTGCCGCCCGCCGCGCGGAACCGGACGAGGTTGTCGCACGCGACGCGGAGCTCGGGCGTGATCTCCCCGTACGAATGGATGTCGAGCGTCGACACGATCCGCAGCGTCCGCGCCGCGGCCTCCAAGAGCTGATCGGGCACCCGCTCCGTCCACGGCGTGTGGGCGAGCTCGTCGATCCCGGCGCCGACGGCGCGTTCGGTCTGCCCGGCTCCCTGGACGTGGGCGGTCACCGGCAGCGTGAGTCCGTGCGCGGCCTCGACGACCGCGGCGAGCTCCCGGTCCGACGGCGTCGGACCGGCCTCGGCGTTCAGCGCCACCTTGATCGCCGCGGCCCCGCGCCCGGCGAGCTCCGCCACGGAGGCCGCCGCGTCCTCGGGGTCCCGGAGCTCCCGGATGGCGCCGTCGGGCGCCCACCCGTCGCCGGTCGGGTAGCCGCCGGGCGCCGTGAGCATCGGGCCGACCGCTCGGATCAGGGGACCCGTGAACGTCGGCAGCTCGGACGCGTCGGCGAGCGAGAAGATCTCGTCGGGATCCCAGCCCAGGTCGCGGACCGCGGTGACCCCCCCGAGGACTACCGAGCCCGGGTCCGAGAGCCGGACGTGCACGTGGCGGTCGGCGACGCCCGGCATCAGGAACCCGTCCGCTCGGATCGTCTCGTCCGCGCTCGGCGCGTCGGCGTCGGGTCCCGCGGACCGGATGCGGCCGCCGCGGATCACGACCGCCGCCTCCTTCACGAGCTCGCCCGGGCCGAACCACGCGAGCGGCGCGGTGACCTTCAGCGTCATCGAACGCTCAGCCGCCGACCCCGGCGCCCCGCAGCGCCTTCAGCTCCTTGCGGAGGTCGACCACCTCGTCGCGCAGCCGCGCCGCGTACTCGAACCGGAGGTCCTTCGCCGCCTCGTGCATCTCCTCCTCGAGCTGCTGGATCAGCCGCTCGAGCTCCTCGGACGGCATCTCGAGGTGCTCGCGCTTGCGCCGCCGCTTGTCCGGCGTGGTCGTCCGGGTGTCGACGGCCATCGAGATCAGGATGTCCGAGACCTTCTTGCGGATCGACTGCGGATCGATCCCGTGCTCTCGGTTGTAGTCCATCTGGATCTTCCGCCGGCGCTGCGTCTCGCCGATCGCCTGCTTCATCGAGTCCGTGACCTCGTCTGCGTACATGATCACGGTCCCGTCGACGTTGCGCGCCGCGCGGCCGATCGTCTGGATCAGCGACGTCTCCGAACGGAGGAAGCCCTCCTTGTCCGCGTCCAGGATCGCGACGAGCGACACCTCCGGCAGGTCGAGCCCCTCGCGGAGCAGGTTGATCCCCACGAGCACGTCGAACTCGCCGAGTCGGAGGTCGCGGACGATCTCGATCCGCTGGATCGTGTCGACCTCCGAGTGCAGGTACCGCACCCGGACCCCCATCTCGAGCAGGTAGTCGGTGAGGTCCTCCGCCATCTTCTTCGTGAGCGTCGTCACGAGGACGCGCTGCTCCGCCTCGGCTCGCTTGCGGATCTCCTCGATCAGGTCGTCCACCTGGCCCCGGGTCGGCCGGATCTGCACCTCGGGGTCGACGAGCCCGGTCGGCCGCACGATCTGCTCGGCGACGCGGTTCGAGACCCGGAGCTCGTACGGCCCGGGCGTCGCGGACATGTAGACGGTCTGGTTGACCTTCTCGACGAACTCGTCGAACCGCAGGGGGCGGTTGTCGAGCGCGCTCGGCAGGCGGAACCCGAACTCGACGAGCGTCTCCTTCCGGGTCTTGTCGCCCTCGAACATCCCGTGGATCTGCGGCACCGTCACGTGCGACTCGTCGATCACGCACAGCCAATCCTCTGGGAAGTAGTCGATCAGCGTGTACGGCGCCTCGCCCGCGACGCGGCCGTCGAGATGTCGCGAGTAGTTCTCGATCCCGGAGCAGAACCCGACCTCGCGGAGCATCTCGAGGTCGTAGGTCGTGCGCATCCGCAGGCGTTCAGCCTCGAGCAGCTTGTTCTGACCCTCGAGCCAGGCGAGCCGCTCCGTCAGCTCCTCCTCGATCGTCGAGATCGCGCGCTTCATCCGCCAGTCGGACGCGACGTAGTGCGAGGCGGGGAACACGGTGATCTCGGGGAGCTGCCCTAACACCTCCCCGGTCACGGGGTCGAACCGCGTGATGCGCTCGATCGTGTCGCCCCACCACTCGACGCGGACGGCCGTCTCCTCGTACGAGGGGTGGACCTCGAGCACGTCGCCCTGCACGCGGAACTTGCCGCGGGCGAGGTTCGCCTGGTTGCGCTGGTATTGGATGTCGACGAGGCGCTGCTTCGCCCACTCGAGGTCGGTCACGACGCCCTGGTGTACGCGCAGGATCTGCCCCTCGTACTCCTCCGGCGAGCCGAGCCCGTAGATGCAGGACACGCTCGCCACGATCAGGACGTCACGCCGGGTGAGCAAGGCGGCCGTCGCCGAGTGGCGCAGCCGTTCGATCTCGTCGTTGATCGACGAGTCCTTCTCGATGTAGGTGTCGGTCGACGGGACGTACGCCTCGGGCTGGTAGTAGTCGTAGTAGGAGACGAAGTACTCGACGGCGTTCTCGGGGAAGGCCTCGCGGAACTCGTTGGCGAGCTGGGCCCCCAGCGACTTGTTGGGGGCGATCACCAGGGTCGGGCGCTGCACGCGCTCCACCACGTTGGCGATCGTGAAGGTCTTCCCGGTCCCCGTGGCGCCGAGCAGGGTGATGTGGGGCTCGCCCTCCCGGACACCCTCCACGAGCCGGTCGATCGCGGTCGGCTGGTCGCCCGTGGGCTCGTGGTCGGCGTGGATCTTGAACGGTGGCACGGAACCAGTCTAGGCGTCGCCGACGACCCGATCCGTCCCGGGCCTACATGCGGCCGGCGTCGATGATGCTCTGCAGGAACCGGCGGGTGCGCTCGTTCGACGGCGCCGAGAACATCCGGGCCGGCGGGCCCTCCTCGAGGATCACGCCCTCGTCGAGGAAGCAGATCCGGTTCGCGATGTCCCGCGCGAACCCCATCTCGTGCGTCGCGATCACCATCGTCATGCCGCCCTCGGCGAGTTCCCGGATCACGTTCAGGACCTCGGCGACGAGCTCGGGGTCGAGCGCGCTCGTGACCTCGTCGAGCAGCATGATGTCCGGGCGCATCGCGAGGGCCCGAACGATGGCCACCCGCTGCTGCTGGCCCCCCGAGAGGCGGTCCGGATAGTCGGTCCGCTTGTCGGCAAGGCCGAACCGGCCCAGCAACTCGTCCGCCCGCGCCTCGGCGTCGGACCGGGACATCCCGAGCGCCTCGATCGGACCGAGCGTCACGTTGCGGAGCACGCTCATGTGCGGGAACAGGTTGAACGCCTGGAACACGATGCCGATGCGCTGGCGGATGCGGTTCACGTCGACACCGCGCCCGGTGATCTCGTCTCCTTCGATCAGGATCCGGCCTCGGTCGATCGGTTCGAGCAGGTTCACGCACCGAAGGAACGTCGACTTCCCCGATCCGGACGCGCCGATCAGGCCGACCACCTCGTGCTCGTCGAGCTCGAGATCGATGCCCTTGAGCACCTCGAGCCCGTCGAACGACTTGTGGAGACCCTCGACGCGGAGCGCGACGTCGCGGATCTCGCTCAAAGCGTCGCCCCCGCCTGCCGCCGCCGCCGGTCTCGGGCGACGAGCCAGTCGACGAACCGCGCCTGCGGGATCGTGATCACGATGTACACGAGCGCGAGCGCCACGAACGGCGTGAAGTTGAACGTGGCCGACTGGACGATCGTCGCCTGCCGCAGCGCCTCGACGTACCCGAGAAACGCGATGAGCGCGGAGTCCTTCTGCAATCCGATGAAGTCGTTCAGGAGCGGCGGGATCACGCGCCGCACTGCTTGGGGCAGGACCACGAAGCGGAGCGTCTTGCGGCGATTCAGTCCGAGCGAGCGAGCCGACGCCACCTGGGAAGGGTGCACACTCTCGATCCCCGCGCGGTAGACCTCGGCCACGTAGGCGGAGTAGACGAGCACGAGCGCGACGATCGCCCAGAACACGTCCGAGTCCGGCACCCCCTTGATCTGGAGTGCCGGCGCCCCGAATCCGAGCAGCGCGATCACGAGGATCGTCGGGACCGCACGGAACAGATCCGTATAGGCGGCCGCCATCAGTCGGAACGGGAAGAACACCGGCGGGGTGAGGCTGCGCATCACCGCGACGAGCATCGCGACGACCAGCACGAACACCTCGGCGACGACGAAGATGAAGACGTTGCGCCAGAACTTCTCGACGATCTTCGGGAAGGCCTCCGCGAAGACCTCGCCGTTGAAGAACGACTCCTTGATGAGCGGCCAGCCCGAGGAGTTCAGGACCGCAACCACGATCACGGTGAAGACCACGATCGTGCTCACGATGGCGATCAGGACGCCTCGTGCACCCTCGGTCCGCAGCGGCGCCAGGATCTTCGAGCGCCGGTCGCCGCCGGGCAGACCGGGCTCCTCAGGCGGGAGCCGGTATACGTCCGGTGCCGGCCCGCTCACCGCGCCGCGGACGCTACGTCAGGACTGGCGCGTTCGTGACGTCAGCCAGCCACTCCTGCTCGATCGCGTCCAGCGTCCCGTCCGCCTTCATCTCCTGGAGCGCGAGGTTCACGCACTCCACCAGCGGGCTCCCTGTCTCGAACGCCATGGCGAAGTACTCATCCGACGGCACCTGGAACTGCCCGACGACGACCCCTTTGGGGATCTCGACGGCGGCGATGAAGAACGCGGTCGGCAGATCGGCGACCACGCCGTCGATCGCGCCGTTCTTCAGATCTTGGACGGCTCCCGCGAGGTCGTCGTAGACCTGCGGGTCCTGGCTCGGCTGGATCACGTCCTCGATCACTTGCAGGCTCGTCGTGCCGACCGGCGCCCCCAGGACCGCGTCCTGGAGCTCGTCGATCGTGGTGGCATCGGCGATCGCCGTGCCCTTGGCGGAGACGATCGCCTGGTCGACGTCGTAGTAGCTCTCGCTGAAGTCCACGGCCTCGTCGCGTTCGGGCAGGTACGAGATCTGCTGCAGGACGAAGTCGAACGGCTTATCGCCGGGCGCGAACGACCGGTTGAACCCGACCTGGACGAACGTGACGTCGTCGGGGAAGGTGAGTCCGAGACGGGAGGCGACCTCGGCGACGACCGCGCCTTCGTACCCCTCACCGTTGGCGGGGTCGTTGAACTCGAACTCGGAGTCCTCGCTTTCCCCGCCCTCCCACCACGGCGGGAACGCCGGGTTGCCGGTGCCGACCGTGAGGGTGCCCGCGGAGAGGAAGGCCGCCTCGTTGGCCGCGGCGCAGTCCGCCGCCGTCGCCGCCGCGGTGGGGCCCGTCGCGCCGGTCTCCGCGGTCTCGCCCCCGCCGGTCCCCCCGATGGTGGGGTCGTCCTCCGCACAGGCCGCGAGGAGCAGCCCCGAGGTAGCGAGAAGCATCAGCACCTTGCGCATGAAGTGAACCCCCTGGTCCGGGCGGCCGGCGTCACCGGTCCGCGGAGCCTAGCACACGCGTTCTTGAAGACTTCTACGAGGGGCGGGGGCCGCGCGGTCTCAGCGACGCGGCTCCCACGAGAAGAACCTGACGGCGACGAGCAGTCCAGCTACGCCCCAGATGGCCACGACGAGGACGTCGATCCACTCGAACGGAAGCGGCGGGCCGTAGAAGGATCCGAGCATCGCCTCGGCGAAGTGCTTCACGGGGAAGATGTCGCCGACCACGACCATCCACTGCGGGGCGCCCTCGAGCGCGACGAAGACCCCGGAGAGGAACAGCAGCGGCAGGATGATCGCGTTCACCACCGCGGGGGCCGCTTCGGCGTTCGGTACGATCGCCGTCGTCGCGAGGCCGAGCGCGGCGAACGCCATCGCCCCGACGATCACCGTGACCGAGTGTTCGAACAGGAGCGTCCCGGTGGGGATGGTCGCCCCGTAGAAGATCACGCCGAACGCCGAGGTGATGAGCACGAGCAGGATCGAGACCAAGAGGGCGTGGATCACCCGGCCCGCCAGGTAGACCCAGGCCGGGAGCGGCGTCCCCTTCGTCCGCTTCAGGATCCCCGCGTCGCGGGTGAACGTGATCGCGATCGCGAGGTTCGTGTACGTGGCCGTGATCACCGAGAACGCCGCCATCGCGGCGACGTAATAGTCGGCCTGGTCCAACAACACCCCCTCGACCTCCACCTCGCCGCCTCCCAGGAGCGCCGTGAAGATCACGAGGAACATCAGCGGGAACGCGAACGTGAAGAACGCCGACGCCGGGTTCCGCCAGAAGGCCTTGTTCGTCGCGCGGACCTGGATAGCGAGCAGCGCGGCGTCGCTCATTCGGATCCCGCCTCCCCGCCGGTGAGGTCCAGGTACACGTCCTCCAGGGTCGGGCGCGACACCTGCAGGCCCTCGAGCTCGATCCCTCGGTCCAGCGCCCACGCCGTGAGCTCGTGCAGGGCCCTCGTGGGCTCGGGCACGCGAAGCTCGACGTCCTCGCCGGCGGCACGGATCCTCCCCGTCAGCGCCTCCGGCAGCTGGCCGTCCGGCCGCCGGAACCGGATCACGCTCTCGGCCTGGTGCCGCCCGCCGAGCGTCGACGGCGCGCCCTCGGCCACGATCTCTCCGTCGGCGATCACGGCGACCCGGTCCGCGAGGTGCTGCGCCTCGTCCATGTAATGGGTCGTGAGGAACACGGTCTTCCCGAGGTCGGACAGGTTCCGGACGATCTGCCACGCGTTCCGTCGGGCACCAGGGTCGAACCCGGTCGTCGGCTCGTCCAGGAACAGGAGCTCGGGGTCGCCGGCGAGCGCGATCGCGACGTCGAGCCGCCGCTGCTGCCCGCCCGAGAGCTTCAGCACCCGCGTGTCGCGCTTCTCGGCGAGCCCCACGAGCTCGATGACCTCGTCGGCGTCGCGCGGGGACGGGTAGTAGCGCGCGTACAGCTCGACGGTCTCGCGCACCGTGAGGTAGGGGTCGATGCCGGTCGACTGGAGCACGATCCCGACGCGCTCGCGGAGCGCGCGGTCGCGTCGCGCGGGATCATGGCCGAGCACCGTCGCCTCGCCGCCGTCCCGCTCCCGATAGCCCTCGAGGATCTCGACGGTCGTGGTCTTCCCGGCGCCGTTCGGACCGAGGAGCGCGAACACCTCGCCGGCCTCCACCGACAGGTCGATCCCGCGCACGGCCTTGACGTCGCCGTAGCGCTTGCGGAGCCCCGCGACGGAGATCGCGACCTCGCCCACCGGGGCAGGCTACCCGAGGTCAGGAGGGCACGTATCCACGTTCCTTGTCGACGACGTTCCGCAGCGGCTTGCCGGTGAGGTAGCGCTCGAGGTTCCCGACGAACAGCTCGACGGCCGACTCGCGCCACCCGGCGAAGTCGCCCGCCAGGTGCGGCGACACGACGACGTTCGGCATCGCCCAGAGCGGGCTGTCCGCCGGGAGCGGCTCCTCCTCGAACACGTCGAGCGCGGCGCCGCCGATCTGCCCCTGCTCGAGCGCGCGAACGAGGGCGCCCTCGTCGACGGTGCTCCCCCGCCCGACGTTGACGAAGCGCGCGCCCGGGCTCATCGCCGCGAACACCTCGTCGCCGAACACGTGCCGGGTCTCGGCCGTCGCCGGGAGCGCGTTCACCACGTAGTCGGCCCAGCCGGCCGTCTCGGCGAGATCCTCGGCCGCGAACACACGCCCGAACTCGTCGTCGCGCGGCCGGGCCGTCCGCCCCACCCCACGCACCTGCATCCTCAGCGCCGCACAGCTCCGGGCGATCGCGCGGCCGATCGGGCCGGTCCCGGCGACGAGCACGCGCTTGTGCTCGAGGCGCTCTGTCTCCCGGTGCCGCCACTCGCGTTGCCGCTGCGCCTCCAGGACGCCGGCCAGCCCCTTGGAGAAGAGCAGGATGACGCCGACGACGTACTCGGCGATCGCCTCGTCGAACACGCCGCGTGCGTTCGTCACGACCACGTGGCTCCCGACGAGCTCGGGGAACAGCAGCGCGTCGACGCCGGCGGAGGCGGATTGGATCCACCGGAGGTCGCCGGCGTGCTCCCAGGCCTCGGACAGCATCGCGCCGCGGGGCCGCCACGCGAAGACCACGTCCGAGCCCGGAAGCGCCGCCGCGAGCGCCGCGACCTCGTCCGCGAACGCGAGGTCGACGGCGTCGGCGATCACGCCGATGCCGGGAGGCGGGTCGTCGAGCGTGGCGCCCATCACCACCACGCGAGCGGCGGCGGGACTCACAGCGGCCGGCGTCCGGCGAAGCCGGTGTCGAGCGGATGCCAGTGGCCGATGCGGTCCTCGCCGAGCCGCCAGCACAGGTACACGCGCTCGCCCTCGCGTTCGGCCGGGAAGTCGACGAGCCCCGTCTCCGGATCGCGGAGGAGGATCCCCTCCGTCGCGAGACGCTCGATCTCGCTCCGGAGCGTGGCGGTCGCATCCCAGTACTCGCCACCGGCGTGGGCGCCGCCGCCGTCCTCCACGACCCTTTCCCGGACGAGCTCGGCCGCGCGGAGCATCGCCTGGCGGGCACCTCGGATCCGCTCGAGCCGATCGCGGAGCTCCGGCAGCATCGCGTCCGCCTCCTCCACCGTGTAGCTCCGCTCGTCGACCATCACGCGATCCCGAGGACGCCGGGGAGCTGGTCGAGCCGAGTGATCCGGGTCGCGCGCTCCTCCTGCTCGAATCGGCCCCGGCGATCGATCAGGACCGGGACCATCCCGACCGCGAGCGCCGGGCCGACGTCGAACTCCGGGTTGTCGCCAACGTAGACCGAACGCTCCGGCGCGACGCCGGCGCGGGTCGTCGCCAGCTCGAAGATCCGCGGGTCCGGCTTCTCCACCCCCTCGACGCCGGAGATCACGCGCACGTCGAAGAGCCCGTGGACGCCGAGCTGCTCGAGGAGCCGCTCGAGCCACTCCTCGAAGTTCGAGATCACGCCGAGCACGAGCCCGGCGTCACGGAGTCGCTCGAGCACGTCCGGGACGTCGTCGAACAGCCGGTAGTTGGCGAGGTCGGTGAACTCGCCGTAGACGACGTCGATCAGCCCGTTCGCCTTCGGGATCTCGAGCTCGCGGAAGAAGATCGCGTACACCTCGTGCCAGAACTTCCTGCTGCGCTCCGGCGACGTCGTCCAGAGCTCGTTCGCCTGCGCGGCCGAGCGGAAGCGGTCGAACACCACGTGAGCACGTTCGCGCACTCGATCGGGCGACACGTTGAACCCCTCGCGGTTCAGGATCTCGGACAGCAGGTCGGGGAAGGAAGGATGCGGGTGGACCAGGGTCTCCCCAGCATCGAAGAACACCGCGGCGTAGCGCACGGGCTCAGGATATCGGGGGGCCTCGGCGACCTGCCCTCGACGGGCGGGTCAGACGGCGGCGCGCGCGACCAGGTCGCCCCAGATCCGGTCGACCTGTCGCTCGAGGTCCTCGGGCGACCCCTCGTTGTCGAGCAGGATGTCGGCGACGGCCGCCTTGTCCTCGAGCGGCGCCTGCGCCTCCATCCGCGCCCGGATCTCCTCCTCGGACATCCCGCGGTCGCGCATCAGGCGTTCGACCTGCACCGGTTCGGGGACCGCCATCACCACCAGCACCTCGAACGCGGAATGCATGCCCGTCTCGACGAGTAACGGGGCCGACAGGACGACGACGCGGTCGGAGTCCCGATACGCCTCCGATCCCTCGGCGAAGAGCCTGCGGACCTCGGGATGGACGATCGCCTCGAGGTCGCGACGCGCCGCGGGATCCGCGAACACCACGGCGGCGAGCGCCTCCCGGTCGAGCTCCCCGCCCGGGGCGAGCACGTCCGCGCCGAAACGCTCGACGACGGCTCGGTGCCCCTCGGTCCCCGGTGCGACGGCCTCCCGAGCGAGCACATCGGCGTCGAACACGACCGCGCCGAGATCTCGGAGCATGCGGGCAGCGGTCGATTTCCCCGAGCCGATCCCGCCGGTGAGACCGACGAGCAGCACGGCTACTCGCTGCGGCCTTCGCGGCGCTTCAGGTCTTCGAGGATCGCCTCGAGCGAGATGTCCTCCTCGCTCTCGGCCTCGGTGGGCGCGTCAGCCGAGGCATCGGCGGGAGCCGCTTCGGGCTCCTCGTCGGCGACCTCGTCCGTGCTCACTGCCGGTTCGGCCGCCGACGGGTCGCCCGCCTGCGGCTCCGCCTCGGCCTCGACCGGTGCGGCCTCCGATGCCGCGGGCGCCTCGGCTACCGGTGCCTCTTCCTGCGTCGAAGAGGGCGAAGCCGCGTCCGCCTCCGCCTGAGCAGGAGTGGCTTCGGCGGCCTCCTCTTCGATCTCGGTCGCCGGACGGGGCATCGCGCCGCCGACCTGTCGCATCGACAGGCTGATGCGCCGGCGTGGCACGTCCACCTCGATCACCTTCACGCGCACCTCGTCGCCCACCGTGAGGACGGACTCGGGCGACTCGACGTGCTGGTCCGAGATCTCGGAGATGTGCACGAGCCCCTCGATGCCCGCCGCGACGCGGACGAACGCGCCGAACGGCACGAGCTTCGTGACCTGACCGTCGATGATCTCGCCGGCCGAATACTTCCGCTCGAACTCCTTCCACGGGTCCTCCTGTGTGGCCTTGAGCGAGAGCGAGACGCGCTCGCGCTCGAGGTCGACGTCCAGCACCTCGACCTCGACCTCCTGGCCCACCTGGACGACCTCGCTCGGATGGTCGACGTGCTTCCACGAGAGCTCGGACACGTGCACGAGCCCGTCGACGCCTCCGAGGTCGACGAACGCGCCGAAGTTCACGATCGAGGACACGGTGCCCTTTCGGCGCTCGCCCTTCTGCAGCGACTCCAGGAACTTCTTGCGGCCCTCGCTCTGCGACTCCTCGAGGAACGCCCGGCGCGAGAGCACGACGTTGTTGCGGTTGCGGTCGAGCTCGATGATCTTGGCCTCGAGCTCCGTCCCGACGAACGGGTGGAGATCCCGAACCCGCCGGAGGTCGACCAGCGAGGCCGGCAGGAACCCCCGGAGCCCGATGTCCAGGATCAGCCCGCCCTTCACGACCTCGATCACGGGGCCCTTGATCGTCCCGCCCGACGTCATGACCTCCTCGATCCGGCCCCACGCGCGCTCGTACTGCGCCCGCTTCTTGGACAGGATCAGTCGGCCCTCCTTGTCCTCCTTCTGGAGCACGAGGGCCTCGACCTCGTCGCCGACCTTCACGACCTGGCTCGGATCGACGTCGTGGCGGATCGACAGCTCCTTGGTGGGGATGACCCCTTCGGACTTGTAGCCGATGTCCAGCAGCACCTCGTCGCGGTCGATCTTCACGACCGTGCCGAGGAGGATCTCTCCTTCGTTGAAGTCCTTGACCGAGGCCTCGATCGCCTCGTGCAGTTCCTCCGGGGTGTAGTCCCGGGTCTCGCTCGCCGTCTCGATCTGAACCATCTCCTCCCGCGCACGAAGCGCGCACCGTCCGACCTGTGGGATTCGCCGGGGTGCAGGTACGCCTCGCGGCCCAGGGATGGTAGGTGAGCAGCGGAAACGGCGTCAACGTCGCGGGACGAGCTCAGGGCCGGCGACGCGCCGCGTGGAGCCGCTGCGGAGCCGAGAACCCCTTGAGCTCGACGGGGCCGATCGCCGTGAACTCCACCTCCGGGAGCTCCACCGCCTCGACGACCTCCTGGCTCACGAGGAGCTCGCCGGGTCTCGCGTAGTCGGCGATCCGAGAAGCGAGGTTCACGGTGCGACCGAAGTAGTCGCCACCCCGGATCACGACCGGCCCGGCGCACACGCCGACGTGCGTGCTCGGAAGCCCCTCTCCCGCGACGTCGTCCATCATCTCGAGCGCGGCCCGCACCGCCGGCGCGGGCTCGCGGAAGAAGAACATCACGCCGTCGCCCAACCACCGGACGACCTTGCCGAGGTGGCGCTCGGCGCGCTGGCGGACGAGTGTCGACAATCGCGCCGCCAGCTCGGCCGCGGCCTCGTCGCCGCGCTCCTCGGTGAGTCGCGTGTAGCCCGTGAGGTCGAGGAAACACAGGGCCGGGGGCAGGTCGGACCGTGCCCGGAGCCCGGCCCGCTCGAGGGCGCTCTCGACGTCCTCGATGAAGTTCTCGTGCCAGGCGTGTTCCTGCTGCGCACGGTACACGGCGATGAGCGCCTGCTCCGTCAGCTCGTTCATCTCGTCGCCGAACCGGTTCGTGGCCTCGAGCATCTCGGCAACGCTCAGCCCAGACTCCAGCTCGGGGATCTGGACCTCCGTCCGCCACCACTCCGTCTCGGTCTCGGCGATGCGACCGAGGCTCTCGCCGTACACGCGCAGCCATCGCTCGATGACCGGCTGCCGGAACCCCTTCGAGAGCTGGAACTCGATCAGGGGAAGTATGCGGAGCTCGTCCTCCCGAACGAGATCGTCGGGACCGGGCTCCGACGACCCGATCGCCTCGCGCACCACCTTGAGGAGCTCGAGCGGGACATGATGGCGCTCGCTCGCCTCGCGGAACGTGGTCCGGCTCACGAGCGTGAACCGTTCGTATACCGGGAGGTCGAACGTCGACAGCGAGACCTCCCCCCGCTCGAGCACCTTGGCCATCGAGTCGAGGGGGATGCCGGCGCGCTCGAGGTCGTCCAAGAGCCGCGCCCGGTACACGTCGCCTCTCGAGAACGTCCCGTCGCCGCCCGGATGCAGGATGTCGAGGTCGACGAGCCGGTCGATCCACTCGGGATCGACCCCCGCCCGGTCGGCCAGCTCGGTCCTGCTCACCCGGCTCACGGCGTCCGGTCCCACCGATCGTCGAGGTCGGCCATCGCGGCTAGTGCGCGGGGGCCGCCTCGGCCCAGTTCGCCCCCCAGCCGACGTCGGCGCGGAGCGGGACCTCGAGGTCGTACGCGGCCTCCATCTCCCGCTTGACGAGCTCCGCCGCCTCCCCGACCCGGTCCGTCGCGACCTCGAACACGAGCTCGTCGTGGACGGTGAGCAGCATCCGGCACTCGAGGTCGGATCCGCGCAGGCCCGCGTCAACACGGATCATGCCGAGCTTGAACACATCGGCGGCGCTGCCCTGGATCGGCGCGTTGAGGGCCATCCTGCGCCCCATGTCCCGAACGCGCGGGTTCGCCGCTTGGAGCTCGGGGATGTAGCGACGGCGACCCAGGATCGTCTCGGTGAATCCCTCGGCGGCCGCCCTCGCCACCTGGCGATCGAGGTACTCGCGGATCGCCGGGAAGCTCGCGAAGTAGGCGTCGATGAACTCCTGCGCCTCGTCCGGCGTGATCTCCAGACGCGAGGCGAGCCCCCACGCGTTCATCCCGTACGCGATGCCGAAGTTGATCGCCTTCGCCCGGCTCCGCGTCGCCGGGTCGACCTGGTCCTCGGGGAGACCGAACACCTTGGCCGAGGTGGCCGTGTGGATGTCGGTCCCCGACTCGAACGCCGACCGGAGCCCCTCGTCCCCCGACAGGTGCGCGAGGATCCGAAGCTCGATCTGCGAGTAGTCCGCCACGAGCAGCGCCTGATCCTTCGACCCCGGGACGAACGCGCGGCGGATCTGCCGGCCGAGCTCGCCCCGGATCGGGATGTTCTGCAGGTTGGGGTTCGTCGAGGACAGGCGCCCGGTGGCCGCCCCCGTCTGGTTGAACGTGGTGTGCACCCGCCCGTCGCGCGGGTCGACCTGCCTGGGCAGCGCCTCGAGGTACGTGGAGTTCAGCTTGTCGAGCTCGCGCCAGGACAGGATCGCGTCGACGATCGGGTGGGCGTCGCGGAGCTTCTCGAGGACGCTGGCGTCGGTGGACAGCTGGCCCTTCGGCGTGCGCTTGCTCGGTGATAGGCCGAGCTTCTCGTACAGGATCGCCCGGAGCTGCGGGGGCGAGTTCAGGTTGAACTCCTCGCCCGCGAGCTCGTAGATCCGGGCGGTCAGCGTGGCCATCTCGTCCCGCACGCCCTCGGCCATCCCGTTCAGATACTCGACGTCGAGCGCGACGCCGTTCGCCTGCATGCGCGCGAGCACGGACGACAGCGGCAGTTCCACCTCGTCCAGGAGGCGTCGGAGGCCCGCCTTGCCGACCCGCTCGTCCAGGAGAGGCGCGAGCAGCGCCACGGCCGCCGACTCGGCGGCGGTCGTCCGCCACGTCGAGCCGAACAGCTGGCCCTCGGCCTCCTCCGGCTCGGAGCCGACCACGTCCGCCCCGAGGTACTGCTCGCTGAGCGCCCCGAGCTCGAAGCTCGCCGCGGCGGGGTCGAGCAGGTACGCCGCGAGCATCGTGTCCGTTGCCAGTCCGTGGAGCTCCAGGCCCTCGGCCACCACCGCCGTCTCGACGTCCTTGGCGTCGTGGGTCCACTTGGGGACGTCCGGGTCGGCGAGCGCCCCCGCCAGCGGCGACAGGTCCGAGAGCGGAGCGTACGCGGCTTGGCCGCCGCCGAGCGACACCGCGACGCCGCGGACCCGACGCTCGTCCAGGTCGAGCCGGACCGCCTTCGGCCCGTCGGAGGAGAGCAGCGCGCCGACCTCGCCGGGATCGGTCTCGCGCAGGTCGAGGTCGGCGACCTCGAGGGCGGGCTTCGCGCTCCGGCCCACCTCCTCGAGCCGTTCGAACAGGGTCCGGAACTCGAGCGACGTGAACAGCCGTCGCACGGCCTCGACGTCCCAATCCCCCACGACGGCGTCGTCGGGTTCGATCGGGACGTCGACGTCGGTATTCAGCTCGGCGAGCTCCTTGTTCAACGCGAGCTGCTCGCCCGCCGCCTCGATCGACTCCTTGAGCTTGCCCTTCAGCTCGTCGGTCCGACCCATGAGCTCCTCGACCGACCCGAAGTCCTGGACGAGCTTCGTCGCCGTCTTCTCCCCCACCCCCGGCACCCCGGGGATGTTGTCCGACGCGTCGCCCTTGAGCGCGACGTAGTCGAGGTACTTCTCGGGTGGGAGGCCGAAGCGTTCCGTGACCGCCTGGACGTCGTAGCGGCGGATGTCCGAGATGCCCTTGACGTTGAACATCACCGTGAGCCCGGGCCGGACGAGCTGGAAGAAGTCGCGGTCGGCGGTGACGACCACCACCTCGATCCCCTGGTCCAGGGCCCGGAGCGCGAGCGTGGCGATCGCGTCGTCCGCCTCGTGTCCCTCGATGCCGATCACCGGGATGCGGAGCGTCTCGAGCACCTCGATGATCAACCCGAGCTGCTGCCGAAACTCGTCCGGCGTCTCGGGCCGCCCGGCCTTGTACTCCGCATACTTCTCAAGTCGCGCGGTCGGCTTGCCCACGTCGAACGCCACCGCGATCAGGTCCGGCTGCTCCTCGGCAAGCAGCTTGATCAGCATCGAGGTGAAGCCGTAGACGGCGTTCGTCACCTGACCGGTCGTCGTCGCGAGCGAGGGCGGCAGCGCGAAGTACGCGCGGTACGACAGGCTGTGGCCGTCGAGGAGGAACAACCGCCTGGACGTGTCGGCGGCATCGGGGGTCACGCGGGCATCCTAGCGCGGGGCGCGGACGCCCCCGACGGTCATTCGGTACCGAACGACCTTGACCCGAATCCGATGCCCTGGGTAGGATTCGCAAGGCCGGGCTTGAAGCCGCCCGGCGCGCGGACAGGGTTCGCGCCGGACCGTTCCGGAAACGAGGGGCTGCGGATGGGTGCCACGTTCGTGATCGCGCTTCGTGAGGGCATCGAGGCGGCGCTCATCGTCTCGATCTTGCTCGCGTACCTCAACCAGCTCGGTCGGCAGGACCGGGCGAAGGTGATCTGGTGGGGCACCGGGCTCGCGATCGTGATCTCGGCCGTGGTGGGCATCACGATCTTCGCGGTCGGAGCCGAGTTCGAGGGAACGGCCGAGCAGGTCTTCGAAGGGGTCGTCACACTGCTCGCGGTCGGCGTGCTGACCTGGATGATCTTCTGGATGCGCCGCCAGGGCGCCCGCATCAAGTCCGAGCTCGAGGACAAGGTGGACTCCGCACTCGTCACGGGGGCCACCGCGCTCGCCGCGATCGCCTTCTTCGCGGTCCTCCGCGAGGGCATCGAGACCGCGTTGTTCCTGTTCGCCGCGGCCGAGGGCACCGCGGCGGAGTCCGGGGGGGTCGGCGCGCAGATCCTCGGCGCCGTGCTCGGGTTGGCGGTGGCGATCACACTCGGCGTGCTGCTGTACCGGCGGGCGATCCGGATCAACCTCCGCACGTTCTTCAAGTTCACCGGCGTGTTGATCATCATCATCGCGGCGGGGCTGTTCGCGTACGGCGTCCACGAGCTGCAGGAGGCGGGGTGGTTCCCGTTCCTCGAGGGTACGGCGTTCGACGTCAGCTCGACGCTCCCGGACGACAGTGGGATCGGCGCGATCTTCCGCGGCCTGCTCGGATACAACGCGGATCCGACGTGGCTCGAGGTCGTCGCGTGGCTCGGCTACCTGGTGGTCATCGGCGCGCTCTACCTGCGCCCCGTCTCGTCGATCGCACGGCGTCCGGTGACGGCCGATCAGGGAACCGCGTCGTAACGTCGCCGTCGCGCGGACCGTTTGTCACTCTTTCTTCGTTCGAACCGCGCGCGCCGCTACCTGCGACGTCACCCGGAAACGCGTGCAGCCCAAGAGGTTCCGGCGCGTTGACACGCGTGGGGCGCGTCGCTACTGTTCGCTCCGGTCCCGAGCGGCCGAAGGGATCGGGGGGCGGAAGGCGCCTCCGAGTGGCGGGGCGAACGTGGGACGCGAGTCCCGCGGACGCACCACCGACTGGGAGTGCGCATCGGCTCTCCGAGAGCGAGGTCGCTTGGGGCCACCTTTTGGCGGGTCGAGGAACCGAGTAGACAACGCTCGCGTATGGGGAAGGCGCGGGCGGCTCCAAAGGTTCCTCGGCCCGCCGATCCGTGTCTTCACCCGGCGATGACGATCGTCCCCGTCATGCCGAGATCCTCGTGGTACCGACAGACGAGCGCGTATCGCCCGGGGTCGAGCCGCCCGGTGATGTCCTCGATCGTGAGCTGTTCGCCCGGCCGCACGTCCCTCGAGAACCCGAGCGCGTCGATCGTCACGTTGTGCAGGTTCCGGCCCCGGTTCCTGACGACGAGGTCGCGACCCTCCCCGATCGGGAAGGTCGGGTGCGCGTCGTGGAAGTGGTTGTCGATCGCGGTCACCACGTAGGGCCCCCGGTCGAGGGTCAGCAGGACGGCGCCCGCCACGAGCACGGCCACGCAGAGCAGGAACAACACCAGCCGAACCACCGGGGAGCGCACGGCGCGGACCCTACAGCACCTTGCCGAGGAACTCCCTCAGACGCAGGCTCTGTGGATCCCGGTACATCTCCCGGGGCTCGCCCTCCTCGACGACCCGCCCCTCGTCCATGAAGAGCATCCGCGTCCCGACCTCGCGGGCGAACCCCATCTCGTGGGTGACGACCATCATCGTCATCCCGTCGCCCGCGAGGCGGATCATCACCTCGAGGACCTCCCCCACCAGCTCCGGGTCCAGGGCGGACGTGACCTCGTCGAACAGCATCACCCTCGGGCGGATCGCGAGCGCCCGGGCGATCGCGACGCGCTGCTGTTGGCCGCCCGAGAGCTGGCCCGGATAGGCCCTGGCCTTGTTCCCCAGCCCCACCCGGGTGAGCTGCTCCCAGGCGCGCTCCGTCGCCTCGTCGCCGGAGATCTTCATGACCTTCTCCAGGGCGATCGTGACGTTACGCATGACGGTCAGGTGCGGGAACAGGTTGAAGGCCTGGAACACGATCCCGATGTGGTTCCGCGCCTCGTTGAGGTTCGTCCTGATGTCGGTGAGGTCCTGGCCCTCGAACCACACCTTCCCGAGCGTCGGGCGTTCGAGCAGGTTGGTGGAGCGCAGCAGGGTCGACTTGCCCGAGCCCGACGGTCCGATGACGACCAGCACGTCGCGCTGCATGAGGGACAGGTCGATCCCCCGCAACACGTGGAGGTCGCCGAACCACTTGTGGATACCCTCGAGGCGGATCAGCGGCTCGCCCTTCGAGACGCCGAGGGCGGCGTTGGACTCGGTCGGTTTCGTCACTGGGCCCCCACGAACCCCACGAGCCCGCTCCGGAGGCGACGCTCGACGCGGTTCACGAGCCAGATCAGGGGCAGCGTGATGACCAGGTACCCCAGCGCCGCGGCCGTGAAGAACGTGGCGTTGAACGTGGTCGCCTGACCCGAGCGCGCGAGCGTGAACAGGTCGTACTGCTCGACGAGCAGTCCGACGACGACCACGAGTGCCGTGTCCTTGATCAGGATCACGAACTCGTTCATGAGCGGCGGGATCACGCGGCGAACCGCCTGCGGCACGATGGCATACCGCAACGACTGCCCGTAGGTCATGCCGAGGGACCGCGCGGCCTCCACCTGGCCGCGCTCGATAGATTGAATCCCCGCGCGGAACACCTCGGCGGCGTAGGCGCCCGTGTTCAGCGAGAAGATGAGGATCGCGACGACGAAGGGCGAGATCGACGCATTGAAACCGAACGTCAGCAGGAGTCCTCCGGCCCCAAGCTGCCAGATGAGCGGCGTCCCCCGGAAGAAGTTGATGTAGACGCGTGCCGGCGCCCGGACGGCCCGACGCTTAGAGATCACGAGGACCGCGAGCACCAGGCCGATCACGATCCCGCCCAGCTCACCACCGATCGCGAGGATCAACGTGTTCCGCGCCGCCCGGAGGAACTGATACCCGTAGCCCTCCAGGACCCCCCAGTTCAGGAAGTTCTTCGCGATCAGGTCCGGGCGACCCTCCCGGAACCAGAGCAGCATGAGCGACAGGGCGACCCCCTGGATCCCGATGACCGCCCCCGTGATGCACTGCTCCCGTCTACGGATCGAATCCATCCTGCGGAACCAGCCGAACCCGAGCACGATCGCGAAGGCGCCGGTCACGATCGCCAGCCCGGCCAGGAGCGTCTGGGCGCCGGACTCGAGGGTCTCCACGATCCCGCAGACCCCCGTCCCACCGGTCACCTCGTCGAACCCGAGGGCCACGCAGGCCGGGGTCATCTCGGCTCCGGTGACGACCGTGATGAGCTGGAGCGCCAGCGTGCCGCCCAGGATCGCCACGATCGACGCGATCCCGAGACCCAGGGTGGTCGCCGGCAGCGGCGCCGTCGGACCCCGCACGTCGGGAGCCTTCTCGTCGTCCCGTACGGCAACCTCCACCGCTGCCATCCGCTCTCCTCCTTCTCAACACGAGGGCCCGTGCCGACCTCGGCACGGGCCCGTCGCTCGCCTTGCTCGTGTCTAGGCGCTCGGCTGGAACTGCTCCGGGACCTCCTGATCCGGGAAGTACCGCCCGAAGATCTCGGCGTAGGTTCCATCGGCGATGATCGCCGCCAGGGCGAAGTTCGCGGCCGCGGTCAACTCCGGGTTGTCCTTCGAGGTCGCGAAGCCGTAGTTCTCGTTCGTGTCGATGGGCTGCACGACCGACAGGCTGGGGAACTCGGTGCCGGCGACCGAGACCGCCTGCGGCTCGTCGCTGATGATGCCGACCACGTTGCCGGCCTCCAGGTCCTGGAACGCCGGCGTGATGTTCGTGAAGGTCTTGAATTCGACCCCCTGGGGTCCGAGGTTCTCCTCGGCCCACGCCTGCCCGGTCGTCCCGCGCTGCACGGCGACGACGTCGCCCTCCCCCAGTTGATCCGTGGAGGTGATGTCCGGGGTCTCCTCGACGTTCACGATCAGCGATTGACGGGACGCGTAGTACGGATCGGTGAAGTCGACGATCTGCAGGCGCTCGTCCGTGATCGTCGACGCCGCGGCAACCATGTCGAACTGGTTGCCCTGTAGGGCCGTGAAGACCGTGTCGAAGTCGTGGGTGACCCATTCGACCTCGAGCCCCAGCCGCGAGGCGATCTCCTCGACGAGATCGACGTCGAACCCGACCTCGTCGTCTCCCTCGATCGATTCGAACGGCGGGTAGTCCAGGCACGACGCGACCTGGAGGACCCCCTCCTGGAGCGTCGTGAACTCGGGGATCCCCGTCTCCCCCGTCGCCCCGGTCGCCGCCGTCTCCCCGGTCGTTCCGGTTGCCGCCGTCTCTCCCCCACCGTCGTCGTCGCCGGCGCACGAGGCCACCACCAGGGCGAACATTGCGACCAGGGCCGCGAGCCAGATCCGAGCTTTCGTCAAATCCTCCTCCTTCGTCCGTCCGGGCGGGCATCGGCTGCGTGTCTGCTTCCATCCTGCCCGATGTACCCTCGCCCGCTCAACTCACGGTCGCGAGGCCCGTACCCTCGCATACGAGCGGGGGGCGGCCGGGGGTTTCGGGCGGCTCAGGCCGGGGCGCTCAGCCACCTCCCGCCCACGACGCGGTAGACACGCACCGAGCTCTCGGGGCCGACCAGCTCGCCGTCGGTCCCGAACCGGTAGGTGCCGGCCAGGCCCCCGTGGGCGGCCACGCCGCCGAGCCTTGCGCCGACGTCCTCCCGGATCGGCGCCCCGTCCCGCACGGCCCGGCGGATCAGGTGACCCGCGTCCCACCCCTCGACCGCGTACGCGGCCGGCGCGGATCCGAACTCCGACTGGTAGTCCTGGATGAATCGCCGCGCCGCGAGCACCGTCGAGGTCGAGACGTCGGCGCAAGGGCAGAACGCCCGCGCTCCATCCGCCGACGCCCCGGCCTCGGCCAGGAAGTCGTGATCCAGTAGCCGGTCCCCGCCGACCAGTCGCACGTCCGTGCCCTCGAGCGCGAGCGACACCTCGGCCGCCCCGTCCGGACCTCCGACCCAGAGCACGGTCCGGCATCCGCGGGAGGAGACCTCGCCCGGCACCTCGGCGACGTCCATCGCCTGCGCCGGCTCGCCCGATCGATTCGCGACCAGCGCTCCGAGTGGATCGGGCGGCGGGTCCTCGGAGAGGATGCATGGACCGTTCCGCACGCTCCGCGCGAGGGTATGAGCCGTCGTCCCGATCGGCGGGACGAGGCGGGCCCCGGCGTCCTGCGCTGGCACGAGCCCGGAGAGGCTGACGACGGGCATCCCCTCGGGCATGTCGACCTCCACGCCCGGGGCGACGATCGCGGCGACGAAGCTCGGATCCGCGGCGACCGCCTCGAGCGCCGACGGGTCCTCGCCCACGTCGACGAGCTCTAGGTGGATCAGCACTGCCTCCGGGTCGGCGAGCGCGGCCGTCTGGAAGGCGAGCTGCGCGCCCTGCAGGGCCGGGAGGGCGTGCTCGTCCGTATCGGCGACGGAGTTGTCGCGGACGAACGCCACGTTCACCTGCTCGACGGGCGAGGGTGAGGGGCTCGCTTCGGAGACCGTTGCCCGCGACGCCGAGGGGGACGGCCCCGGCGACGCCGGCTCGGACGCCGTGCATGCGGCGGCGAGCAGCGCGATCGTGGCGAGCGTGCGGACCCAGGTCTTCACCGGTGCTCCTGTTCGGCCGGCGGGCAGTCTATGCGCGGGCGCGGATCGGCCGGGGCGCATCGACCCGAGGAGATGTACGTCGGGAGGCCCGCCCGCGGAGGGGCGCCACGTAGACTGCGACCTGGCCGGGGTGATGGAACTGGCAGACATGATGGCCTCAAAAGCCATTGCGCGAGAGCGCGTGCGGGTTCGAATCCCGCCCCCGGCACTCAGACGACGTGGCGTTCGCGGATCAGGTCCCCCGCCTCGAAGCGTTCGAGCCCCAACGAGGAGATGTCCACCGTCCGCGCCTCGCCGTCCACGATCAGCTCGGCCAGGAGCTTCCCCACCACGGGCGCGTGCTGGAACCCGTGTCCGCTGAACCCGTTCGCCAGGTAGAAGCCCTCGACGCCCGGCGCCGGCCCGATGACCGGGTGCCGGTCCGGGGTCATCTCGTAGAGCCCCACCCACGAGTGCTCGATGCTCGCGGTCTCGAGCGGGGGGAACACGCGGACGGCCGTCGGCAGCAGCTCCTCGGCGACGAACGTCTCGTCGGGTGTCGTCTCGAACGACGGCCGCTCGTCCGGGCTCCCCATCCCCATCAGGACCCCCGCGCCCTCCCGGTGGAAGTAGAAGGAGGTGACCGCGTCGATCACCAGGGTGCGCCGCTCGGGGACGCCCTCGAAGGCGCCGGTGACGAGCACGTGGCGAGGGATCGGGTCGATCGGAAGCTCGACGCCCGCGGTCGACGCGAGGACGCCGGCCCACGGCCCCGCGGCGTTCACGACCGCCGGTGACTCCCATCGTCCCGCGGAGGTGACGACGCCCACCACTCGGTCGTCCTCGACCACGACCTCCGCGACCTCGACGCTCAGTTCGATCGACGCGCCGGCGGCGCGCGCGAGCGTCGCGTAGCCCTGGGTCAGCCCCGACGGATCCGCGATGCCGTCCCGAACGCCGAACGTGGCCCCCACGAGCCCCTCGGTCGAGATCCCGGGCGCGCGCGCAACGGCCTCCTCCGGGGTCAGGATCTCGGCCTCGATGCCGAGCGAGCGGTGGAGGTCGTTCGCGGCCACGAACCCGCTCCACAGGTCCTCGTTCCGAACGAGGAACAGGTAGCCGTCCTCGGCCACGTCGAGCGGGAGCCCGTGTTCCTCGGTGAACCCGGTGATCATCGGCACGCTCGCCTGCGAGAGCCGGACGTTCACCTCGCTGGAGAACTGATAACGGAAGCCGCCGGCGCACGCCCCGGTCGAACCCGCGGCCAGGTGATCCGCCCGTTCGAGCACCACGATGCGGCCCGCCCCGGCGGTCGCGAGGTGATACGCGGCGCTCGCACCCACGACGCCGCCCCCGACGACCACGACGTCCGCCGTCGCGCTCACAGGCGGTCCACCGCGGCCCGGGCGACGATCAGGTCCTCGAACGCGACGCCCACCGCCTTGAAGACCGTGACGTCGGCGGCGGACGTCCGAACCTCTGCCCCGCGGACGAGTTCGGCGAGGTCGGCGCGGACGTGCTCGCGCCCGATCGCGCCTTCCCCGATGGGGATCAGGAGGTCCCCCGCCTCGGCGAAGGCGGCCTCGCGCGTGTCGACGACGACCCTGGCCCGGCGGACGGCGTCCGTGTCGAGTTCGCGCATCGTCGGCAGATACGCTCCCACCGCGTTCACGTGGGTGCCGGCGGCGAGTTCCTCGCCCTCGACCACGGGACGCTCGCTCGTCGTGCACGTGCAGATCAGGTCCGCGTCCGACACGTCGGAGGGTGTCCCGATCCGAGCGGGGAGCCCGGCCTCGGCCGCGCGTTCGACCAGGGCGGCCGCCCGCTCGGCACCGCGCGACACCACCACGACCTCCTCGATCGGCCGCACCGCTCGCATCGCCTCGAGGTGCGCGAAGGCCTGGACCCCGGCGCCGAACAGGACCAGGCGGCTCGCCCCCTCGCGTGCGAGCAGCCGGGTCGCCACCCCGCTTACGGCCGCGGTACGGAGCGCCGTGAGCGCCGCGCCGTCGAGCGTCGCGACGGGCGCCTGCGTCTCGGCGTCGAACAGCACGTAGAGCGCGTGGATGAACGGGAGCCCGCGCTTCGGGTTCGAGTCGGTGAGGGTGACGAGCTTCACCCCCACGCCCGCCTCGCCCCACGCGGGCATGAGCAGGAGCGCGCCCCCGGCGGTGTCGACGTGCGACCGGAGCGGCGCCTCCGGGAGCTCGGCGGCGAAGGCGGCGTGGAGGGCGTCGATCGCCGCCGGCATGGGCAGGAGGCGGGCGAGCGCCTCCGCGTCGATCGGGTGCGGACGGCGAGGCTCAGAGCTCGCCGAGGTACGCCTCCCGCATCAGCGGGTTGTCGAGGAGGTTCTGCGCCGTGTCCGCGAGCACCACCTGCCCGGTCTGGATCACGTACCCACGATCGGCGATGGACAGCGCCATGTTCGCGTTCTGCTCCACCACGAACACGGTGCGGCCGAGCGCCCGGATCTGCTTGATGATCTCGAAGACCTGTTCCACCAATATCGGCGCGAGCCCCATCGAGGGCTCGTCCATCAGCAGGACCTTCGGGTCCGCCATGAGGGCCCGACCCATCGCGACCATCTGCTGCTCGCCGCCCGACAGCGTCCCGGCCTTCTGCTTGAGCCGTTCCCGCACCCTGGGGAACGTCTCGAGCACCTTCTCCCGGTCCTCGGCGAGCTTCGCCTTGTCCTTGCGCATGTAGGCGCCGAGATCCAGGTTCTCCGAGACGGTCATGTTCGGGAACAGCCGGCGGTTCTCCGGGACCATCGAGATCCCGCGCGACACCACCTGGGCGGTCGGGAGGCCGCTGACGACCTCGCCGTCCAGCACCACCTCGCCCTCGGACGGCGTCACGTAGCCGAGGATCGTCTTGAGCGTGGTGGTCTTCCCGCTCGCGTTGCCGCCGAGCAGGCACACCATCTCGCCGGGATAGATCTCGACGTTCACGTTCCGGAGCACCGCCACCATGCCGTAGTGCGTGCTGACGTCGCGGAGCTCGAGGACCGGCTTGCGGTCGCCGACGTCGCCGGGGACGGGCTCGCTGGGGGACGGCAGCGCCTCGGTCTGAACCGGCTGGACGTCGACGCCGGTCTCCGCCGGATCCGCCTCGACCTGCTCGCGCTCCCGGGTATCCGGCCGGTCGCTCATCCGACGGCCTTCGTGCCGAGGTACGCCTCGATCACCTGCGGGTCGTTCGCGACATCGTCGTACGTGCCCTCGGCGATCTTCCGACCGTAGTCGAGCGCGATCACCCGGTCCGACACGCCCTTGACCACGCGCATGTCGTGCTCGATCACGAGGACGGTGAGCCCGAGCTCGTCGCGCATCCGCACGATGTGGTCGCGCAGCTCGAGGGTCTCCCTCGGGTTCATCCCGGCGGTCGGCTCGTCGAGCATGATGAGCACGGGATCCGTCGCGAGCGCGCGGGCCATCTCGAGCCGCCGGCGGTTGGCGTAGGAGAGCGCGAAGGCCGGCTGGTCCTGGCGATAGCCGGCGAGGCGCTTGCCGAAGAACTCGAGGGCGGTCTGGGCCCGGGCGCGGATCTGCTCCTCCTCGCGGCGCGTGCTGGGCAGCCGGATCACCGAGCCGAACACCCCCGATCTCCCTCGGCAGTGCTGGCCCACCATCGCGTTCTCGAGCACGGTCATGTTCGGGAACAGATGGACGGTCTGGAACGTCCTCGCCAGCCCGAGCTTCGTGATGCGGTTGGGCGCCAGGCCGACGATGCTCTCGCCCCGGAACCGGACATCACCGTCGTCCGGCGGGTACAGGCCGGTCACGACGTTGAACATCGTGCTCTTCCCGGCGCCGTTGGGCCCGATGACGGACACGATCTCGCCCTCGTCGACGTGCAGGTCGAGCCCCGACAGCGCATAGAGGCCTCCGAAATGCTTCGCGACCTTGCCGAGCTCGAGGAGGCGGGTGCCGTTCTGGCTCACTCGATGTCCTCCCGCCCGGCGCCGAGGCCCCCGCCCGGCAACACGGCCGCCACCGCCTCGCGGTCGCCGGTGGTTCCCGCGGCCCAGGCGTCCTGCTCGACCTCCTCCTCGTGCAGCTCGCGGCTCCGCCGAACGTTGGGGATCAGCCCCTGCGGCCGGAGGATCATGATCGCCACGAGCGCGCCGCCGTAGACCAGGAGTCGGTACGCCTCGAACTCGCGGAGCAAACCGGGCAGGCCGATCAGCACGAGCGCGCCGACGACGACGCCCGGCAGGCTCCCGAGCCCCCCGAGGATCACGACCGCGAGCGCGGTGATCGACACGACGAGCTCGAAGCTCGTCGGCGTGAGCGAGCCGAGGCTCACAGCGAACAGCGCCCCCCCGAGCGAGCCGATCGCGCCGCCCATCGCGAACGCGAGGAGCTTGAACCGGATCGTACTCACGCCCATCGCCTCGGCGACCTGCTCATCCTCACGCATCGCGTTCCACGCGCGGCCGATGCGGGATCCCGCGAGCCTCCACGATATGAACAGCGCGAGCAGGACGAACGCGAGCACGAGGTAATAGAAGTGCTGCGGATTGTCCTGGAAATTGAGCCCGGCGAACTCGGCCTTCGTGACGCCACGCATGCCCTGCGGACCGCCGATCAGCGGCTGAGCCCATTTCGAGGCCGTGATGATGCTCACGATCTCGCCGAGACCCAGGGTCACGATCGCCAGGTAGTCGCCGCGCAGCCGGAGCACCGGCGCGCCGATCAGGAGTCCGAGGCCCGCCGCGAGCAGCGCGACGATCCAGATCGCGACGTAGAAGTTCAGGTCCGCGGAGAGCGCCGGCTCAGCCGCCCCGGCCGTCGTGTTCAGGAACGCGCCGGTGAACAGCCCGAGCGTATAGGCGCCGAACGCGAAGAAGGCCACGTACCCGAGGTCCAGCAGCCCCGCGTAGCCGACGACGATGTTCAGCCCGATCCCGAGCAGGACGTAGATCATCACCTGGCCGAGCACCTCAGAGATCACCGTGCCGAGCAGCAGCGGCATGATCGCGAGGATCGCCAGGATCGCGACGAGCAACCCGAGCTTAGCGGCCGGCGCTTCCTGAACCGTCGAGCGAACGCGCTCGCGGGTCTGCTCGCCGCTGCGATGCCACAACACGTTGGCCGCTGCGGCGACACCGAAGATCAGGGCGGCGCCGAGCCAGGTCAGCCCCCTCGTCACCGGGCTGTAGAGCCAGTCGGCCTTGAACCCCAGCTCGACGAAGACGATGGGGATGATCCGCTGGAGCAACGCCATCGCGATCACGGCGATCGTGCCGACCGCGAGCGGCGCCCGCGCGGCCGCCGGAGCGGTACGCGCCAGGCCGCCGACGGCGCCGCCGAGGATGCAGATCCCGATGAGGATCGGGAGACCCGCCGGGACGCCCTGGTCGAACGTGAGGAACGCGATCAGGGGCTCCGAGACCTGGATGAAGACCTCGCGGATCCGGTCGACCCCGAACCACTCGGCGAACCACACCGCCGCCGCGAACACGCCGCCGGTGACCAGACCGGTCAGGGCACCACCCGCGACCCCCGCACCGAATCCGACCGGCCGCCGTTCGCCGGCGACGACCCGCGGACGCGTGACGGCGTACGCAGCGACGAGCGCCGGCGCGACGAGCATCACACGGCCGAGCGTGACCTGCTCCCCGACCAATTCGAGCTCCGCGAACTCGGTGTAGAGGCCAACCAGAGCGATGTAGATCGCAGCGATCCCACCGAGCGCGCCTCCGCGCATCACCGATCGCCTCGCGATCCCCATCAGACCTTCTCCGCGTCCCCGGTCCCCAGGAGCCCACCGGGCCGGAAGATCAGGACCAGCACCAGCACGAAGAACGTGAACGCGTCCTTCAGCTGGAACGGCGACGGGATGTCGTACCCGGTCAGGATCAGCGCGGGACCGAGCGACTGCAGCAGGCCGAGGAGGATGCCGCCGAGCGCCGCGCCCGAGATGCTCCCGATGCCGCCGAGGACCGCCGCGGTGAACGCCGCGATCCCGGGCCGGAAGCCCATGAAGAAGTTCACCGACTCGAACGTGAGGGAGAACAGCACGGCCGCGACGCCCGCGAGCAGCCCGCCGATCGCGAACGTCGTGATGATCACGCGGTCGACGTGGATCCCCATCAGGCTCGCGATCTCGCTGTCGGCCGCCACGGCGCGCATCGACTTCCCGGTCCTCGTCCTCGAGATGAACAGCGACAACAGGGTCATCGCGATGATCACCGTCACGAGCACGAGCACCTGGATGCGGTCGATCGGTATCCCGAAGATCGTCCACGTACCTTCGAGCGCGGTGGGCACTCCGAACCCTCTGGTCTGGGGACCGAAGAAGCCGCGCGCGGTTTCCCGCAGGAAGAATGACGCCCCGATCGCCGTGATGAGCGGCACCAAGCGCGGCGCGTTACGGAGCGGCCGGTAGGCGACCCGCTCGAGCAGGACCGCGACCCCCATCGAAGTGAGCATCGCCACGGTCAGCAGGATCGCGAGCGCCGCGACGGGGCTGCGGTCGAGGAAGCCGCTCGCCTCGTAGGCGTCCGCGAAGAAGAACGCGCCGAACGCCCCGAACATGAACACCTCGCCGTGCGCGAAATTGATCATCCGCAGGATGCCGTAGACGAGCGTGTAGCCGAGCGCGATCAGCGCGTAGATCGATCCCTGGGCGAGCCCGAGGATGACGAAGTTCCGCCAGGCGGTGCCCGAGTAGGCCTGGTCCTCGGGGAGCGTCAGGGTGCGGTACGCGCCGACCAGAACGACCGCCAGGATGAGAACCGACAGGACGACCAGGATGATCTTGCGCCAGGGCAACCGTTCCAGGCGCCCGAGCTGCGCGCCGCGGGTCGGCCCCTGGGTCACGGTTCCCATCGCGTGCGCGAGCCTAGTCCATCCCTAGACGCGGCGCTGCGGGTGGGCCCGTGGCCCACCCGCAGCGCGCCGTGCAGCGTCGATCAGATGACTTCGTCGAGCGACTTCGTGTCGCTGTAGACGGCGTCAGCCGGCTCTTCGCCACCCTCGACCGGCCAGTTGGGGTACTCGAAGATACCGATCGTCACGTCCGTGGCGCAGTCGCCGAGCGGCGTGCACGTGATGATCCCGGTCATCCCCTCGTATCCGCTGGTCGAAAGGACGGCGTCCTTGAGCGCGGTCCGGGAGATCGTCAGGTTCCCGCTCCCGTCGTCCACCGCCACGGCCTCGATCGCGTCGAACAGCACGTTCGTAGCGTCGAAGGCGTGGGCGTTGAACACGGCCGTCGGGTCCGTCCCGAACTGCTCCTGGTACGCCGGCAGGTACTCGTTGGCGTAGAACTCGCCGTCCTGGAAGACGGTGACGTCCGGCGAGGACGCGAAGTACGGTCCCGCGGCGTCGCCGGCGGTCTCCAGGAACGCCGACTCGAGGCAACCGTCCGAGCCGAGGATCGGTGTGTCCGGTGCCAGGATGTCCTGGCCCTGGACGTACGTCAGCGCGCAGACCGGGTTGAAGTTCGGTCCGTAGACGACGTCCGGCTCACCCTCGGCGATGCTCGTGAGCACCGGGCCGAGATCGGTGTCGGCGCTGTTCACCTGCTCGATCGTGGTGATCGTGCCGCCGAGCGCCTCGAAGTTCTCGCGGAACGCCAGGGCGAGACCATCGGCGTACGGGCTCTCGTCGTTGATCGTCGCCGCCGTGGTGGCCCCGAGCTCGTTGAACGCGTACTCGGCCACGATCGCGCCCTGGATCTTGTCGTTGTGCGCGGTCCGCGCGTAGAAGGGCTGGTGCGCCTCCTCCGACGTCAGTCCGGGGTTCGTGTTGGACGGCGAGAACAGCAGGATGCCCTTGTCGCCCAGGATCGTGTCGGCGACGCCGAGCGCGGAGCTCGAGCACGACGTCCCGATCACCGCGACGATGTCCGGGTTGGCCGCGAGCGCGGTGCCGCCCGCCTGGCCCCCTTCGGCGGAGCATCCGTCGTCCTCCTCGAGCAGCTCGACGTCGTGCCCGAGCAGCTGCCCGTTCGCGCCGTCGAACGCGTCGTCCAGGTAGTCGATCGCGAGCTTGATCCCGTTGTTGCTGTCGGTGCCCAGGAACGCGGTCTCACCCGAGATCGACAACAGCGACGCCAGCTGGATCGGCGCACCGGCGGCGACCTCGACGCAGCCGAACTCGTCGGCCTCACAGTCGACCGCTCCCGTTGCAGCGGTGCCACCACCCGTGGCCGCCGTCTCGCCGCCCCCGTCGTCGTCGCCACACGCGGCGGCGACGAGCGTGAGCGCCGCGACCAACGCCAGGATGGCGAAGTGTCTGCGGTCCCTCATCTAGCCCCCTCTCGGTCGTACGTACAGATGGATCGATCCGGCCCAAGCCGGA
Organism: Actinomycetota bacterium; assembly: GCA_036280655.1. GTDB lineage: Bacteria > Actinomycetota > UBA4738 > UBA4738 > HRBIN12 > DASSJM01. The sequence goes on from DASUQI010000041.1 coordinate 48,420, forward strand.
ACACGTCTCCGTGTCCCCCTTTCTTCCCTCGGGCAGAGGTGCTACCTACCACATCCTGCCCCCGCGCGGCCACCCGAGACGGTCGGACGAGGGCCTTCAGGCATGAGTACGGAAGGGCGAACCCGGCGGGACTGGCCCGCGAGTCGAAGCGCCGCTCAGGCGGGCGAGGAGGCCGGCAAGGCGCCCGCCTCGGGCAACCTCGTGACGCCGCCGTTCGGGACCACCCGGGCGGCGTCCTGCCCGAGCAGTAGCCGCAGCTCCGAGAGCATCCCCGCCCCCGGTTCCACCTGGAACGTCCCGACCTCGAGCGGCCTGACCCCCTGGGACGAGAGGAAGCGCACCCGGACGGGCGTGCGGCCGGGATGGGCCGCGAGCAGCTCCTTCAGCTTGCCGATCACAGCCTTCGTGCAGCTCGCCGCGGCCACGTCGACCTGCAGCACGCCCTCCGGCTCGGTCTGCCGACCCGGCCCGCCGAGATCCGGCTCCGTGATCTCGACGGCCCGGAGCTGGAGTTCCTCGCCGCGCCCGCGCCGGTCCGCGCGCCCCTTCACGAGCAGGATCGCATCGGGCTCGAGCAGGTGCTGGACGCTGTCGTACTGCCCTGGGAACACCACGACCGTGATGCCGCCGGCGAGGTCCTCGAGCCGGAACTGCGCGTAAGGCTCGCCCTTCTTCGAGTACCGGCGCGCGATCGACGACACGATGCCCGCGACCGTGACGAGGTCGCCGTCCCCGAGGGTCTCCGCCTCCGAGAGCTCCATGTCGGACAGGGCCGCGAGCCGCTCGCGCACCTCGAGCAGCGGATGGTCGGTGACGAACTGGCCGAGCATCTCCTTCTCGAGGCGCAGCAGCGTTCGCTTCTCGAACTCCTCGGGCGTGATCACGGCCTCGTCGATCTCGTGCGCCGCCTGCTCTCCCCCGCCGAACAGCGAGAACTGCCCCGCGGCCTCGGCCTTGCGTTCGGCAGCGATCGGGCCGGAGATCTTCTCCTGGTTCTCGACGAGGCCGCGCCTGCGGTAGCCGAGGGAGTCGAAGGCGCCGGCGTAGATCAGGCTCTCGAGCACCTTCTTCGTGAGGACGGACGGATCGACCTTGCGGCAGAAGTCCGCGTAGCCCGTGAAGGCCCCCTTCGCGCGCCGCGCCGAGATCACCTGCTGCACGGCGCCGGCCCCCACATTGCGGACGGCCGACAGACCGTACCGGATCTTCGGCTCGCCGCTCGCGACCGGCGCGAAGTCCTGCTCGGACTCGTTCACGTCCGGCGGCAGGACCTCGAGCCCCATCAGGCGGCAGGCGTTCAGGTAGAACGGTTTGCGGTCCTTGTCGTCGCGGACGCTCGTGAGCACCGCGGACATGTACTCGACCGGGTGGTGCGCCTTCAGGTACGCGGTCTGGTACGCGACGTAGCCGTACGCGCACGCGTGCGACGCGTTGAACCCGTAGTCGGCGAACGGCTCCATGAGCTCGAACAGGTCCTCCCCGAGCCGCGAGGGGTACCCGTTGGCGACGCAGCCCTCGATGAACTTCTCGCGGTGCACCATGAGCTTCGCGCGGATCTTCTTGCCCATCGCGTGCCGCAGCGTGTCGGCCTCGGCCATCGAGTAGCCCGAGATCCGCACGGCGATCTGCATCACCTGCTCCTGGTAGACCATGATCCCGTACGTCCCCGACAGGATGTCCTCGAGATCCTCGTGCGGGTACGTCACCTGGCGTCGCCCGTGCTTGCGCTCGGCGTACTCGACGTGCATCCCGGCGTTCAGCGGCCCCGGCCGGTACAGAGCGACGAGCGCCATGAGGTCCTCGAACCGGTCGGGGGCGAGGTGCTTGATCAGCGACCGCATCCCGCCCCCCTCGAGCTGGAAGACCCCGGTCGTGTCGGCGCGCCGGAGCATGTCGTAGACGGGCTCGTCGTCGAGCGGGACGTGGTCGATGTCGAGCTCGACATCACGGCGGCGCAGGTGCGACAGCGTGTCCTCGATCACCGACAGCGTCCGCAGGCCGAGGAAGTCCATCTTCAGCAGGCCGAGGTCCTCGACCGCCTTCATGTCGAACTGCGTGACGATCCGCCGCGAGTCGTCCCGTGAGTCCTTCGAGAGCTTCAGCGGGAGGTAGTTCACGAGCGGCTCGTCCCCGATCACCACGCCGGCGGCGTGGACCGAGTCCTCCCGTCGGAGCCCCTCGAGGGCGCGGGCGGTGTCCACGATCTCCCGCGCCTCCGGCTCGCGCTCGTACGCGTCCCGAAGCTCGTGCGAGATCTGAAGCGCGCGCTCGATCGGCTCGTCCCGGCCCATGATCGCCGGCGGGTACATCTTGCAGAGCCGGTCCCCCACGCTCGCCGGGAAGCCGAGGACCCGCGCCGCATCCCGGATGCCCTGCTTCCCCTTGATCGTCTGGAACGTGATGATCTGCGCCACGTGGTCCGAGCCGTACTTGTCGGCCACGTACCTGATCACCTCGTCGCGGCGGCGCTCGTCGAAGTCCATGTCGATGTCCGGCATCTGGATCCGGCCGGGATTCAGGAACCGCTCGAAGATCAGGCCGTACCGGAGCGGGTCGAGATCCGTGATCCGCAGCGAGTACGACACGACCGAGCCCGCCGCCGAGCCGCGGCCGGGCCCGACGCGGATCCCGTTCTCGCGCGCGAACCGGATCAGGTCCCACACGATCAGGAAGTAGGCCGAGAACCCCATCGAGTTGATCACGCCGAGCTCGTGGTCGATCCGGGCGCGGATCTCGGGCGTGAGCTCCGGGTAGCGCGTCGCTGCGCCTTCCAGCACGAGCTCGCGGAGGTACGTGTCGCGGTCCTTGTCCTGGGGCGGCTCGAAGCGGGGGACGTGGAACCGCTCGTCCTCGGGCGCCGCGTTCCCGTAGACGAGCTCGAGCTCGCACATCTCGGCGATCTCGAGCGTCGCGTCGCAGGCCTGGGGGAACTCGCGGAAGACCTCTCGCATCTCCTCCGCGCTCTTCAGGTAGAACTCGTCCGAGTCGAACTTCAGGCGGTTCATATCCGTCTGGACCTTCTGCTGCTGGATGCAGAGCAGGACGTCGTGAGGTTTCGCATCCCCCTGATCGGTGTAGTGGAGATCGTTGGTCGCCACGATCGGCAGATCCGCCCACTCGGCTACCTGAACGAGCCCGGGGAGGATCCTTGCCTGGTCCTCCAGGCCGTGGTCCTGGAGTTCCACGTAGAAGTTGCCCGCACCGAAGATGTCGCGATACTCGGCAGCGATCTCCGTGGCCTTCTTCTCTTGACCGTTGAGGAGAAGCTGCGAGACCTCGGAGGCGAGACAGCCGGAGAGGCCGATCAGGCCGTTGCCGTGCTCCGCGAGCACTTGCTTGTCGATCCGCGGCCGGTGGTAGAAGCCCTCGAGGTACGCATCGGTGACGAGCTTCAGCAGGTTGCGGTAGCCCGTTCCGTTGCGGGCAAGGATCGTGAGGTGCCGGTACTTCTCCTCGCTTTCGCCGGGCGAGCGATCGAAACGCGACGAGGGTGCGACGTACGCCTCGACACCGAGGATGGGTTTGACCCCGGCGGCGGTGCCCGCCTCGTAGAACTGGAGCGCTCCGTACATCGCTCCGTGATCGGTCAGCGCCAGCGCCGGCATGTGGTTCGCCGCGGCTCGCTCGAACAGTGCTGTGATCCTCGCGGCCCCGTCTAGCAGCGAGAACTCAGAATGGGTGTGGAGATGAACGAAGCTCCCGCCTGCCACGGCGGGTCAGTCTAGACCAATCTCGAGCCGAATCACACCACTGTAGTTTGTCCCCAGGTCCTCCCCACGTTCTCCACAAGCACCGGTGATACCGGAGGTTCCGTGCGGAGAACTACACGCTTGTAATCCCGCGAGGGGTCTGCATACACTCGTCCTCGGACGCCTTTCGAGGGGACAAGAGTTGCGTCTCTCCTACTCGAGCATCAACACCTACGAGACCTGCCCGGCGAAGTTCAAGTACCAGTACGAGGACCGCCTCCCCCAGGCCCGCTCGCCGGCGCTCGCGTTCGGGGAGTCTCTTCACCGCGCCCTCCACCTGTTCCACGACCGGCCGGTGCCCGTCGCGCCCTCGCTCGAGGAGCTCCACGACATGCTCGAGGCGGGATGGGTCTCCGAGGGCTTCGGCGACGACTCCGAGGAGCGCACGTACTACGACCACGGACGGCAGGTGCTCGCGCAGTACCACGTCGAGAACGCCGACCGGTACCGCATCCCCGCCGCGCTCGAGTTCCGCTTCCAGATCGAGGTCGAAGGCGTCACGGTCTCCGGCGTGATCGACCGCCTCGACCGGATCCCCGGCGGCGGGTACGAGATCGTCGACTACAAGACGAACCGCCGGCTGCCGCCGCAGTCGAGGATCGACCAGGACCTCCAACTCTCGATCTACCACCTCGCCGCCCGCGAGGTGTGGGGGATCAGCCCCGAGCGGCTGACGCTCTACTACCTGCTTCCCGGGCAGCGGATGACGACCGTGCGGACCGACGCGGACGTCGAGCAACTCCGCCGCCGGATCGGCGTCGTCGCCGAACGCATCGAGGCGGGGAAGTTCGAGCCGCGGCAGAACCCCCTCTGCGATTGGTGCGAGTACCAGGCGATGTGCCCACTGTTCCGGCACCGGTACGAGCAAGCGCAGGGCGACCCGGCGCCGAGGATGACCGAGGTCGTCGACGAGTGGATCGCGCTGAAGCGGACCGGGCGCCAGACGTACCGGCGGATCGACGAGCTCGCGGCGCTCATCAACGCGTTCTGCGACGAGCACGGCTATCGTCGCCTGTTCGGGACCGACGGTGCGGCCGTCGACCGGCGGCCCCAGCACGTCACGGCGCCCGTCGACGAGAAGGTGCGCGAGGTGCTCGAGCCGCTCGGCCTGTGGGAGCGCGTGCTCTCGGTCGACCCCGCCAAGATGAACGCCCTGATCGAGTCACGCACGCTCGCCCCCGACGTCGAGGACCGCCTGCTCGCCTCGCGCGAGGAGGTCCGCACGCAGCACGCGCTGTACCTGAAGGAGGCCGAGAGGGCGCGGCGCTAGGCGACGGGTCAGGCCTCCCTCCTGACCCGTCGCAGGGTCTCCTCGAGGTCGGGCGGGAGTGCGTCCTCGAGCTCGAGCCGCTCCCTCGTCTCAGGGTGGTCGAACGCGATCCGCCACGCGTGCAGGAACGGCCGGGCCAGGCCGAGCCGCCTCGCCTCGTCCCCACCGCCGCCGTACCGAGCGTCACCGAGGATCGGATGCCCGACCGCCGACAGATGCACCCGGATCTGGTGGGTCCGGCCGGTCCGCGGCGCGGCCTCGAGCAGCGTGGCGCGCGCGTACCGCTCCCGGACCTCGAACGCGGTGGCGGCCTCGCGGCCGCCGGTGGCGTCCACCCGGATCCGGGCGCCGGTGCGTGCCAGCGGGGCGTCCACCTCGAACCGGTCATGATCGACGCCTCCCCGCACGAGCGCGAGGTAGCGGCGGTCGGCGCCGTGGCGCTCGAACAGCCCTGCGAGGGCCTCGTGGGTCGGGTCGTCCAGGGCGACCACCAGCAGTCCGGACGTGCCCGAGTCCAGCCGGTGGACGATCCCCGGCCGGAGCGGGCCCCCGCGCGGCGCGAGCGGCAGGCCCATGCCGAGGAGGCGGTTCACGACGGTGCCGCTCCTGCGGTTCGCCGACGGGTGGGTCGGCAGGCCCGCCGGCTTGCGCACCACCGCGAGGTGCTCGTCCGACCAGGCGAGCTCGAGCGGCGGCTCCTCGGGCTCGAGCGCCGAGGCGGGAGCGAGGTCGACCTCGATCCGTTCGCCGCCCGCGAGCCGATGGTCCTTCGGCCGGGTCACGCCGTCGACGAGCACACTGCCAGCGAGGATCGCGCGCTGCACCTCGGCCCTGGGGACGCCGAGCCGCGCAGCGACCACGGCGTCGAGGCGGCCGGAGCCCGCCTCGAAGGTCTCGCTCACCGTGCCGGCTCGTCGGGCGCGGGGTGATGCCCGGACTCCGGCTCACGCTCGTCGTCGCCGAAGGCGCTCGTCACGGCGAGGATCACCGCGCCGATCACGATCGCGGTGTCCGCGAGGTTGAACACCGGCCAGACGTGGAAGTCGATGAAGTCGGTCACCGCGCCGCCGAACCCCGGGCCGTTCGCGATGCGATCCGTGAGGTTCCCCAGCGCCCCGCCGAGGATCAGCCCGAGCCCGATCGCGACCGACGGCCGCATCGCCCGCGTGGACACGACCACGATGACGGCACCGACCACGATCGTCGCCCCGGCGAACAACCAGGGCGCGCTCCGGCCGAAGCCGAACGCCCCGCCGGAGTTCGTCGTGTAGGAGAAGGAGAGCACGCCGGGGATCACCCGGATCGGGGGCCGCCCGGCGAGTGCCTGCTCCACCCAGACCTTGCTCAGCCGGTCGAGCAGGAAGGCCCCGGCTGCCACCGCGTACAGAAGGGCCGCCGAGCGGCCCCGGGGACTCACCGCCTACCGCCGGGACTGCGCCTGGGCGTCCTTGAGGCAGAGGTCCACGTAGGGCAGCGCCCGCAGGCGCGCCTTCTCGATGGGCTTCCCGCACCGCGAGCAGATCCCGTACGTGCCCTCGTCCATGTGGGCGAGGGCACGGTCGATCTTGCCCATGAGGTCCCGGACGTTGTTCTCGATCGACAGGTCGCGCTCGCGCTCGAACGTGAACGTGCCCGCGTCAGCGTTCTCCTCGTCGAACGAGACCTCGCCCGAGAGGTCCGACTGAGAGGTGGAGAAGGAGGTCTCCTCGATCGTCGTGAGCTGCTCCTGCAGCTCCGCCCGCTCCTCGAGCAGGCGCTGCCGCAGCCCGTCCAGTTCCTTCTTGGTGTAGGTCGTCTTCCCGGCCATAGTCGGGGGAACCTAGCATCGGCGGCATCCCCCGACAAGAACGCCTTCACGTTGCGCGGAGGCGAACCTCGGCGGCGGACTGCTCCACGCCTCGGACCTCGAAGACCTTGGTCCGGGAGCGGGCGCCCCGCCGCAGCAGGGTCGCGCTCGCGGGCACCCCGAGGGCTTCGGCGAGGGCTCTGCGGGCCGCCTCGGTCGCGCGCCCGTCCTCCGGCACGGCGGCCACACGGACGACGATCCCCCGCTCGTCCAGCGCGACGGACGTCCGGGCAGACCTCGGGATCACTCGGATCGTGACCAGACCCATCGTCCCTGCCCCTCCAGCTCGGCCCCGCCCGCCACTCGCGCGTGTAGCATGCCTCGCACAGGCGATGACGGGAACGAGTAGGAGGATCCCGCGCCCGAGCGAGCCGGGGACGGTGCGAGCCCGGTGGCGTGGCCCTCCGAACATCCTCCTCGAGCCGCCGCCCGAACCGGGCGCGAGCCACGCGCCCGAAGTAGACGCGGCCGGGTCCGCCCGTGACCGCGGAGGGCTGTATCCGCAGCCCGTGAGCGGCCGGAGCCGAGAGGGTCCGGCAACGCGGGGTGGTACCGCGGGGCTCGCGCCTCGTCCCTGCACGGGACGGGGCGTTTCGTTTTGGGGAGGTGTGATGTTCGAGCCGGTCGATCCGAAGGTGAGCTTCCCGGAGCTCGAGCGGCGCGTGCTCGCGTTCTGGCGCGAGGCCGACGTGTTCCACCGGCAGCTCGAGCAGCGCGAGGACGCGCCGCTCTGGACCTTCTACGAGGGGCCGCCGACCGCGAACGGTCGGCCGGCGCTCCATCACACTGAGTCCCGGACCTTCAAGGACGTCTACCCGCGCTTCAAGGCGATGACCGGTCACTACGTTCCGCGCAAGGCCGGCTGGGACTGCCACGGACTCCCCGTCGAGCTCGAGGTCGAGAAGGAGATCGGCACGAAGACGAAGCGGGACATCGAGGCGTTCGGCATCGAGGAGTTCAACCGGCTGTGCCGCGAGTCCGTGAAGCGCTACGTCGGGGAGTTCGAGGAACAGACGGAGCGGCTGGGCTTCTGGATCGATACCGACGACGCGTACTGGACGATGGACACCCGGTACATCGAGAGCGTGTGGTGGTCGCTGAAGCAGCTGCACGCCCGCGACCTCCTGTTCCAGGACGACCGGATCACCACGTACTGCCCCCGATGCGGCACACCGCTGTCCGACGCCGAGGTCGCGATGGGGTACGCCGACGTCGAGGACCCGAGCGTCTTCCCGCTCTTCCGCATCGCCGAGCCCGCGGATCCGTCGCTCGCCGGCGCTGCCCTACTGGGCTGGACCACGACGCCGTGGACGCTGATCTCCAACACGGGGATCGCGGTCGCCGGGGACGCCCCATACGTGGTGGTCCAGCACGACGGCGGGCGCCTGGTCCTCGGGGAGGCCCTCAAGGAGCACGTGCTCCCCGACGATCCGGTGGTCGCCGGCCCTCTGCCCGGGTCCGCGCTGGTCGGCTCCCGGTACGAACCCCTCTACCCGAACGTCGAGGGGGCGCACCGGGTCGTCGCCGCCGACTTCGTCTCGCTCGAGGACGGGACCGGGGTCGTCCACATGGCGCCGGCCTTCGGCGCCGAGGACCTCGAGGTCGGCAAGCGCGAGGGATGGGCAACGTTCAAGCCGATCGACGGCGAGGGCCGGTTCACCGATCTGGCACCCGCGTTCGTCCGGGGGGCGTTCTTCAAGGACGCCGACGCCACCATCGTCGAGGACCTGCGATCGCGCGGGCTGTTGCTGCGGGACGAGACGATCGAGCACCCCTACCCGTTGTGCTGGCGCTGCGACACGCCGTTGATGTACGTCGCGCGGACGTCCTGGTACATCCGGACCACCGCGGTGAAGGACCGCCTGCTCGAGGTGAACGAACAGGTCGACTGGTATCCCGACCACATCAAGCACGGCCGGTACGGCGACTGGCTCGAGAACAACGTCGACTGGGCGCTGTCGCGCGAGCGTTACTGGGGAACGCCGCTCCCGATCTGGCGGTGTCCGAACCACCACGACACCGCGATCGGCTCGCTCGCCGAGCTGTCGGAGCGGGCGGGGCGCGACGTGAGCGGGATCGATCCTCACCGCCCGACGATCGACGAGGTCACGTTCGACTGCCCGAGATGCGGCGACACGGCGACGCGCGTTCCCGAGGTGATCGACACGTGGTACGACTCGGGCGCGATGCCCTACGCGCAGTGGGGCTACCACCCGGAGCTCGGCCGCGGGACGGAGATCTTCGACCAGCGCTTCCCCGCCGACTTCATCGCCGAGGGGATCGACCAGACGCGCGGGTGGTTCTACACGCTGATGGCCGAGGCCGTGCTGCTGTTCGACGACACCGCCTACCGCACGGTCGTCTGCCTCGGCCTCCTCGTCGACGCACAGGGTCGGAAGATGTCGAAGTCGCTCGGCAACACCGTGGACGCGTTCGAGGTCATGGACCGGCAGGGCGCCGACGCCCTCCGCTGGTACCTGCTCACCGGCGGGGCGCCGTGGGCGGCACGCCGCGTCAGCATCGAGGTGTTCGACGAGGTCGTCCGGCGCTTCCTGCTCACGCTCTGGAACGTGTACGCGTTCTTCGTCACGTACGCGAACGCGAGCGGTTTCGATCCGTCGGGGGCGGACGTCCCGGTCCGGGAGCGGCCGGCGCTGGACCGGTGGATCCTGTCCCAGCTCGCCGGAGTGATCGAGGGGGCGACGGACGAGCTCGAGGGGTACGACGCGACGAGGGCGGGCCAGCGGATCGAACGGTTCCTCGACGACCTGTCGAACTGGTACGTGCGTCGGGCGCGCCCGCGTTTCTGGAACGCGGGCGGGGAGGCCGGCGACGACACCCGGGCGGCCTTCCTCACGCTCCACGACTGCCTCGTCACCCTCTCGCAGCTGCTGGCCCCGTTCACGCCGTTCGTCGCCGAGGAGCTGTGGCGCAACCTCGCCGCCGGCGGGGACCGGGCGCCCGAGTCGGTGCATCTGTCGGACTTCCCCCGGACCCGGGCGGATCAGCGGGACCCGGAGCTCGACGGCGCGATGCGCGACGTGCGCTCGATCGTCGAGCTGGGGAGGCGCGCGAGGACCGAGACGAAGGTCCGCGTCCGCCAGCCGCTCGCCGAGGCCGTCGTCCACGATCCCGTCGACCACGCCGCGCTCGGATCGCTGCTCGGGCTCGTCGCCGAGGAGCTGAACGTGAAGAAGGTCGTCTTCGCGGAGACGGCTGAGGAGCTCGGCGGCTGGCGCGCCAAGCCGAACTTCAGGGTGCTCGGCCCGCGGCTCGGACCGAAGGTGAAGGCGGTGGCCGCGTCGCTGGGGCGGGACGACGGCACCGTCGCCGCGGCGCTCGCGCGGGGCGAGACCGTGCCGCTCGAGGTGGAGGGCGAGCGGATCGAGCTCGGACCCGACGACGTCGACCTCGTGCAGGAGACGCTCGAGGGGTGGGGCATCGCCGGCGACGGTCGCATCACGGTCGCGCTCCAGCTCGACCTTACCCCCGAGCTCCGGGCCGAGGGCCTCGCCCGCGAGCTCGTCCGGGTGGTCCAGGACGCCCGCAAGGCGGCGGCGCTCGAGGTCAGCGACCGCATCGAGCTCGCGTTGGCCCTGGACGGCGATCTCGCGGAGGCGCTGTCCGCCCACCGGGACTGGGTGGCCGCCGAGACGTTGGCAACCGAGATCGTGTCCGGGCGGCTGCCCGACCCGGCGTTCGAGCAGGAAACCGACGTCGACGGTGCGACGGTGGTGGTCGGCCTGCGCCGGACCTGACGGGCCGCTCGCTCCCCGCTACTCCTCGCCCCAGAAGAGCTCGCGGAGCGAGCGCTCGCGGCGATCGCTCGCCAGCGAGCCATCGGTCGTGTAGACGGGCTCGGTCGCCGACTCCACGACCACGGTCTCGTCGACCATGGACCCTTCGTCGGCACCGGCGGGCTCGTCCGGCACCGAGACCGAATCGGGCTCGAACCCGAGGCGCGTCCGGATCTCGCCGGAGGAGGCCGGCTCGAGCGTGGCCGAAGGGCCCTCAGCGCTGGAGCGCGACGACACCGAGTCCCCGGGAGCCTCGCCCGCGTCGACCCGCATCTCGGGCGCGGCCGTCTCGTCGGCCTGGCTCGCCTCCGCCCGGGCCCGCAGCGCCATCACCATGGCCTTGATCTCCTCCGCGTGCGACTGCACGAGCGTCCCGAGACCCTGGAGGAAGTCGTGCTCCTTCTTGAGGAAGGGCGCCACCGCGGACCTCGCGTCGCCGCTTCCCACGGCTCCCGTCGCCGCGCGGATCGCCGCGGCCTCGTCCTCGGCACGCCGGACGATCGCCGCGGCCTCCTCGCGCGCCTGGGCCAGGACGGCACCGGCCTCGTCGGCGGCGTCCGGGTCCGGGACGCGCACGACCCCCGGGGTCGTCTGGAGCCGCTGGTTCTCCTCCAGGTAGGCGGACAGGTCCTCGGTGAGGCGGTCGAGGAACGCGTCGACGTCCCGCTCGTTGTACCCGCGGAACGCCAGCCGGAACTCGACCTGCTGGATGTCGACGGGCGTGATCCGTGCCGTGCCCGAGGCGGGCGCCGGCTGCTCCTGCTTGTTCTTCCTCCGCATGCTTCTCCCCCAGGTCAGCCACACAGCGCGCTGCGCAGGACCAAAAGGATAACGAACGCGATGATGATGGAAAGGTCCAGGCCCACGCCACCCGCCCGGATCGGCGGGACCAGCGCCCGGAGGGGTCGGAGCACGGGCTCGGTCACGTCCTCCAGAAGGTCGAGCACGGTCCGGAACGGGCCGGAGATCGGGGGCCGGAGCCCGAAGAGGTAGGCCCACGACACGAGCACACGGATGAACAGGATGATCCAGTACACCGTCAGCAGGAGGCAGAGCACCTCGAGCACGGCGCTCTGACAGATCATCGGTTCGGCAACCGCGAGCCGCTCAGAACTGGTTGTAGAGGTCGCCGCCCGCGATCCGCTCGCGGTCCTCGGCGGACACGTCGACGTTGGCGGGCGTCAACAGGTAGACGCGGTTCGCCACCATCTCGATCTTGCCGTCGAGCCCGTACACGAGCCCCGAGGCGAAATCGACGAGACGTCGCGCGATCGTGTCGTCGGTGCTCTGCAGGTTCATGATCACCGGGATGCCGTCCTTGAAGCGGTCGGCGATCTCCCGCGCCTCGTTGAACCGGCGAGGCTCCGACTTGTGGATCGCGCCCGCGGTCGCGGCGCGCGAGGACGGGATCGTGCGGACCATCCCCTCCTCCTCGGTGGGAAGGTCCACCTCGCGCACGGCCTGGGGCCGCTGGAACCGGCGCACCTCCGCGGTCTCCTGCGTGGTGCCGACCTCGTCGAGCTCGTCGAACTCGTCGTCCTCGACGAGGCCCAAGTAGGTGAGGGTCTTCTTCCACACGCCTGGCATCACGTCCTCCCCTGGTCCGGGGGCTTCCGGGGGCCGAACAGGGCGGTTCCGATCCGGGTCATGGTAGCGCCTTCCTCCACCGCAACCTCGTAATCGAGCGACATTCCCATCGAGAGCTCCGAGGCCCCCGGATGACGCTCGGCGACGCGTTCCCGCAGCTCCCGGAGCCGGCGGAAGACGGGGCGGGAGTCCTCGGCCTCGGACGGGATCGGCGGAAGGGTCATGAGGCCGACGAGCTCGACCCCCTCGGTCCGGGCGACGTCGTCGGCGGCATCGAGCAGCGTCTCCGGCGCGACCCCCGACCGACTCCCGGTGAAGTCGACCTCGACGAGCACGGGGATCGTCCTTCCCGAGCCGGCCGCGCGCCGGCCCAGACGCTCGAGCCCTCGGCCCGGGACCGCCGTCTCGACCACGTCCGCGAGCTCGGCGAGGTGGCGCGCCGACCCCGACTGGAGCGTCCCGATGAAGTGCCACACGACGCCGGAGACCGCCGCTCGCTTGGCGCGGAGCTCGCGGACGTAATTCTCCCCCACGTCGACGATCCCCGCGTCGCGGACCCACGCGACCGCCTCGGGCTCCACGGTCTTGGCCGCCGCGACGATCCGGACGCTCCCGGGGTCGCGGCCCGATCGCTCGCAGGCCCGCCCGACGACGCGACGGACGGTGTCGACGTTGGCGAGGACCTCATCCCGTCGAGTGCGCTCGGACACGCCGGCGAACCTAACGGACCTCGGTCGGGCGGAACAACGGCGGGAGTGGGTGGGGGCGGGACCGGGTCCAGAGGCGGGGGAAGGGCGCCTCTGACTCCGTTCACGTCCCGCCCCCGGTTGCAGGGCGGCTGACCGTCGCCCTAGCTCTTCAGGAAGTCCGGGATCTCGAGTCCCTCGTCCTCCTCCTCGTCGGGGGGAGAGCCTTCGTGCTCGGGCTTGAAGATCTCGTCCTCCTCGTCCACCAGGATCGATGGCATCGGCAGGAGCGCGTCGTCCTCGCTGTCCGCCGACGGCGCCTCGACCAGGGGCTCCATCGACCTCGCGACCACGGGCGCCGGCTCGGGCTCCTCGAGGAACCGCGACAGGCGGTTCTCGAACGGGGACGACTTCGCCGGCTGCTGGAGCACCCGGTCGAACCCCGCCGCGATGACCGTCACCCGGACCTCGTCGCCCAGCGCGTCGTCCACGACGGCGCCGAAGATGATGTTGGCGTCGGGGTGGGCCACACGCGTGATCGTGTCGGCGGCGCGGTTCACCTCGTGGAGCGTGAGGTCCGTCGGGCCGGCGATCGAAAGGAGCAGCCCGCGGGCGCCCTCGATCGAGGACTCCAGGAGGGGCGACGAGACGGCGGCCTTCGCCGATTCCTCCGCGCGCTCCTCGCCGGATGCGAGCCCGATGCCCATGAGGGCGGATCCCGCGCCGGTCATCACGGTCTTCACGTCGGCGAAGTCCAGGTTGATCAGCCCGGGCGTGGTGATCAGGGAGGTGATGCCGTCGACGCCCTGATACAGGACCTGGTCGGCGATCCGGAACGCGTCGACGATCGGCGTCGTGGGATCGGAGACCTGGAGCAACCGGTCGTTGGGGACCACGATCAGCGTGTCGACAGCCTTCTTCAGCTCGCTGATCCCGAGGTCCGCCTGCGTCGCGCGCATCCGCCCCTCGAATCCGAACGGCCTCGTGACGACGCCGATCGTGAGCGCGCCGATGTCGCGGGCGATCTCGGCAACGATGGGTGCGCCGCCCGTGCCGGTGCCCCCGCCCTCTCCGGCGGTGATGAACACCATGTCCGCGCCCTTGAGGATCTCCTCGATCTCGTCTCGATGCTCCTCGACCGCGCGCCGGCCGATCTCGGGGTCCGAGCCGGCGCCGAGGCCCCGGGTTGTCTGCCGTCCGATGTCGAGCTTCACCTCGGCGTCGGACATCAGGAGGGTCTGCGCGTCGGTGTTGACCGCGATGAACTCGACGCCTCGCAGTCCACCCTCGACCATCCGGTTCACGGCGTTGACGCCGCCCCCGCCGATGCCGACCACCTTGATCACGGCGAGGTAGTTCTGAGGAGAATCCATCACTGCGACCTCCGCTCCCCGGGTGCCTTCCCCCGGTCTACCTGGGAAAACGCCGTCTCCATCTTGCCAACACTGAACCTCAACTGCAACGTGATTGTTATATCTACTTCACGTCGAGCGACCGACGCTACTATCAACCGCCCAGGTCCGTCAATAGTCGTGTGCACGCACGTTGACGTCGCGCGTGACAACGCGTCGAGATGAACCTGAGGGTCGTTCAGGGCGCCAGGATCGCCGCCGGCGCCCGTGGCGTCGTCACGGTCAACCGGAGGATGCGCTCCCCCTGCTCGTGCGCCCACGCGAGCATCCGCCTGATGGCCCGGGCCTTCTCCTGGAACTCCGACGGTGTCCCGAAGCGCACGAGCAACCCGTCCTCGAGCCGGATCTCGAGGGTCCCGTCCAGCCGCACGAGCACCCGGTCGATCCGGTCGCGGAGGCCGGGTGCCATCGCGCCGAGCGCCCGCGCCGCGCCCACCGGACCCGGCGCCGGCCCGTCGACCGAGCCGCTCGCAGGGAGACGGATCAGGGGGATCGCCGGGTCGCGCTCGGCGGTACCGAGCGACGTGCCGTCCCCCGCCATCAGCGAGCTGCGGAGGCCGTCGGTCGCCACCGCGACCGACGTGCGCTCGGTCACGCTGATCCGCACCGTCGAGGGAAACTCTCCAACGACCTCCGCCCGGGCGATCCACGGCTCCGCCTCGAGTCGTCGCTCGGCCGCGGCCTCGTCGAGCCACAGGACGTTGGTGCCGGGGGAGATCCCCGCCAGTTGCACGATCCTCGCGTCGGGGACGTGCGCTCCACCTCGGACGAGGATGTCGCGGACGGCGAACAACGGCGTGCGCGAGACGCCGATCCCGGCCGCCACGAGAAGCACGAGGGCGCCGGCCGCGACGATCCACGCGCGGCGACCCGTCAGCCTGGGGATCGGCTCAGCGCGGAGCGAGATCGAGATCGCCAAGGACATGCACCTCCGGTTCGAGTCGGACGCCGGTCCGGCCCGCGACGCGGTCCGAGACCTCGCGGATCAGGGTCACGACGTCGGCCGCGCGCGTGCCCTCGGCCGCGATGACGAAGTTCGCGTGCTTCGTGGAGACCGACGCGCCCCCGACGGAGAGCCCCTTGGCGCCCGCCTCCTCGATCAGTCGCGCGGCGTGATCGCCCGCCGGGTTCCTGAAGACGCTGCCGCAGTTCGGCTCCGCGAGGGGCTGCGTCAGGCGGCGCCACTCCCGGGCCTCCTGCATACGCGCGCGGATCCCCGTCGGGTCGCCCGGGCGCAGGACGACGTTCGCGGCGACCACGACTCCGTCCTCGGGGAGGCTCGAACGCCGATAGCGGAAGCCCGCGTCGCCCGCGAGGACGTGCTCGGCGACGCCGGCCCGGAGCCGGAACACGTCCACGCTCTCGACCACGTCGGCGACCTCCGCCCCGTGCGCGCCGGCGTTCATCTTCACGGCGCCGCCGAGCGAGGCGGGGATCGCTACGCCGAACTCGAGCCCGGACAGCTCGTGGGTGAGCGCGACGCCGGCGAGCGCCGGCAGCGGCATCGACCCGCCGGCGGTGAGGCGGCCCCCCGCGCGGGCCGACCACCGGTACCCCTTCCCGAGCCGCAGGACCAGACCCGGGAACCCCTCGTCGGCGACGAGCACGTTCGATCCCTTGCCGAGGATCGCGACGGGGATCTCTGCCTCGCGAACGGCCTCGGAGGCGGCCACGAGGTCGGGCTCGCCCTCGGGTTCGAGGAACAGCGCCGCTGGGCCGCCGATCCGGAACGTCGTGAGCGGCGCCAGCACGAACCTCGTCCGCAGGCGGTCCCCGCACGCCGCGCGCAGGATCGTCTCGGCACGCCGGATCGCGTCGCCCGAGGCGGCCGTCGACCCGCTCACCGCGACTCCCCGATCCGCTCGAGCGCCGCGTCGCCGAGCATCCAGACGTCGCCGCATCCCATCGTGATCACGAGATCGCCCCCGCGGACCTCCCGCTCGAGGAACGTCAAGACGTCGTTCCGGTGTGGAAGGTAGACGACGCGCGTGTCCGAACCCGCGTCGGCGATCCCCTCGACGACGAGCTTGCCGGTGACGCCGGGGATCGGGTCCTGCGCCGCCCCGTACACGTCCGTCACGACGATCACGTCGGCCTCGACGAGACTGTGCCCCAGCTCGCGCCACATCGCCTGCGTCCGCGAGTACCGGTGCGGCTGGAAGACGGCGATCAGCCGGTCGGGATCGGTTCTCCTCGCGACGTCGAGCGTCACCGCGAGTTCGGTGGGCACGTGGCCGTAGTCGTCGTAGAACGCCGCGCCGCGGACCGAGCCGCGATGCTCGAACCGGCGATGGACGCCCGCGTACCCTCCGAGCGCCTCGACCGCGGTGTCCGCCGGGACACCGACCAGCCCCGCCACGGCCACGGCGGCGGTCCCGTTCAGCAGGTTGTGGGCGCCGTCCACCGCGAGGCGGAGGTCATGGGTCACCCCGTCGACGACGATCGACCCGCGCGCGCCCCCGGGGCCGACCGAGGAGACCGTGAGCGCGACGTCCGCCCCCTCCGAGACGCCGTATGACGTCGTCGGCGAGCCCGAAGCCTTCACCGCCCGGATCGCCCCCGGGTCGTCGAACGCGACGACGACGTGACCGCACCGATCGGCGAACGCCGTGAACGCCGCCTCGATCTCCTCGACCCCGCCGGGATAGAAGTCGACGTGGTCGACCTCGACGTTCGTCACGACGCCGATCGCCGGGCTGCCGAGCAGGAACGAGCCGTCGCTCTCATCGGCCTCGGACACGAACAGCTCGCCCTCGCCGGCGTGCGCCCCGCTCCCGCTCTCGTTCGGATCTCCGCCGATCACGTACGTCGGGTCCAGGCCGGCGCGGTCCAGGACGAGCGCGATCATCGTGGTCGTCGTCGTCTTCCCGTGCGTCCCGGCCACGGCGATCTCCCGGCGGTCGGCCGCGGACGCCGCGAGTGCCTGCGCGCGCGCCCACACGTCGAGCCCGCGGCGGCGAGCCTCCGCGAGCTCGACGTTCTCGGCCCGGATCGCGCTGGAGATCACGACGGCGTCGGGGTCGCCGAGACGATGCGCGTCGTGGCCGACCCACACCGTCGCGCCTGCGCTCCGCAGCTCGTCGAGACCGGCGGAGTCCTTGAGGTCCGAGCCGCTCACGTCGATGCCGCGGGCGAGGAACAGCTTCGCGAGGTTCCGCATCCCCGCCCCCCCGATCCCGATCATGTGCACCGCGCGGACCCCGGCCAGGACGGGGACCTCGAGCGTCGGGATCGTGCCCTCGCGGGGGACGTACGAGCTCACGTCGTCCCCCCCGCCTCGAGCACGACGTCGGCGAGGACCTCGGCGGCGTCCGGCCTGGCCCAGGCCCGGGCGCGATCCCCCATCTCGCGGAGTCGGTCGCCGTCGTCGAGGAGGCGTTCGATCCGGTCGGCGAGCACCGCCCCGTCGAGTTCGTCGTCGAGCAGCATCGTCGCGGCGCCCGACCGCTGGAGCGCACGGGCGTTGGCCTCCTGGTGGCGGCCGGTCGCGTACGGGTACGGGATCAGCAGGGACGGGATGCCGCAGACGGCGATCTCGGCCACGGTGGTGGCGCCGGCGCGCGCGACGACGACTTCGGCGATCGCGTAGGCGAGCTCCATGCGATCGAGGAAGCCTCGCACCCGAACTTCAACCGGGCCGCCGGACGGCAGCGCGGCGCGCACGCCCGCCTCGTGGGCCCTCCCCGTGAGGATCAGCATCTGCAGGTCGTCCCGGTCGAGGCGACCGATCGCCTCGGCGACCGAACGGTTCACGTGCAGCGCGCCCTGACTGCCCCCGAACACCACGACGGTCCGCCGGTCCTCGTCGAGATCGAGCTCGGCGACCGCCTCCTTCCGCAACGGCTCGCGATCGTTCGCGACGGCGAGGATCTGGTCACGGACCGGGTTTCCGGTGACGACCGTGCGCGTCCGCCGCGGGAACGCCCGCCGGGCGTCGGCGAACGCGAGGGCAACCACGCGCGCCGCTCGCGCGAGCGTGCGGTTCGCGAGCCCGGGGACCGCGTTCTGCTCGTGCAGCACCAGCGGCCGCCGGGCCCGGAGGGCGGCGAGCGCCACCGGGACGCTCACATACCCGCCCATCCCGACGACCACGTCGGACCACTCGGCGAGCGGTCGGCTCGTCCCCACCGAGCGGACCGCGGTCACCGGCGCCTTGAGCGCCTTGAGCGAGACCTTGCGTTCGAGCGGGCTCGCGGGCACCGCGTCGAACGCGAACCCCGCCTCGGGCACGAGCCGTGCCTCCTGACCCGTCGCGGTCCCCGCGAACCGGACGTCATGGCCGGTGGCCTCGAGCCGCCGCGCGAGCGCGAGCGAGGGGAAGACGTGCCCCGCGGTGCCGCCTCCGGCGACCAGGACCTTCATCGCGCTCCCCCGGCATCCCTCGCACCCGCCCTGGCCCGTCGGGTCGCCGCGGGTCCCGACCCGACGCGGGACGGCGCGCGGGCGATGCTGACGAGCACGCCGACGGCGGCGAGCGACACGACCAGCGAGGAACCACCGTACGAGAGGAACGGGAGCGGCACGCCGGTCACGGGGAGCAGGCCGGTCACCGCGCCGAGGTTCACGAGCGTCTGCAGGCCGAACCACGCGACGATCCCCGACGCGAGCAGGCGGCCGAAGACGTCGGTGGTGCGCGTCGCGATCACGATCCCCGCATACAGGAGCGAGCCGAACGCGAGCAGTACCGCGATCTCGCCCAACAACCCGAGCTCCTCCCCGAGGATCGAGAAGATGAAGTCCGTGTGGGCGTTCGGGACGTACTCCCACTTCTGGCGGGACGCGCCGAGCCCGACCCCGGTGAAGCCGCCGGACCCGAGCGCAATCAGCGACTGGATCAGCTGATACCCGGTGCTCTGGGCGTCTTCCCACGGATGGAGGAAGGACAGGAAGCGCACACGGCGGTAGTCCGCGCTCATGATGAGCCCGGCCCCGATCACCGCGCCCGCGATGCCGGCGATCGTGAGGTACCGCATCCGCACGCCCGCCGCGAACAGCGCGAGGAACACGGTGCCCGAGATGATTACCGTGGTGCCGAGGTCCGGCTGCAGCATCACGAGGCCGCAGACGATCGCCGCCACCGGCAGCAGGGGCATCGCGAGGTGGCCGAGGTCGTCGAGCTTGCCCCACTTGCGCGTGACCACCGCGGCCGTGAAAACCACGAGCGTGAACTTCGCGAGCTCCGAGGGCTGTACGGTCACCGGCCCGACCCGGAACCAACGCGACGACCCGTACGCCTCGATGCCCGACGACGGGTGCAGGACGACGACGAGCATGCCCAGGGTGAGGAGCAGCAGCGGGAGGGCGAGCCGCTTCCAGGCCTCGTACCGCATCCGCGACGTCACCACGAGGGCGAGGACGCCGATCACGGCGTACACGGCCTGGCGCTGCACGAACATGAAGCTGTCGCCGTAGTCGGCGAACGCCGACACCGAGCTCGCGGACAGCACCATCACCAGCCCGGTCGCCACGAGGAACGCGGTGGACCCGAGCAGCAGCGTCACGATCCGCCGCGAGCGCGCGTCGGCGCGGGCGCGGGCGTTCCGCCGTTCGGTCGGACGGACCAGCCGCAGGTGGCGCGGCCGCGGGGAAGCGGCTCCGACGGAGCTCACGCCTTCGCGTCCTCCTTCTCGATCGCTCGGGCGGCCGCCGCGAAGCGTTCGCCGCGTTCGGCGTAGTCGCGGAACATGTCCCAGCTCGCGCACGCGGGGGCAAGGAGCACCGTGCCGTCGCTCGGCGCCGCGTCGAACGCGAGACGCGTGGCCTCCTCGATCGACGCGGCGTCGCGGACGGGAACCTTCCCGTCGAAGACCGCGTGGATCGCCCCGGCCGCAGCCCCGATCGCGACGACGCCGGCGAGCGCGGACGCGAGCGAACCGAGCGGCGAGAGGTCCACACCCTTGGCGTCGCCGCCCGCGATCAGCACGATCCCCTCGAGGACCCCGGCCGCGGTCACGGCGGCGTGCGGGTTCGTCGCCTTTGAGTTGTCCACGAAACGGACGCCGTCGACCTCCGCGACCACCTCGCCGCGATGCGGTTCGACGCGGTAGGAGCGCAGGCCCTCCGCGATCGCCGCGTCGTCCACGCCGAACGCGTGCGCGGCCACGGCGGCGGCGGCCGCGTCGGCGAGGACCGCGGGCTCGTCGGTCGGCGGCCCGAGGCGCGCGTCGCTCCATCCCGCCACGACCGACCCGCCCTCCATTCCCACGTCGTCGCCACCCGGCTCGAACGCGCCGAACCACCGCACGTCGCACTCGGCCCTCCGGGACACCGGCGCGGCGAGCGCGTCGTCGTGGTTCCCGACGTGCACGTCCGGACCCGATTGGTTCGCGAAGATCCTCGCCTTCGCCTCCGCGTACCTCTCGAACGAGCCGTGCCAGTCGAGATGATCCTCGGCGAGGTTCAGCAACACCGACACGCGGGGATGGAACGACTCCTGGGTCGCGAGCTGGAAGGACGAGGCCTCGACCACCAGCGCGTCGTGGTCCTCCCGCGCGGTCGCCGGGAACGGCCGACCGATGTTGCCGCACGCGACCGCGTCGATCCCCGACGCCACGAGGCACGCAGTGAGCATGCCGGTCGTCGTCGTCTTGCCGTTCGTGCCCGTCACCGCGAGGAGCGGGGCGTGCGCGAGCCTCGCGCCGAGCTCGAGCTCGCCCCACACGGGGAGCCTCCGCTCGGCGGCCCATGCGAGGACGGGCGAGCCGGGCGTGACTCCGGGGCTCACGACGACCAGCGTCGCCCCGTCCAGGTGTTCGGGACGGTGGCCGCCCGCGAGCACCTCGACGCCCCCGATGCCCTCGAGCGGCCCCGGTGGCGTCGCGTCGCGCGCCTCAGTGACCCGCACGGCCGCGCCCTCCGAGGCGAGGACCCGGGCCGCGGATGCGCCGGCGACCCCGAGCCCGACGACGACTGCCGTCTCGCCGTCGAACGCGCCCATCAGCAGTCGCCTCGCGGCGTCACCCGAGGCCTCCACGGGCGACGAAGTCCGTGTAGAACAGGCCGAGGCCGACGGCGACGCACAGGCCGGTCACGATCCAGAACCGGACGATCACGGTGAATTCCGGCCACCCTGCAAGCTCGAAGTGGTGGTGGATCGGCGACATCCGGAAGACGCGGGTCCCGAAACCACGGAACGCGATCACCTGCACGATGACCGACGTCGTCTCGATCACGAACAGGCCGCCGAGTACGACGAGGAGCAGCTGCGTGCTCGTCACGATCGCGAGCGCGCCCATCAGGCCGCCGAGCGCGAGCGCGCCCGTGTCCCCCATGAAGATGCGCGCCGGCGCCGCGTTCCACCATAGGAACCCCGCGGTGGCGCCGACCGCGGCCCCGGCGACGATCGCGACGTCGAGGGCGGCGTTCAGGTCGATCGGATAGCAGGCCGGCGTCGGACCCTGCTCGCAGGTGTGACGGAACTGCCAGAACGCGATGAACACGTACGCGGACAGGACGAGGATCGAGGCGCCCGACGCGAGCCCGTCGAGCCCGTCGGTGAGGTTCACGGCGTTCGACGACGCGGCGAGGATCAGGAAGACCCACACGTAGAAGAAGATGCCGAGGTCGAGCCCGGTGGCGCGTACGAACGACAGCTCGGTCGGCACTCCCGCCCCGTTCACGGCGACGATCCCGAAGACCACCGCGACGATCGCCTGCCCGATCACTTTCCCGGTCTTCGACAGCCCGAGCGAGCGGCGGCGGCGGACCTTGATGTAGTCGTCGACGAACCCCAGCAGCGCGAGCAGGACCGTGGCGAGCATCACCGCGAGGCCCGCCGCGGTCACCGTGGTGAACACGATGCGCGTCACGACGTACGCGATGGCGATGCCGAGGACGATGACGGTCCCGCCCATCGTCGGCGTCCCCATCTTCTCCAGGTGCGTGTGCGGCCCGTCCTCGCGGATCCGTTGGCCCCATCCCCACACGCGGAACAGCCGGATCGCGATCGGCGTGCCGAGCAACGTCACCGCCATCCCGACGGCGGCGGCAATCAGGATCTGTCTCACCGGACCCCTCCCGGCTCCCCCAGCACTTCGGCCACGCGTTCGAGGCCGGCGACGCGCGATCCTTTTAGCAGGACGACGTCGCCCGACCGCGTCCATGCGAGGACGTCCGCGCCGGCCTCGGCCGTGTCGTCGTAGGACGCGACGCTCTCGGGGACCAGACCCTCGCGGACCGCCGCGCGCGCGATCGCCCTGGCTTCGTCGCCGACGGTGATCAGTCGGTCGACGCCGATCCGGACCGCCAGCTCACCCACCTTCTCGTGCTCGTCGAACGCGATCGGGCCGAGCTCGGCCATATGGCCGAGCACCGCGACGAGCCGGCCCTCGCGCGCCATCCACCGCGCGGTCTTCAGCCCCGCGGCCATCGACTCGGGGTTCGCGTTGTACGCGTCATTCACGACGAGCACGCCCGACCCGGTCCGGAACGTCCCCATCCGCCACCGCGCGATCGTCGCGCCCTTCAGCGCGGCAGCGCACTCGGCGACCGACATCCCGAGCCACCGTCCGCCGGCGGCCGCCGCGAGCGCGTTCGGCACCATGTGCTCGCCCGGGACCTGGAGCTCGACCGGCTCTCGTTCGGAGCCGGCGACGAGGGTGAACGTGGCACGCGCGTCGTCGCCGAGCCCGAGCTGCTCCGCGCGGACGTCCGCAGACGCCTCGATCCCGAAGGTGAGGACGTCGGCGCGCGCCCCCTGGGCGAAGCCGCGGACGACGGGATCGTCCGCGTTCAGGATCGCCACGCCGTCCGACCCGAGCCACTCGACCGGCTCGCGGCTCGCACGGACGATCTCGTCCCACGACCCGAAGATCCCGAGATGGGCGACGCCGACGTTCGTCACGACGACGGCGTCGGGCCGCGCGATCTCGCAGAGCAGCGTGACGTCACCGGCGCGACGCGCGCCCATCTCCGCGATGACGACCTCGGTCGCCGGCGGGGAACCGAGCAGCGTCATCGGCAACCCGACCTCGTTGTTGAACGACGCCGGGCTCGCGTGGGTCCGAGCGCGGGTGCCGATCACCGCGGCGGCGAGATCCTTCGTCGAGGTCTTGCCGTTCGCGCCGGTGATCGCGAGCACCCGGACGTCGCGGGTGCGGACGCGCTCGTCGGCTGCCAGATCGAGGAGTGCCCGGCCCGTGTCGGCCACCTCGACGACGGAGCCCTCGGTCGGTCGCTCCACGAGCGCCGCCGTCGCACCGCGCTCGAACGCATCGGGCACGAACCGGTGGCCGTCGTGGTGCTCGCCGCGGAGCGCGACGAACAGCGCGCCGGGTTCGGCCAGGCGGGAGTCGGTTACGACGGTCGACACGGGACCGTCGTTCCCGCGCAGGACGCCCCCGACGGCGGCGGCGACCTCGGAGAGTTCCCGCTCGATCACGGCGTCTTCCCCGCGGCCCGGAGCTCCTCGGCGGCGACCACGCGGTCGTCGAAGTCGATCGTCCGGTCCGCGAGCTCCTGGTACGTCTCGTGTCCCTTGCCGGCGATCACGACGACGTCGCCGGGCATTGCCTCATCGACGGCAAGCCGGATCGCGGCGCGCCGGTCGGGTTCGATGACGTAGCGGCCGCCGCCCTCGCCCGCCCCCGGCTCGATCTCCGCGATGATCGCGAGCGGGTCCTCACTCCGCGGGTTGTCGCTCGTGATGACGCTGAGGTCGGCGTTCGAGGTGGCGGCGCGACCCATCCCCGGTCGCTTCGAGCGGTCGCGGTCGCCGCCGCACCCGAGGACCACGATCAGCCGGCCCGCCGCGAGCGGTCGCGCCGCGCGAAGGACGTTCTCGACGCTGTCCGGAGTGTGCGCGTAGTCCACCATCACGAGGAAGTCCTGCCCGGCCTCCACGGTCTCGACCCGGCCGGGCACGCCCGGCACCGAGGAGATCGCCCGGGCCGCCGTCCCGTCGTCGATCCCGAGCACGCGGGCCGCCGCGAACGCCGCGAGGCAGTTCTCGACGTTGAACCGGCCGCGCAGGCTCGACCGGATCGGGACGCCGTCGGCCAGGAACGCGATCCCCCGGTCAGTCGTCGCCACCTCGGTGGCTCGGACGTCCACGCCCTCCTCCGTCCCGTACGTGATCGTCGGCACACCGGAACCCTCGAGCCGCCGGCCCTCCTCGGTGTCGTGGTTCACGACGGCGCGATCGCTCATCGCGGGCGTGAACAGCCGCGACTTGGCGAGGAAGTACTCCTCCATCGAGTCGTGGTAGTCGAGATGGTCCTGCGACAGGTTCGTGAACACGGCGCACGTGAACCGCACCCCGTCGACGCGGTGCTGATCGAGCCCGTGCGACGAGACCTCCATCGCGACCGCGTCGACGCCCCCGCTCACCATCTCGGCGAGCAGCCGCTGGAGGTCGGGCGCCTCCGGCGTCGTCCTCGGGAACGGCGTCGGCGTCCCATCGATCCGGACGCCCGTCGTCCCGACGACGCCCGGCGTCCACCCCGCGGCCCGGAACACGGCCTCAAGCAGGAACGTCGTCGTTGTCTTGCCGTTCGTCCCGGTCACGCCGACGACGCGCATCGCGTCGGCCGGGCGCCCGTAGAACCTCGCCGCCACCGGTCCCATCGCGTGGCGCACGTTCGGCACCAGGAGCTGCGTCGCCGCGGCGTCGACCCAGCGGTCCACGACGAGGACGCTCGCGCCGCGTCCGACCGCGTCCGAGGCGAAGTCGTGTCCGTCGAGCCTCGAACCGGGGACGCAGAAGAACAGGGAGTCTCGCGTCGCGTCCGACGACCGGTAGTAGAGACCCGAGATGCGGGCGTCCGCGGAGCCCCGCACCTCGAACTCGTGAAGGTCGGCGATCAGGTCCGCGAGCGTCCGCGAGGGAAGAACGGCCACGGACGCCCAGCCTATCGGCTGCTCCGCGTCGGCCCCCGGCGCGCGCGAGCTCATCCGACCGGCAACGCGTGTGGAGGAACAGGCAGCGGTTCGGTCGGCGCGATGCCGAGCCGGGTGATCGCCGCCCGAGCGACGGTGCGGAACAGCGGGGCGGCGACGAGTCCTCCGGAGCCGGCGTCGGGGCGATCCAGGATCGCGGCGATCACGACCTCGGGGTCTCGGGCCGGCAGGAACCCGATGAACGAGGCGATGTACTGGCCCGCGAGGTAGCCCGAGCCGTCGCCGGTCGGGATCCGGGCGGTCCCCGTCTTGCCGGCGACCTGGTAGCCAGGGATCTGCGCGTTCTCCCCGGTCCCGTGGTCCACCGCGTATGCGAGCATCCGCGTGACCATCTCCGCGGTGGCCGAGGAGACCACGCGCCGGGAGGGCGCCGCGTCGAACTCGGCGAAGCGGCCGTCGGGCCCGACGGTCCCGCGCACGAAGCTCGGCTGCACTCGGTGGCCGCCGTTCGCAATCGTCGCGTAGACCGAGACCATCTGGAGCGGCGTCGCGGCGAGCCCCTGCCCGTACGCGATCGTGGCGAGGCTCGTGTCGGTCCACGTGGACAGTGGCGGGACGATCCCGTTCGACTCGCCGGGGAATCCGACGCCGGTGGTCTCGCCCAGGCCGAACCGGTCGAGGTAGCGCGACATCGTCGGCGCGCCGATCGTGTTCGCGACGAGGATCGAGCCGATGTTGCTGGACTCCGCGACGATGTCGGCGAGCGTCATCTGCATCACGCCGTGCGGATGCGAGTCGTGGAGCGTGTACTCGCCGACCCGCATCGTCCACGACACGGACAGTCGCTGGTTGAGCGACAGCGACCGCTCCTGGATCGCCGCCGCCGCGGTGATGACCTTGTTCGTGGACCCGGGCTCGAACGCGTCGGTCACGGCCCGGTTGCGGTACGTGGCCGTCCGCGACTCAGCGAACGCGTTCGGGTCGAACCACGGATCGTTCGCCATCACGAGGATCTCGCCGGTCTCCGGATCCATCACGATCACGCAGCCACCGTCGGCGCCCTCGGCCCTCACCGCCGCGGCGAGCGCGACTTGCGCCTGGTACTGCAGCTCGCGGTCGATCGTCGTGACGACCGAGGACCCGGCCACCGGATCGGTCTCGACGCTGACCCCGCTCACGATCGGCTGCCCAGAGACCCCGACCTCGTTCGTGCGCTCGCCTGGCGTCCCGGCGAGCACATCCTGGTACTCGAGCTCCAGTCCGGACAGGCCGTCCCCGTCGGTCCCCACGAACCCGAGGACTTGCGCCGCGAGCGACCCGGCCGGGTACGAGCGCTTCGTGGAGTCCAGGAACCCGATCCCCGGGAGCCGGAGGTCGACGACCTGCTCGGAGACCTCGGGCTCCACCTGGCGCGCGAGGTAGACGAACGTGGTGTCGGCCGACATCGCCTGCGCGAGCTCGGGGGCGCCGACGCCCAGCAGCGGCGAGAGCGCGGAGGCCGCGCCCCACGGGTCCGTCACCTGCGTGGGGTCGGCATAGACGTCGCTCGCCGGCGTCGACAGCGCGAGTCGCTCGCCGTCGCGGGCCAGGATCTGGCCGCGCGCCGCCGGTAGCACCGTGGTGCTGACGCGGTGGTCGAGCCCGCGCTCCGCGAGCTCGTCGCCCTGGCCAACTTGAAGCACCGTGAGCCGCGCCGAGATCGCGACGAGCGCGAGCACCATCGCGACGAACATCGCGACGACCCGGCCGGCCGGGGGGCGCGTCACGGCGAGGTCGCCTCCGTCTCACTCGAGGAGGGGTCCGCCCCGGCCTGATCCACCCCGGTCCTGCCGGACGGGTGGAGGATGCGGATGTCGTCGGGGAGACGCATGCCGTGCCGGCTGGCCCAGTGGGCGATCCGGCCGGGGGCGGACAGGGATGCCTGCTCGCGGACGAGCTCCACCTGGTCGGCGGAGAGCGTCTCGATCCGTCGTTCCATCTCGTCGATGCGGAACGAAGCCTGAGCGAGCAGGACGTTCAGGACCACGATGCCGAACACGATCGACGCGACGAGCGCGGAGGCGAGGACCGCGAAGCCGATGCGATGTTGCCTCCGCACCATCCGCTTCGGGGCCCGAGCCTCCCGGCGCGGGGAGCGCTTCGTCCCGAGCGACCACTCTCGCCTCGGCGTAGGACGGGGAGGCGGCGTCGTCAGCCGGCGCGCCGGGGCGCTCATGCCGCCTCCCGCTTCTCGGCGGCACGGAGCTTGGCGCTTCGGGCCCGTGGGTTCCGCGCGGCCTCGGCGGCGCTCGGGCGAAGCGGCTTCTTCGTCAGGACGTCGAGATCGGGAGCGTCATTGAGGAACCGCTTCAGGATCCGGTCCTCGAGCGAGTGGTACGAGATCGCCACGACGCGGCCACCGGGAGCGAGGGCGCCCGCCGCTCGAGGCAGGGAGGCGGCGAGCTCCTCGAGCTCCCGGTTGACCGCGATGCGGAGCGCCTGGAACGTTCGGCGCGCGGGGTGGGGGCCGCCCCGTCGCGCACCCAGGGCGCTCGCGACGATCCGCGCGAGCTCGTCGGTGGTCGTGATCGGCGCCCGGGCACGGGCGCGGACGATCGCCGCAGCCACGCGCCGCGACCGCCGCTCCTCCCCGTACTCGAACAGGATCCGCGCGAGCTCGGTCTCGTCCGCCGTGTTCACGAGGTCCATGGCGGACTCCCCCTCACGCTCCATGCGCATGTCGAGCGGGCCGCCGGCCCGATAGGAGAACCCGCGGTCCCCACGGTCGAGCTGCATCGAGCTCACGCCGAGGTCGTACAGGACGCCGTCGACCCGGTCCTCCGCGGGCACGTCCGAGAACCGGGTCCGCACGGCGGTGAAGCGCTCGCCGAACCGCGCAAGGCGCTCGGTGGCGAGCCGGATCGCGTCCGGGTCGCGGTCGACGCCGATCAGGCGTCCCACACCCGACCCGAGGAGCGCCTCGGCGTGGCCGCCGGCCCCGAGGGTCATGTCGAGCACGACGTCCCGGCCGCCGAGCAACCGAACGACCTCCTCGACCATCACCGGCACGTGGCCGTCCGCCACCAGCACTCCTCCTCATCCGAACAGCCGGACCATGAGCAATCCGAGGCCGAGGTAGACGGCAGTGGTGCCGGCCGTCATCGCGAGGAGCGACAGGCTCTGTCGGATCTCACCTCGAAGGCTCTCTTTCATCCCTTCCCCCCCGGTGCGAGCGTGCCCGCGCGGTACGCGCCGCCGTGTCCGGCCTCGTACCGCTCGTGCGTCTCGCGGTCCCAGATCTCCATCCGGTCGAACACGCCGACGACGACCGCGTCCTTGTCGATGCCCGCCTCGCCACGGAGGCGCTGAGGCACGAGGAGGCGGCCCTGCGAGTCGAGGTCGACGCGCTCGGCCTTGCCGAAGAACAGCCGCGCGTACGCGCGCGACTCGGCGTCGGAGAGGGGGAGGGTGCGGACCTCGGTTGCGCGGCCCTCCCATTCGACCCTGGGGAAACAGAAGAGGCAGCCGTCCTGTCCCAGCGTCAGCACGGCCCCGTCGGCGAACGCCTCACGGAACCGAGCGGGCAGGCTGATCCGCCCCTTCGGGTCGAGCTGATAGGTATGCGTGCCGAGCAGCTCGGCCACGCGTCCTCCCCTTCTCCTCCACTAAGCTCCACGTTTATCCCACCTGCACTCCACCGGGTCAAGAGCACAGTGGAACAAACGATGGGCAGTTGGAGAGGGGGCGTCGGGTCAGGTCCCGGCGACGCCGAGCGCTACAGGAACGGCTCCCACTCGGGGTCGAGCCGCCCGAGGGACAGTCGGAACCCGTCGCGCGGCGGCACCGGCTGGCGCGCGAGCGTCAGCCCGACGTCGTCGATCAGCCGGTTCTCCTTGCGCGAGTTGCACCGGCGGCAGGCCGCCACGACGTTGTCCCACGTGTGGGTCCCGCCGCGGGAGCGCGGCACCACGTGGTCGAGGTTCTCCGCGGTCCGGCCGCAGTATTGACACGTCCACTCGTCGCGCGCGAACACCGCCCTGCGTGTGAGCGGCGCGTGCGAGCGATGCGGGATCTTCACGAAGGAGCGCAGGCGCAGCACCGAGGGCGCGTCCAGCTCGATCTTCTCGGAGCGGAAGATCTGGCCGTTCGAGACGAGGACCTCGGCCTTGTCCTTCAGGACGAGCACGACCGCCCGTCTCGCGGGCACCACCGCGAGCGGCTGATGCGTCACGTTGAGCACGAGCGCTCGACCCACGGCGGGAGTATACGCAGCGCTCCCGCCACACCTGAGGGCCTCGGATGCTTGCATCGGCCGAATCGCAGGGTTGTAATCCCGCCCGAAGGCGGCGGGTTGCGTTCGAAGGACGCCTGAAAGTAGCGAACAAGGGGCCGCGCGGGGCGTCCGGCAGCGGGCGCGGCTCCGCCGCCTTCCCATCCCCCGCCCCTCGCCGGCTCAGGGCGAGTCTGGTTTCCCGGGCGCGTGAAGCGCACGATTCCCGTCAGCACCTCCACGGGATCGGGGGCTCGGGCGTCCATACAGATGGAAGAACCTGGAGACTCGAGCAGGTCGACGCGAACGTATCGGTCGAAGGGCTCAGCTTCGAAGACCTCTTCGCCGAACAGCACGCGCGCCTCTACCGCGCCCTGTACCTCATCGTCGGCAACAGCCATGAAGCCGAAGAGCTGATGCAGGACGCGTTCGTGAAGGTCCTCGTGCTGGGGACAGCTGATGGCGACGAGCGGGGTCGACCTGGAGACGGTCAGGACGCAGACGCTCGCCGTTCCAGGCCGGCCGCTTGGGGCGTCCTTGACTCGTTCGGTCGGTTTCCACGGGCCCGAGGCACTGTGCCCCCTTGGGCAGCCGGCTCTGCCCAAGGACCGCAGGATGCCGCAGGAACCGGGCGCCATTCCTTTGGCGTACTCCTGAGTAAGATGATTGGTCGCTCTGACCCTAGGCAGCGTGGAGACGGGCACCCGGAGGCACCCGTGGAGGCCCTCGAACCGGAGGAACGAGTGGAGGCCAAGGAACAACCCGCACTCGACTGGCAGCGATTCGCCGAGCGGTTCCGCGTCATCGAGGAGAACGTCGAGAAGGTCGTCCAGGGCAAGCAGCCCGAGATCAGGCTCGCCCTGGCGGCCCTCGTGGCCGAGGGCCACATCCTGATCGAGGACGTGCCCGGGGTGGGCAAGACGATGCTCGCGAAGGCGATGGCCCGGTCGATCGACTGTTCGTTCAAACGCATCCAGTTCACCCCCGACCTGCTGCCCACCGACGTGACCGGCGTGAACGTGTTCAACCAGGAGCGGGGCGACTTCGAGTTCAAGCCGGCCGCGATCTTCGCCAACATCGTGCTGGGAGACGAGATCAACCGCGCGAGCCCCAAGACCCAGTCGGCGCTGCTCGAGTGCATGGAGGAGCGCCAGGTCACGGTCGACACGGAGACCTATCAGCTCGGCGCGCCGTTCATGGTGATCGCGACGCAGAACCCGATCGAGCACGAGGGCACCTACCCGCTTCCCGAGGCGCAGCTCGACCGCTTCATGATGCGGATCGGGCTCGGGTATCCCGCCACCGACGTGGAAGCGGAGATCCTCGCGACGCACGGGATCCGATCGACGCTGCCGGACATCGGCCCCGTGGCGGACGCGCTCGCCGTCCGCGAGATGATCGAGCAGGCGCGAGGCGTCCACGTCTCGCCGTCGGTCCGCCGGTACATCGTCGACCTCGTCGAGGCGACCCGCACGCACCCCGACGTCTACCTCGGCGCGAGCCCGCGCGCCTCGATCATGCTGCTCCGCGCCGCGCGCGCGATGGCCGCCGCCGAGGAGCGCGACTACGTGATCCCCGACGACGTGAAGGCGCTCGTCGTCCCGGTGCTCGCCCACCGGGTGATCGTCACGGCGGACGCCGTGATGGGCGGCCGGACGTCGCAGGCCGTGCTGACGGACCTCATGGGCGAGGTCGCGGTTCCCGTCACCGGGACGGCCTGATGCCCTCCGGGCGAGGGGTCCTGGTCTTCGCGGCCGGGATCGCCCTCTGGGCCGGCGCTCGCCTCCTCGGCTCCCCCACCCTGCACATGGTCTCGGTGGGACTCGTGCTGCTCCCGTTCGCCGCGGCGCTGTTCGCGCGCTGGAGCCGGCAGCGGCTGCGGATCCGCCGCAGGATCTCGGACACGCGCGTCCAGCCGGGGCAGCGCGTCCACGTCGAGCTCGAGATCGAGAACCAAGCCCCCGCGCAGACCTCGTTCCTGCTCGTCGAGGACCGGCTGCCCTCACAGCTCGGCCGCTCCGCGCGGCTCGTGGTGGCCTCGCTCCCCGCGCGGGGCCGCCAGCGGGTCCGCTACTCGCTCACCCCCCACCAGCGCGGCCGGTACACGCTCGGTCCGCTCACCGCGGACCTGTCGGACCCGTTCGGGCTCACGAAGCTGCGGGTCGAGTTCGACGAGCGCGACGAACTCGTGGTCGCGCCCGAGGTGGAGGTCCTGGGCGGCGGGCCGGACTCGCCGTTCGGGATGACGAGCGGGCTCGCGCTCGCGAAGCACCTGTTCCGGACGGGCGACGAGTTCTACACGATGCGCCCGTACGTCGAGGGCGACGACCTGCGGCGGATCCACTGGCCGAGCGTTGCCCGCAGCGGCGAGCTCATGATCCGCCAGGACGAGTCGACCCAGAAGTCGACGGCGGTCCTGTTCGTGGACACGCGCGACGCCGCCGTCGGGCAGACCCACACGCCGTCGTTCGAGAAGGTCGTCTCCGTCGCGGCCTCGCTCGGGGTCCTCCTCATCCGGTACGGGTTCTCGCTCAAGCTCGCGACGACCCAGATGCCGCCCCAGCGCGTGGGCGAGGAGAGCCTGCTCGACGTGCTCGCCGGCGTCAGCCACCACTCCTCTCGGGCCCTCTCCACCGGCCTCACGCGGCTCCGGATGGTCGCGGCGAGCGACACCACGCTCGTCGTCGCCGGGGCCCCGCCCGCCCCGACCGAGCTCTCCTCCTGGCTCCGCGTGGGGGCGATGTTCGGGCCGAAGGTGGGCGTGTTCGTCCATCCCACCGATCCAGACACGCTCCCGCCGGACCGGCGGGCACAGCTCGAGGGGCGCGCCTCGCAGGCGCGGATGTCCCTGTCACGCTCGGGATGGGAGATCGTCGTTCTTCCACCGTCACGGAGATTGCGAGAGCTATGGCACGTCGAGCGGACCCAACCCCTGGTCACCAGCGGCTCCTAGGGCTGCTGGCGGTCGCGGGGCTCGCGGCGGCGACCGCGTTCGCGTTCGGACGTGTCTTCGCCGGGCGGCTGCCCACGTGGGAGCTCGTCGCCGCCGCGCTCGCGTCCGTCGCGATCGCCGCGTTGTTCGAGCGCCGCGGGCTGCTGCTCGCCACGCTGGCGAGCCTCGCCGGGCTCGTCCTCGCCATCACGTGGATCGTCCTCCCGCAGACGGCCTGGTTCGGCCTGCCGACGCTCCGAACGCTCCGGGCGGTCGGTCGGTCGCTCGAGTACGTGGGACAGCAGGCGCGCCTCCGCGTCGCCCCGACACCGCCGCTGCCGCCCCTGATGCTCGCGGCGGTGACGGCCGTTTGGACCGCCTCGTTCTCGGCGCACGCCCTGGCGATCCGGGCCGGGAGCCCGCTGCTCGCGGTGCTGCCGCCGATCGCGCTCGTCGGCTTCGCCGACACCGTGCTCGACGACGGGGCCCGGCCCGTCTACGCAGTAGTGTTGCTCTGCGCCGCGCTCGCGGTGATCTTCTCCGACGGACTTCGCCGGATCCGCCAGTGGGGACCGGTCTGGTCGAGCTCCCGGTCGCATCGGCTCGGGTCCTCCGTGAAGGGCTCCCGGCCGGTGGCGGCGGCCGTCGTGCTCGCCGCGGTCCTCGTCCCCGGCATCCTGCCGGGGTTCCGCTCCGGCCCCCTCGTCGACGTGTCGACCGACAGCGGGCAAGGCTTCGACCTGAACGGGTTCATCTCGATCCAGGCACAGCTCGACGACGACGAGCCGGTCGACCTGTTCGAGGTCGACGCCGAAGAGGGGAGGTACTGGCGTACACGCGCGTACGAGGTTTTCGACGGCGCGAACTTCTCCAGCAGCGACCCGCTCAGCGAGGAGGGAGCCCTGGTCTATACCCCGCCGGCCGAGCTGCCGGGGGGTGGTGAAGCGGCGGTACCGGACGATGCTCCCAGCCGCTCGTACGTCTTCCGCATCCTGCAAGGTACGGAGGCACCGTGGCTGCCCCTCCCACAGGGGACGGAGTCGCTCAACGTCGCCGTGGACCAGTTCAGATACGACCCATTCGACGGGCAGGTGCTCGTTGACGGCGGCCTGGACGCGGCCCTCGAATACTCGGCGAAGGCTCGATGGGTCGCCCCGACGCCCGCGCAGCTGGACGCCGCGTCCTTGGAGATGCTCAACCCCGAGCAGTACGGCGATTGGACCCGTGTGCCGGACTCGCTCGATCCCCGGGTCGGCGAGCTCGCGTTGGCGTGGACCGCGGCGGAGCCAAACCCGTATCGCAAGGTGCTGGCCATCCAGGATCGCCTGCGGGCTGGGGCCGACTTCTCCTACGACAAGAACGTCGACCTGATGGACAGCAGCGACGCCCTCCTCGAGTTCCTCACCGAGACGAGGGTCGGCGCGTGCCAGCAGTTCTCCGTCGCGATGGCGGCGATGGTCCGCTCGCTCGGATACCCGGCCCGGATCGCGAGCGGCTACCAGGCGGGGACCGAGACGGAGGACGGGACGTTCTTGGTGAAGAGCAGTGACGCACATGCCTGGGTCGAGGTGCTCTTCCCCGACTACGGCTGGCTGGCGTTCGAGCCCACCCCGGGCCGAGGGGTCCGAGTGGCGGCGATGGTCGACACATATCTGAACCCGACCGCGCCCGCCGAGCCGCCCCCTGGTGGACAAGGCCGACCCGGGCAGGAGCTCTCACCCGGCGCCGGCGGCGCCGACGGCTGCGCGAACGCAGGCGTCCCTGGGCAGCTCTGCAACTCCGACTTCCTGAATCCGGGCGCCCCCGGCGGGGCGGATGCGCTCCCACCCGGCTTCCTCCCGGGACAGGGCGCCGGGGGCCCCACGCCCGAGGACGAGTCCGGCTACTCCGTGCCCTACCGGTGGATCCTGCTCGGCCTGCTCGCCCTCGCCGGGATCCTGCTCATCGTGATCCCGATCGTGAAGGCCTCGGCCCGGCGCGTGGTACTCCGCCGCTCGAGGGAGCCGCGGGAGCACGTGCTCGCCGCGTACCGCGTGTTCGACGGCGAGGCCGCGGACATCGGGATGGGCCGCCGCGAGGGCGAGACGCTCGAGGAGCACCGGGCGCGACTGGCGGCGACCGTGGCGTTCTCCGACGGCCACCTCGGCCGACTCACGGACGCGGCGGAGCGCGCCGCCTACGGCTCGACGGACCCCACGCGCGAGGAGGCGGACGCCTCGGTCCGCGACGCCCACGTCGCGATCAAGGACCTGCGCAAGCAGGCCGGCATGCTGCGTCGGATCGTCGGGACCTACCGCCCGGGCCTCTAGCCCGCGGATCGTGACCTTCGGTCAGCGGCCGGTCTGCGCGTGCGCGGCCGCCTCGCGAAGCGCGCGAACGAACCGCTCCCGGTCGTCCCTGAACTGGCCGACCTTCACCTCGACGCCGGTCGCGATCTCGTCGATCGCCACGAAGAACGCGAGCTGACCCTCGCGGAGCGCGTCGATGATCTCGCCGTTCCGCCTCGCGATCTTGAAGATGCTCACCCCGTCCGTGATCAGCTTGACCTCGGACAGGTGCTTGTCCAGGGCGGCCCGGCGGTTCAGGTAGTCCCACGCCCTCCGGACGCGCTGCAGCGACATCCCGCTGTCCAGGAGCGACCGCACGACCTTGAGCGCTACGAGGTCACGGAACGAATACAACCTCGGGACGCCGGGTCGCCCGCCCGTCTTCTGGACCGAGGGCGTGACGAGCCCGATCTGGTCCCAATACCTCAGCTGGCGGGGGGAACACCCGGTGAACTTCGTCGCTTGATGTGCGGTGAAGCCCTCCATCTAGGAACGCGCGCCCTCCGACGAGACCGTTTCCTCACGACGACACCAACGCGTTCCGTCGGCTCGTCGAGGGAAGTCTCGACGTTCGGTCGACGGTCACGCCCCCGGGGAAGGTGACGAATGTTGTACTCCAGCGGCGCGTGCGGTGGCAAGCCGAAAAACGTCAACGCGGCGAACATTTCCGCGCGACGTCGGCGCCGACCTGCGACGTCAGGAATCGGGTGGCGGCTGCGGGGGGTTGCGGAATCGGCCGGCGAGACGCGCCAGCAATCCGGTGATCGAGAACCGCCCCGATTGCTGCTGCATCGCGCGGACCTGGTCGCGTCCGAGTGCCTTCAGGTAGCGATAGATGAGAAGCGAGGAGGCGAGCATCACGCAGAACCCCACCGCCGCGACCCAGAGCGACACGGGGAAGGCCATCAGCATCAGGAAACCCGCGAGGAAGGCGAGGGCGGACCAACGGATGCGCCGCGCGAGGTGGGTGTAGAGCGAGGTCCTGCTCACGGCCTCGGCCAGCCGTGGGTCCTCCTGCGACAGGCGCTGCTCGATGTCGTCGAGGATGCGCTGCTCGTCGGGCGAAAGCGGCATTCCCGCAACTCCCAGCTCGTTTGATCGCCCCATTATAGGAACGGCCTGCGTCACACGAGAAGGGAGGGGTGTCTACCTGGTCCGACGCTCGAGCAGAGTGGCCGGCTTCGCCGATCCGCGTCCGAATCGCCGCTCGATCCGGTCGACCGCCCGCTCGAGGTCGCCCCACCGCTCGCCGCGAAGGAGCGCGAGCTGTTCCTCCCCCGCCGCCACCAGGCCGGTCGCCGCGACCCCGAGGAGGCGGACCCGCCGGCGGGCGCCGGGGAGCGCCGCGAACAGCTCGGACACCACCCGATACACGTCGGCCCCCAGGTCGGTGGAGGCCGGGACGGTCCTGGAGCGGGTGAGCGTCGTGAAGTTGGCGAGCCGGATCTTCAGCGTGATCGTCCTCGCCCGGTACCCGTCCGAGCGAAGGCGCGCGGCGACCCTCTGGGAGAGCGCGAGCGCCTCGCGCAGGAGCTCCCGCTCGTCGTCCAGGTCCCGGTCGAACGTCTCCTCGTGGCTCACCGACTTCGGCGGCTCGTAGGGCACGACGCCGCGCTCGTCCACGCCCCGTGCGCGGTCGAGCAGGTCGCGGGCGTGCTGCTCGCCGAG
The DNA here is from genome assembly GCA_036280655.1 of Actinomycetota bacterium. Classification (GTDB taxonomy): domain Bacteria; phylum Actinomycetota; class UBA4738; order UBA4738; family HRBIN12; genus DASSJM01. Next base: position 84,779 of record DASUQI010000041.1, read on the forward strand.
GACCCGTTCGAGCACGGCGGCGGGCGTTCGAGCGAGGTCCCCGACCGTCCGGATGCCGAGCCGCCCGAGGACCTCGCCGGTCTTCTCGCCCACCCCCCAGAGGGCGCGGGCGGGGAGCGGGTCCAGGAACGCGTCCACGTCCTCGGCGGCCACGACCACCAGCCCGTCCGGCTTGGCCGCGCGGGAGCCGAGCTTGGCGACGAGCTTGGAGGGCGCCACCCCCACGGAGCAGGACACGCCGATCCCCTCGCGGACCTCGCGCCGGATCTTCTCGGCGATCTCGGGCGGCGGGCCGAACAGCACGGTGGCGCCGGACACGTCGAGGAACGCCTCGTCGAGCGCGATCGGCTCGACGAGCGGCGTGACCCCGAGCAGGAGCTCGCGGAACCGGTTCGAGTGCGCCTGGTAGGACTCGAAGTCCGGCGGCACGAAGACCGCGTCCGGGCATAGGCGGCGGGCCCGGACCGCAGGCATCGCGTTGCGGATCCCGAACGCCCGCGCCGCGTAGGAGGCGGACATCACGACCCCTCGCGCCCCGGCGCCTCCCACGACCACCGGCTTGCCCACGAGGCTCGGGTCCTTCAGCACCTCGACCGAGGCGTAGAACGCGTCGAGGTCGACGTGCAGGATCGGTTCGGACGTCCGCGCCCGGGCCATCGGTCGCGAGCGTACCGCCTCCCGCGCCGCGCTCATCGCCCCGCCGACCCGCCGCTCGAGTGCCAGAGCTTGCGCGGGACCGCCGCCCCGGGTGCCGGACCCTCGTGCGCGAGCGCCTCGGCGAGGCGGCCATCGCCTCGGGCGCGGTGGAGCGCCGTGAGGTCCCAGACGTCCTCGGCGATCACGGAGACGCCCTTCTTCCCCGTCCGGCGCACGGTCCCCACGACCGCGAGCAGGAACGAGTGGAACACGGTCTTGGCGACCTTCGGCTGGACGCTCTCGAACACGACCACCTCGACCGGCCCGGTGGCGTCGTCGAGCGTGAGGAAGATGATCCGCTGGCCGCTCCGGATCGCGGGGGTCTGCGACGCCACCTTCACGCCGGCGACCATGACCCGCCGGTCGGATCGGCACCCGGGCAGGTCCTTCGAACGGGTCACGTCGAGGTCCGCGAGCAGTGGCTCGAAGAAGGTCACGAGGTGTCGGCTCGCGTCCAAGCCGAGCACCTCGAGCTCGGCCCGCACCCGCTCGGCGTCCGTGTACTCGGGGAGGGAGAAGGCGGGCCGCGATGACCGCCGGTCTTCCGGCGGCTTCTTCCCTCCTCTCGGCGCGGGCGGGTGCAGGTCGAACGCCAACTGATCTCCAACGCGTTGGGGGGCGGTCGTCATCGCCGCGTAGAGCCGGTCGCGGCGCGTACCCCGGTCGATCGCGTCGAACCCGCCCGCGTGCGCGATCGCCTCGACCACCGGCTTCGAAACCGTCGTCCGCCGCAGGAAGTCCCCCACGTCCGCGAACGCCCGGTCTGCGCGGGCCTCGAGGATCGAGCGGATCTCGGCGTCCGAGATCCCGTGCACGTCCTGCAGCGCGAGACGGATCCCGTACCCACCCTCGGCCGCCTCGACCACGTACTCGGGCTCGGAGGCGTTCACGTCGAGCGGCAGGATCGGGATGCCGTGCCCGCGGGCGTCCTCGAGCAGCAGCCGTCGCGGGTACATGCCGGGGTCGTGCGTGAGGATGCCCGCGAGGAAGTGCGCCGGGTAGTGCGTCTTCAGCCAGGCGGACTGGTACGTCGGCACGGCGAACGCCGCCGCGTGGGCCTTACAGAACCCGAACGACGCGAACTGCGCGACGTCGTCCCACGTCCTCTCGGCGACCTCGTCAGGGACCCCCCGGGCTCTCGCGCGCCGGAGGAAGTCCGCCCGCAGGCCGGGCAGCATCGCGTCCTCGTCGAGGTGGCGGCGGATGTAGTCGGCTTCGGTGAGGCTGCAGCCGCCCATTGCGGCCAGGGTCCGCATCACCTGCTCGTGGTAGACGATGACGCCGAACGTCTCCCGGAGCGCCGGCCGGAGCGAGGGGTGCACGTAGGTCGGCGCCTCCATCCCGGCGCGCCGCCGCAGGTACGGGTTGATCATGTCGGACTTCACCGGGCCCGGCCGGAACAGCGAGATGTCGACGATCAGGTCCTCCCACCGCGTCGGCTGGAGCTTCTGCAGGAGCTCGCGCTGGCCGGGCGACTCGATCTGGAAGCACCCGAGTGTGTCCGAGGCCCGGATCAGCTCGAACGTCGGCTCGTCGTCGGTGGGGACCTCGTCGAGGTCGACCTTCACGTGCTCGGTGCGGGCGATCTCGTCCAGGGCGTGCCGCATCGACGAGAGCATCCGCACCCCGAGCACGTCGAGCTTCAGGTAGCCGAGCAGCTCGACGTCGTCCTTGTCGGCCTGGATCACCCGGTACCCCTGGAACGAGCGTTCGAGCGGGACGCGCCGCACGAGGTCGTCGTTCGACAGGACGATCCCCGAGGGGTGGAGCGCGATGTGGCGCGGGAAGCCGTCGAGGCGTTCGGCCACGCGGAACAGGAGCTCGAGCTGGCCGGCGTTCAGGTTCGACCCGGCGAGCTCGGGCAGGCGCTCGATCGCCGCCTGGAGGTCCCGGGCGCCGATGTGCGGGAACGACTTCGCGACCACGTCGAGCTCGGGCTCGGGCAGGCCGAGCGCCTTGCCCACCTCGCGGACGGCGGCGCGTGCGCGGTAGGTGTCGATCATCGCGACGCACGCGCACCGGTCGTCGCCGTAGCGCGAGAGCACCATGTCGTAGACGTCCTCGCGGCGGGCCGACTCCACGTCGACGTCGATGTCGGGGAGCTCGTCGCGCATCGGGTTCAGGAACCGCTCGAACGCGAGGTCGTGACGGACGGCGTCGACGTCCGAGATGCCGGTCAGGTAGCACACGAGCGAACCCGCGGCGCTCCCCCGGCACGCGCAGCGGATCCCCATCGCCTTCACGTCGGCCACGACATCGGCAACGGTCAGGAAGTACGCCGAGTACCCGAGGCGGTGGATCAGCGAGAGCTCGTGGTTCAGGCGATCCTTCACGCGGGCGGTCGCCTTCATCCCCCGTCGTTCGATGCCGCGCCAGCACCGTTCGGCCAGGATCGAGGAGGCGCTCCGCCCGGGCGGCGTCGGGAAGTCGGGGAAGTTCACGGACCGCAGGCCGAGGTCGAACGCGCACGACTCGGCGATCTCGTGCGAGGCGGTCGCGAGGTCCGGGCGCTCGTCGAACAGCGCCCGCATCTCGCTCGCCGGCTTCAGCCACCCCTCGGCGTTGCGGCGGGACACGTTCGTGCGACTGATCGGGACGAGCTCGCGCATGCACTCGAGCGCGTCGGCCAGGAACGCGTCCTCGGGGACGAGGTACCGGACCGGATTCGTGGCGACGGCCCGGACCTCGGCGCGCTCGGCCAGGCGCAGGAGCGACCGGATCTGCCGGTCCGAGTCCTCCTCGAGCCGGTGCTGCACGGCGACGAACGCCCGCTCGCCGAACGCGTCCCGGTACGGCTCGAGCGCTCTGCGGCCCGCGTCGATCCGCCCGGCGGTCGCGAGCGCCCCCGGCGGCGAGTCCGGTCCGAGGAGCGCGACGAGCCCGCCGGCGTGCGCGCAGACCTGTTCGGGGGTGAGCGAGGGGTCGCCGCGCTCGCCCGTCATGTGCGCGTCGGTGACGAGCCGGCACAGGTTCGCGTATCCGCTCGCGTCGTGCGCGAGCAGGATCACGCTCGCGTCCGCCGGCCTCCTGCCCTCGCGAGGGAGCGGGAGCGTCCCGGCCTCGCGGACGGTGAGCGACGCGCCGAAGACCGGTCGAACGCCCTCGCGCGCGCACGCGTCGGCGAACCGGGCGGCGCCGTAGAGCCCGTCCCGGTCGGCGAGCGCGACCGCCGGCATCTGCAGCTCGGCCGCCCGGCGCGCGAGCGCCTCGGGCGAGAACGCGCCCTCCTTCAGCGAGAAGAACGAGCGGACGTCGAGATGGACGAACCCGCCTGGCATCTCATCGCCTCGGCGGCCCGGCGAACCGGGTCAGGCGAGATCGGGGCGGCGAGTCCGGATCTCGGCCACGAACACGTCGGCGCTCGGCCGGTCGCCGAACCCGAAGCCGCTCGAGAGCTCCTGCCCGTCGAGCGTCCAGGTCACCTTCACGACCGGCCGACCGGCGTTCCACTGGCCGGCGTGCCAGGTGCCGAACGAGATCCCCGTGACGAGCCGCACCGGGATCCGGGTGGTTTCCTTCGTCAGGGTCCGGTGGAACCGGAGCTCGTCGTCCTCGAACCACCACGCGCCGTTGCCCCGCGCGGAGAACCCCGGCGCGCGGTAGCGTTTCCACCACTTCCCGCCGATCTCGGTCCCGAAGTAGTGTCCCGCGCGGGAGGATCCGCTCACCACTCAGCGTTCCCAGACGGTCGGGTCGTGCGCGAAGTGCACCCGTACCGGATCCAGCGAGCGGAGCCGTTGCACCGAGCGGACGTAGGCCTCGCGGTCGGGAGCGTTCGGCTCGCCGGAGGACGCGGGGTCGGCGGCTCCCTCCCACTCGGCCCGCGACTGCAGGGCCTGGCCGGCGAGCACGACCGGTCCGTCCGGCGTCTGGAGCACCAGCGACTGGTGCCCGGCGGAGTGCCCGGGGGTCGGGACGAGCGTGAGGCCGGGCGCCACCTCGGTCTCGGCGTCCAGCAGCTCGTAGGACAGGCCGGGCGCGTCGATCCACTCCGGGATCGTGTAGTTCGGCTCGTGCACCATCGCCCACTCGGCGCGCTGCACGAAGATCGGGACGCCGGGGAGCCGGACGTTCTGCCCGCTGTGGTCGAAGTGCAGGTGACAGTTGGCCGCGCCGGTGACGTCCGCGAGCGAGATCCCGTGGTCGCCGAGCGCGTCCTCGATCGCGGTCACCCGCGGCGTGAACGTCGTCTCGATCTCGGCGTTGCCGAACCCCGCCCCGTTGTCGAACAGGAAGACGCCGTCCCGGTGGACGACCGCGTGCGCGTACGAGGGCCACCACTCCCTGCCGAGCAGCTCCTGCTCGTCGGGCGGCAACCGCAGCTCCGAGACCAGGAACGGGACGACGCGCGTGTCGGGCACGGTCACGATTCAATCCCACAGCCGCTCCATGTGCCAACGGTCGCGCTGGCGGTCGTGGTACAGGTCCCAGACGGCGCCGCCGCGCGCCTCGACCCGCCAATACTCGCGGTCGCGACCGTCGGACCACCACCGTCCCTCGATCCGCCACCGGCCGATCACGTCGGCCACCTCGTACCGCCGGCCGCGCCAGACGAACGCCGAAGGCATCCCGGCGTCGCGTTCGACGCGGACCTCGACCTCCTCGTCGTAGCGCTTGGACACCGGTCTCCTCGATCGACCACCCCCTCGCCAAGGATGAGAATCGAACGTATGTTCGAGGGGAGGACGACCGTACACCCGGGCTCGGACACCGGTCAAGGGCGACTTCGGGCGGTCAGGAGGGGAGGTGGCGGGTGTCGTACCACTCGCGATGCAGCACGCACCGGCCCCGCCCGTCGAAGTCCAGGACCAGGATCCCGTCGATCTCCGTCCGCCCGTCCCCGTCGTCGAACGACACCTGCCAGTGCGCGACGCCCCGCTCCCCCTCCACCGCGAGCGGCTCGAACGCCGCCCGCAGGCCGGGCTGCGTCCCGCCCTCGACCCACCGCCGGACGATCTCGTCGCGGCCGCGCGCCTCGTCGCGGAAGGGGCCGTACGCGTACACCGCGTCGGGCGCGAACAGCGCCTCGACGTCCTTCCGATCGTTCGAACGCCACGCCGCGAAGTAGCGCTCGAGCCACGAATGCAGGTCGTCGAGATCCATCGCCCGCATCGTAGGCTCTGCCCCGATGACCGGCCCGAACCCCCTCGTCCTGTGCGTCCCGAACTTCAGCGAGGGTCGCCGGCCCGAGGTGATCGACGCGATCTGCGACGCGCTGTCGAGCGTCGACGGCGCGCGTCTCGTCTACCGGCAGGCCGACCCCGAGCATCACCGGCTCGACACGACCGTGGTGGGCCCGCCCGACGCCGTCCGCGCGAGCGCGTTCGCCGGCGCGTCGAAGGCGGTCGAGCTGATCGACTTGAGCCGGCACTCGGGCGGGCATCCCCGGATGGGCGCGGCCGACGTGATCCCGTTCGTCCCGCTCTCGGGGATCACGATGGAGGAGGTCGTGGAGCTCGCCCGCGGGTTCGCGAAGCAGCTCGCCGAGGGCCTCGGGATCCCGGTGTACCTGTACGACCGCGCCTCGCCGAGCCCCGAGCGTTCGAGCCTCGCCGAGGTCCGCAAGGGCGAGTTCGAGGGGCTGCGCGAGGCCGTCGCGCGCGGCGAGCGGCTCCCCGACTTCGGGCCGCACGCACTCGGACCGGCCGGCGCGACCGCGGTGGGCGCGCGCAAGCCGCTCGTGGCGTTCAACGTGTACCTCTCGGGCGGCGAGGACGACGCCAAGGAGATCGCGCGTGAAGTGCGCGAGTCGAGCGGGGGGCTGCCCGCCGTCCGGGCGATCGGGTTCGCGGTCCCCGAGCGCGAGGCCGTCACGGTCTCGATGAACCTCGTGGACATCGATGTGACCTCACCGCGGGCGGCGTTCGACGCGGTCGAGCAGCTCGCGCGCGATCGCGGGATGGAGGTCCGGTCCTCCGAGATCGTCGGCCTGGTGCCGGAAGCGGCGCTGGGACCGGATGACCCGGGCCATGTCAGGCTCGAAGGGTTCGACCCGGACCGACAGGTGGTGGAGCGACTCATGAGCGGCGAGAGGAGCGAGGCGTGACGGACGAGGGGAGCATCGCGAGCCAGACGGTCGACGCGTTCCTGAAGGAGCTCGCGTCGGATGCGGCGACCCCGGGCGGCGGGCCCGTGGCGGCGCTCGAGGGCGCGATGGGGACCGCCCTGATCTCGATGGTCTGCAACCTGACGATCGACAAGGCGGGGTACGAGGAGGTGCAGGAGCGGGTGCGCGGGATCCTCGTCGAGGCCGAGCAGGCGCGCGCGGCCTTCCTGGAGCTCGCGGACCGCGACGCCCACGCGTTCGACGGCGTGATGGAGGCGTTCAAGATGCCGAAGGAGACCGACGCCGAGAAGGCCGAGCGGTCCCAGGCGATCCAGCGCGGGTACGAGGACGCGGCCCGCCCGCCGCTCGAGATCGCGAAGCTCGCCGCGACGCAGATGGAGTTCGCCCACGAGGTCACCGAGATCGGCAACGCGCAGGCGGCGTCCGACGGCGCCTGCGCGGCGCAGGCCCTCGCGGGTTCGGTCTGGTCGGCCACGTTCAACGTCGAGATCAACGCCGCCGCCCTGAAGGACCCCGCCAAGGCGCAGGCGTTCCGAGACGAGGTGTCGATGCTCCGGGCGAACGCGGCCGCGCTCCTGGACGCCGCGAACGCGACGTTCGCAACCCGTCTCGGCTGAGTGCCTCGCCGCTTCGAGCCAGGCCAGTCGATCGCGCTCCGCGATGTCTGGAAGGGCCGTGTCTGGAACGCGCGGCCAGTCACGATCGTCGAGGATCGTCCTGACCAACTGACGCTGTTCATCCCAGCGGGTGCCCGATGGATGGCACCTCACAGCGAGGGACGCAGGTTGAAGATCCCACAGGAGCACTTCGTTCTCGTCGAGCTGAGCGACTACGAGGCCTATGTCCTCTCGTTCTCCTGGCCGGGCGTCGCGCATGCCGTATTGCTGTTCTTCCGTTCGGATTGGACGCCATGGAACTGGTACGTGAACCTCGAAGAGCCGCTCCGCCGGACCGGCATCGGCTTCGATACGCTCGATCACGAGCTCGACGCGATCGTGGAGCTCGACGGGTCGTGGCGGTGGAAGGACGAGGACGAGCTCGCCGAGGCGATCCGCCTGGGAGTGATCGCGGCTGAGGACGAGCCGCGACTTCGGGCGGAAGGCGAGCGCGCGGTCCGACGGATCCTCGAGCGGGAGCCGCCCTTCGACCGCGACTGGACCACCTGGCGTCCGGACCCCTCCTGGTCGCTCCCCGAGCTCCCGAAAGGCTGGGACCGGGTCTGAGGTTGCCGTCGGCGGGCGCCGTGCGTCACCCTTCGTGAGGATGGGTGTCGATCTCTCGCGAGCGCGGGATCGCTTCCCCGGCCTGCACCGCGAGGTCGACGGCCGGCCGGTCGTCTTCGCCGACGCGCCGGGCGGGTCGCAGGTCCCCGACGAGGTCGTCGAGGCGACCGCCGCGTACCTGCGCCGCAGCAACGCGAACGCCCACGGCGCGTTCGCCACGAGCCAGGAGACCGACGACGTCATCGCGGACGCGCACCGCGCCGCGGCCGACCTGCTGAACGCCGACCCCGACGAGGTCGTCTTCGGGCCGAACGCCACCACGCTGCTGTTCGCGATCTCGCGCTCGATCGCCCGGACGCTCGAACCCGGCGACGAGGTCGTCGTCACCCGGCTCGACCACGACGCGAACGTCCGCCCGTGGGTCTTCGCCGCCGAGGACGCGGGCGCCACCGTGCGATGGGTCGACGTCCGCGTGGACGACGTGACACTCGACCCCGACTCTTTCGTGGCCGCCCTGTCCGAACGAACGAAGCTCGTCGCGTTCTCGCTCGCCTCGAACGCCGTCGGCACGGTCACGCCCGCGGCCGAGCTCGTCCGGCTCGTCCACGAGCGGACCGGCGGGCTCGTCGCCTGCGACGGCGTGCACCTCGCCCAACACCACAGCATCGACGTGCGCGAGATCGGCGCCGACCTCGTCGTCTGCTCGCCGTACAAGATCTTCGGGCCGCACCTCGGCATCCTGTTCGGCCGGCGCGAGGTGCTCTCGTCGCTGCGGCCGTACAAGGTCCGGCCGGCCGAGGACGCGCTGCCCTTCGCGTTCGAGACCGGGACGCAGAACCACGAGGGGTTCGCGGGATGGGTCGCCGCGGTCGGGTACCTCGCGAGCCTCGGCGCCGGTAGCACCCGGCGCGAGGCGGTCGCCGAGGCGTTCGGACGCGCGATCGTGCCGTGGGAGGCCGACCTCTCGCGGCGTTTCCTCGACGGCCTCTCGAGCATCCCCCGGGTGCGCCTGTTCGGGATCGCCGAGACCGGCCGGGTGAGCGAGCGCACGCCCACGTTCGCGATCCGGGTCGGCGACCAGCACCCCGCCGAGACCGCGAAGGCGCTCGCGGAGCGAGGCGTCTACGTCTGGGACGGCAACTACTACGCGCTCGAGATCATGGAGCGGCTCGGCCTCGAGGACTCGGGCGGCGCCGTCCGCGTCGGCTTCTGCCACTACAACACGCCCGCCGAGGTCGACCGGGTCCTCGACGAGCTCGAGTCGATCGCCCGGTAGCGGCGGCCGAGAGGCCGGCGGCCAGCCGATATGATGAGCGCTCCCCCGCTTCAGCACGGAGACCACGGATGCGCATCCTGATCCTCGGCGGCGACGGCTACCTGGGGTGGCCGACGTCCATGCACTTCGCCCGGCGCGGCCACGAGGTCCACGCCGTGGACGACTACCTGCGCCGCAGGGCGCACGCCGAGGCCGGCACCGACTCGCTCACGCCGATCGGCGAGTCGCTGCCCGCCCGAGCCGCGGCCTTCCGCGACGTGACGGGGCTCGAGATCGGCGTGACCGAGGGCGACCTCACCGAATGGGACATCGTCGAGCGGCTGTTCCGGGAGTTCGAGCCCGAGGCGATCGTCCACTACGGCGAGATGCCGAGCGCGCCGTACTCGATGATCGACCGCGAGCACGCGGTGTTCACCCAGACAAACAACGTGGTGAACACGCTGAACGTCCTGTACGCGATGGCCGAGCTCGCGCCGGATGCCCACCTCGTCAAGCTCGGCACGATGGGCGAGTACGGCACGCCGAACATCGACATCGAGGAGGGGTACCTCGAGATCCAGCACAAGGGCCGCAGCGACACCCTGCCGTTCCCCAAGCTGCCCGGCTCGATGTACCACCTGTCGAAGGTCCACGACTCCCACAACATCCACTTCGCCTGCCGCGTCTGGGGGCTGCGCGCCACCGACCTCAACCAGGGCGTCGTCTACGGCATCGAGACCGAGGAGACAACGCTCGACGAGCGGCTGCTCACGCGGTTCGACTACGACGAGGTGTTCGGCACCGCGCTGAACCGGTTCTGCCTGCAGGCCGTGATCGGACACCCGCTCACGCCGTACGGCAAGGGCGGGCAGACGCGCGGCTACCTCAACATCGTCGACACGCTCCAGTGCGTCGAGCTCGCGGTCACGAACCCGGCCGAGGCCGGTGAGTTCCGCGTGTTCAATCAGTTCACCGAGCAGTTCTCCGTGGTCGAGCTCGCCGAGCTCGTGCGCCACGCGGGCGCGGAGGCGGGGCTCGACGTCCGCGTCGAGCACCTCGACAACCCGCGCGTCGAGCTCGAGGAGCACTACTACAACGCGGCGCACACCAAGCTCCTGGAGCTCGGGCTGCAGCCGCACCTGCTCTCCGAGACGCTGATCGAGTCGATGTTCTCGACGATCGAGGGCTTCAAGGACCGCGTGATCCTCGACCACATCCTGCCGGCCACGCGCTGGCGCGGCGTTCGCGAACCCACGCCCCGGTAGGGTCGCGGCGCCATGTCGGCCCTGCGCGTCCTCGGAGGCCTCTTCGCCGTCGCGTTCTTCGCCCTCGCGCTGGTCCGCTACCGGCGCCGCCGGATCAGCCGGCTGAACCTCATCTTCTCGACGCTGATCTCGGCGGTCGTGCTGCTCCTCGCGATCTCGCCGTCGCTATTCAACCCGCTGTTCGAGGTCTTCAACTTCGAGCCCGGGAGCGGGCAGCGGCTGACCGCGGTCCTGCTGTTCGCGGTCGCGCTGCTGTTCCTACTCGTGATCCGGATGCAGTCCGAGGTGGACACGAACGAGCGGAACATGCGGCTGCTCGTCGAGTCGCTCGGCCAGGCGGCGTTCGACTGGGACGCCGCCGCCGCCCTACCCGAGGGCAAGCGGATCGTCGTCGTCTCGCCGGCGTTCAACGAGGCCGAGAACGTGGGCCCGGTGCTCGAGGCGATGCCGCGCGAGCTCGACGGGTACCAGGTCGTGCCGATCGTGATCGACGACGCGTCGGACGACGGGACGCCCGAAGCCGCGCGGGATGCCGGCGCGCTCGTCGCGAGCCTGCCGATCCGTCGTGGCGGCGGCCTCGCGCTCCGCGTCGGCTACGACATCTCGCTCAAGCTCGGCGCCGACATCGTCGTGACGCTCGACGCGGACGGGCAGCACCAGCCCGAGGAGATCCCGACGCTCGTCGCGCCGATCATCGAGGGCCGCGCCGACCACGTGAACGGCTCGAGGATGCTCGGCGACTTCGAGAGCGACGGCGTGATCCGCCACGCCGGCGTCCACGTCTTCTCGCGCCTCGTGACGATCCTCACGGGCCAGCGCGTCACCGACATCTCCAGCGGCTACCGCGCGACCCGCGCGGACACGCTCCACCGGCTGATCCTCGAGCAGGACCAGTTCTGGACCTCGGAGGTCACGATCGAGGCGCTCCGGCAGAAGGCGCGGGTCGTCGAGGTGCCGGTGACGTTCCTCACACGGCGCGGCGGCGAGTCGAAGAAGCCCAAGTCGCTGCGCTACGGCTGGAACTTCTCGAAGGCGATCGTCAAGACCTGGCTGCGCTGACCGCGGCCGCCACCTCGCCCGCCAGCCGCGCGTTCGACTCGAGCAGCGCGAGGTTCGCCTCGAGGCTCGCGCCGCCGGTGCGTTCGGCCAGGCACGACAGGAGGAACGGCGTCACGGCCTTGCCGCGGACGCCGGCCTCGGCCGCCTTCGCCTCGCACGCGCGGACCGCGTCGGCGACCTCGCGCTCGTCCATCGCGAACGCCTCGGGCACCGGGTTGCAGAGCAGGACCGCAGCCTTGCCGACCTCGGCGATCGCGCGCACGAGTTTGGCCGCCTGCGCCGGGTCGTCGACGGAGTGCTCGAGGTCGATCGGCGCCTCCGTGACCAGGAAGAACGGCAGCCGGTCGCACCGGTACCCGACGACGCCGACGCCGAGCTCGTCGAGCCGTTCGACCGTCGCGAACGGGTCCACGATCGACTTCGCCCCGGAGCACACGACGAGGACCGGCGTCCGGGCGAGCTCGAGTAGGTCGGCCGAGACATCGCCCGTGCCCGAGTGCACGCCGCCGATGCCTCCGGTCGCCGAGACCGCGACGCCGGCCCGGTGCGCCGCCCAGATCGTGCTCGAGACCGTCGTGGCGCCCATCACGCCCGAGGCGATCGCGAACGGGAGGTCGCGGCGCGCGACCTTGTCCGCGTGTCCGGGCTGGGCGAACACGTTGAGATCCTCGTCCGAAAGGCCCACGACGACCTCGCCGCTTGTGAGACCGGTCCAGGCCGGCACGGCGCCCGCCTCTCGGACCGCGCCGCCCATCCGCTCGATGCATTCCGCGTTTCGGGGCACCGGCAGCCCCTGGGCGATGACGCTGGTTTCGAGGGCCACGACCGCCCGGCCGGCGGCGAGCGCGTCGGCGACCTCGTCCGACGGTCGGATCGCGCTCACGGACGCGGCCGCTCCGGCCAGGTCTCGTAGCTCATCGCGACCCTCGCGCCGGCTCGGCACGCGGCGGCGAGCGCGTCGCCCGGCGACCGCCCCTTCGCGAGCGAGGCCAGCAGCACGCCGTTGAACGCGTCGCCCGATCCCGTCGGGTCCTTCTCCTCGACCGGATCGGGCGACATGCGGATCACGAGCCCCTCCCACGAGATCACCGCGCCGTCCTCGCCGAGCTTCACGCACGCGATCGGGTACCGGCCGGCGAGCGCGTCGGCGGCGTCCTCGCCGCGCACCCCCGTCAGCTCCTCGGCCTCGCGTCCGTTCGCGAGGATCATCGTCGCCGGCTGCGTGACCTCGAAGAAGCGGTCGTTCCCCATCGCGCGGACCATCGGCCACGACGCCGCGTCGACCGCGACGAACCGCGCCCGCGCCCGCCCGAGCGCCGCGCGGCCGGCGGCCTCCGTCGGCTCGTAGAGCAGCGTGTAGCCGGACACGAGCACGGCCCCGGCCTCGATCGTGTCCGGCAGGTCTTCGGGCGACAGCAGCCCGCCGGCGCCGCGGTCGGCGACCATCGAGCGCTCGCGCGGCTCATGCACGACGAGCATCGAGCCGGTATCCGCCGCGCCGTCGGCGGCGAGCGCGGGCTCGACGCCCCGCGCGATCAGCTCCTCGCGCAGGAGCGCCCCCGCGACGTCCGAGCCGATCCGACCGTGGACCCGGGCCTTCGCGCCGGCTTCGACCGCCCACACCGCGGCGTTCGCGGCGCTGCCGCCCGGCCGGACGAGGACGCGCCCGTGGACGTCGCCGCCCTCCTCGAGCCCCGCCGCCTCGACCCGGACGTCGATCATCACGTCGCCGACGGTCACCACGTCCATCGCCATCGCGGGGGAGCCTACCGGGTACCGTTGGCGCGGATGAGGCCACGTGCGATCGAACGAGGCGAGCGTGTGCATTTGCGGCATCCGTGTCCCGACGACGAGGACCCGTTCATCGCCGCGGTGCGTGCGAGCCGGCGGCTCCACCGGCCGTGGGCGCAACTGCCGGACTCACCGTCGGCGTTCGCGACGCTCATCCAGCGACAGGACCTCCCCAGCGAGATGGTCTACCTGATCTGCCTGAACGAGGACGGCGCGCTCGTCGGCATGGCGAACCTCGGACAGATCTTCTTCGGGCATCTCCGGGGCGCGTACCTCGGCTACTCCGCGTTCGTGCCGCACGACGGCCGCGGCCTGATGTCCGAGGGCGTCCGCCTCGTGCTGCGCCAAGCGTTCGGTCCGATCGGGCTGCACCGCGTCGAGGCGAACGTGCAGCCCGAGAACACGCGCTCGATCGCGCTCGTCGAGCGACTCGGGTTCCGGCGCGAGGGCTACTCGCCCAAGTACCTGAAGATCGGCGGCCGGTGGCGCGACCACGTGCGCTACGCGATCCTCGCCGAGGAGTTCTTCGCGGCCGAGGGCGGACGCCGGGCGCGCTAGCTAGCCGGCCTCGGCGATGCCGGCGGCCTCCGCGGCCCACGCGCCGAACGCGCCCCAGAACGGATCGAGCCCCGGATGCCCGAGCGGTCGCTCACCGTCGTCGCTCGCGAGGACCGTCCCGTCCGAAGCGGGCGTCACCTCGCCGACGATCGCCGCCTCGACGTCCGCGTCCGCGAGCGCCGCGACGAACGCGTCCGCGCGGCCCGGCACGACGGTGGCGATCAACGTCCCCTCGCTGATCGACGTGTACGGGTCCATCCCCACGTGCTCGCAGACCTCCCGCACCTCGGGCCGGACCGGGATCGCAGCCCGGTCGATCCGCAACCCCGCGTTCGATGCGGCCGCGACCTCGGTGAGGCCGCCCAACACGCCGCCCTCGGTCGCGTCGTGCATCGAGGTCACGCCCGCGTCGCGGAGGCCGAACTCCCGGGCGACCGTAGCCTCGGGGACGACGGTCATCCGCTCGAAGAGGGCGTCGGCCGCCTTCACGACGTCGCCTCCGATGCCCCTCGCGAGCCGGTCGGGGAAGGTCGCGGCGAACAGCGCGGTCGCCTCGATCGCGGCGCCCTTCGTCACCACCACGGCGTCGCCCACGCGGGCCATCGCCGGCGTCACGAACCGATCCTCGGGCCCAGACGCCATGCACACCGCGCCACCGACCATCGGCCACGTGCACCCGTCGTACCGGGCGGTGTGGCCGGTCACGACGGCCAGGCCGATCCCCGCGCATGCGCGGTGGAATGCGTCCCAGAGCTCGGTGAGCTCGGCGTCGGTGATCTCGGGCGGCAGGTTGAGGTCGACGGCTATCCAGCGCAGCGGCAGCCCGCTCGTCGCCGCGTCCGAGGCCAGGATGTGGACCGCGAACCACGCGGCCCGTTCCCAGCCGTAGGCCGGGACGATGAAGACCGGGTCGGCCGTGACCGCCATCGCGACGCCGGCGGCGATGCGCACCACACCGACGTCGACGCCGTGCTGCGGACCGACGAGCACGTCGTCGTCGGCCGCGCCGAGCCGACGGAGGATCACCTGCTCGAACAGCTCCCTCGTGGCCTTGCCCGTCCGCTGCTCCGTCATCGCTGCTCCTTCATCCATCCGCTCACGTTCTCGACGAGCTCCCGCACGGCCGCGTCCATGTCCTCCGCGGCCCCAACCGCCGAAACGACGGCGACGCCCGCCGCGCCCGAGTCGAGGACCTCGGTCGCGTTCGACGCCGAGACCCCGCCGATGCCAACGACGGGCAACGAGGTCGCGCGCGCGACGGCCGCGAGCCCCTCGAGCCCCAGCGGCTCCGCCTCGGGCTTCGTCGCGGTCGCCCACACCGTGACGCCGAGGTAGTCGGCGCCGAACGCCGCCGCCCGCCGGGCCTCCTCCGGCGTCGACACGCTCACCCCGAGCAGCCGGTCGCCGATCCGCGCTCGGACGAGCTCCGGACCGTCGCCCTGGCCGACGTGGACCCCGGCGGCGCCCGACGCGACCGCGACCTCGACGCGGTCGTTCACGATCGGCAGCGTCGGGGAGCCTTCGCTTGCCTCCACCACGGCGCGCGCGAGCCCCTCGAGCTCGGCGTCCGCGAGCTCGGGCGCGCGGACCTGCACGACGTTGGCGCCGCCGGCGATCGCCGCCCGGGCGACCTCGAGATGCCCGCGCCCCGGCACGACACCGCTCGAGGTGAGCACGACGACGCCCACCGCGTCGGGGTCCATTCGCGCATCGCCTCCCTCCGCCGGCATTACCCGGTTCAGGTTCGTCGGGTCGCCGCCACCGTCTGACGGCCTCTCAGCCCGGTCGCCCGAGCTCCCCGGTGTTCCCCTCGAGGATAGCCAACCGCGCGCTCAACGCGCCGACGCCTGCTGCCGCGCAACCCGCAGCTCGCGCCGGACCCGCTTCCAGTCGCTCCGGCGCGTGGAGATGAACACGTCGGTCCCGATGATGAACAACTCGTACCCAACGATGAACCAGGCGGCCC
Organism: Actinomycetota bacterium; assembly: GCA_036280655.1. Taxonomy (GTDB): domain Bacteria; phylum Actinomycetota; class UBA4738; order UBA4738; family HRBIN12; genus DASSJM01. The sequence goes on from DASUQI010000041.1 coordinate 100,659, forward strand.
ACGCGGGCGCGACGGAGGCAGGCCAGAACGAGAGCGCAACGAGCGGGCCGAGCTTGCTCGCGATCGCGCCCGACGCATGCATCCACGCCCGGCCCTCCGGCGACGCGAGCAGGTACGAGCGGTAGTCGATCTTGATCCCGGGGAACGGCGGCATCGGCCGCAGGAAGTAGCAGGTGAACCCGATCCCGGTCATCCGTCCCACGAGCCAGTGCGCGAGCGAGTGCGGCGCGGCCGACCAGTCGAGCGCGGCGAACACCAGGGCGAGCCCGGCGACCGTCTCGTCCTGGGTCCGCAGCGCGAACACGATAGCGACGACGCCGAGGAGGGTGGCGCCGAGGAGCACCGCGTTGCCGAACCACACCGGCACGCGGATCCGCACGCTGGCCTCGAACGCCTTCCGGTCGATCCGCCCGGCCTGCTCCGCCCAGTGGGCCGAGAGCGCCCGATCCGCCTTCACCCCGGCGAGGAGTTGCCAGAACCCGAGCCTGCCGAGATCGGTTTCCCCCGCGTCCACGGCCGCCTCGATCCGGTCGAACGCCGCCGGGAACGCCTCCGGCTCGGCCGTCGCCCGGTCCGGCCGTTCGCCCGTGCTCACCGGGCTTCCGGGGTTGACGGCCGTCCTGCCCCTAGAATGGGCGCTCGGATGCGCCGCAGGCCCCCGGACGTCCGCCCGAGCGTCAGCCCGCAACGGGAGGAGCGAGCATCTCGAAGAGCACGACCCACGAGCGGTTCGGCCGCGCGGACCTCGCGTTCACGCTGAACACGCTGGCAGGCCGGTACCACGTCGTCGATCGTATCGCCGCCGGCGGCATGGGCGAGGTCTTCCTCTCGCACGACGCCGTGCTCGACCGGCGCGTCGCGATCAAGGTCCTGCACCGGAACCTCGCGGGCGACGCCGGCTTCGTCGAGCGCTTCCGGCGCGAGGCCAGGGCCGCCGCCAACCTCAACCACCCGAACATCGTCGCCGTCCACGACTGGGGCTCGGTCGACGGCATCTACTACATGGTGATGGAGTACGTCGCGGGCCGGAGCGTCCGCGAGATCCTGAACGAGGAGGGACTGCTCGCGTCCGCGCAGGCGACCGACGTGCTGTCGCAGACGCTGGCGGCCCTCGGGCACGCGCACCGGCAGGGCATCGTGCACCGCGACATGAAACCCGAGAACCTGATGGTGACCCGCGACGGCGACGTGAAGGTCGCCGACTTCGGGCTCGCGCGCGCGTACGCCGATGCGCAGATCACCGAGGCGGGGACCGTAACCGGCACCGTGCAGTACCTCTCGCCCGAACAGCTCCGCGGCGAGCCGGCGGACCCGCGGACCGACCTGTACTCGCTCGGGGTCGTGGCGTTCGAGCTGCTGACCGGGCGCCTGCCGTTCACCGGCGAGACGCCGATGGCGATCGCCTACAAGCACCTGCACGACCGCGTCCCCGTACCATCGACGAAGAACCCGGCGGTGCCTGCCTCGCTCGACGGCTGGGTGGCCTCGGTGACCGAGCCGGAGCGCGAGCTCCGACCCGAGTCGGCCGCTGAGGCGCGTCGCGACCTCGAGGCCGAGACCAGGGATCTGCCGCCGGCCGCGCCGCTCGCGTCGCTGGTGCCCGAGATCGCGGTGATCCCACCCGGTCCCCTCGTCGACGACCCGGAGGTCGACGTGGATCCCGGACGGGCGAACACCGTCACGATCAAGCGTCCGGAGACCAGCGGTAAGCGCGGCCGCGTGAAGTGGTTCCTCGCCGTGCTGTTCGGGCTCGGCGCGCTCGCCGCCGGCGCGTGGGCCGCGTGGTCCTACCTGATCCCCCACGAGGCCGAGATCCCCACGGTCGTCGGCCTGCACCGGGACGAGGCGCAGGCGACGCTCGAGGACACCGGCTTCGTCGTCCGGTTCGGCGACGGGCAGCACTCGATGAAGGTTGGCCAGGACCGCGTGATCCAGGTCCGTCCGGAGGAGGGAACGGTCCTCGAGCAGGGCGAGCGGGTCACGCTCGTGCTCTCGCTCGGCCCGCCGCCGGTCGATGTGCCGAACCTCGTCGGCAAGGAGTTCGCGCAGGCGAAGGAGCTGCTCCGGGGGGCGAACCTGAAGGTCGGCGAGGTCGCCCGCGCGTACAACGAGTCGTTCGAGGTGGACCGCGTGATCCGGCAGAGCGTGCGGGGCGGCTCGCAGGCGCCGCAGGGCAGCGAGGTGAAGCTCGTCGTGAGTCGCGGCCCCGCGCCGAAACCCGTCCCGGACGTGGTCGGGCTGGCCGCGGAGCGGGCCACGGAGCGGCTCGAGGACACGGGCTTCGTCGTGTCCGCCGACAGCGAGTACTCGCGCAAGGTCGACGAGGGCAAGGTCATCTCGCAGAGGCCGCGCTCCGGCAACGAGCTGCAGCCCGGGAGCACGGTCTCGATCGTCGTCTCGCTCGGGCCGCCGGAGTTCCCCATGCCGAACGTGGTCGGGATGGGGCGCGACGCGGCGGTCGCCGAGCTGCGCGCGCTCGGGCTGCTCGTCGACGTGGCGATCGTGCCGGGACACGACGGCGGCCAGGTGGTCTTCCAGGAGCCCTCGGCGGGCACGATCGTCGAGGTCGGCGACACCGTCTCGATCTACGTCGCGTAGGGTTCGCCCCGTGCGGGCACCCGGTCGTTCGGACGTTCCGTGAGGGTCGGCGCGCACCTGCGCACGCCCGGCGGCCTCCGCAACGCGGTGGACATCGCCCGTGAGGTCGGCGCCGACGTCGTCCAGCTCTTCCTGTCGAACCCGCGGGCGTGGGCCGGACCGCGGCTCGACACGGCGGAGGCGTTCGGCGCGTCGTGGCGCGAGGGCGCGATCGGGCCGCTGTTCGTGCACGCGCCGTACCTCGTCAACATCGCGTCGCCCAACCCCGAGTTCGTCGAGAAGTCGCTCGAGCTCTGCCGGCGCTCGGTCGCCGCCTGCGGCGTGATCGGGGCCGGCGGGTTCGTGGTCCACGCCGGCTCGGGCGTCGAGGGCGAAGCCGCGGAGGCGAGCGAGCGCGCCACCGCCGTCCTGCGGGCCGTCCTCGCCGAGACGCCGGACACGACCGAGCTGCTCGTCGAGCTCATGGCCGGCACGAGCGGCGCCGTGGCCTCGACGCTGCAGGAGGCGCGGGAGCTGTTCGACGCGGTGGGCGACGAGCGGCTCCGCCTCGTGCTCGACACGTGTCATCTGTTCGCGACCGGCTACGGGCTCGACACCCTCGACGGCGTCGAGGAGTGTTTCGACGAGCTCCGCCGCCTCGGCCTGGCCGGACGGCTCCGGCTGATCCACATGAACGACGCGAAGTTCGAGCGCGGATCCCGCCGCGACCGCCACGAGGTCGTGGGCGAGGGGCGGATCGGCCTCGAGGGGTTCGGCGCGGTGGTGGCGCAGCCGGAGGTGCGGGAGCTCTCGGTCGTGGTGGAAACCCCGGCCTCGGGCGAGCGCCGGAAGCAGGAGCTCGAGACGATCCGCTCGCTCGTGCCGTAGGTCGCGGACTCGCCGTCGACCGGGAAACGTCGCCGCCTTCAGGGATCTGCCGCCAGGATGCGCGCGAGCTCGGAGGCGTCGATGCCGCCCCCGGAGACGATCGCCACGATCCTCCCGCGGCCCGCCAGCCCCGAGAGCGCGGCGGCGACGGGGATCGCCCCTGCGCCCTCGGCGACGACGTGCGCTCTCGTGGCCAAGAGCCGCACGGCGTCGGCCGCACGGTCGGGCTCGACCACGAGCGAGCCGTCGAGGAGCGTGCGAGCGAGCTCGAACATCTCGGGGAAGACGACCGGCGCGCCGATCCCGTCGACGAAGCTGGGTTGGTACGGCACCTCGACGGGCTCGCCGGCCTTCAGCGACGGAGCCAGCGGCGCCGCCGTCGAGACCTCGGCGGCGAACACGCGCACCGCAGGGGAGCGCGCACGGATCGCCGAGGCGATCCCGCAGCTCAGCCCTCCGCCGCCGTAAGGGACGACGACGGCGTCCAGCTTCGGGAGGTCCTCGACCACCTCCAGACCGATCGTCCCGTTGCCCGCCATCACGTGTCGGTCGCTGAACGGATGGACGAACGCGCCGCGTAGACCGGGAAATTCCCGCGAGCCGAACACGCCGAGCCACTCGTCGAACGACACCGAGATGACGCTCGCGCCCAGGCGCTCGGTCGCCGAGCGCTTCGCCTGGGGGGCGGTGTCGGGCATCACGACGGTGGCCGGGACGCTCCGTCGTCGTGCGTACCACGCCACCGCCTGGGCCATGTTCCCCGCGCTCGCGGTCCACACACCCTCGGCCATCTCCTCATCTGCGAGCGACTCGATGAGCGAGCCCGCGCCGCGGATCTTGAACGATCCGATCGGCTGCAGGACCTCGAGCTTCAGGTAGATCTCGGTGTCGGGAAGATCGGTGTCCAGACGGACGAGCGGCGAACGGATCGCCGCGCCCGCGATCCGATCGCGCGCCCGCTCGATCTCCTCGAGCGTGAGGGGGGCGTGGGAGATCTCGCTCGGCGTCACAGGTCGAAGGTCGTTCCGCGGCCCTCGGCGACGGCACGATCGAACACCTGACGCGCGGCGGCCGCGTCCTCGACCGCGTGGCCGGTCGACTTGTACAGGGTCAGCTCGTCGTCCGAGCGGCGACCCGGGTGGTCGCCGGAGAGCACCTCGCCGATCTCGGCCAGCGTCGACGGGTCGATCCCCTGCAGCTCGGCGGAGCCCGTGGGCGGTGGGTTCTCGGCGGCGCCTCTCCACTCGACGAACACGGTCGCGTCGCGAACGGTCGCCGGGTCGACCTCGGCGCCTACCCCGACCGAGCTCACGTGCGCGCCCGGCGCCAGCCAGTCGCGGGCGATGACTGGCTCGTCCGCGTCGGTGCAGCAGCACACGATGTCCGCGCCTCGGACGGCTTCTTCGAAGGTGTCCGTCGCCCGCGCCCGAGGATCGAGCCTGGCGAGCGCCTCCGCGTGGCGCAGATCACGGGACGAGATCCGGATGTCGACAGGCTCGAACGCGCGCGTGAACGCGTCCAGGTGCGAGCGCCCCTGGACGCCAGCGCCCACGATCGCGAGCGTCCCAGCGCCGGGACCGGCCAGCGCGCGTGCAGCGACGGCAGACGTTGCTCCCGTTCGCACGGCCGTCACGACCGAGCCATCCATCACGCACACGGGGACGCCTGTCTCCTCCTCGAACAGCGCGATGAGCGCCTGGTGGGATGGGAGGTCACGAGCGTCGTTGCGGGGGAAGACCGACACGAGCTTGGCCCCAAGCGCCGCGCCGGGCAGGTAGCCCGGCATCGCGCCGAGGAACCCGGCGGGGGCGCGGGCAACGGTGCGGGGTGGGACGGAGGTCGTGCCGCGGCTCAGCGCCCGCAACGCGCTTTCGAGCGCATCGAAGAGCGCCAACGGATCGATCAGCTCGCGGACGTCGTCGGCGTTCAAGAGGAGCAGCGGCGCCATGCCGCCGATGATAGGTGGGGATGGCGAGGCGAACATCGCCGCCCCGTGCGAATGGGCCTATGGCTCGAGCTCGGCCCGCGGTCCTTCCTGGTAGCTGTAGCGCTCCTCGAACCACGGGTCGGCGTGCACGTGGTACCCGCGCACCTCCCAGAAGCCGCGCTCATTCGTGTCGGTGAACTCGAGCCCGCGGAGCCACTTCGCGCTCTTCCACGCGTAGCGCTTCGGGACCACGAGCCGGAGCGGGAAGCCGTGCTCGGGCGCGAGGTCCTGTCCCCCGTGCGCCCACGCGACGAGCACGTCGTCGTCGTCCATCGCCTGCAGCGACAGGTCAGAGGTGTAGCCGTAGTCGCAGTGGGCGATCACCCACTTCGCCTCGGGCTTCGGCCGGGCCTTCTCGGCGAGCACCCGGAACGGGACGCCCGTCCACGTGTTGTCGAGCGTCGACCAGCCGGTCACACAGTGCATGTCGGCCTCTACGTCCACCGGGCCGAGGTCCTTCAGCTCCGCGTACGTCAGCCGGTACGGCTCCTCGACGAGGCCGCCGATCTCGAGGTCCCAGCTCGCCTCGTCGAACTCGGGGATCGGGCCGAAGTGCAGCACCGGCCAGGTCTTCACGAGCCGCTGTCCGGGCGGGACGCGCTTCGCGATCTCCTCCGGATACCTCGGGCCGAACAGCTTCACGTCCCTACCTCCCTCGGTCAGCCGGCGAGCACGACGCGCCACGCCGCGATCGCCGTCTCGATGTCGTCGTCGCCAACGTCCACGTGGGTCACCATCCGGACCTTGCCGGAGACCTTGCTCACGCCGACGCCCTCGCGTTCGAGCCGGTCCGCCGCCTCGAGCGGGGTCATCCCCACCGCGTCGGTGTCGACGAAGAGCATGTTCGTCTCGACCGACGCCGGGTCGAGCGCCTCTGGCGCGAGCTCGGCCACGCCATCCGCGAGCCGCCGGGCCCGCTCGTGGTCCTCGTGCAGACGCCTCGGCCCCTCCTCGAGCGCAAGCAAGCCGGCGGCGGCCAGGACGCCCGCCTGCCGCCACGCGCCGCCGTACAGGATCTTGATCCGCCTTCCCTCCCGCATCGCCTCCGCCTCGCCGCACACGAGGGAGCCGATCGGCGCGCCGAGGCCCTTCGAGACGCAGAACATCATGCTGTCGGTCTCGGCGGCGTACTCGGCGACGTCGACGCCGGAAGCGGCGCTCGCGTTGAAGATCCGGGCGCCGTCGAGGTGCACGCGGACACCCGCCTCGTCGGTCACCTTTCGGATCGCGCGGAAGTCGTCGACGTCCATCACCGTGCCACCGGCATGGCCGCTCGTGTTCTCGATGCAGACGAGGTCGACGATCTCGACGTCGTACGGCTCATCGGGCTCGAGTGCGGCGCGAACGTCGCCGGCCGAGAACCTCCCTCGGTCGTCGCCGTGGATCGTTCGGTACGCGATGCCGGAGAGCACCGCCGAGCTCATGACCTCCGTGCTCGCGACGTGGCTCTGGCCTTCGGCGACCACAAGATGACCCGGCCCGCCGAAGTGCAGCCGAAGTGCGATCTGGTTGGCCATCGTGCCGGTCGGCACGAACAGCGCGGCCTCCTTGCCTGTGATCTCGGCAGCGCGCTCCTGGAGGTGGTTCACGGTCGGGTCGTCGCCGAACCAATCGTCGCCGACCTCGGCGTCGGCCATGGCCTTGCGCATCGCGGCCGAGGGCCTGGTCACGGTGTCCGAACGCAGGTCGACGCGGAAGCTCTTCACGACCTGTCAGTCTATCGAGGGTCCGACGAACGCCATCCCGCGGTCAGTACAGGAACATCGGCTTGCCGTCCACGTGGCGGATCTTCGGCCGGTACGCCTCGGCGTCGTAGAGCGCCGCCACGTCGACCCGCTTCACGCCCTGCCGGACGACGTCGATCGGAACGTTCACGTAGTTGCCGTTGCGGAGCGCGACGAGGCGTCCGAACTCGCCGCCGATCACGAGGTCCGCCGCCATGACCGCGTAGTTGATCGCCACCATCAGGTCGAGCGAGTCCGGCGAGCCCGAACGCATCAGGTAGCCGATCGCCTGATAGATCATCCCCTCGCCGGTGATCTCGCGGAGCGCGCGCCCGGTCTCGAGCCCGATCCCGCCGAGCTTGCGGTGACCGTAGGCGTCCTCGGCTTCCGAGAGCATCATCTCGCCGCCGGTCATCGTGGCGCCCTCGGAGATCGTCATCATCGCGTAGCCGCTCGGGTTCGCGCGCTTGTCGCCCATCAGGAAGCCCGCGAGCTTCTCGACGTCGAACGGCACCTCGCTGATGATCGCCCGGTCCACGCCCGACAGGTACGCGGACACGAGTGCGGTCTCGCCGCTGTACCGGCCGAACACCTCGACGACGGCGAGGCGCTCGTGCGAGCCGGCGCTCGTCCGAAGCTGATGGAGGAAGATCACGGTCCGCGTCACCGCTGTCGAGAACCCGATGCAGTAGTCGGTCCCGTGGACGTCGTTGTCCATCGTCTTCGGGACGGCGACGACCGGGACCCCCTCCTCGTGCAGCCGGAGGGCGAACGACAGGGTGTCGTCCCCGCCGATCGGGATCAGTGCGTCGATCCCCAGGCGCTCGAGCGTTTTGAGCACGTGCGGCGTGTGGTCACGCGGCTCCTCGTCCTCGCGCCCGTCCTTGAGGAACTCGGGCTCGTCGGCCGGGCGGACGCGCGCGGGGTTCACCCTGGACGTGTGCAGGACCGTGCCCCCGGTCCGGTCGATCGTCCGCACCGACGAGGAGTCGAGGTCCACGATGTTCGCGAGCACCGACGCCGGGTCGTCCGGGTCGCAGCCGAGGAGGCCGCCCCAGCCGCGGCGGATCCCGACGACGTCGTGGCCCTCCTGCTCAGCGCGCATCGTCGCCGCCTTGATGCACGCGTTCAGGCCCGGGACGTCGCCGCCGCCGGTCAGGACCCCGATCTTCATGCCGGCCTCCCATGATCGGGCGGGTCCTCGAAGAAGAGCTCGGCGGCGGCGATCAGCTCGGCCGGGACGGGACGGACCTTCGACGCCTCGGTCAGCGCCACCGCGCCGATCCGGTCGCCCTGCAGCGCCACCATCTGCCCGAACCCACCCTCCGACACGAGGTCGACCGCGGCCTCGCCCAGGCGCGAGGCGAGGATCCGGTCGGCGGCGGCCGGCGAGCCGCCCCGCTGCACATGGCCGAGGACGGTCACCCGCGTGTCCCAGCCGGTAAGCGTCTCGATCTTCGGGGCGATCGCGTGGGCGATGCCCCCGTACCGCGGGTACCCACGCTCGTCGACGAGGATCTCCGGGCGCTCGCCGGTCGGGAGGGCCTCGACCGCGCCCTCGGCGATGACCACGATCGAGAACGAGTGCCCGTGGTCGTGGCGCCGCTTCACGCGCGCGGCCACCTCGCCGAGGTCGAACGGCTGCTCGGGGATCAGGATCGAGTCGGCGCCCCCGGCGAGGCCGGCGTGGATCGCGATCCAGCCGGCGCTGCGCCCCATCACCTCCACGAGCATGAGCCGGTTGTGGCTCTCGGCGGTCGTGTGCAGGCGGTCGATCGCGTCGGTCGCGACCTGTACCGCGGTCGCGAATCCGATGCACGCGTCGGTGCCGGACAGGTCGTTGTCGATCGTCTTCGGGACGCCGACGAGCGGGAGGCCGTCCCTCGCGAGCTGGGCCGACGCGCCCATCGTCCCCTCGCCACCGATCGCGACGATCGCGTCGAGACCGAGGTCGTCGACGGTCCTCCGGACGCGGTCGACGCCGTGCTCGTGGTACGGGTCGGCGCCCGAGGACCCGAGGATCGTTCCTCCGCGGTGCACGATCCCCTGGACCGAGGCGGCCGTGAGCGGCTCGGCATCGCCGGCCATGACCCCGCGCCAGCCGTCGCGGAACCCGACCACGTCGAGCCCGTAGCGGCCCACCGCGGCCCGGACCACGGCCCGGATGGCCGCGTTCAGGCCCGGGGCGTCCCCGCCCGCGGTCAGGACCCCGATCCGTCCGGTCACTGAGACACTCCTGTCTGGCCCCGCCGACCCGCCTGGGCCGGAGCCCGCCCAGGTCAAGTCGGGTCACCCCGACGTCGAGAGAGGGATTGTACGGCCGGCCCTTCGTCCCTCAGCCCATGCGAACCCGAACCGTCGCCCTCGTGCTCGTGCTCGCGGCCCTCGTGGTCGCCGCGCCGGCGCGCGCCCACGATCTCGGGCCGCTCCTCCGCGACCACCGCGACCTGCCGGAGGTCGAGCGCCTCGAGGAGCTACGCGCCCGCCTCCACGACCTGCTCGAACGTTACGGGCGCCTGGAGCGCCGGGCCGGCCACGGCTGGATCCGCGTGGTCGACGACGAGCGGGCCGTCGCCGAGGCCGAGCGCACCGTGGGCGAGGCCGAGGCCGCCCTCGGGGCGAAGATGCGGACGGCGTACCAGCTCGGCCCGGGCGCGGCCGTCGAGGCTATGCTCGGCGCCGGGTCGTTCGCCGACCTCGCGTCGATCTCGGAGTTCACCGCCCGGACGATCGCGCTCGAGGACTCGGTCCTGCGCGACTCGATCGTGGCGCACGCGCTCGTCGACGCGCGGCGCGCCCAGGCACGCGCGGCTCGCGAACGGCTCGAGCCGATGCTCGACCGGCTCCGCGCCCTGCTGGGCGAGATGGAGGCCGCAGTCGACGAGGCGACCGAGCTCGCGCGACAGGCGTCGCTCGAGGAAGAGGCGGCCGAGGCGCTGAAGGCCCTCGAGGGCCAGGCGGCGGCGGTCGCGGGTGCGGCCGCGCGCATGGGGACGTGGGACCTCATCGGCTACCAAGACGACCAGAGCCCGCTCCTCGCGCTCCTCGGTCCGGCCGGTGGGCGCACGTGCGAGACGCCCGCGGGGCTCGCGCCGACCGGCGAGGTCTTCGAGGGGTACGCGTCCTGGTACGGCTGGGAGTTCGGCGGCCAGCCGACCGCGACCGGCGCGATCTTCGACCCGCGACTGTTCACCGCGGCGAACCGATGGCTGCCGTTCGGGACGTTCCTGCGAGTGACCTACGAGGATCGCTGCGCGATCGTCCTCGTGAACGACCGCGGGCCGTACGGGCGGCTCGAGCGGGTCATCGACCTGTCCGAGGCCGCCGCGCAGTACCTCGGCGTCGGAGTCTCGTGGGTCCGCGCCGAGATCCTCGTCCCGGCCTGACGGGTAGCATGGCGCCGTGCTCGCGGCGTGGGGACTGCTCGAGTGGTTCTTCGTGCTCGCGTTGGTCGGCCTGACCGGGGCGGTCGGTCTCGCGTTCCTCTACATGGTCTTCTCGCTGTTCGTGAACCCCGGACGTCGCAAGCGATCCCTCTGACCGTGTGAGCAAGCTGCAGATCCGGCCCGGCTGCGATCCGTTCTCGCTCGGCGGCGGCTCGGTCGGCGTCCTCATGGTCCACGGCCTCACCGGCTCGCCCGCCTCGATGCGCCCGATCGGGGAATGGCTCGCCGCGCACGGCCTCTCCGTCGAGGGCGTTCGCCTGCCGGGCCACGGGACCGACATCGAGGACCTTCGGACCCGGCACTGGACCGAGTGGGTGGACGAGGCTGCCCGCGGGCTCGCCTCCCTCCGCGAACGGTGCCGGACCGTGGTCACGCTCGGCCAGTCCGGTGGCGCCTCGGTCGTGCTCACGGTCGTCGCCTCGCGGCCGCACGACGTCGACGGGATCGCGCTCACGAACCCATACGTGTTCGACGCGCGGCTGCTCGCCGTCCCCGTCGGTCGGCGCGTCCTCCGCGACTGGAAGGGCGTCGCGAACGACATCGCGAAGCCGGGGCAGGACGAGCACGGGTACCGGCGCACGCCGGTCGCGGCGATCGCGGAGCTGTCGGAGCTGATGCGGTTCGTCCGCGCGGCGCTGCCCGAGATCCGGCAGCCGGTCGTGGTGTTCCGCTCGGGCACCGATCACGTGATCCCACGCTCGAACGCCCTGAAGGTGCTCGAGCGGATCGGCTCGGAGCGCAAGCAGCTCGTCCCCTGCCCGAACTCGTACCACGTCGTGACGCTCGACCACGACGCGCCGCTCGTGCAGGAGCGCGTGCTCGCGTTCGCGAACGAGCTCGACGCCGAGAGAGCAGGGAAGGACTAGCCCTCGGCCTGGCGGGCGCCGAGCTCGCGGTCGAGCAGCAGCAGCGACGCAGGCTCGCCGCCGACCGCCTTCAGCGTCTGGACGATCTCGCCGGCCGTGCGCTCCTCCTCGACCTGCTCGGTCACGAACCACTGGAGGAAGACCTGGCTCGCGTAGTCGCCGTGCTGCTGGGCCATCCCGTAGAGGCCGTCGATCATCATCGTGACGTTCATCTCGTGCGCGAGCGCCGCCTCGAACGCCGCCTGTGGCGAACCGAAATCGGTCTCGGGCGCGTCGATGCCCGCGAGCGTCACCCTGCCGCCGCGATCGACGACGTGCCGAACGAACTTCAGCGCGTGCTCGCGCTCCTCGTCGGACTGGAGCCTGAACCATCGCGCGAACCCCGGCAGCCCCTCCGACTCGCAGTAGGCGGACATCGCCAGGTACAGGTGCGAGGAGTAGAGCTCGGCCGCGATCTGGGTGTTCATCGCGTCCTCGAGATCGGGTGAGAGCATCGCGAACCTCCTTCGGGAGCCAGCCTATCCCGGGTCGGGCAGCGTGAGCTCGGCGACGACCGGGCGGTGATCCGAAGCCTCTCGGGCGTCGGGGCCGGGCGGCACGATCACGCGCTCGACGGCGATCCCCTCCGAGATGAAGAGATAGTCGATCCGCGCGATGGGCTCGTCGGCCGGGAACGTCTCGCCGGCGACGTCGCCGCCGAGCAGCCACGCGTCGCGGAACCGCTCGGAGAGGTAGCCGACGGCTCGGCCGTCCGGTCGTTCGTTCAGGTCACCGCCGATCACGACCGGTGTCTCCACGTCGGCGAGGATGCGCCCGAGCTGGCGGGCGTCGGAGAGCCGCTCGCGCGGATGCAGGCCCAGGTGTGTCGAGACCGCGCAGAGGCGCGCGTCGCCGTTCTCGAGCCGGGCGACCAGGGCGCCGCGCGGGTACATGAACGGGGTGCCCTCGAAGCGTTGCTGCCGGTGCTCGGCGATCCACCACGTCGGGCGGACGAGCACCGCGTCCTTCACGCGCCTTCGGAACGGCGACCATGGATCGCGGGCGACGCCCATGCCGAGCGCCTTCGCGAACCGCCCGAGTCGCCATCGGCTGCCGCTCTCGTTCAGCAGGACGACGTCGGGCTCGAAGTGCCCGACGAGCCGGACGAGCCGCTCGAACCCGTCGCGGAACCCCCGCACGTTGTAGACGACGACGCGAACGCGCACCCCTGAACGCTACCCGCGTCGGAGGGATCTACGAACCGAGCACCGGCCCGAGCACGTCGAGCAGGCTCGGCGAGTCCGGCAGCACATCGAGGTCGTACCGAACGCGCACCGCGGGCTTGCGGATCTCGATCACGCGGCGCAGGTCGATCGGCGTGCCGATCACGACCACGTCGGCCTCGGCCGTGTCGATGATCTTCTCCACCTCGGCGAGCTGGCCGTTCGAGTACCCCATCGCCGGCAGCACCGGGCCGACGTCGTACTTGCGGAACGTCTCGTCGATCGTGCCGATCGCCCAGGGTCTCGGGTCGACGATCTCGTCCGCGCCCTGCGCGCGAGCCGCCACGACGCCGGCGCCGAACTTCATGTCGCCGTGCGTGAGGGTCGGGCCGTCCTCCACGACCAGCACACGCTTGCCGGCGATCACGGAGGGGTCGTCGACCGTCACTCGGCTGTTCGCCTTCACGACCGTTGCGCCGTGATTCACCTGGTGGATCGTCGCCATGAGCGCGTTCACCTGGTCGATCGAGGCCGAGTCCATCTTGTTGATCACGATCGCGTCGGCCATCCTCAGGTTCGCCTCGCCCGGGTGGTAGCTGGTCTCGTGCCCCGCGCGGAGCGGGTCGGCGACCACGACGTGGACGTCCGGCGCATAGAACGGCAGGTCGTTGTTGCCACCGTCCCACAGCAGGACGTCGCACTCCGCCTGCGCCTGCTCGAGGATCTCGCCGTAGTCGACGCCGGCATAGATCACGGTGCCGGAAGCGATGTGCGGCTCGTACTCCTCACGTTCCTCGATCGTCGTGTCGTGCTTGTCGAGATCCTCGTGGGTCGCGAACCGCTGCACGCGCTGTTTCTCGAGGTTGCCGTACGGCATCGGGTGACGAACCGCGACGGCCCGCTTGCCCGCGTCCTTCAGCGTCTGCGCGATCGCCCGGGTCGTCTGGCTCTTGCCCGAGCCGGTCCGGACGGCGCACACGGCCACCACGGGGACGGTCGCCTTCAGCATCGTCTCGTTCGGCCCGAGGAGCGAGAAGGTCGCGCCGGCCGCGAGGGCCTCGCTCGCCTTGTGCATGACGTGCTCGTGGCTCACGTCGGAGTACGCGAACACGACCTCGTCGACCTTTCGGTCGCGGATCAGGTCGGTGAGCTCGCTCTCGTCGTGGATCGGGATGCCGTTCGGGTACCGGGGCCCCGCCAGGCTCGCGGGGTAGGTGCGGTCGTCGATGAACGGGATCTGGGTGGCGGTGAACGCGACGACCTCGACCCCCTCGTCGTCCCGGTAGCGGACGTTGAAGTTGTGGAAGTCGCGGCCTGCGGCTCCCATGATGAGGACACGACGCGGCATACCAGGGTCCTTTCGGAAGGGGTTTGATGCGCGGGGGAGCCGGTCGGCCCGCGCTCGTGCGCCTGGGCCCCGCTCTTCAACCCCGGAATCTACCGTGATGGAGCCGGAATCGGCATCAGGCGTCCGGCCAGAGATCGTCCACCCATCCGGACGACCCCACGTGCCCCAACGGCCGGGCGAAATGGGACACGGCGACCGTCCAAGACGCCTCCCGGGCCCGCCCGACGAGCTCCGCACGGGACCGAGCGGCCTCGTCCGCGTCGACGTCGTGGTTCCCCCGCTCCCCCGGCCTCGCGACCTGGACCGGCACGTGGAGCAGGTCGCCCGTGAAGAGCATCGTGTCGTCGCCCTCAGTGAGGAGGACCGTGCGGTGACCCGGCGTGTGCCCGGGCGCGTGGAGGACCCGGAGGCCGGGCCACACCTCCCGGTCGTCGGCGCCGAGATCGAGCCTGTCGAGCTCGAGCAGCCGCTCCATCGGTCCCCGCGCGTTGTAGGCGCTCCCACGTCCGTCGAACCACGCCCAGTCGGCCGGATGCACGACGTGCGTCGCGTTGAGGAATCGCGGCTCACCGCCCACGACCGCGCCGCCCGCATGGTCCGCGTGCAGGTGCGTGTGAAGCACCATCCGAACCTCGGTTGGATCCACGCCTGCTTCCGCGAGCGCGTCCTCGAGCGGCGTGTGCTCGGCCCACGGCTCGATCGGGTGCAGGGGGCTCACGCCGGTGTCGACCATCACGAGGCCGGTCGGCGTGCGGAGCGCGAACGCGTGGACGTGCCACTTCCATGACCGCTCGTCGTGGAAGCACCACGGGTAGCGTTCGCGTTCGGTGATCCAGTCGGTGTTCGGCAGCTCGTCGACGAGATCGAGCGGCGCGTAGCCTTCGCACACGACCGAGATCTCGACCCGTCCGAATAGGACGACGGCGTGCATCACGGCACCCTACGCGGGTGCGACGTGGAACCCGATCTCACGCGGCGCGGCGCCGCGGGGGAAGCTGGGTCGTGACGAGCTCCTTGGCACGAACGACGTCGGTATCTCGGGGATCGAGCGGGAGCACGTCGAGATGCCGGTTGGGCTTCTTCGAGGCCTTCCTCTCGATCCGTTCGCGTCGCATCGTGCCTCCTCGTTACCCCTGCTTCGCAACGAGGAAACGGACGGTTCACCCGTCGAGATCGGAAGGCTCGTCCACGTCGAACAGCGTTCGGCGCGCGGGATCGAGCCCCACCCACGTCGCCTCGTCGATCACCGCGACGCGGAGCGCGTCGAGCAGGTCGTGGAGCGCCCGGTGTTCCGCGTGCAGCAACGCGTGCGCCGCCTCCACGGCCGCCGTGTTCTTCACGACACACGGAAGCGGCCGGTAGCGATCGCCGTCCTGCAGCGCGACCGCGTCGACCGGCGCCTCGTCGGCCACCTGGAGCAGCTCGAGCAGCACACGCGTCTGGAGGTCCGGCATGTCCCCGGCCGCGACGAGCGCGAGATCGGATGGCGCCGCGAGCAGCCCGGCGTGCAGGCCCGCGAGCGGCCCCTCTCCCTCGGTCGGGTCGCGCGCGAACATCACCGCGATGCCCGGCGGCATCGACGGCTCGGGCGCATCGGGGGCGAGGACCACGACGATCTGGTCGCAGACCTCGCCGAGCCGGAGCACGGCGTGATGCAGGAGCGGCATCCCCCGGTAGGATTGGGCGAGCTTGTCGCGGCCGAACCGGGTCGAGCGCCCGCCCGCGAGGACGACGCCCGCGACCTCAGGCAGTCGGTTCTCCGGTGGCCGGCGGGACGGCGCGATCGGTCTCGGTGTCGGCGGTCTGGACGGACGGAACCGGCGCGCGATTCTGGACGTACTGGAACCCGAACCGGCCCTTGATGCACAGGTGGCCGCTCGTCACGTCGTTGTCCCAGGAGGACGTGACCTTCACGATCTCGTTGTCCTGCACGTGGACTTCGAGCTCGCATCCGACGCCGCAGTACGGGCAGATCGTCTCGGTGACGATCTGCTCAGATTCGTCCCAGGTGCCGGCCTCGCGCATCTCGTGCTCGCTGCGGAACATCAGCGCGCCGGTTGGGCACACGCCGATGCAGTTCCCGCAGTAGACGCACGCCGATTCGGGCAGACCGACGTCGAACTCGGTCGAGATCCGCGCGTCGAACCCTCTGCCGGCCACGGCGATCGCGAACGTGTTCTGCGCGTCGACGCCGCACGCCTCGACGCACTTGTAGCAGAGGATGCACCGCGAGTAGTCGCGCACGTACAGCTCGTTGTCGACCTTCACCGGCTGGTGGACGGTCTCGGCGGCGGCGCCGCTCGGTTCGCGGTGGTGGCCGGGGTGACGCGCGTCGCGTTCGCCGACGGCGGCCGGCTCGGAGGCCGGGCCGTAGCGCGCCGCGTCGGCCGCGTAGTCGCGCTGCCACCGTTCGACGTCGGTCCCGGTGAGCGAGACGTCGACGCTCGAGCCGAGGAACTCGAGCACCATCTTGCGCGAGTGCCGAACGCGCTCGGTGTCGGTCCGCACCTTCATCCCGGTCTCGGCCTTGCGGGCGCACGACGGCACGAGCACGCGCGAGCCCTCGAGCTCGACCACGCAGACCCGGCAGGCGTTCACCGGCGTCAGGTTGTCGGCGAAGCAGAGGGTCGGCGTGTCCACGCCCTCGCCCCGGAGCGCGTCGAGGATGGTCGCGCCCTCGGGGACGCGCACGGTCGCGCCGTCGATCTCGAGGTCGATCAGGCGCTTCGGCGCGTCGAGCGGGACGACGCTCACGGCGCGGCCCCGTTCCCGTCGAAGAGCCTCAGGCGATGGATCGCCGAGTCGACGGCGTTCGCGGCGAGCTGCCCGAGCCCGCAGATCGACGCGTCGCGCATCACCTGACCGATCTCGTCGATCAGCGTGAGCTCCTCGGAGAGCGACGCGTTCGTGCGCCCGCTCATGACCCGCGCGAGCGCCTCCTCCTGCCGGACCGTGCCGACGCGGCACGGCACGCACTGGCCGCAGGACTCGTCGCGGAAGAACGAGGCGATCCGCAGCACGATGTCGGCCAGGTCGACCTCCTCGTCGAACACCATCACGACGCCCGACCCGAGCGTGACCCCGGCCGCCCTCGAGTCCTCGAACGTGAGCCGCAGGTCGAGGTCGTCCGGCGTGACGAACGACCCCGCGGCGCCGCCGAGCAGGATCGCCTTCAGCGCCTTGCTCCCGCGGACGCCGCCGGCGAGCTCGAGCAGCTCGCGGAGCGTGATCCCGTGCTCGACCTCGTAGACGCCGGGCCGTTCGACGCACCCGGAGAGGCAGAAGAGGCGCGGGCCGGTCGAGTCCGGCGTGCCGATCCTCGCGTACGCCTCGCCGCCGATCCGCAGGACCTCGAGGACATTCACGAGCGTCTCGACGTTGTTGATTCCGGTCGGCTTGCCGAACAGCCCCTTCTCGACCGGGAACGGTGGCTTGTTGCGCGGCTCGCCGCGCTTGCCCTCGATCGAGTTGAACAGCGACGTCTCTTCGCCGCAGATGTAGGCACCGGCGCCGCGCCTTAGCTCGACGTCGAACGCGAACCCCTCCCCCATCACGTCGGCGCCGAGGAAGCCGTGGGCGTAGGCGGTGTCGATCGCGCGCTCGAGCATCCGCGTCGCGAGCGGGTACTCGCCGCGGATGTAGATGAAGCCTCTATCGGAGCCCGTGGCCCAGCCGGCGATCGTGAGCGACTCGATCACCGCGAACGGGTCCTGCTCCATCAGGACGCGATCCTTGAACGTGCCGGGCTCGGACTCGTCCGCGTTGCAGACGAAGTAGTGCGGCCGCGCGGGCTGCCCGAGGACCGCCTCCCACTTCACGCCGGCGGGGAAGGCCGCGCCGCCGCGGCCCAGCAGCTTCGAGTCCTTGAGCTCGCGGATCGCGCCCTCGGGGCCGAGCTCGACCGCCTTGCGGAGCGCCTCGTACCCACCGTGCGCCCGGTAGTCGTCGAGCGAGGACGGATCGACGACACCGACCCGCCGCAGCAGGCGGGGTTCCCCGGCCGCCCGCGACACCGCCTTCCCTACGTGGCCCTCGAACCCGAACGACGTCTCGCCGCGAACGAACGGCCTCAGCACGTCCATCGACGCGTTCGGGATCTGCGGGTCGTAACTATCGCCGAGCGTCTGGAGCAGTGCGGCGGGCGCAACGTCGCACAGGCCGAGGCACGGGCTGCGCGTGACCCGATCCCTCCCCTCGGGACCCAGCTCGACCTGGACGTCCGAGATCAGCGCCTCCGCCCCGCGAACCCGGCACGCGATGTCATCGCACAGATGCAGGACCGACGGCGGGCGAGGGTCCGTCGAGAACATCGCGTAGAACGTCGCGACCCCGTACGCCTCTGCCGGCGGGACGGTGAGCCGCTCACACACGTACCGGAGCCCTCCCGGGCTGATCCATCCGGCGCTCGACTGCAGTGCGTGCAGCGCCGGAAGCAACAGGTGCCGCTGCTCACGGGCGTCGTGGCCGCCGCGTGCCACCCGCCCGTCCGCCTCGATCGTCCGGACGCCGCCCGTCCAGCCGGAGCTCGGCGGGCCGAGGACCGCGTCGACGGCCGAGCGCTCGTCGTCGGTCGGCAGCGCGTCGGGAAGGACGAGATCCACGAGCGGGCTAGGCCCCCACCGACTCGGAGAGCTTCTCGATCCGGACCGCGCTCGCCTTGAACTCCGCCGTGCCCGATTTCGGGTCTGTGGCGTCGATCGTGAGCACGTTGGTCTCGGCCTGGTCGGGGAAGTGCAGCGTCATGAACACGAGTCCCGGCCGGAGGCCGCGGTCGATGCGGACCGGCGTCTCGAGCGACCCACGCCGCGAGCTCACCCGCACGATCTCCCCCTCCGAGACCCCGAACCGTTCCGCGTCCTCGGGCGAGACGTCGATGCTCTCCCGGCGCCGGAGCGGCGACGTGTAGCCACTCGTCTGCACTCCGGTGTTGTAGGAATCCAGCCGGCGGCCAGTCGTGAGCCGCAGCGGGAACTCGTCCGTGAGCTCGTCGACCGGCGGCTCGAACGGCGTCTCGCTGAAGCGCGCTTTCGGGCCGCGCTTCTCGAGTTCGTCCTCCCACAGCCGCGCGTGCAGGAACAGCGTCCCGGGGTGCTCCTCGTCGTAGCACGGCCACTGGATCCCATCGAGCTCCTCGAGGCGCTCGTAGCTCATCCCGGCGTGCATCGGCGAGACGCGCCGGAGCTCGTCCCACGCCGAGCGTGCCGTCACGTCTCCCCAGTCGAACCCGAAGCGCTTCGCAATCTGCGCGAGGATCCAGATGTCGTCCTTTGCGTTCCCCGGTGGGTCGAGTGCCTTGCGGACTCGCTGCACGCGGCGCTCACTGTTCGTCACGGTGCCCTCGGCCTCGAACGCGGAGTTCGACGCCGGGAGCACGACGTCGGCCATCTCGGCGGTTCTCGTCATGAAGATGTCCTGCACGATGAGGATGTCGAGGTTCCGCAGCAGCTTCTTCGCGTGCTCGACGTTCGCCTCCGAGGAGGCGGGATTCTCGCCGATCACGTAGAGCGCGCTGAGGTCGCCCCGCTCCATCGCCTCGAACATCTGGCTGAGGTGCCAGCCGTACTTCGGGATCACCGGGACACCGCAGACCGCCTCCCACCGCGCGTGCGCCTCGAAGTCCGACTCGATGTCCTGGAACCCCGGCAGCTTGTTCGGGATCGCGCCCATGTCGCCGCCGCCCTGCACGTTGTTCTGGCCGCGGAGCGGGTTGAGGCCGCTGCCGTAGCGCCCCACGTGTCCAGTGAGAAGCCCGAGGTTGATGAGCGCGAGGACGTTGTCGACCGCGTTGTGGTGCTCCGTGATGCCGAGCGTCCAGCAGATCTCCGCCCGGTCGGCCGTTGCGTACGCGTGCGCGACCTCGCGGATCACCTCGGCGGGGATACCGGTCGCCTGCTCGCCGCGTTCGAGCGTCCAGTCCATCACCGACTCGCGGTACTTCCTGAAGTGGAGCGTCGCCCTCTCGATGAACGGCCTGTTCTCGAGGCTGGAGACGATGATCTCGCGCGCGATCGCGTTCGAGAGCGCGATGTCGGAGCCGACGTCGATCCCGAGCCACAGGTCGGCCCACTCGGCCGAGGTCGTCCGCCGCGGGTCGATGACGACCAGCTTGGCGCCGTTGTGGATCCCCTTCAGGACGTGATGGAAGAAGATCGGATGCGTCTCTCGCGCATTCGACCCCCACAGCACGATGAGATCGGTGTGCTCGATCTCCTCGTACGAACTGGTTCCCCCACCTGCTCCGAACACCGTCGCCAGACCGACGACCGAGGGAGCGTGTCAGGTGCGGTTGCAGCTGTCGATGTTGTTGCTGCGAAGGACCTGGCGCATGAGCTTCTGCGCCAAGAAGTTCATCTCGTTCGTGGCCTTCGAGCAGCTGAACAGGCCGACCCCGTCGCCGGCGTTCCGCTCGGTGGCGGCGCGCAGCCCGTCCGCGGCCCGGTCCAGGGCCTCGTCCCAGGTGGCCGTGCGCAGCCCGCCGTTGTCGCGGACCATCGGCTCCGTGAGCCGGGTGAGCCCGTTCTTCATCGAAGCGCTCTCCTTCCCGTCGGTAGCACGTCTGATTCTATGACCCCTCAAGCCAGGCGAGGACGTATCGAAGCTGCAGGCGACGATCTCGTCTGGCATGACGGTCGACGTAGCCCGGTTAGCCACAGGCTCTGGTCGCGTGACGCCGGTCACGCTACCCAAACGTGCATTGGACTCATAGGGACCCCTTCGAGAACTCGCTCGTTCCGGGGCGGGTCCGACGCGAGACCGCCCGGGTCCCCGGCCCTTCGTACTAGGCTCCCCCTGTGGAGCGGGAAGGCCGGCAGCGCAACCTCGTCCTGATCTTGGCGAGGAGCTTTGCCGCGCAACTCGCGACGGCCGTGTTCCTCGTCGACGCGGACGGGACCGTCATCTATTTCAATGAAGCGGCCGAGCTGCTGCTCGGGCAACGATTCATCGAGGGAGCCGGGATGGCGCCGGAGCAGTGGTCGACCAGGTACCGGCCTCGGGACTCCGAGGGCCACACCGTCCCACTTGAGTCTCTGCCCTTGGGTGTCACGATGCTGAAGCGCGAGCCGGCCCACGGTGTCCTCTGGATCTTGGGGGCCGACGGGGTGGACCGGCGGATCGAGGTTGCGGCCTTCCCGCTGCTCGCTCGCACAGAGGACTTCGTTGGCGCTATCGCGCTGTTCTGGGAGCGGCCGGAAAACCGGTAGTGCGGGGAAGATCGTAGAATCGCCCTAGACTCCCGGTGTGACGAAGAAGCGAGACCGCGACCGGAATATCGTCCAGGAGCTCCGGGAGGACGCCCAGTGGAGCGCGTGGACGAACACCTTTGGACGGCAGCGCGGATGGGGCCGTCCCCGCTCTCTCCCGCACGGTGTCGGGTTGCGGACCTACATGCTGGCCGCGGTCATCATTCTCGGGACCGTGGTTGCTGCGGTCGGGCTCATCGCTCTACTTCTCAACCTCGACTGAAGCCGGGCCGGGCGCGTGACTCCGGTGACGCGACGGGAACGTCCATCGGCCTAAAGTCGCCGTCTGCCCATCACGCTAGGACCGCCACGTAGTAGAAGCCGTCATCTCGGAATAGGCGCTTGACGCTCCATCCCGTCCCGTCGATCAGGTCACTCATCTCATCGGGCGATACTTGGAGGAAGTCGAACCACGGGCTCACCAGGTTGCGGTACCGGACTCGAAGGCGCCGTTGCCCAGGCATCCGCCCCCGGCGTCGGTTGCGCCGTTCATAGGCGAGATGCAGTGGATCCTCTGTTCGCGACACGTCAGTGCTCCCGGCCACGATCCTTTCGGCGAGCGGGCGAAGCCTTCTCAACAGCCGACGAGCCTTCGAACGAGACCCGAGGAGCCCGAAGTTGTTGCCGTACATCAGCACGGTCCCGAAACCCCCGAGGGACGCGTCCACATCTTCGAGTCGCATGAGGCGAACGTCTCGGACGCCGCGCCCACGGGTGACCTCCACCGCTCCGGGAGAAGAATCGATCGCAACCACCTCTCGACCGCGTGCTTGAAGTTCCAGCGCCACACGTCCCGCGCCGCAGCCGACGTCCAGCACGCGGCCACGGACGTAGCGGAGCGCCCTCCGCTCAACGGCATCCCACCGGCGAAACGGAGCTAGGTAGTAGTCGATCGTGGATGTGTCGAAGAACCCGTCGTCCCGCTCGATGATCTCTTGCTCAAAGGCCCGACGTTCGACGGCATCGATGAGCATCGCACCGTACGGGTCGCTCATGGCAAGGGAACTGTAGTCACACGCTATCTGCTGCGCGAATCCCCGGGCGCTGCGTGTCGCGGTCACGCTGCGGTGGCGTGCATCCTCCCTCGATCCACGCCGACCTCACGATCCGGGCGGGTGACTTGGCAAAGGCAGCGAGTTGAACCTCAGGGCTAAAGAATCACGCTCGCACGGCCGACGAGTCGGAGTATGAGTCCCGATACGCGCTCCCTGAGATCCCTCCTATCGCGCTTTGGGGTCTCACTGCCTTCGTTGTCGAGTGCTAAGTCGGCGGAGGTGGGATGACGTGGCGCCCGCTCCGTTTGTCCTGGGAGGGTTACTCGTCTCCTTTCGCGTCCTGTCCATGATCCTCCGATTCACGGGAGCAACGGGCAAGACTCAGACGCGGCTGATCATCTTCACGGCAGTCATCACAGGGGCGCTTCTCTTGGGTATGGCGCTCTTGAGTCGTTAGGCGCCAGTAGCACCACGGGTGGCCGACCTTCGAGGCCGCTCGCGACCTCGCCGCTGGCGGCGCTCGCCCAGCCGCATCAAGGGTATGTCCTGGGTGTTGCCTGCATTGATCGGCATAGTCGCCCTCGGGATCGCATTTCGTCCCTTCCTCCGATCTCTTGCACGAACGTCGCGACTTCAACTCCTTGCGGCAGGTGCGACGTTCGTTGTCGGCGCCGCAGGCCTCGAAATGGTCGCGATCTGGTATGTGTCGGAGTACCGAACGATGGACATGACGTACGTATCCATGGCGACGGTCGAAGAGACCCTCGAGATGGTCGCCGTCGCGATCCTGTTGTATGCGCTATTTGCGCTACATCGCCTTCGAGTTTCCGGACGCCGCGTGGCGCCTTCATGTCGCGCCCGAGGACTCGGCCCCCGAGGCCGCTACTTCCGTTCCATCGCCTCCGATAACCAGAAACATGATCGAACCGGCGACACGCCTCGCAGCCTCGCCGAGCTGCTGATCGCCCTCAAGGAGGACCGGACGCGCGTGTCGTCTTGATTACGCACTAAAGGCTCAAGGCGTCGGAGACGAAGGGACTAGGAAAGGCTCCTGGTCCCCCGCCCTTCCTCGGGACCGGGACCACGGAACCCCCTGGGCGGTCCTCAGTCCGGGGGGTTCCTCCATTCTCCGGGCTTCTAGGGCCCTCGAACGTGTGTTCGAGCGGATACGCGATTCTGATGCTAGGCCGCGAATACGGCCCGCTGAGAGCCTTCTGGGGGCCACCTGAGAAGGTCGAGCAGCCCGCAGGGCTGCCCAGTCCACCGTCCAGTAGAAGGTCTTGACTCGATCGGGGTGCGTGTCGAGGGGTAGCGGTCGGTGCCATGAACTGGGGAAAGCGACTGCGGGGATGCTGGTTGCCCGAGAGTTTCCAACCGGCCATGTGTCTGTGGTGACTGGACGCTTCTGCCTCATCGATTCAGCCGAACATGAGGCGAGCGGAAGCGCCCCCGAGTTGTCGACGTAGTAGCCGGGAGGGCCGACCAACCCGTACGCGTCCGCGTACCCGAGGTAGAGACGGGTCGCGCCGTCGGGCACGCGGAAGCGCCGGATCCGCCCCGCGGAGGTCACTCCGTCCCCGATGAAGAAGACCTGCTGCAGGAGCGGCGCGAATCGCTCGGACTCGTAGCCCCCTTCGAGGTCGAGGCCGAACGGTGGCGGGGACGTAACCGGCGCGTCGGGCAGGAAGACGCCGGCGAGGTAGCCGATCCGGTCGGGCGACGTGATGCCGGAGACGAGCCCGGCGGGATCGATCGCGCCGCCGAGCCCGGCTGCCGCGCCGCACGCGTCCGTCGTGGCCCCGTCGGCGCGGATCACGACCCGGACCTTCGCGTCGGTGCCGAACGAACACCGGTGGAAGAAGCTGCCCTGGGCGCCGTCCGAGAACCCGGGGTGGCTCGAGAACGAGACGCCGCCCTCGGACGGTCTCGAGGATCATGGTCGTGACGCTCCGCGGGACCGGCACGCAGGCGGGCGACACCCCGCCGCCGCCTCCGGCCGGATCCGGTCGCTCGGCGATGCCGGCGCCGAAGATGTTGGACCTCGCCGAAACGCGGACGTCGATCGTCGAGCCGCACCGGGCGATCATCCCGAGGAGCATCGGGAAGTCACCGTCCGCCATGGTCGCTCCCGTCGGCTCGGTCGTCGCCCGCGGGGCCTCGGCCGGGGTGCTCGGGCCCGACGCACGCGGTCATCGCAACCAGGAGCGCGAACGCCGCCACGAGCCGTCTCACGGCGCGATGCGTTCGGGGTGGGTGTACACGTTCGCCCGTCCTTCTCGGACGAAGCCGACGAGCGTCATCGAGAAACGCTCGGCCGCCTCGACCGCGAGCGAGGACGGTGCGCTCACCGCGCTCACGATCGGGATCCCGGCCACCGCGGCCTTCTGGACGATCTCGAACGACGCGCGGCCGCTCACCTGCAGGACCGTCCCGCTCGCCGGGACCTGGCCAGCCAGGTAACGGTCGCCGATCACCTTGTCGACCGCGTTGTGCCGCCCCACGTCCTCGCGGACCGTGAGCGCCTCCCCCTCGGGCGAGAACAGACCCGCGGCGTGCAGCCCGCCGGTGCGCTCGAACACCGACTGCGCCTCCCTCAGCCGGTCCGGCAACGACACGAGGACGTCGAGCCCGACCTCTGGGCCGGGCGCGACCGGCTCGCACCGGACCTCGACGTCCTCGAGCGCGGCCTTGCCGCAGACGCCACAGGAGGAGTTCGCATAGAAGTTCCGCCGGAGCGCCTCGGCGTCGAACGGCCGGCCCAGCGTGACCGAGACGACGTTGTAGCGCTGCTCCTCGCCGGGCAGCGTGTCGCAGTACGCGACCCGCTGCACTTCGCCGGGCGCGATCAGGCCCTCGGTGAACAGGAACCCCACCGCGAGCTCGAAGTCGCCGCCGGGCGTGCGCATCGTGACCGCCACCTGCGCCTGCTCCTGGCCGGGACCTTGCACGCGGATCTCGAGCGGCTCCTCGGTCGCCAGGCTGTCGGTGCGCTCGGCGCGTACGCCGTCGTTCACGGCGAGCACGCGGGCGCGCGTGACGTTGCGCCGGATCGGCTCGGAGACGGCCATGCCCCCAGTATCCGACCGAACGCCGGGCAGGTCCACGCGCCGGGCGTCCACCGTGCACGTCGAGCTATCCTTCGCCGACGACCGCGCACGGGAGGTGCCGTGAAGAGCGGACTGGAGATCGCGCAGGAAGCGAACCTTCGACCGATCACCGAGATCGCGCTGGCGGCCGGCATCGCCGACGACGAGCTGGAGCCGTACGGGCGCTACCGGGCCAAGGTGGAGCTCTCGATCCTCGATCGTCTCGCCGACCGACCCGACGGCAAGCTCGTGATCACGACCGCGATCACGCCGACGAAGGCCGGCGAGGGCAAGACGACCACGTCGATCTCGCTCACGCAGGGCCTCGGGCGGATCGGGAGGAACGTCGTGCTCTGCCTCCGCGAGCCGTCGATGGGTCCGGTCTTCGGCATCAAGGGCGGCGGGACCGGCGGCGGCTACGCGCAGATCGTCCCGATGGAGGACATCAACCTCCACTTCAACGGCGACTTCCACGCGGTGACGGCCGCGCACAACCTGCTCGCGTCGGCCCTCGACGCGTCGCTGTACTTCGGCAACCCGCTGGGGATCGACGCGGGGACGATCACGTGGCCGCGCACGCTCGACGTCAACGCCCGCGAGCTCCGCCACACGGTGATCGGCCTGGGCGGAAAGGCCCACGGCGTCCCGCGGGAGAACGGCTTCGTGATCACGGCGGCGTCGGAAGTGATGGCCGTGCTGGCGCTCGCGAACGACCTCCCCGACCTGCGCGCGCGGCTCGGCCGCATCGTCGTCGCGTCGACGCACGACGGCGAGCCGGTCACCGCGGAGCAGCTTGGGGTCGCCGGTGCGATGACGGTCGTCATGAAGGACGCGCTCGAACCCAACCTCGTGCAGACGCTCGAGGGACAGCCGGTGATGGTGCACGCGGGGCCGTTCGGCAACGTCGCGCACGCGAACAACTCGATCATCGAGGACCGCATCGGGCTGAAGCTCGGCGACTACGTCGTCACCGAGGCCGGGTTCGCGAGCGACCTCGGCTTCCAGAAGTTCTGCGACATCGTGTGCCGGTTCGGCGGATTCGCGCCGTCGGCCGGCGTGCTCGTGACGACGGCGCGAGCGACGAAGTCGCACGGCGGCGTGCCGTTCGACGAGCTCGGGACCGAGGACCTCGAGGCCGTGAAGCGCGGCGTCGAGAACCTCGAGCAGCACATCGCGATCGTGAAGGCGTACGGGCTGCCGTGTGTCGTCGCGGTCAACAACTTCCCGAGCGACACCGAGGCCGAGGTGGAGCTGATGCGCGAGCTCGCGGTCGGCGCGGGCGCCGAGACCGTGGTCGTGAACCGCGGGTTCGCCGAGGGCGGCGACGGCGCGGTCGAGCTCGCGGAGGCCGTGGTCAAGGCCTGCGAGCGCCCGAACGATTTCCACCAGCTCACGCCGGACGGCACCTCGATCCGCGACCAGGTCGACGCGATCGCGACGAAGGTGTACGGGGCGGACGGCGTCGACTTCCAGCCCGCCGCCGAGAAGGATCTCGCGCGGATGGACCAGCTCGGGTTCGGCACCATGCCGGTTTGCATGGCCAAGACGCACCTGTCGCTCAGCCACGACCCCACGCTGCTGAACCGGCCGACCGGGTGGCGCCTCCCGGTCCGCGGCCTCGTGCCGAGCGCGGGGGCGGGCTTCGTCGTCGTGCTGTGCGGCGACATGCAGCGGATGCCTGGGCTCGGCAGGACCCCGGCGTACAAGAACATCGACGTGGACGAGCAGGGCCGAACCGTCGGGCTGTTCTAGCTCGGGTCAGGCGCCCGGCTTGAACACCATGTCCGCGACGACCAAGAGCAGGACGACGAGGTCGATCCGCGAGGTCACGAGGATGCGCCTGAACGCCGCCCGACCTCGGAGTCGGAAGGGTCCCGCTCCCCGAGGGCCTTGCCGAGTCGCTCGGCCTCGGGCCCAGGAAGCCTGCCCCGGTCACGATCGTGATCGCGATCCCGACGAGCCCGAGCACGATCCACGTGTCGGTGAAGTTCCATTCGCTCACCGCGACGAGCCAGACGCCGAAGACGAGCGCGGCGATGGCCACGGGGGCGATCAGGCGCTTGCCCAGGTCCCCGATGGCCGTCGCGGTGGTCGCCAGGCGAGCGGGATCGCCTTCCCTCAACGCCCTGGTCCCCAGCGCCTGCGCATAGATCCCGCCGCCGACCCAGGCGATCACCGCCAGCACGTGCAGGAACTTCAGCGTGTCGTAGTAGCCCCGCGAGATGCCCAGCATGGCTCCTTCTTCTCGCTAGACGATCGCGATCGCTTCGATCTCGACGAGCTGACCGCGGTAGCCGAGGGTCGGCACGCCGACCAGGGTGCTCGGCGCTCGGCCGATCGGGGACGAACGGACGACCTGCCACACGTCGGTCTGGGTCTGGTAGCTCGCGCCCGCGACGTAGACCGTGGTCTTCGCGACGTCGGCCGCCTGCGCCCGCCCCTCCTCGAGCGCGACGAGCAGGTTCTCGATCACCTTCTCGGCCTGGGTCACCGCATCGTCCTTGCCGACGAGGTTGCCCTCGCCGTCGAGCGGGACCGCGCCGGCGGTGAAGATCAGCGTCCCGCTCGTCGCGATCGCGACGTGCGAGTACCCGGGCGGCGGGGCGAGCGTGGGGGCGTTCCGAAGGTCGACGCTCACGTCAGCCGGCCAGGTAGTCGGGGCCCTCGATCCGGACCCATTCGGCCCGGGTGACGGCCTCGTTGCGGTCGAAGTCGAAGATCCCGACGTCGGGGGCGGCCTCCCACGTCGAGCCGCAGCCCGGGCAGATCCAGAGGGTCTGGGCCTCGGGCGCGGAACCCTTCGGGGGCGCGCAGGTGTGGACCGGCATCGTCGTCCTCCTCGGAATCACACGGATGTGATTACGGGAGTGTAATCAGCGCTGGCTCCGGGTCAACCCACGCGCCTAGGCTCCTGCCTATGGCCCGGTGGCCGGAGGTGACCGAACGCACCGGGGAGCCTCCCCCAGTCGAACGAGTGCCGCCTGAGGAGGACCTCGTCCTCGCGCGAGGGCCTGAGCTGGTGACGTGGGGAACCGTCGACGGGATCCCGTGGCAGATCGAGGCGATCGTCACGGCTCCGGGGCCCGAGGCCAGGTGGTGGGAGCACGGCCCCGTCGGTCCCGAGCTCGAGTTCTGGCTCGGGGCACAGGCTGCGTTCGGAGGGATGAGCGGGTTCGGGACCCGGCTCAACGAGGGGACCCACTTGTCCGCGTCGATCGATTTCTTCGGCTCGCACCCGGGGATCGTCTCCTGGGTCGGCGTCGTCTCGGACGCGGTCGACCGGCTCGAGGTCCGGCTCGACGACGGCGACGTTCGCGAGAGCGAACTGCACGATGGCCCCACCGGCTTCCCCCGCCTGTTCTGGTTCTTCCCGCCGCGAGGGGCGGAGGGGCGGATCGTTGCGCTCGCGTCGGATGGGTCCGCGCTGCAGACGGAGCACCTCGTCGATGTCCCGCACCATCCCGCGTCGAACTCGGGAACGAGCGTGAACGGGTTCGGCGTCCGGACCGACCGGCCACCGCCCGGCTGGCCCGACGACCCAACCGAGTACGGCCCCGGCGAGGGGCCGAGACACGAGGAGGACTTCCACCTCCACGAGGTGGCATTCGCCCTGTACGTCGTTCCGCCCGATCGGTGGCAGGGATTCGCGGGCCTCTCCGGCAGCGGCGGATCGGAACGCAGGATCGACCACGTCGAGTTCGGCTACTTCGACGAGCCGGGAGGATCCGAGCGGGGGTTCGAGGTGATGTCGGCCAGCCCCGGCCGGCAACGACACCACGGATGGCCGGAGCCGGCACTCGAAGACGTGGGCGTCTGGACGGAGGGTCGGTACCCGGAAGACGACGTCTACAACTTCGCCGGATGGTTCCTCGGGGCGAAGGAACTCGATGTCTTCCAGGACGAGCACGGCTTCCATGACTTCGGTCCCAGTCGAATCGAGTCCATCACGGAGGCGGTGGTTGGCAGCGATCGTGTGGAGCTCGCTCGGCGCGAGTACCGCCAACTCCCGGCGTTCCGTTCGATCCACCTCGACCTGCCAGCGAGCCGGGTCGTTCTGTTCGGATGGAACCTGAGCTTCCACGAGTTGACGCACTACGCGGAGCTCCTTGAGCCTCTCGAGCTGGACTCCCCGCTGCTCGAGGCGATGAAGGCCGCCCAGGCGGCGAGCGATCGCCGGTTCGACGAGCTCCACGGCCACCGACACGACTGAGCCGGGTTCGGGTTCTCCTCCCGCGTTCTGGGTGGCAGCACCCTTCAGCCGGGCACCCGGCGAGCGCAGGCTCGACCCATGAGCGCCGCAACCCACACGCTCGACCGGTCCCCCGCCTGGGTCGTGCAGCCGGGGGCGCTCCGCCGGTTCGCCGCCGTGTTCGTGGCCGGCGGGTTCGCCGGGATGATCGCCGGCGGCCTGGGCAGCAGGCTCGCGATGCGGATCGCCGCGCTCGCAGCCCCGGAGGCGATCCAGGGCTTCCCGACCGAGGCGGGCGCGAGGATCGGCGAGATCACGCTCGAGGGGACCCTGTTCCTGATCCTGTTCGCCGGGATCGGCTCGGCGGTGATCGGGGCGGCCTTCTACCTGCTCGTCCGGTCGTGGCTCCCCCGCCGCCGGTGGCTCCGTGCGATCGCGTTCGGGGGGCTCGAGCTGGTGGTGTTCGGCACCAGGGTGCTCGACGCGGGGAACGCCGACTTCACGATCCTCGGCCACCCGCTGCTGAACGTCGCGGTCTTCTCGTCGCTCTTCGTCCTGCACGGCGCGCTGCTGGTCCTGCTCGTCGAGCCGAGCGGCCGGCTCGTGGCCGCTGTGGCCGGCGACGCCCGTTGGCGCGGCGTCGTGGTGAACGTCGCCGCGGTCGGGGCCGCGCTGGTCACGGCCACTGCGATCGTCGGGCTCGGAGTGCTGGTCGGATGGCTGAGCCCGCTGGTCGTCGCGCTCGCCGTCGGAGCGGTCGGCCTCGCCGTGGTCGACCCCGGACGGGCCCGGCCGCTCACGCGGCCGCTCCTCACCCTGGTGGGCGGCGTCGCGCTCGCCCTGCTTGCGGCCGGCGGAACCGTGCAGCTGTTCGACGAGCTGAGGACGATCCTCGGCTGATCCCGTCGGCTACGAGCGGGGCCGGTCCTTGTTCGTGTCGTAGATCGGGAGCACGTCGACGGTCGCGGTGACGGTCCCGTCGCCGACCGCCACGTCCAAGATGTTCCCCACGTTCGCCTGTGCGGTCGGCACGATCGCGAGCCCGATCTTGCCGAACCTCGGGCTGTCGGTCGGGCTCGTGAGCACGCCGACCTCCCCGCCGTCCTTGGTGACCGCCGCCCCGTACTCGGGGACCGCGTCGGCCTCGTAGCGCAGCGTGACGAAGCGGTTCGGCGGGTCCGCCGCGAGGGCGCGGAGCTTCTCCTCCCCCGCGAACCCGAGGCCCTTGTCGACCTTCACGAACCGGTCCAGGTTGAAGTCGAGCGGCGAGCGTTGGTGCGGCTCGTAGTCGTAATCGGTGACGATCAGTCCGGCCTCGACCCGCGCGATCTCGATCGCCTCGGCGCCGAACGGTGTCACGCCCGCGCCGACGATCGCGTTCCACAGGGTCTCGGCGTCGGCGGGGTCGAGCAGGAACAGTTCGTACCCGAGCTCCCCGCCGAACCCCGTCCGCGACAGGTGGACGTCCACCCCGGCGACCTGCACGTGCCGAGGGATGAACCGGAAGTACTTCAGCGACCCGACGTCCTCGTCGGTGAGCTTCTGGACCACCTCGCGCGAACGCGGACCGATCACGCCGAGGTGAGGCATCGACGGCGCGATCCACTCGAAGGTCACGTCGAGGCCCTGCAGCAGCTCCCCGAAGTACTCGTCGTGGTCCTTCCCGTTCGTCATCACCCAGCAGTGGTCCTCCCACGCCGTGTTGAACACGGTCCCGTCGTCGACCATGAGCCCGTCGGCGTCGAGGAACGCGCCGTACCGCGCCTGCCCGACCTCGAGACCCAGCACGTCGTTGCTGAACACCCGCTGGGCGCCCTTCAGCGCGTCGGGACCGCGGAAGTCCCACTTGTTGAGCGGCGAGACGTCCCACACCGCGACGTCGTCGCGGATCGCCGCGTACTCCTTCGCGACGTCGCCGAACCCCTCGAGCCACATCCACCCGCCGTCCTCGACGTGCGAGCCGCCCTGGGCGGCAATGATCTCGTGGAACGCGGTCTTGATCGGTTCGTTCTCACTCATGCGGGCCTCCGGAGGGGTCGACGGAGGCCGCATCCTCCCACGGGTTTGACTCGCCGTTCAAGTTCGGGGTCGGGCTCAGACCCGGGTGAGGCGGAGCAGGCGCTTCGTGGTGCCGAGGCCGCGGGCCTCGAGCTTCGAGGCGAGCACGAGGAAGAGCTGCGCCGTGACGAGCGCGTCGTCGAGCGCCTCGTGCGGCGCCGCCACGGGAACGCCGTAGCGCTCGGCGGTTCTCGACAGGCTCTCGCGGACGTCGGGGTCCTGCCCCTCGAGCTCGATCGCGAGGCGTCGGGTGTCCACGGTCCGGTGGGCCCACGAGCGGTGCCGGCCGCCGAAGATCCGCTCGAGGAACGAGACCTCCACCTCCGCGTACCACGTCAGCAGGAACCGGCCCTCGAGCGCCCGGCGCAGGAGCTGCCCGGCGACCTCGAGCGACGGCGCGACCTCGAGGTCCCGCGGCAGGATCCGGTGCACCTTCATCGACGCCGGGCTCGACGGGATCTCGGGGACGACGAGCTGATGGACGGCCTCCCCGAGCACCACACGACCGCGATGGACCGGTACGACGCCGAACGACACGATCGCGTCGCGCCGCCGGTCGAGCCCGGTCGTCTCGAAGTCCAGCGCCGCGAATCCGGCCTCGCGCCAGCTCCGGCGGCGGAGCCTCCTCGGCGGGAGCGCCGGGACGCCGCCGCGCGAAGGGGTCGCGGACACGGCATCAGCGCTCAACGGCCCGGATCACCTCCCGCTCGGTCACGACGGCATCGACGCGCCGGTCGGTGCCGCCCGCCGGGACACGGTCGACGACCTGCAGGCCGAACGCCACCGCCACCGCGAACGTGCCGTCGCGCACCCGCCCCAACAAGCGATCGTAGAACCCCGCGCCGTAGCCGACGCGACCGCCGCTCCGATCGAACGCGACCCCCGGTACCACGACGACGTCGAGCTCCGAGGGCTCGAGCCGCCGGCCCGACGCCGGCTCCCTCGCGCCGAACGACGTCTCCGAGAGCGGGTCGCCGGCCGCGTACGCGATCGGCTCGACGTCGTGGTCCTCGATCCTCGGCAGGGCCACCTGCGCGCCGGCCACTTCCAGGCGTTCGAGCAGCGGGATCGTGTCGACCTCGCTGCCGAACGACCAGAACGCCATCACGGTCTTCGCGTCGCTGAGCTCGTCCATCGCGAGCAGCCGGTCGGCGATCGCCGCGCTCATCGCCGCGCGCTCACCCTCGGGGACGCGGTCGCGTTCGGCGAGGATCTCGCGCCGCAGCGCGCGCTTCGCCTGCTTCAGGCGCTGGGCGGGAACCTCGGTCATGCCTTGGACCGGTGGAGCTCGGCGGCGACCGCCTCGAACTGCCTCGGGCCGCCGGGGCCGAGGACCGTCCACGTCGCCCCCGCGCCCTCAAGCCCGTCGAGCCACTCCCGCAGCGAGGCGGTGGTGCCGGACCAGACATTGGTCGGGAGGCCCTTGCGTTCGCGATCGCGCATGAGCTCGCCGGCTTCGTCCCGATCGCGACCCACCACGACGATCCCGCCCCACGTCGCCTCCACCGTTCGCCCCGACGCGCCGGCCGCCTCCCGCAACATCGCCGCCTTCCGCGCGAACCGATCGGTGTCCAACCCCCACCCGTTCCAGGCGTCCGCGTGCTCCGCGGCGAGGCGGACGGCGGCGTCCGAGGCGCCGCCGAGCCAGATCGGCGGGCCCCCCTCCGTGACCGGCGGTGGCAGGAGCGGCCCGGCCAGCGCGGGGACATGCGTCCCGCCCTCCCATCGATCGCCGCGGAAGAGCGCGTGGAGCGCGTCGACGGTCTCGGCGAGTTGCGCCCGGCGTTCGTCCGTCTCGAGCACCGGCAGCCCGAACGTGACGTGCTCGGCCGCGTTCACCGGATCGCCTGCCCCGATCCCGACGATCATGCGGCCACCGCTCGCGGCGTCGACCGTGGCGACGAGCTTCGCGAGCAGACCGGCGCTCCGCAGCGACGCACGGGTGACGAGCGTCCCGATCCTCGGCTCGTGCGTCACCGCGGCGACCGCGCCGAGCGTCGAGAAGGCCTCGATCGAGGGGCGGTCCGGCGGCGCCCCCGGCGGGAACATGTGATCGAACGCGAACAGCCCGTCGAACCCCAGCTCCTCGGCCCGCCGGGCGAACGACAGCACCCGGTCGGTGTCGCCGGAGAACAGCGGCAGCATGAGCCCGATCTTCACGGTCGTCTCACCTTCATGCGGCACCGCCCGGTGGTCATCAGCCGCGCAGCTCCTCGAGCGCGAGCGATCCGGCGCCGACCGCGCCGGCGTCGTTGCCGAGCTCGGCGGGGACGATCGGGACCGTGGGGCGGTAATCGGGACCCTCGACGGCCTCCTGGAACGAGTCCCTCGCCGGATCCAGGAGGAGGTCCCCGGCCACGATCACTCCGCCGCCGACAACGACGATCTGGGGGTCGAGCACGTTCACGAGCCCCGCGATCCCCTCGCCGAGCCGCCGGCCGGCTTCGGTGATGATCCCCTTCGCGCGTTCGTCTCCTTGCAGCGCCGCCTCCGTGACGAGCCGCCCGGTGACCTTGTCCGGGTCGCCACCCGCGAGGCCGGGGAGCGAGGAGCCGGGCTCCTTCGCCGCCTCCCGGCCCATGCGGCCGATCGCCCGCCCGGCCGCCACCTGCTCCCAGCAGCCCCGGTTGCCGCACCCGCAGAGCGGCCCGCCCGGCTCGACGATGATGTGGCCGATCTCGGAGGCGAACCCGTGGGCTCCGCGGAACAGGCGGCCGTCGGCGACGATCCCGCCCCCGATGCCGGTCCCGACGGCGACGAGCAGCAGGTGCCGGTACCCGCGTCCGGCGCCGAACCGATACTCGGCGAACGCGGCCATGCTCGCGTCGTTCTCGACGAGCACGGGGAGCCCGAGCGCCTCGCGCATGCGCGCCGCGATCGGCAGGTTGCGCCACGCGAGGTTCGGGGCGAAGCGGAGCATCCCCTCGCCCGATTCGACGAGGCCGGCGGCGCCGACGCCGACCGCCACCACGTCCGGGGTGCGCACCCTCTGCGCGAGCTCGATCATCATCGCGAGCGTCGCCTCCTGGTCCTCGGCAGGGGTGGGGGCGTTCGAGCGCGCGAGGATCGAACCGTCGCGGGCGACGCGGAAGGCGTTGATCTTCGTGCCGCCGATGTCGAGGCCGATCGCCTCGCCCCCGCCTTCCACGACCGGCCTCAGCGCCGGGTCACGAGATCTCGATCTTCTGGAGGTCGCCGGAGCCGTTCGGGTTCGGCTCGTCGCCCGAGAGCTGGTCGCCGCGCACGTCGATCACGGCCTTGGCGGCCAGGAAGAACTCGCGCGCGGCCGACAGCAGGTGCTCGAGCGCGTCCGGGGCCGCGCCACCCGCGGCGGTGACGGCGAGGCAGATGGGGCAGAAGGCGACGTTGCAGACGAGTTTCTTGTCGCCCTCGCCCGCAGGCGCCGAGCCGTCCGTCGAGTCCTCCCGGTGGGTGTGGTCCGGATCGGTCTGCGTCTCAGGCACGCGCGCTCCTCCCCGCCGTCGCGGCGCCGGGCGGGCGCGCGAAGGCGATCTCGAGATGGTCACCGACGAAGTTCGCGCCGCGGACCTCCATGCGCTGGAGCGTCTGCGGCAGGATCAGGCTCCGCTTGTAGCTGCCGACGCGCACGTACAGCTCCTCGCCGCGGCGGTGGATGTCCATGTCCTCGCGCGAGACGAACGGCAGCTTCATCGTCAGCACGTACCCGCCCGAGCGGCGGCGCACGCGGATCGGGTCGTCGACGAACAGCACGTCGGTCACCGGGCGCTCCCCGTAGACCTCGACGCCCAGGTCGTCGAGGAGCGACAGGCCGACCATCTCGCGGTCGAACAACCGGGCGGTGAGGATCGGCACCGGCTCGAACGACTCGCGCACCGACTGCAGGTGCTCGGCCTGGATGTCCTTCCACTTGCCGAAGTACGGGTCGGTCACGTCCTCGGGGATGATCCGGTTCACGACGACGGCGTCGACCCGATAGCCGAAGAGCCCGAGGTACGTATACGTCCGCCGCGCCTCCGAGATCACCATCTTTTCGGGGTTCACGACGAGCCGGACCGTCGAGGACGACTCGTCCGTGAGGATCCGGTGCACCGCGTTCAGGTTCCGGTGGAGCCGTTCGACCGCGGCGTAGAAGCGCTCGCCGGCGATCGGCAGCGTCGTCATCTTCGTGACGATCGGGCGGAGCGTCTTCACCACGCGCCGCTCGACCGGGAAGATCCGCTCGATGTACCAGTTCATGACCTCGGGGAGCGAGAGCAGTCGCAGCGTCTCGGCCGTGGGCGCGCAGTCGACGATCAGCAGGTCGTACTTGCCGCCCTCGACGTGGGTCTTCACGTCGATCAATGCGAAGATCTCGTCGAGTCCCGGGATCACCGAGAGCTCCTCGGCCTGGATCGTCTCGACGCCCGCCCAGTTCATCAGCTGCACGAAGTAGTCCTGGATCTCGCGCCAGTTGGACTCGAGGCGGCTCTGCGCGTCGATCTGCTCGGCCCACAGGTGGTCGGTGATCGGGGTCGCGCGCTCGCCGATCTCGACGTCGAACGAGTCCGCGAGCGAGTGCGCGGGGTCCGTGCTCATCACGAGCGTGCGGTTGCCGGCCCGGGCGGCTCGGATCGCCGTCGCGGCGGCCACGGTGGTCTTGCCGACGCCGCCCTTCCCGGTGAACAGCAGGACGCGCATCGGTCCAGCCTAGCGCGGGGGCCGAGTCGTGGCCCGGCTCAGCCGTACTCGACGCGGGACCTCAGGCCCTCGAGCGCGTTCGCGATCACGCGCTTCTCGCCCTGGGTCCGGACGAACCCGGGCAGGAGCACGCCGAGGTCCACCGAGAGCCGGTAGATCACCTTCGTCTCGTCGTCCTCGACCTCGGTGAGCAAGTACTCGCCGGTGATGTTCGAGACCGCGCCGCGCGCCTCGGTCGAGACCCACGACATGCCGCCGTCGCCGGGCGCGTAGCGGTACGCGAGCGTGTAGCTCGCCTTGCCGAGGACGGGCACGTCCACCTCGAACGCGACCTTCGTCCCGATGCCGCCCTCGCCGCGTTCGAGGACCGTCGCCGACTTCACGTCCGCCCACTCCGGGTAGGCCTCGAAGTCGGTGAGGACGTCCATGATCTCGGGGGCGTTCGCGCCGATGACGATCTGTCCCTCGGTCCGCTCGCTCATCGCCCGTCGATGTTACCGACGGGCCGACGGCAACGTGATGAAGCTCGCGATCAGGACCGACAGGACGACGAGGCCGGCCGAGGCCCACAGCAGCGTCCGAGAGTTCACGAGCGGCTCCTCGCCCGACGCGAGGCGGTAGGCGTCGACCGCCGACAGCACGTAGATCATCGCCGAGGCGAACGCGAACAGGACGAACAGCGGGAACGTCGGCCCGAACCCGCCCTTGCCGATCCTCGACACGACGAGGACCATCAGCGCCCCGAACGACCAGCCGAACATCGCGAAGCGCGCGATCGCGTCGGCCTTGCGGCCGAGCTTCCAGTGGCCGAGTCCCGGGAACACCATCGACCAGACCGCCGCCGACTGCGGGTCCATCTCCGGGCGCTCGTCCTCCTCCTGGAACAGCCGCGCGAACGGCGTCTCGCACGTCTCGCAGACGCTCGCCTCGATCGGGTTGCGTGCCTCGCACGCCGGGCAGGTCCACGTGGGACGGCCGCCCTCGATCTCGAGCCCGCCGCGGGCCGGGTCCTCTGGGGTGGTCGCCGGTTCGAGCGTCCCGGTTGCCGCGTCGGCAGGGCGGAGGACCGCGAAGCACTGGCCGCACCAGTCCGCCCCGAGCGAGACCAGGGCCCCGCAGCTCGGGCACCGCGCCTGCTCGCTCACATCGGGGAGCGTACCCCCGCTCCCCTCACCCCCCCGGAGGCGAGGCGACCGCGCCCCGGAGCCCGTCGACGAGCTGCGCAGCGGCCCGCGACCAGGTGAAGTGGCGCTCGACGCGCTCCCGTCCCGCATGCCCCATGGCATCGGCACGAGCGGGATCCGACAGGAGCGACCCGACGGCATCCGCGACCGCAGACTCGTCGCCGCCGTCCACGAGCAGCCCCGTCGCGTCGGGGACCAGCGACTCGCGCGCGCCGCCGGAGTCGCCCACGACGACCGGGCGGCCGGTCGCCGCCGCCTCGATGAACACGTTCCCCCAGCCCTCGATCTCGAGCCCGCCGAACCGGTTCCGGCATGGCATCGCGAACACGTCGCCGGCGCGGTAGTAGCGGGGGAGATCCTCCTCGCCGACCTGGCCGGCGAACACTACCGAGCCCTCGGGCGCGCGCGCCGCGAGCTTCTCGAGCTTCGGCCGGTAGGGGCCGTCGCCGACGAGCAGCAGCGCCGGGTCCGGCACGTGGCCCCGGATCCGCGACATCGCCCGGATCAGGACGTCCTGACCCTTCCGTGGCACCAGCCGGCTCACGCAGACGATCACCGGCCGGCCGGCCAGGTCGTGGCGGGCACGGATGTCGGCGATCAGCAGGTCGGGCCGGAACGCGTCCACGTCGGCCCCGGGGTACAGGACCGTGACCGGGACGCGGTCGGGTACCGCCGTTCGGACGACGCGAGCGACGAACCGGCTGCACATCACCGGGACCCAGGACGCCCGGGAGGTGGCGCGCCGCAGCAGCGCGTGCGGCCCGGGCGAGATCGACAGCCAGTACTCGAACCCGTGGGCGGCCGCCACGTACGGCGTGCCCGAACGGGCGAGGCCCGGCCCGAGGAGGGCGAGCGGGTACGTCGCGCCGAACAGCACGACTTCCGCCCCGAACTCGAACACCGCGTGGCGGACCCGGCGTGCGACCTCCCGGGTCGGCCACAGGAACCCCTCGGGCTGGCGGAACACGCGGTACGGAGCGGCCTCGTCGAAGGCCGCGGCGCCCTCGTGCTGCGGGCAGAGCACCGCGACGCGATCGGGCGGAAGCTGCCGCACGAGCGCCTCGAGCGTCCGCTGGATGCCGCCGACCTTCGGCGCGTAGTCGTTCGTGACCAGGAGCGTCCGCGGAACGTCCACGGGCGCCTATCCTCGCAGACGTGGAACGTGACCCCTTCGGTGACCAGATCGACGCGCTCGACGACGGCCGCGCCGCCGTGCCCACCTCGGGGTGGACCGTCACACGCGTGACAGGCGACGACGCCGTGCGATGGCTGAACGACCTCGTGACCGCCGACCTCGAGCGGCTGGAGCCCGGTGAGGTCGTCCGCTCGCTCCTGCTCTCCCCAACGGGCCGCATCCGGGCCGACCTGCTCGTCGCGCGCGAGCCGGGGTCGATCCTCGCGCTCCAGGCGCCGGACCGGCCGCGCCCGCTCGCCGAACTGGTCGCGCCCCACGTCCTGTCCTCGGACGTCGTCCTCGAGACCGCGGAGGCCGACGGAGTCCTCGTGGGCGGGGGGCGGGCGTGGCGCCTGGCTACCGAGGCGCCTCCCGGGCACGTGACCGTCGCCCCGGAGGCGTTCGAGGCCTGGAGGGTCCGCCGGGGCGTGGCCAGGTTCCCGATCGACCTCGACGAGGAGTCCCTACCGGCAGAGGCCGGCCTCGACCGGGAGCCGGTGATCGACCGGAGCAAGGGCTGCTACCTCGGCCAGGAGTCGGTCGCCAAGGTCCGCAACCTCGGGCACCCCACGCGCGTCGTGGTCCCGGCGATCCTCGACGGGGCCGCCTCGGCCGGCGACCGGATCCGGTCTGGAACCGAGGAGGTCGGGGTGCTCACGAGCCTCCACGGCGCGAACGCGATCGTCCGGATCCGTTGGGCCGCAAGGGATGACTCCCTCGAGACAGTTCGCGGTACCCCGCTCGTCGCCTCGTATCCCCCGTCTGGGTGAGGCCGTTACTACGACCGGCCGGAGTTTTCAAGACTGTTTTCCTTCGGAGGCGAACGGTAGAACGCGAGAAGGCGCCGGCGGCCCCACCGTCCAAGGAAGCTCGTGCGTGCGCTCGACCGTAGACGCCGAGGAGTCGAGGGTGAACAGGGAGCGGATCGCGGGCATCGACATCAAGACCCTTCCCCAGAACCCTTCCCCACCGGACATATGGCAGGACCAGGCGGCCTGCTTCGGCATCGACCCGGACACGTTCTTCCCCACCTCCGAGGATGAGGCCGGGCCGGCGCTCGCGTTCTGTACGGCCTGCGGGATCAAGCAGACGTGCCTCGCATGGGCGCTCAGGAACGGCGAGCGCTACGGCGTCTGGGGCGGCCTGACCGAGCAACAGCGGCGGCGCCTCGTCCGGTACGTCGCCTAGCTCCCACCGGCCGGCACCTGCGACGCGGGCCGCTGGTCGGTCCGCCTGCCGGCCGCCCATACTGAGGCCCCATGGAGCCGATCCTGGCGACGGCGCCGCTGCGCATCAGCTTCGTCGGCGGCGGCACCGACTTCCCCCACTACTTCGGGCGCCACGGCGGCGCCGTACTCTCGGCGACGATCGACCACGCCGCGCGGGTACGCCTCGTCCCCCGCTCGGACCGGCAGGTCCGGATCCGCTCGCTCGACCTCGGACACCTCGTCGAGTACCACCTCGAGGAGGGGCCCGAGTACGACGGGGTCATGGACCTGCCGAAGGCCGCGATCGCGCGGATGAGGGTCGAGTCTGGGCTCGACGTCGACATCGAGTCGGACGCGCCTCCCGGGAGCGGGCTCGGCGGCTCCTCGGCGCTGGTCACCGCGTGCGTGGCGGCGCTCGCGACGCTCACGGACCGGCGGCTCGGCCGGGCGGAGCTCGCGCGCCTCGCCTATGGGATCGAGCGCGACGACCTCGGCATCGCGGGCGGGTGGCAGGATCAGTACGCGACCGCGTTCGGCGGGTTCAACCTGCTGGAGTTCGGGGCGGACGAGGTCGACGTGTGGCCGCTCGCGCTCTCCGATGACGCGATCGCCGAGCTCCGGTCGCACCTCCTCCTGTGCTACACGGGCCGCGTCCGGACCGACCTCGGGCTGATCCACGACCAGATCCGGATGTACGAGGACGGACGCGAGGACACGATCGTCGGCATGAAGCAGCTCCACGCGATGGCGTACGAGATGAAGTTCGAGATCGAGGCGGGGAACCTCGACCGGCTCGGTCCCCTGCTCGGCCAGGCGTTCGAGAGCAAGAAGCTGATGAACCCGAACATCACCGACGGGACGCCGATCGAGCGGCTGTTCGAGGTCGCCGAGGGAGCAGGCGCCTCCGGGGGCAAGATCTGCGGGGCCGGCGGCGGCGGGTACCTGCTGCTGGCGTGCCGGCCCGAGGCCCAGCCGGCGGTGCGCGACGAACTCGAACGCCTGGGGGGGCAGTTCGCCGACTTCGCGTTCCGTCGGGGCGGCGCGGAGGCGCGGTGGGGCGATCGGGTCTGGAGGCCGGCGTGAGCCGGGGTTTCGGGGGCGCGGTCGAGCCGGAGGCGAGCGCAGCCCACGAGAGGAACAAGCGGTTCGTCCTGGTCGACCGCGACGGCACGATCAACGAGGAGGTCGGCTACGTGCTCCGCCCCCACGAGCTCCGGCTGATCCCGGGTGCCGCCGGCGCGCTGCGCGAGCTTCGAGACCTCGGGCTCGGGCTCGTCGTCGTCACGAACCAGTCCCCGATCGGTCGCGGGATGCTCGACCCCGAGGGTCTCGAGGCGATCCACGACCGGCTCCGCGAGCTCCTCGCCGATGCCGGCGCGAGGCTCGACCGGATAGAGCACTGCCCGCACCGTCCCGACGAGGGATGCGCGTGCCGCAAGCCCGGCACGCTGATGGTCGAGCGCGCGGCCGCCGCCCTCGGGTTCGATCCCGCGGAGTCCTGGATCGTCGGAGACCACGCCGCCGACCTGCGCCTCGGCCGCGCCGTCGGCGCCCGGACGATCCTCGTTCGGACCGGCCACGGCGAGGAGGAGCTCGCCGGCGGCGCGGATGCGTTCGCCGACCACGTCGCGGACGATCTCGCGGCGGCGGCGGCCGTGATCCGCGACGAAGTCCGCGCGGAGGTGGGCGCGTGACCCTCGATCGCGTGCGGGACTACCTGCTGGAGACCTCGCGCACCGCGGCGCGCACCGCCGTGTCCTGCGGCGAGGAGATCCTCGGGGCGACCGCGGCGATCGTCGAGTCGCTCCGCGGCGGGGGCAAGCTCCTGATCTGCGGCAACGGCGGAAGCGCGGGCGACGCCCAGCACCTCGCCACCGAGTTCGTGAGCACGCTCACCGTCGACCGCCGCCGCGCGGCGATCCCGGCGATCGCGCTCACGACCGACACGTCGCTGCTCACGGCCGTCGCGAACGATTACGGCTTCGAGGGCGTGTTCGCCCGCCAGGTCGAGGCGCTCGGTCGCGAGGGCGACGTCCTGCTCGGGATCTCGACGAGCGGCGCGTCGGCCAACGTCGTCCGCGCGTTCGAGCAGGCGAGGGCCCAGGAGCTCCGGACGATCGCGCTCACCGGCGAGGACGGCGGCAAGCTCGGACCGCTCGCCGACGTCGAGATCAACGTGCCGAGCTCGGAGACCTCGCACATCCAGGAGGCGCATATCGCGGTCGGCCAGCTGATCGCGTTCCTCGTCGAGGACGAGCTCTACCCCGAGTAGGAGCCGGTAGGGGTAGCCCTCCCCGAAGACGGGTGGCACCCCCCGTCCCATCGAGTGGGCGAGGCTCTACGGTGGAGGCGTGGACACGGTCATCGAACTCGAGAGCCTCCGCAAGGAGTATCGGCGCCTGCGCGGGTCGAAGACGGTCGCCGTGGACGGGCTCGACCTCGCGGTGCCGCGGGGCGGCGTGTTCGGCTTCCTCGGACCGAACGGCGCCGGCAAGACCACGACGATCCGGTGCCTGCTCGGCCTCGTCCGCCCCTCCGCGGGCCGGTGCCGGCTCCTGGGACACGAGCCGGCCGCGTTGCAACGGGTGATCGGCCGGGTCGGTTCGATCGTGGAGAGCCCGACGATGTTCCCCAGGTTCACGGGGCGACGAAACCTCGAGCTGCTCGCCCGCATCGACGGTATCGGGCGATCGCGGGTGCGCGAGGTCCTCGAGGGGGTCGGCCTCGCCGATCGCGGGGACGACCTG
This sequence comes from Actinomycetota bacterium, assembly GCA_036280655.1. GTDB lineage: Bacteria > Actinomycetota > UBA4738 > UBA4738 > HRBIN12 > DASSJM01. Next base: position 143,238 of record DASUQI010000041.1, read on the forward strand.
GTCAAGAACTACTCGCTCGGCATGAAGCAGCGCCTCGGGATCGCGGGCGCCCTCCTCAAGGATCCCGAGCTCCTGATCCTCGACGAACCGGCGAACGGCCTCGACCCGGCCGGGATCGTCGAGGTCCGGGAGCTGATGCGGCGGCTCGGCCGGGAGGGGCGAACGGTGTTCGTGTCGAGCCACATCCTGAGCGAGGTGCAGCAGAGCGCCGACCGGGTTGCGATCCTCGCGAAGGGGCGAACCGTGGCGACCGGTCCGGTGCACGAGGTGCTGACGAGCGGACGCGCGGCCGGCATGATCGTGCGGCTCGAGGACCTGGCCGCCGGGATGCGCGCCCTCGCCGACGCGGGGATCGCGGCGACCTCGGAGGACGGCGCGATCCGCGTGGGCCTCCCGCCCGCGGACGCCTCGCGGGTCACCCGAACGCTCGCCGACCGCGGGCTCTACCTCACCGAGCTCCGGCCCCACGAGGCGGATCTCGAAACCGTGTTCCTCGAGCTCACGAGCGACCCTTCGTCGGAGGCCCGATGATCGCCCTGCTCGCGTCCGAGTTCCGCCGGTTTCGCTCCCGCCGGCTGGTGAAGGGGCTCCTGCTCCTCGAACTGCTGGGGATCGTCGTCGCCGGCGTGATCGTGTACATCACGCAGGAGTACGAGCTGTCGGCCTTCCCCAACGCCTTGAAGGGGGCCTCGCTCGTCCTGCTCTCCGTGGGATGGATGCTCGGCGCCTCCGCGATCGGGGCGGAGTGGCACTCGGGGCACCTCACGACGATCCTGACCTGGGAGCCGCGCCGCTGGCGGGTCATCGCGGCCAAGATCGCCGCGAGCCTCACCGGCGTGTTCGTCCTCTCGATCGTGGTGCAGGTGTTCCTGGGCGTCGCGCTCGCGATCGACGCCGCGGGCACGGGCTCGACCGCCGGCGTCGACGGCTCGTGGCTGTCGGAGTCCGCGGCGGTCGGGCTCCGCGTCGCGTTGCTCTCCACGATCTTCGCGGGGTTCGGGTTCGCGCTCGCGGCGGCGGGCCGGAACACGGCCGTCGCGCTCGGCGTCGGGTTCGGCTACCTCGTGATCGTCGAGAACCTCGTCCGCGGGCTGCGCCCAGAGTGGGCGCCGTGGCTGCTCTCGGACAACGCGGCTGCGTACCTGATCGGGTCGTCGGCCGACTTCCCGCTCGGCGGGCGGACCCCGGGCCAGGCCGGCCTCTACCTCGCCGCCTGTGCCCTCGTCCTGTTGCTCGGCGCGAGCGGCGTCTTCCGCGCGCGGGACGTGACCTGACCAGCCGCTTGACCTCCGAACACCTGTTCGGATAGCCTGCTCCTCCTCGCGCGGCCCCGGCGGGAGGGCGGTGCTCGGCCAGGCGATCCAGACCACGCTCGAGGACGGCGCGCCGCTGTCCGAGGTCGAGTTCGTCGTGGTCGACCTCGAGACGACGGGCGGCTCGCCGGCCGACTGCCGCATCACCGAGATCGGCGCCGTGAAGCTCCGGGGCAGGGAGCGCACCGGCGTGTTCGAGACGCTCGTGAACCCCGGACAACCGATCCCTCGCCAGATCACGCACCTCACCGGGATCGACGACCTGATGGTCGCGGGCGCGCCGCCGATCGAGTGGGTGCTCCCCTCGTTCGCCGAGTTCGCGCGCGGCTGCGTGTTCGTGGCGCACAACGCGACGTTCGACTTCACGTTCCTGAACGCGGCGTTCCAGCGGCTGGACTACGACCCGCTCCCGCCGCCGCCGGTGTGCACGGCGAAGCTCGCGCGCCGCGTCGTCTGGCCCGACGTCCCGAACGTGCGGCTGCGGACGCTCGCCCAGTACTTCCGGACGGCGGCGCGCCCGACGCACCGGGCACTCCCGGACGCGGAGACGTGCGCCGAGGTGCTCCATGGGCTGCTCGAGTTCGGCGGGCGGCTCGGCATCGCGACGCTCGGCGAGCTGCACGGCGCGGTCCGCGCTCGCGGACGTCCGAACTTCGGGAAGATCCGGCTCGCCGAACACCTTCCCGACGCGCCGGGCGTCTACCTGTTCCGCGGCCGCGACGGCACGGTGCTCTACGTCGGCAAGTCGAACCGGCTGCGATCGCGCGTGAAGAGCTACTTCTACGGCGACACGCGCAAGAAGGTCGAAGACCTGCTCGCCGAGGCCGCGTCGGTCGACGGGATCGCGTGCGCGACCGAACTCGAGGCGCTCGTCGTCGAGGCCCGGAAGATCCGCGAGCACGAGCCGAAGTACAACCGCAAGGGCAAGACGTGGCGCCGGTACGCGTACCTGCGCGTCGACGACGCGGAGGCGTACCCCCGCATCAAGGTCGTCCGCGAGCCGAAGGGCGCCGGCGCGTTCCTCGGGCCGTTCCCCTCGTCCAGCCTCGCGCGACAGGCGAAGGAGGCGCTCGAGGACGCCTTCGCGATCCGGCGGTGCACGACGCCGATGCGCGCGGCGACGCGGTTCGCGCCGTGCGCGCTCGCCGACATGGGCAGGTGCCTCGCCCCATGCGACGGCCGCGCCGGCCCCGAGCGTTACGGGGAGCTCGTCCGGTCCCTCATCTCCTCCCTCTCCACCCCGGGCGGGCTCCTCGGAACGCTCGAGGCGCGGATGCGCGACCTCGCCGAGCAGGAGCGGTTCGAGGAGGCCGGGCTCGCCAGGGACCGGCTCCGCGCGCTCGCCGAGGCGCTCCTGCGCTCGAGGCAGGACGCGTGGCTGCTCGGCGGCGGCGACGTCGTCCTCCGGGACGGGGCGGGTCAGCGACTGCGCCTACGCGGCGGGGCGCTGGTGCGCGGCGGAGGTGAGGCGCCGCTCGGCGCGCCGTGCCCACGGGACCGCGCCGACGAGCTGTCGGCACTCCGGGCGTGGCTCGCCCGAGGCGAGGTCGCGGTCGAGGCCGCGGAGGTCCCCCTCGCCGAACCCGTCGCGGGCGGCGCGGAGCTGCATCGGCTCCTCACCATGCTGCGGCCACGCGATCGTCGCGAGGACGGTGTGCGCTCCGACCGCCGATAGACTGGGCGCCGTGGAGACCGCGGTCATCGTCGAGGGCGCGCGCACGCCGATCGGACGCTTCCTTGGGTCGTACGCCGAGCTCCCCGCGGTCGACCTCGGCGTCCTGGCGGCGAAGGAGGCGATGCGCCGCTCCGGCGTCGAACCCGACGCGATCGACCAGACGATCCTCGGCCACGCGCGCCAGGCCGGGAACGGCCCGAACACCGGGCGCCAGGTGAGCGTCCGGGCGGGCGTGCCGGTCGAGGTCTCGGCGTACAACGTCAACATCGCGTGCGGCTCGGGGATGAAGGCGCTGCAGCTCGGGGCACAGCAGATCGCGCTCGGCGACGCGGAGGTCGTGCTCGTCGGCGGCATGGAGAACATGACGCGGGTGCCGTTCATCCTCGACCGGATGCGCACCGGCTACCGGATGGGCGACGCGACGGCCTACGACGGGATGTACCGCGACGGCCTGCTCGACCCGCTCTGCGGGCTGATCATGGGCGAGACGGCAGAGAACCTCGTGGACCGGTACGACATCTCGCGCGAGGAGCAGGATGCGTTCGCGCTCGAGTCGCAACAGAAGGCTGCGGCCGGCACGGAGGCACGCGCCTCGGAGCTGTTCCCGGTCGAGGCTCGGGGTCCGGAAGGACCGATCACCGTCACCACCGACGAGCATCCGCGGCCGGACACCACGCTCGAGAAGCTCGCGAGGCTCGAACCCGTGTTCCGCGACGGCGGCAGCGTCACCGCGGGCAACTCGAGCGGCATCACCGACGGCGCCGCCGCGATGGTGCTGATGTCCGAGTCGCGCGCGCGGACCGAGGGCCGGGAACCACTCGCGAAGGTCGTCGGCATGTCGTGGGCCGGGGTGCCGCCCGAGATCATGGGCATCGGCCCGGTGCCGGCGACGCAGAAGGTGCTCGAACGGACGGGTCTCGCGCTCGCCGACCTCGACCTGATCGAGATCAACGAGGCGTTCGCCGCGCAGGTGATCGCGTGCGAGCGCGACCTGAAGTTCGAACGCGACCGCCTGAACGTGAACGGCGGGGGGATCTCGCTCGGCCACCCGATCGGGATGTCCGGCGCGCGGATCGTCCTGTCGCTCGCGTACGCGATGCGGGCGCGCGGCGCGGCACTCGGGCTGGCGACGCTCTGCATCTCGGGAGGACAGGGCCTCGCGGTCGTGCTCGAGCGTTCCTGATCCTCAGCTCGCCCCGGGGAGATCGATCGCGACGGGCAGCGCGGTCCGCCGCCACTCCTGCAGGTCGTCCGAGTAGCGAGGGACGTACTTCTCGGTCAGGAGCCGCCGCGCGAGTTCGTCCTCCTCGGGATCCTCCACGAGCCGGGCCCGGCAGATCAGGTCTCGGTCGCCGAGGCGGAGCCCCACGGTGGGATGGGCCCGCAGGTTCTTCACCCAGTCGTTGGCGTCGCCGCCGCCGGAGAGCAGGTAGACGACGTCGCCGTGCAGCGCGAACCAGATCTCGATCGTGTGCGGGTTGCCGGAGCGGCGTCCCGTCGTCGTGACGTAGCAGTAGTCGAGGTCGGCGCGCTCGCCGTCGTCCACTACCAGACGGCCCACACGACGAGGGCCACGAGCGCCGCGATCCCGAGCAGGAGGAAGAGCAGGTCGCCACGCTTGATCCGCCCCGGCTGCATCGCGTTGAACCCCACGTCAGGCCTCCTGCGGCAGACGGTAGTACTCGCGGAACTTCGGCTCCGAGAGCCACGCGAGGTGCTGACGAACGGTCGAGGCGTAGGTCGTGGCCTCGTCCCCGTCCCGGCACGCCCGCACCGAGACGTCGGCGCCGTCCCGCACGATCGCGACGCTCCAGGCGCCGTCCTCCGACCGGAGGTCGACCGCGTAGCGCCCGGCGGCGTCGGACTCGGCCAGGGTGTTCACCGCTCCGCGCCGCCGTGCGGCCGCTGGAGGCGCTCGAGGTGCCCGAGGGTCTGCGACAGGACCGTGTCCGCGTCGAGCACGAACTCGGGCTCGAGGTCCGCGATCTTCTCGAGGGCGTTCTCGAGCGTGTCGCCGGCCGACTCCGCGTCCCGCAGCAGCTCGACGAGCACCGCGGCGTAGTCGGACTGGAACGGCTTGCCGTCCCACGGGCACCGGCCGCCGTTGCCGATCACCTGCTCGACCAGGAACTCCCGGCCGCACCGCCTGCACGTCCCCTTGATCTTCACGCGCTCTCCCTCGTGTCGCCGGAACGAACCGCCGGCCCCGTGCGCCGCTCGCCGATCAGCTGGACCAGCCGGTCCGCGAGCTCGAAGGGGTCCACGGGCTTGACGAACCACGCGTCCGCGCCGGACCAGCGTGCGAGCCACTCGTCCTGCCGCCGTTCGAGCAGGATCACGATCGGTCCGAGGTAGGGCTCGGCCGCCCCTCGGAGGTCCTTCGCGAGCGAGAAAGCGCCCGCCCTCGACGCGATCTCGTCCGCGACGACCGCGTCCGGATCCTCACGGAGCCCGATCGTCGCCCCGTTCTTCCCGTCGGTCGCGTCCAGGAACGAGAGCGGCTCGCCGAGACGCCGCTCGAGGCTGCCGACCGCGACGCGCATGAGGTCGCGCGAGCTCGGATCGGGCGACACGAGCAAGATCCTCACGCGCCGCATCCTACCCAACCCCGGGGAGAGCCTCGTTGAGCGGGGCCTATGCCGAGGCTATCGTGGCCGAACCGACCGACCAGAGGAGGTATCGGGATGACGAGCACCGGCAAGGTGGCCGTGGCGGAGTTCGTCGCGACGTTCGCGCTCGTGTTCATCGGCGCCGGCGCCGTCGTCGCGGTGGGTCTCGGCCTCGACCTGACCGGCGTCGCGCTCGCGCACGGCCTCGTGCTCGCGATCATGGTGTCGATCACCGCCCACGTCTCGGGCGGGCACATCAATCCCGCCGTCACGATCGGCCTGTGGGTCGCCGGCAAGACGCCGACCCCGACCGTGGTCGTCTACATCGTGGCGCAGCTCCTCGGCGCGATCGCCGGGGCGTTCCTCCTCAAGTACCTGATCCCCGGCGAGCTCTTCGACGCCGCGGCCGGCGGGACCCCGCAGCTCGCCGAGGGCATCGCGGCGGGCAAGGGCATCGTGATCGAGGCCGCGACCACCTTCCTGCTCGCGTTCGCCGTCTTCGGCACGGCCGTGGACCCGGAGGGTCCCTTCTCGAAGACCGCGGGCCTCACGATCGGCCTCGTGATCGCGTTCGACATCATGGCCTTCGGTCCCTACACGGGCGCCGCGATGAACCCGGCGCGGTGGTTCGGGCCGGCACTCTCGTCCGGGACATGGGCCGACTGGTTCGTGTGGATCGTGGGGCCGGTGGCCGGCGCGATCATCGCCGCCGTTGTCTACCAGTCGGTGTTCCTTCGGGATCGGGAACCCGTCACGCCGTAGTCCGGAGCCGGGCGACGGCCGACGTCCGGGCGGCCCGATAGCATGGCCGCGTTCTCGCGATGGCCACGACCACCCGGACGTACCTGGATCACTCCTCGGCCACGCCGCTGGATGAGCGGGCCCGCGCGGCGCTGCTCGAGGCCCTCGACGCGTTCGGCGACCCGCTCCGCGTGCACGGGGACGGCCTGACCGCCCGGCGCCTGCTGGACGACGCGCGCGCGACCGTGGCAGCCGCGATCGGCGCGCAGCCCGACGAGATCGTGTTCACGAGCGGGGGGACCGAGGCCGTCGCGCTCGCGATCTGGGGCGGCGTCCGGCCGATCCGGGAGCTCGGGCGACGCATCGTGACCACCACGGTCGAGCATCCAGCCGTCGGGGGGGTCCTCACGACGCTCGAGACCGACGGGTTCGAGTCGATCCTCGTGCCGGTGGACGAGCGCGGCGTGGTGGATCTCGACGCGTTCGCGGCCGAGGTCCGCACGCCCGGGACCCTCCTCGCCTCGGTGCAGCACGCGAACCACGAGGTCGGCTCGATCCAGCCGATCGCCGAGGCCGCGAGGCTCTCCCGGGAGGCCGGCGTCCTGTTCCACACCGACGCCTGCCAGACGGTCGGGCGACTCCCGCTCGACGCGGTCGCGCTCGAGGTCGACCTGCTGTCCGTGTCCGGACACAAGTTCGGCGGACCACCCGGGGTCGGCGGTCTCTACGTCCGCCGCGGCGTGCCGGTCGCCGCGTACCCATGCGGCGACGATCGGGAACGCCGGCGCCGGTCCGGGATGGAGAACGTCCCCGGTGTCGCCGCGATGGCGGCGGCGCTCGCCGCCCGCCTCGGGGACATGGGCGACCAGGCGGCGCGGCAGTGGGCGCTTACGGACCGCCTGCGGAGCGGCATCGTCGAGCGCGTGGCGGACGCCCGGGTCCACGGGCATCCCACCCAGCGGGTCCCGCACCTCGTCTGCTTCTCGGTGGCCGGCGTCGACGCCGAGATCCTGAGCATGGCCCTCGACGACCGAGGATTCCGGATCGCGGCCGGTTCGAACTGCTCGGGCGCCGCGGGCGAGGCCTCCTCGGTGCTCGAGCAGATGGGGTCGCCCGCGACGACGAGCTTCCGCATCGGCGTCGGACCGGAGACCACCGACGAGGACGCGGACCGCCTCCTCGCAACCCTCCCCCCGCTCGTGGCCGAGCTCCGAGAGGTCGCGGCGTCGGCCGATCTCGCGATGGACCGCTTCGAGGACGGCGCCTAGGACACGGTCCAGGTGTCGCCCGATTGCAGCAGCTTCTCGAGGCTGCCGCGACCGAGTCGCTCGGTCGCCGAGCGGATCTGCTCCACCGTCGCCTCGCCGAAGACCGGCCGCTCGACCTCGCGGAACACGCCGATGCACGTCGGCTCGCTCGGCCCCCGCGACAGGTGCGCGAGCGCGAACGCGAGCGACGGCCGCCCCTGCGCGTCGTGCACCACGATCTGGTCCTCCTGGGTGCTCGCCACGTCGGCGATCTGCAGGCGGCCGTTGTCGCCGACCACGACACACCGGGTGCCCTCGTCGAAGACGATCGGCTTGCCGTCCTCGAGCCGGATCTGGTTGTGCGCGCCCTGCGGCTTCTCGCGCAGCAGGTCGAACGCGCCGTCGTTGAACACGTTGCAGTTCTGGTAGATCTCGACGAACGCCGTCCCCTTGTGCGCAGCGGCCTGGCGGAGCACCTGGCTGAGGTGCTGGCGGTCGTTGTCGACCGTCCGCGCGACGAACGACGCCTCGGCGCCGAGCGCGAGCGCGATCGGGTTGAAGGGGTGGTCGACCGATCCGAACGGCGTCGACTTCGTCACCTTGCCCTCTTCGGACGTCGGCGAGTACTGCCCCTTCGTCAGCCCGTAGATCTGGTTGTTGAACAGCAGGATCTTGAAGTTCACGTTCCGGCGGAGCGCGTGGATCAGGTGGTTGCCGCCGATCGACAGCCCGTCCCCGTCCCCGGTGATGACCCACACCGAGAGATCGGGCCGCGCCGTCGCAACCCCCGTGGCGAGGGCGGGGGCGCGGCCGTGGATCCCGTGCACGCCGTACGTGTCCATGTAATACGTGAACCGGCCCGAACACCCGATCCCCGACACGAACACCGTGTTGTCCGGCTCGATGCCGAGCTCGGGCATGAACGCCTGCACCGTGGACAGGATCGCGTAGTCCCCGCATCCGGGGCACCAGCGGACCTCCTGGTCGCTGGTGAAGTCCTTCTTCGTAAGGGTGCCGACCGCGCCCCCGCCGTTACCGCCGCCGCCGCCGTTGCCCTGATCGCTCATCCGTCCATCATCCTCAGCATCTCGTTCTCCAGGTCCTCCGCGAAGATCGGCTGGCCCTGCACCTTCGTGTAGCTCGTCGCGTCCACGAGGTGTGCGGCCCGGATCAGCATCGCGAGCTGCCCCGAGTTCACCTCGGGGATCAGCACGCGCGAGTACCGCCGTACGACCTCCCCCGTGTTGCTCGGCATCGGGTTGAGGTGGACGAGGTGCGCCGTCGCCACCTTCCGGCCGCGGTCCCGGACCCTGCGCGCAGCCGCCTTGATCGTGCCGTACGTCGAACCCCATCCGAGCACGAGGAGCTCGGCGTCGCCGTCGGGATCGTCCACCTCGAGCGGCGGGATCTCGTCGGCGACCTTCGCCACCTTGGCCGCGCGCAGCTCGGTCATCCGCTCGTGGTTGACGGGGTCGTAGCTGATGTCGCCGGTCCCGTCCTCCTTCTCGAGTCCGCCGACCCGGTGCCGCAGGCCCTTCGTGCCGGGGACCGCCCAGGGGCGCGCGAGCCTCTCGTCCCGCAGGTAGGGCAGGAACTCCTGGCCTGCGTTCGGACCGGCCGCGAACGCCGGGTCGATCGTCGGGAGCGAGTCCACGTCGGGAAGGAGCCACGGCTCGGACGAATTGGCGAGGAACGTGTCGGAGAGCAGGATCACCGGCGTGCGGTACGTGATCGCGATCCGCGCCGCCTCGAGGGCCGCGTCGAAACAGTGCGAGGGCGAGCGCGACGCGACCACCGGCATCGGGGATTCGCCGTGGCGGCCGAACATGGCGAGCAGCAGATCCGACTGCTCGGTCTTCGTCGGCATCCCGGTCGACGGCCCGGCGCGCTGGACGTCGACGATCACCATCGGCAGCTCGAGCGTCACCGCGAGGCCGAGCGTCTCGGCCTTCAGGTCCATGCCGGGGCCGCTCGTGCCGGTGACGCCGAGGTCGCCGGCGAACGCCGCGCCGAGCGCCACGTTGGCCGCGGCGATCTCGTCCTCGGCCTGCAGCGTGATCACGTCGAAGTTCTTGAGGCGCGAGAGCTCATGCAGCAGCTCGGACGCCGGGGTGATCGGGTAGCTCGCGTAGAACAGGCGGACGCCGCTGCGTTCGGCCGCCGCGACGAGGCCCAACGCGAGCGCCTGCGCGCCCGAGACGTTGCGGTAGACGCCCGGCGCCGCGGGCGCCGGCTTGACCTCGTACGACGTCGCGAACAGTTCCGTCGTCTCGCCGAAGTTGTACCCCGCCTTGAGGGCCGCGACGTTGGCGTCGTAGACCTGCGGCTTGTCGCCGAACTTCTTGTGCAGCCAGTTGAGCGTGACGTCGGTCGGCCGCCCGTACATCCACGAGATCAGCCCGAGCGCGAACATGTTCTTCGACCGCTCGGCTTCCTTGCGGGTGAGGCCGAGGTCCTCGACCGCCCGGACCGTGATGGACGTCATCGGCACCTTGAACACCTGGTAGCCGTCGAGCGTCCCGTCCTGGAGTGGATCCGAGGTGTAGCCCGCCTTGTCGATGTTCCGCGGGGTGAACGCGTCCTCGTTCAGGACGATCGTGCCGCCCTTCTCGACCGAGCCGAGCTCGGCGCGCAGGGCGGCCGGGTTCATCGCCACCAGGACGTTCGGATGGTCCCCGGGCGTGAGGATGTCGCTCGACGCGAACTGGATCTGGAACGCGGAGACGCCGTGAACCGTCCCGGCCGGCGCCCGGATCTCGGCGGGGAAGTCCGGGAGCGTGGCGAGGTCGTTACCGAGCACCGCCGTCGCGTTGGTGAACCGGTCGCCCGTGAGCTGCATCCCGTCGCCGGAGTCGCCGGCGAACCGGATCACGACGCGTTCCTTCTCTTCGACCTGTTTGCTCATCGGCTCCGATGTCTCCTCGGCCAGGCTCCGGCCACCCTGAGCCTTCGCCGGCCGTCGTCAACGTCTGCCACCTAGCGTACCGCCTGCGTCCGGGACCCCCGCCGCGAGGCCGGAGAGGGCGGAAGCGGATCGACGCGCTAGGCTTGCCGGTCCGCCCTCCCGGGGGCGGAGACGGGAGCGAGGGAGTGGCCTACCGAAGGATCGTCGTCGCGACGGACGGCTCGGACTCGGCCGAGACGGCCGAGCGCATCGCCGCTGCGCTCGCGGGCGTCGGGGGCGCGAGGCTCTCGATCGTCCACGCCTACTCGAACGCGGACCGGGCCAAGGAGGCCGTCGCCCGCGCGGTCCAGATCGCCGAGCGGGAGGGTGCGCTCGCCGACGTGGCCCTTTCCACGGATGCGCCCGCCGACGCGATCCTCACGAGCGCGTCCGACCACGACGCCGACCTGATCGTGATCGGGAGCGTCGGGCTGGCCACCTCCGATCAGCTCTTCGGCAGCGTGCCGCGGCAGGTCGTCACGCACGCGCCCTGCGACGTCCTGCTCACCCGCCCACGCAACCTGTCGGACCGGGAGCCCGGGACGGCCCCGTACCGCCGGATGCTGATCGCGACCGACGGCTCGTCGACCGCCGACCGGGCGTCGCGCAAGGGCTACGCGCTGGCGCATCGGCTCGAGGCCTCTGTCACGCTCGTGTTCGTCGGGCACCCGAAGACCGGCGAGCTCGTCCTCAAGGACACCGTCGCCTCGATCGGCGAGGAATCGGGGGTGACCTCTGCTATCGAGATCCGCACCGGCGACCCCGCCCGCGAGATCGTCGACGCCGCGGCGGTCGAGGGCTACGACCTCGTCGTGATCGGCAACCGGGGGCTCTCCGGCGCGAAGGCGATGTTCCTGGGGTCGGTCCCCAAGGACGTCGCGGAGACCGCCCCGTGCGACGTGCTCGTCGCCCGCACGGTGGCGCAGAACCTCGAGGAGATCGCCCCCGGCGAGGGCGGGGTCGTCAAAATCGGCGACCACAAGGTGGCCGTGTTCCGGGACGGGAAGGGCAGGGTGACGGCGCTGTCGGCCAAGTGCACGCACCAGGGGTGCACCGTGAAGTGGGACGCGGGCGAGAACGGCTGGCTGTGCCCGTGCCACGGATCTCGGTACTCGCCGACGGGGCAGGTCGTGAACGGTCCCGCCGAGCGCCCGCTCGCGCCGACCGACCTCTAGGTCGGGCTAGAACACCTGGAACGGCTTGAAGATCATCAGCCACGTGATCGTGAGCAGGACCGCGAAGCCGAACACCGCGTTCCACAGCGCGACCGGCGAGCGCAGGATCTCCGCGAGCTCCTCGTCGCTCCGCCTCGGGACCCCGGACGGCCGGACCTCGACCGCCTCCTTCACCCGCTCGTAGTACGGCCTCGCCACCGCGCCCATCTCGATGCCGACGACCACGAGCAGTCCCACCGAGATCCAGAACCACCCGTCGTTCCAGAACCCACCCTGGATCCCGGCGACGACGCCGAACGCGACGAGCCACAGCAGCGAGACGTACATCCCCATCAGCGCCGAGCCGGAGGTCTGGAGCATGATCGCGATCCGGGTCCGGTCGCTCTCCTTGCGGACCCGCAGCGCGATCACGGCCGAGACGCCGTGGAACATCACGAACGCGATCACGCCGGCGACGTGCAGGAACTTCCACCAGTTGTAGGAGATCGCGAGCATCAGTCGTTCAAGCTGCGTTCGGCCTCGCGGAGGCGGCGCGCGACGACGGTGAGGATCTTCGTCGCCACCCCCGGTTCCTGCGACAGCACCTTGTCGAACGAGCTCTTGAAGATGCGGATCGCGAGCACCGGGGTCTCGGCGACGACGGTCGCCGTTCTCGGCCCGCCGTCGAGGAGCGAGATCTCGCCGAAGAACTCCCCCGGGCCGATCCGGGCCACCACCTTCGGACCCCGGACGACCTTCGCCTCGCCCTGGACGACCACGTAGAAGCTGCCGCCGGGCTGGCCGGCCTCGACGATCGTCTCGTTCGGGCGGTACGAGATCTCGTCCGCGTGCTCCGTGATCTGCTTGAGGTGACGGCGGCCGAGGCCCTCGAAGAGCGGGACCAGCGCGAGCAGGTCGGTCCCCTGTTTGCCGAGGACGCTCACCCGGCGCGACGAGGCCTGAGTCGTCGGTTCCACGTCGTCACCCTAGCGGAGGTTCGTCGGGCGCCGCTGGCATGCTGGTCAGCCCCGAGGCCCGCGGGTAGCGTTGCAGGATGAGGGACCGGCTCGAGCGCCTGCTCTCCGAGCGGATCCTGGTCCTCGACGGCGCGTACGGGACCGCGATCCAGGACCGCGGTCTCGGCGATGAGGACTACCGCGGCGAGCGGTTCCACGACCACCCGCACGACGTCAAGGGCGACCCCGACCTGCTGAACCTCACGCGCCCCGACGTCGTCGAGGACATCCACCGCGGCTACCTCGAGGCCGGGGCCGACGTCCTCACGACGAACACGTTCACGGCGACGGCGATCGCGCAGGCCGACTACGGCCTGGAGCCGTTCGTCCGCGAGCTGAACGTCGAGGGCGCTCGGATCGCCCGGCGGGTGGCCGACGCGTTCGGCCCGGACCGGTTCGTGGCGGGCTCGATCGGTCCGACGAACCAGACGCTGTCGCTCTCGCCCCACGTGAACGATCCCGCGTTCCGGACCGTGACGTTCGACCGGATGGCCGAGGCGTACGCCGAGCAGGTCAGCGGGCTCGTCGAGGGCGGCGTCGACCTGCTTCTGATCGAGACGATCTTCGACACGCTGAACGCGAAGGCGGCCATCGCGGCCGCCCGGGACGTCGCGCCGGACGTGCCACTCATGATCTCGGTGACGATCACCGACCGCAGCGGCCGAACGCTGTCGGGCCAGACCGTCGAGGCGTTCTGGCTCTCGGTCGCGCACGCCGAGCCGTTCAGCGTCGGCGTGAACTGTGCCCTCGGCGCCGCGGAGATGCGCCCCTACCTCGAGTCGCTCGCGCGCGTCGCGCCGGTGTTCACCACATGCCACCCGAACGCGGGCCTGCCGAACGCGTTCGGCGGCTATGACGAGCGGCCGGAGACGACGTCGAAGTACCTGCGCGAGTTCGGCGAGAGCGGCCTCGCCAACGTGCTCGGCGGTTGCTGCGGCACGACGCCCGACCACGTCCGGGCGATCGCGACCGCGGTCGAGGGGCTCGCACCCCGCCGGGTGCCGGCGCCGCGCGAGCTCACCGCCTTCAGCGGCCTCGAGCCGTTCGCGATCACCCCGGACACCGGGTTCGTGATGGTCGGCGAGCGGCAGAACGTCACGGGCTCGGCCCGGTTCCGCCGGTTGATCGAGGCCGGCGACTACCAGGCCGCCGTCGAGATCGCCGCCGACCAGGTCCGCAGCGGTGCGAACCTGCTCGACGTGAACATGGACGCCGACCTGCTCGACGGGCCGAAAGCCATGACGACGTTCCTGAACCTCCTCGCCACCGAGCCCGAGATCGCCCGCGTCCCCGTGATGGTCGACTCGTCGAAGTGGGAGGTCCTCGAGGCCGGGCTGAAGTGCCTCCAGGGCCGAGGCATCGTGAACTCGATCAGCCTCAAGGAGGGCGAGGAGGACTTCCTCGACAAGGCGCGGCGGATCAAGCGGTACGGCGCCGCGGTCGTCGTGATGGCGTTCGACGAGCGGGGGCAGGCCGACACGGTTGAGCGCAAGGTCGAGATCCTCGAGCGCGCGTGCGGCCTCCTCCTCGACGAGGCCGGCTACCGGCCGGAGGACATCGTCGTCGACCCGTGCATCCTCGCGATCGCCACGGGGATCGAGGAGCACGACGAGTACGGGAAGGCGTTCGTCGAGGCGACGCGGCTCCTCAAGGAGCGGCTGCCCGGGGTGAAGGTCTCGGGCGGCGTCTCGAACCTCTCGTTCAGCTTCCGCGGCAACGACGCCGTCCGGGAGGCCATCCACTCGGCGTTCCTGTACCACGCGATCGCGGCCGGGCTCGACATGGCGATCGTGAACGCCGGACAGATCGCGCTCTACGAGGACATCCCCGCGGAGCTGCTCGAGCACGTCGAGGACATCATCTTCGCCCGCCGCCCGGACGCGACCGAGCGCATGGTCGCGTTCGCCGAGACCGTGAAGGGCGGCGCCACGAAGAAGGAGATCGATCTCTCGTGGCGCGAGACCACGGTCGAGGAGCGCCTGAAGCACGCGCTCGTCCACGGGATCGACGAGTTCATCGAGGAGGACACGGAGGAGGCCCGCAGCGCGTACGAGCGGCCACTCGAGGTGATCGAGGGCCCGCTCATGGCCGGCATGCAGGTCGTGGGCGACCTGTTCGGCGCGGGGAAGATGTTCCTCCCGCAGGTCGTGAAGAGCGCGCGCGCGATGAAGCGGGCGGTCGCGTACCTCGAGCCGTTCATGGAGGAGGAGAAGCGCTCGCTCGGGCTCGATCAGGCGCGGGCGCAGGGCAAGGTGGTCCTGTGCACGGTCAAGGGCGACGTGCACGACATCGGCAAGAACATCGTCGGCGTGGTCCTCGGCTGCAACAACTACGAGGTGATCGACCTCGGCGTGATGGTCGCGCCCGACGCCCTGCTCGACACCGCCGTCGAGGAGGGCTGCGACGTCGTGGGCTGCTCCGGCCTCATCACGCCCTCGCTCGGCGAGATGGAGGGCGTGGCGCGCGAGATGGAGCGCCGTGGGCTCGAGCTGCCCCTGCTGATCGGCGGCGCGACGACGTCGAGACAGCACACCGCGGTCCGGATCGCCCCCGAGTACGCCCAGCCGGTCGTGCACGTCGTCGACGCGTCACGCGTCGTCGGCGTCGTCTCGGACCTGCTCGACCCCGACCGGCGCACGAAGCTCGACCGCGACAACCGCGACGACCAGGAGCGGCTCCGGCAGCTCCACGCCGAGCGCGAGGCGCAGCCGCTGCTCCCCTACCGGATCGCGACCGAACGCCGGACGCCGATCGTGTGGCGCGCCGAGGACCTCGCCGAGCCGGCGTTCCAGGGCGTCCGGACCGTCGAGCCCGAGCTCGCCGAGCTGCGCGACTACATCGACTGGACGTTCTTCTTCTCCGCGTGGGAGCTGAAGGGCCGCTACCCGCAGATCCTCGACCACCCGAGGCACGGCGAGGCCGCCCGCGAGCTGTTCGAGGCCGCGAACGAGCTCCTCGACACGATCGTGGCCGAGGGGTCCCTCCGGGCTCGCGGGGTCTACGGCTTCTGGCACGCGTGGTCCGAAGGCGATGACGTCGTCCTCGAGGACGGCACGAGGTTCCCGATGCTCCGGCAACAGGCCGACCACGGCGACGACCGTCCGAGCCGTTCGCTCGCCGACTTCGTCGCGCCCGCGGAGTCGGACCTCACGGATCACCTCGGCGCGTTCGCCGTGACCGCGGGGATCGGTGCGGACGAGCTCGCCGGGCGGTTCGAGGCCGACCACGACGACTACGGCTCGATCATGGTGAAGGCGCTGGCCGACAGGCTCGCCGAGGGCTCCGCGGAGTGGCTCCACGCTCGCGCCCGCCGCGAGTGGTACGAGTCGGGCCCGGCGATGTCGAACGACGAGCTGATCGCCGAGCGTTACCGAGGGATCCGGCCGGCGTTCGGCTACCCGGCCTGCCCCGACCACAGCCGCAAGGGCACGCTCTTCGAACTCCTCGGCGCGTCGGACGCCGGCATCGGCCTCACCGAGCACTTCGCGATGACCCCGGCCGCGAGCGTCTCGGGGTTGTACTTCGGCCACCCCGCCTCCCGGTACTTCAACGTAGGCAGGATCGGCCGGGACCAGGTCGAGGACTATGCCGGGCGGTGCGGCATGGACCGCCGCGAGGCCGAGACCTGGCTTCGGCCGAACCTCGCGTACGAGCCGGACTGAGATTCAAGAGCTCCGCGATCCCGCCGATACGGCTGCTACGGTGAGTTGCCCGTGAGCGCGTTCTGGCACCCATTCGCCGACATGCTCGCCATCGAGACCGACGGCGAGCTCGTCGTGGACCGCGGCGAGGGCGTGCACGTCTGGGACGAGGAGGGACGCCGGTACCTCGACGCCACCGCGTCGCTCTGGTACTGCAACGTCGGCTACGGGCGCGACGAGATCGCGGACGCCGCGCAGGCGCAGCTCCGGAGACTCCCCGCGTACTCGACGTTCGGCGACTTCTCGAACCGCCCGGCGATCGAGCTCGCCGAACGCGTGCGGGCGCTCGCGCCGGTCGAGGAGTCGAAGGTCTTCCTCACGAGCGGCGGCTCGGACTCGATCGACACCGCGACGAAGATGGCGAGGCGCTACTGGCAGCTCCTCGGCGAGACCGAGCGGACCCTCCTGATCACGCGCGAGCACGCGTACCACGGCATGCACATCGCTGGGACGAGCCTCGCCGGCATCGAGGCGAACGCCGCCGGCCACGGCCCGCTCGTGGGCGACGTCGCGAAGGTTGGGTGGGACTCGCCGACCGCGCTCCGGGACGCGATCGCGGCGGCCGGGCCCGAACGTGTCGCCGCGTTCTTCTGCGAGCCGGTGATCGGCGCCGGCGGGGTCTTCGCGCCGCCCGAGGGCTACCTTGAGGAGGTGCGCGCGATCTGTCGCGAGACCGGCGTGCTGTTCGTCGCCGACGAGGTGATCACCGGATTCGGGCGGACCGGCGACTGGTTCGCGAGCTCACGCTGGGACCTCGGGCCCGACATCGTCACGTGCGCGAAGGGCATCACGAGCGGCTACTTGCCGATGGGCGCGGTGATCGCGGCGCCGTGGATCGCCGAGCCGTTCTGGCGGAAGGGCGCCGGCATGTGGCGCCACGGCTACACCTACTCGGGCCACGCGACGGCCGCCGCGGCCGCGCTCGCGAACCTCGACATCATGGAGCGCGAGTCGCTGCCGAAGCGCGCCCTCGAGCTCGAGGGCGACCTCGCCGAGGCGCTCGCGCCGCTCGCTGAGCACCCGCTTGTCGGCGGGGTGCGTTCGGGCACCGGGGTGCTCGCGGCGGTGCAATTCGCCGCCGACGCGCTCGAGGCCGAGCCCACGCTGCCTGGCCGGGTGGTCGCCGCGAGCCGGCAGAGCGGGATCCTCACGCGGGCGCTCGGGATCGGCGCGCTGCAGATCTCGCCGCCGCTCGTGATCGACGCGGGCGAGCTGAACGAGCTCCGGGAGGGATTGCGGTCGGCGCTCGACGCCGCTTCGAGCGACTAGTGGAACGAGTGCCCGCACGCGCAGGAGCCCTGCGCGACCGGGTTGTCGATCGTGAAGCCCGAGGCCTCGAGCGTATCGACGAAGTCGATCTTCGCCTCCGACAGGTACGGGACGCTCATCCGGTCGATGACCACGCGGACCCCGAACTGCTCCTCGGCGACGTCCTTCTCTGAAAGCTGATCGTCCAGGTACATCGCGTAACGCAGCCCCGAGCAGCCTCCCGGCTGCACGGCGACCCGCAGTGCGATGTCCGAACGGCCCTCCTCCACGAGGAGCTCCTTCACCTTCCCTGCTGCGGACTCGGTCAGCTGGATCATCGGGCCTCCGTCGATCGAACCCCCCTATCCTAACGGCTCGCCGGACGATTCCTACCTGGCCGGCTGGGTTTCCTTGAGGTCGACCACCTCCGCGAGCGCGGTGCGACGAAGTTCCTCCGGCGTCGACCCGAACACCGAGTCGGGGCTCCCGGCCGCCGCCCAGACCTCGTCGAACGCCAGCAGGTCGCGGTCGAGGAACGTCCGGACGCGCTCGGGGTGGCCGAATGGCGGCGTCCCGCCGACGGCGAACCCGGTGGCGGTCCGCGCCTCCTCGGGCGTGGCCCGGCGGACCTCCCCGGCGCCCGCGAGCTCGGCCAGTCGCCCGACGTCGACCCGGTTGGCCCCGCTCGTGAGCGCGAGCAGCGGCCGATCGTCGGCCATGAACACGAGGGACTTCACGATCTGGCCGACCTCGCACCCGACCGCTCGGGCGGCGTCCTGTGCGGTCTTCGTCCCCTCCGGGAACCGGCGCACCTCGACCGGATGGCCGAGGACGCTCGCCGCCTCGAGGAACCGGTCGATCGCCCTGCTCACGGCGGGACGATAACCGGCAGGTACGATACGCCGCGACCGAACGGAGGAGTTCGAGTGATCCCACGCGTCGAGATGCTCGGGACCGCGTCCGCCGAGCGCGAACGGCTCGGGCGCACGATCCAGTACGCGCCCGCCGGCGCGTGGGACAGCGACAGCGTCTGCGAGGGCTGGCGCAACCGCGACATCGTCGCGCACCTGGCCGCGCAGGAGACCGCGGCGGCACAGCTGATGATCGGCGAGCCGGCCACGGAGTTCGACGCGTTCCGCGAGGCCAACGGCGGCGAGCTCTGGGTGAACGGCTTCAACGAGTCGGCGGTCCGCGCCCGCGACGAGATCCCCGCCCGCCAGGTCGCGCGGGACTGGGGACGCGCGGCCGACGTCTTCCTCGCGGCGGCCGCGGGCCTGTCCGAGGACGAGTGGAGGACGAAGAAGGTCGACTGGGTCGCCGGCGAGATCGGCGTCCGGTACCTGGTCCAGTCGCGGGTCATCGAATGGTGGTTCCACGGCGAGGACATCCGCGAGAGCACGGGCCTCGAGGAGAACCCGCAGCACTGGCCGATCTACCTCGCGAACGACATGGCGATCCGGATGCTCCCGTGGTCGCTCGGGCAGACCGGGCTCTCGTTCCCGGGGGCGACGCTCCAGGTGGACCTCGAGGGCGTCGGCGGCGGCCACTGGCACTGGGGGCTCTCCCCCGGCGACGCCCCGCCCGAGGACAAGAAGGCGGACGCGTTCGTGCAGGGCCGCGCGTTCGCGTTCGCCCTCGCCGCGGGACGGCGCGTGCCGGCCGACGCATTCCTCGACGACGGGAACCTCGTCGTGGGCGGCGACGAGGCGCTCGCGATCGTGGTGCTCGAGCACCTGCGCGCGTTCGTCGAGTGAGCTAGCGCCGCACGACGAGCCGTTTGACCGGCCTCGGGACCGCCCCGAACCGGTACTTGTACGCGTAGTCGCCCTTCAACAGGTCGAACGCGGAACAGCCCGCCTCGATCGCGATCCGGATGTCCTCGCCGACGAGCACCATCCCCGGCGAGACCGACTGGTACGTCCGGTCGAACGCCGAGTTGTACAGCGAGTACGTCCCCTCGAACCGGAACCCGATCGAGCCGGCGAGCTTGCGGTGCTCGGCCGCCTCGATGAACGTGAGGCTGAACACGCCCCGCGGCAGGAACGCCTCGCCGAGCCGGCGGAAGAAGATCTCCATCCCCGGCTGCATGAACACGCCCTTCGGCCCCTCGCTCTGCTGGTGCAGCTCGACGAACCGGTCGAGGAACGGCTCGAGCGTCTGCCCGGTGGCGAGGCAGATGTGCCAGGGCCCGACCTCGGCCTCGAGCCGGCGGGCCTTGCGCTTGATCTCGTGCCGCAACTTCGACGGCAGACGCTCGAGGTACTCCTCGTACGAGCCGGGGAGCGCGAGGTAGGGGGCGACGCCGTTCTGGTCGTCCGTCGTCTCGACCGAGAAGCTCTGCGCCGCAGCCGCCTCCGCGAGGAGCTCGAGCCACGGCTTGTCCTCCGCCAGCCCCCGCAGGTCCGCCTCGGCCCAATCGTCGAGCCGGGCGAGCGTCGCGAAGAGCTCCTTCGCGACCGTCGCCTGCATCTCAGGGAGTGCGACGGGCCCCATGTAGTCGGTGACCTCGGTGCCGCCCAGGAACCGGATCGTCGCGTCGAACCGCTCGAACGCCACCGCGCCGACCTGCGAGCCGTCCTCCTCGGCGAACGCGAGCAGCAGGTGGTCGGGTTCGGCCGCGAACTCCTCCCAGTAGAGCTTCAGGAAGCCGGGCGTGTGGAAGAACGTGCCGGCCGGGTCGGCCGTGACGAGCGCCGACCAGTCGCGGCGGGCGAAATCGCGCGGGTCCTGGCTGAAGACGAGGTCCATCGACCGGGGCGCGAGGGCCGCCTCCGTCGGCGGCTCCTGCTCGGCGACCCTACCAGGAGCCTCCGCCCCCGCCGCCGCCTCCCCCGCCGGAGGAGCCGCCGCCGCCGAACCCGCTGCTGCCCGAGCCCGCCGGCGTCGAGGCGATCGTGCCGCTCGTCGTGATCGTGAACGAGTCGATGCTCTCGCCGAAGTCCGAGAACACGAACGGCCGGCTGCTCACGTACCAGGACATGTCGTCGGGGAGCTCCCCGAGAGCCTCGAACGCCTTCGCCCACTTGTCGGTCACGCCGAACACTACGGCGAAGGGAAGGAACCGCGTGAACACGTTCTCCTGCTCGGCCCACTTCGCCATGTGCTCCTCGGCCTTCTCGATCACGACCCGGAAGCCATTCACCCGGCGGGTCATCGCCGTGCCCTTCGCGGTCCGGGCCGGCATGCGCTTCGCGCCGACGAGGAGGAGGATCCCGCCGATCACGAACGGGATGCCGAGCAACCCGAGCTTCGTGAAGTACGCGAGGACGATCGTGATCCCGATGCCGGCCGCGAGCACCAGGACCCCGAACACGGTCCACGCCTGCCGGACCCGGTCGGGCCGCCGGAGGAACCACTTCCTCGAGACCATGTCCTGGTACAGGGCGTCCCTCACCGTCTGGAGCCGCTCGGCGAACTTCTTCCGCAGGTCCGAGAGCTGCACCTCGTCGCCCTCCAGGAACAGCCCCTCGATCAGGCTTCGTTCGTACGAGAGCAGGCCGTCCGCCTCCGGCGCGGGGAGCCGACGGAACGTCCAGTCCGGCTTGCCGAGCAGCCACTTCTTGGGGATCTCCTCGATCACGAGGTGCTTCCGCACGGCGAGGTCGACGATCGTCGCGCTCACGTCGAGCGTGTTGGCCTCCTCGTCGACGAGCGTGCCGACCTGGCCCGGCCGCAGGTCACCCGGCGGCGCGAACTCGACCACCGAGGTGCCCCGCTCGAACAACGGGACGGCCTGCGTCTCGGTCTCGACCGGGCCGCCCATCACCTGGTCGACCTGCCCGCCGCGGTAGCGCACGTCACGGCCGCGTCGCCACAGCAGGAGAACGACGCCAGCGACGATGAGCGCGAGCAGGCCGATCCCGCCCCCGACCGAGGCCGGGGTCCGGCTGAAAGCCTTGTCGAGCGACCAGCGCTCGTCGAGGATCGGCGCGGTGCTCGCGACGGTTCCGGGCGGCATGGCCACCACGACCGACAACCCGTTGAACGGCGGGAGGTTCGCATCGGCGAACACGCCCCTGCCCTTCCGGACCTCGGCGATGCCGCACTGCGCGGTCGAGCCGAACGGCCCCCGGAAGCACGCGACCCGGTTGATCCTCGCGGGGCCGACCACCACGACGTTCGCCTCGCGGATCTGCTGCTCCCACCGGTCGCCGATCGCGTTCCAGTACAGCTCGTCGTGGGTCTCGAACCCGTTCATCGCGCCCTCGACCCGATAGGTGATCTCATAGGTGTGGCGCCCCGTGATCTCGACGTCGGGGTCCCCGATCCGGATCACGAAGTTCCCCTGCTCCTCGCTCGTCTCGACGTCGTCGGGCGTGCCCGGCGAGGTCTCGACCGAGATCAGGTCGATCGGGTACACGCGGTCGTACTCGTCGTCGTACCGCAGCCGGTTGGGGATGTATCGGAAGATCCCGTGCCTCGGGGTGTCGCCGAACTGCTGGTCGATCGTCTCGGTCACGAGGAGGTCGCCCAACGGCTCGATCTCGATCCGGACGTCGTAGCGGGGGGTCTCCTCGAAGACGAAGTCCTGAGCCCGGGCAGGCGCGGGGACCACGGACGCCCACAGCAGGAGCGGCAGCCAGGCGATCCGAGACCCTCGGTCTATCCGATCCCTCATCACAGCGTCTCCACGAAGAAGAAGGAGATGGCCATGATGACGTATGCACCGGTGAGCTGCGCGCCCTCCAGCCAGTTGCTCCGGCCGTCGCTCGAGATCATGAAGACCAAGATCGTCGAGAGCGCCACCGCCGCCACCTCGAACGTGCTGAAGATGAAGTCCATCGGGTGCGCGACGAGCAGGCTGATGAACACGAGGGCCGGCGCGACGAACAGCGCGATCTGGGTCGAGGAGCCGATCGCGATCTCGAGCGTGACGTCCAGCTTGTTCCGGAGCGCGAACAGGACCGCCGACGAGTGCTCGGCCGCGTTGCCGATGATCGGGATCACGATCAGGCCGACGAAGAGCTCGGACAGGCCGAGGTCCTCGAGGGCCGGCTCGAGCGACCCGACGAGGAGCTCGGCCTCGAGCGCCACGAACGCCGTCGCCGCGAGGAGCACGACGATCGCCTTGGTGCGTGACCACGACGGGTGCTCCTCGGGATCCGGGGTTCGGAACAGGTGCTCGTGGGTCACGAGCATGAACGCGAGCGCGGCGGCGTAGAGCGCGATCAGCACGGCCGCGACCGTGCCGCTCACGACCTCGCGCTCGAGCGGCGTGGCCGAGTCCTGCGTGATCGCGAACAGCGCCGGCATCAACAACGCCGTGACGGCGAGCACGAGCGAGGTCGAATGGATCGTCGCGGCACGCGCGTTGTACGTCTGCTCCTCGTGCTTCAGGCCGCCGACGAGGAACGAGATGCCGAGCACCAGCAGCAGGTTCCCCAGGATCGAGCCCGTGAGCGACGCCTTCACGATCTCGGTCTGGTCCTCGAGGATCAGGAAGATCGCGATGATCAACTCGGTCACGTTGCCGAACGTCGCGTTCACGAGCCCGCCGATCCTCGGCCCGGTGTGGAGCGCGAGCTGCTCGGTCGAGCGGCCGATCAGCCCGGCGAGCGGCAGGATCGCGAGCGCCGAGGTGAAGAACACGAGAAGCTCGTTGCCGCCGGCCAGCTCGAGGGCGACCGAGACCGGGACGAGCACGAGCAGCCATTCGAGCGAGGGATGCAGGCGCACCGCCGAAGCCTAGCCCCGGCGCTCCCGCCCGCGGGTACGCTCGGACCGTGGAGGCCCTGCCGCGGCTGTACCGAGACTTCGCCGAGTGGTGGCCGCTGCTCTCGGCGCCCGCGGAGTACGAGGAGGAGGCGGCCGAGTACGCCGGTCTGATCCTCGGGGCCGTCCCCGACGCGCGCGAGGTGCTCGAGCTCGGGTCCGGCGGCGGGAACAACGCCTCTCACATGAAGGCGTCGTTCGAGCTCACGCTCGTCGACCTGTCGCCGGCGATGTTGGACGTCAGCCGGCGCCTCAACCCCGAGTGCGAGCACGTCGAGGGCGACATGCGCTCGGTCCGGCTCGGCCGGACGTTCGACGCGGTGTTCGTGCACGACGCGATCGCGTACATGACGACCGAGGAGGACCTCCGCGGGGTGTTCGCGACCGCGTTCGAGCACTGCCGGCCTGGAAGCGTGGCGCTGTTCGTGCCCGACGCGGTGACCGAGACGTTCGAGCCGGCGACCGACCACGGCGGCCACGACGGCGCAGACCGCGCCTTCCGCTACCTCGAGTGGACCTGGGACCCGGACCCGGTCGACACCACGTGCCGGATGGACCTCACTTACGTGTTCCACGAGCCCGACGGCTCCGTGCATGTCGAGCTCGACGAGCACCTGTGCGGGCTGTTCCGGCGCGCCACGTGGGTCGGGCTGATCGAGGAGGCGGGGTTCGACGTCCGGGCCGTGGGGCTCACGCACGACGAGCGGCCGGTCGGCGCCGAGGGGTTCCTGGGGATCCGGGGCGGCTAGGTCGAGGCGCCCTGGGCCTTGCCGCCGAGCGCCTCCTGGAGCGTGTCCCACGAAAGGACCGCGCACTTCACCCGCACGGGGTACTTCACGACGCCCTTGAGCGCCACGAGCTCGCCGAACGCGTCCTCGTCCGGCTCGGTCTCTCCGGCCATCATGCCGCGGAAGCCGCCGACGAGCTCGCCGACCTCCTCGCGGCTCTTGCCGGCCACGGCCTCCGTCATCATCGAGGCCGAGCTCTGGCTGATCGAGCACCCCTGCCCGAGGAACGTGACGTCGGTGACCTTGCCGCCCTCCTCGTGCACGTAGACCCGGATCTCGTCGCCGCAGAGCGGGTTGTGCTGCTCGGCGGACCGGTCGGCGTCCGCCATCTCGCGCTTGTTCCGCGGGTTCTTGTAGTGATCGAGGATGACCTCTTTGTAGATGTCGTCGAGCGCCACCCTGACCTCCTAGCCGAACACGCCCTGGGCCTTGCCCAGCGCGTCGACGAGCGCGTCCACCTCGTCGTTCGAGTTGTACACGTAGAAACTCGCCCGCGCCGTGGCCGGCACGCCGTACCGCCGCATCACGAGCTGGTTGCAGTGGTGCCCCGCGCGGATCGCGACGCCCTCCTCGTTCAGGATCGTCGCCAGGTCGTGCGGATGGACGTCGTGGTACCAGAAGCTCACCGCGCCGCCGCGGACGCTCACGTCCGTCGGCCCGAACACGCGGGCGCCGGCGTCCCGCAGCCGCTCGATCGCGTAGGCGGTGATCTCCTCCTCGTGCGCGCGGACCGCGTCCATCCCGAGGCCCTCGAGGTAGTCGACCGCGGCCGCGAGCGCTACCTCCTGCGCGATGTTCATCGTCCCGGCCTCGAACTTGTACGGCACGGCGTTCCACGTCGACCGGTCCGGGAAGACCTCCTCGATCATGTGGCCGCCGCCGAGGAACGGGTCCATCGACTCGAGCAGCTCGCGCTTCGCGTACAGGCCGCCCGAGGCCGTCGGCCCGAGCATCTTGTGGCCGCTGATCGTGAGCACGTCGCAGTCGAGCTCGGTCACGTCGACCGGGACGTGCGGCACGAGCTGCGCGCCGTCGACGAGCACGATCGCCCCGACCGCGTGCGCCGCGTCGGCGAGCCGTCGCACGGGCGGGAGCGTGCCGAGGGAGTTCGACATCCCGGTGATCGCGAGGAGTTTGGTCTTCTCGGTCAGGAGCGATCCCAGATCGGAGAGGTCGAGGAGCCCGTCGTCGGTGATCGGCAGGTACCGCAGGACCGCGCCCGTGTCCCTCGCCGCGAGCTGCCACGGCACGATGTTGGAGTGGTGCTCCATCTCGGAGAGCAGGATCTCGTCGCCCTCCCGCAGGAACTTCCTCGCCCAGGCGTAGGCCACGAGGTTCGTCGACTCGGTCGTCCCGCGCGTGAACACGATCGTGCTCGGGTCCGGGGCGCCGATGAATCGCGCGAGCCGCGCGCGCGCCTGCTCGTACAGCTCGGTCGTCTCCTCCGCGAGCAGGTAGATCCCGCGGTGCGCGTTCGCGTTGTGCCGCCGGTAGAAGTCGGCCTCGGCGTCGATCACCTGGTTCGGCTTCTGGGACGTCGCGGCCGAGTCCAGGTAGACGAGCGGCTTGCCCTCGACCGTCCGCTCGAGGATCGGGAAGTCCTTGCGGACGCGCGCGACGTCCAGGCCCGCCGACCGCTGCTCCGTGAGCGCCACCGGTTCCCTCCTAGCCCGTCCCGACCGACTGTCCGAGACCCAGCTCCTTGCGGATGCCCTCGTAGCCCTTCTCCTCGAGCTCGTGGGCGAGCTCCGGGCCACCGGACTTGACGATACGACCTTCGAGCATGACGTGAACGAAGTCCGGCGTGATGTAGTTGAGGATCCGTTGGTAGTGGGTGATCAGCAGGACGCCGAGGTCCGGTCCGATCAGCTGCGCCACGCCGCCGGCCACCGCCTTCAGCGAGTCGATGTCCAGGCCGGAGTCGGTCTCGTCGAGCACCGCGATCTCGGGCTCGAGCACCGCGAGCTGCAGGATCTCGTTCTTCTTCTTCTCGCCGCCCGAAAAACCCTGGTTCACGTAGCGCTGCACCATCGCGTCCTCGACGCCGAGCAGCGTCATCTTCTCCTTCATGTGCTTGCGGAACTGCAGCGCATTGATCTCCTCGCCCTTCACGCTCTTGTAGGCGGTCCGCAGGAAGTTCACGACCGAGACCCCGGGGATCTCGACCGGGTACTGCATCGCCAGGAACAGCCCTCGCTGCGCGCGCTGGTCCGCGGTGAGCTTCGTCACGTCCTCGCCCTTGAACAGGACCTGCCCCGCCGTGAGCCTGTAGCCCGGGCGGCCCATCAGCACGTTCGCGAGCGTCGACTTGCCCGAGCCGTTCGGGCCCATCAGCGCATGCGTCTCGCCCTGCTTCACGACGAGGTCGATCCCCTTGAGGATCGGCTTGTCCTCGACCGTTGCCTCCAGTCCCTTGATCTCCAGCGTCGCCGGTTCCGCCATCTCAGTCGCCCTCCGGTACCTCGATCATCACGTCGTCGTTCTCCACTTTCGTCGCGAACACCTCGACCGGCTGCGTGGCCGGGAGCGTCCGCGGGCTGCCCGTGTTGAGGTCGAAGGTCGAGCCGTGCTTGGGACACTCGATCGTCTCGTCGTCGACGTCCACCTCGCCCTCGTCCAGGAAGTAGTGCGCGTGCGAGCAGATCGCGTCCACCACGCGGAAGCCCTCGCCGCCGAGGTTCGTTACGGCGAAGGGCCGGTGGTCGAGCTCGAACCGCCGGACCTCCCCCTCCGGCACGTCGCCCACGCCGCAGATCCGCACGAGCGTCATCCCCTGAAACCTCCTCGTGCGATCTCTTCCTCGATCGCGCGCTCGAGCCCCTCCCGGATCTCGGCGATCTCGACGCGGTCGAGCACCTCGGCGAAGAAGCCGAACACGATGAGGCGCTCAGCCTCCTGCTCCGGGATCCCGCGGCTCATCAGGTAGAAGAGCTCGTCGTCGGAGACAGGGCCGACGCTCGCGGCGTGGCCGCAGCGCGTGGGGTCGTTCGTCAGGATCTCGAGGTTCGGGACCGAGTGCGCGCGGGCGTGCTCGGACAGCAGGATGTTGCGGTTGGTCTGGTAGGCGTCGCACTGGTGCGCGCCCTTCTCGATCACGACCGTGCCCGTGTAGATCGCGTTCGACGCGTCGCGCATCGCGCCCTTGTACAGGAGGTCGCTCGAGGTCCGCGATCCCACGTGGTCCTGGATCGAACGGTGGTCGATGTGCTGCTCGGCGTCGCCGAAGTACACGCCGAGCATCTCGCTCGAGGACCCGTCGCCCTCCAGCACGGTCTCGACCTCGGCACGCGCGAGGCGCGCGCCGAACGCGACGCCGAGCGAGCGGAGCGATGCGTCCCGCTCGAGGCGGGCGCGTTGGACCGCGAGGTGGGTCACGCCGTCGCCGAACTCCTGCAGGGCGACGTAGCGGATCCGGCTGCCCGAGCCGGCGACGATCTCGACGACCGCGTCCGACAGCGCGTGGGACAGGTCCGCAGAGGCGTACCGGTCGATGAAGGTCACCTCGGCCCCGGCGCCCGTCACGATCAGCGTGTGCGGGAAGACCGCCGTCCGGTCGGCGTCGATCCACGTGAGCGTCTGGAGCGGGAGCCGCACCTGAACCTCGTCCGGGACGTACAGCAGCGTTCCCCCCGTGCGGAAGGCGCCGTGCAGGGCGGTGAACTTCGACCGCTCCGGAGGCACCAGCTCGTGCAGGTGGGGTTCGACGAGCTCGGGGCGCTCGGCGATCGCCCGGTCGAGGTCGCCGAACCACACGCCCCGTTCGGCGAGCCCATCCGCGAGCTGGGTCGAGATCACCTCGGAGTTCCGCTGGATCTGCAGACCGGCACGCTCGCCGAGCACGCCTGCGGTCGCCAGGATGCCGTGCCGGTTCACGGCCTCGGGACCGCCGCCCCCGGCGAACGGCTGCAGGTCGAGGTCGAGCGCCTCGAGGTCCGTGTACCGCCACTCCTCCGTCTCCTGCGAGGGGATCGGCAGGGCCTCGAAGGCGTCGAACGAGCGTGCCCGGAGCCGCTCGACGAACGGGGCCCGCGAGGGCAGGGCTTCGAGGGCGTGCTGGTCGAAACGGGAGGTCACGGTGGTCACATGGAAATCCTAGCAATCGGGTCGGATTCGACCGTTCGGCGTGGCCTCACTCGCCGGGGAACCACGCACCACGGCCGGACGGTAGGGCTGAACCTCGATCCCTGCCAGACGCCGCCGGAGGCGTAGGGGTCGCCCGCCAGCCACTCGTCGCCCTCCTCGCGGGTCGGGAAGTCGGTCAGCATGACCGGAGCCGACCATGTCGCCGGTCTCGTCCAGGATCGCCCCGCCGAGCAGGACCTGCCCGGACTCGACGTAGGGCGCGGTCCGTTCGAGATGCGCGGGCCGGACGGCGGCACGACGGTCCTTCGCCTCGGGATCGGAACCGTCGCGCGCGATCACGACGAACCTCATCGGGTCCCCCTCGATGTGCGGTGCGGACCGGCGCGCGCGTGCGCGCCGGGGCGGGTCCTAGCCGATCGCGCCTTCCATCTGGAGCTCGATCAGGCGGTTGAGCTCGACGGCGTACTCCATCGGCAGCTCGCGGGTGATCGGCTCGATGAACCCGTTCACGATCATGGCGCTCGCCTCGGCCTCGGACAGGCCCCGGCTCATCAGGTAGAAGAGCTGGTCCTCGCCGATCCGCGACACGCTCGCCTCGTGACCGAGCTGCGCGGTCTCCTCCTCGACCTCGACGTACGGATACGTGTCCGACCGCGACTCCTCGTCGAGGATCAGCGCGTCGCACCGGACGTTCGACTTGGCGTGGTCGGCCCCCGGTTCGACCCGGACGAGGCCGCGGTAGCCGGTGCGCCCCCCGTCCTTCGAGACCGACTTCGAGGTCAGCACGCTGGTCGTGTGGGGCGCCGCGTGGATCGCCTTGCCGCCGGCATCGGTGTGCATGCCCTTGCCCGCGTAGGCCACGCTCAGCACCTCGCCGCGAGCGCCCCTGCCGAGCAGGTAGATCGAGGGGTACTTCATCGTGACCTTGGAGCCGATGTTGCCGTCGATCCACTCCATCACGGCGTCCTCGTAGGCCGCCGCGCGCTTGGTGACGAGGTTGTAGACGTTGGTCGACCAGTTCTGGATCGTGGTATATCGGACGCGCGCGCCCTTCTTGGCGATGATCTCGACCACTGCGGAGTGCAGCGAGTCGGTCGTGTAGATCGGGGCCGAGCATCCCTCGACGTAGTGCACGTAGGAGCCCTCGTCCGCGATGATCAGCGTCCGCTCGAACTGCCCCATGTTCTCCGCGTTGATCCGGAAGTAGGCCTGGAGCGGGATGTCGACGTGCACGCCGGGCGGCACGTAGATGAAGGATCCACCGGACCAGACGGCCGAGTTCAGCGCGGCGAACTTGTTGTCGTTGGGCGGGATCAGCGTGCCGAAATACTCCTTCACCAGGTCCGGGTGGTCGCGGAGCGCCGAGTCCATGTCGGTGAACAGGACCCCCATGTCGTCGAGCTCCTGCTTGATCTTGTGGTACACGACCTCGGACTCGTACTGGGCCGAGACCCCGCCGAGGTACTTCTTCTCGGCCTCGGGGATCCCGAGCTTGTCCCAGGTGCCCTTGATGTCCTCGGGCAGCTCGTCCCAGTTCGCGGCCTGCTTCTCGGTCGACCGGATGAAGTAGTAGATGTTCTCGAAGTCGATGTCGGACAGGTCGGCGCCCCACCACGGCATCGGGCGACGTTCGAAGTGCTTCAGCGCCTTCAGCCGGAGCTTGCGCATCCAATCGGGCTCGGACTTCAGGGCCGAGATCTCCTCCACCACGGCAGGCGTCAGACCCCGCTTCGGCTCGAAGACGGAGTGGTCGGCGTCCTTCCAGTCGAAGCGATAACCCTTCGACAGTTCCTGGAGGTGTTCTTCCTGCGTGGTGGCCATCGATCGCTCCTCGAGCCCGATCGGACGTGCCTGGATGGGCTCCACAATCAGGATACCCGCCGGCCCGGACGAAAGTCTATCTGGGACGTCGGAATTGCCGGACTAGAGCTCGTCGAGCGCGGCCCGGATCCTGGCCTCGACGTCGGCGAGCGCCTCGGTGATCTCCCCCCACGCCTCCTCCGCTTCGGCTCCCGCCTCGTCCCCGGCGGCCTCGGCCCGATCGCGAAGCTCCTCCGTCCTGCGCAGTAGCTCCTCGTACTGCTGTCGGGCCTCCTCGCCGGCCTCGTCCGCCGCGGCCTGGATATCGTCCTCGAGGGAAGACACCCCGTCGGCGACCTGTTCGTAGGCCGACCGTGTCGCGTCCTGGATCGCGTCCCCCGCGTCGGCGATGGCGTCGCCGGCGGCGTCGAGTCCCTGCTGCACGCGGTCTTCGATCTCCGACCCGGCATCGTTCACCTGGTCGCAGGCGCCGAGCACGAGCGCCACGGCGAGCACCCCGGCCGGCCACATCGTTCGACGTCTCATCCGGTAAATGTACCCGGGGACCGGGCCCTTCCGACCGTCATGGACCCTCCGGCGTGTTGATCCGGTCGCCCTCCCAGTCGAAACGGTGGGTGGGATCGCTCGGAACCGCCTCGAGCCTCGGCTCGTCGAGGATCGCCCGGACGAGCTCGGCCGAGCCCCCGACGTAGGTCGACGGCGCGTCGAGCTCGCTCACCACGATCCACACCCGATCGTCGGGCCACCACCAGTTCGGCGTGTGCGACCAGCCTCCGATCTCGAGTTCCGGGATCGCGTCGATCGGACCCGTGAAGACGAGGCATTCGCGCATGCCGCCCATGATCGAGGCTTTGGGGATCGCCTCGAGGAACGCCTGCTCCCGCTCGGCGCGGCGCTGGGCCTCCCTCATGCGCTGGTGCATGGCCGCGGGCGAGTCGTCGTCTATTGGCGTCAAGGCAACCCCGCCGAACCACGAGCCGAACCCCTCCCAGATGCAACACCAGCATCGATCGGCCCTCGCCGTGAACCGACGGAGGGTGTCGACGAGCGGCGCACGCAGGTCCTCGGGGATCGAGTCCTCCTCGGGCAACTCACCCCACGGGGGGGCCTCCCGGAACTCGTGCTCGAGGAGTGCCTTCAGCTGCACCTCGGGGTGGATCGTCTTTCCACGCTCCCGGGCGAGCTCCGCCCACGTGACCGGCTCGTAGCGATCGCCGACGCGGCGACGAGCGGGGTGGAGGATCCTCGTGTATGCCTCGAATCCCGTCGGGATGATCTCCCCGACGAGCGCCCCATCGCCCGAACCGCGGATCGGGAGCAGGCGCTCGGCGACCCACTCGGTCGGTGACACATCCCTTTCCAGCGTGAGGCCGGGCGGCACCTGCAAGTTGACGTCCATGTAGAGACGATACGCGCGCGTCTTCCTCACGAGTGAAGGCCGGGCGGCGAAGCCGCCCTGGCCTCCGGGGGGAAGACGCAGCGAACCGCTCCTCCCGTCGCCTACTCCGCCGGGACCACCTCACGCAGGATCCCGGTCCGGACGTCGTAGACGGTGGCCCGAGACCGTCGCGTCACGCGGGATCTGGCTGAGCGAGCGGACCCGATCGACGTCGTCCCGGACGCTCTGATCCAGATCGAGGAACGTGAGGAAGTCCAGTTCGGACACGTCCTGTCCACACCGGTCCGCGATGATCTCCGCCATCTTCTCGTCGGTGAACATCGCCATGCCGCAGTCCGTGTGGTGGATCACGAGGAACTCGCGGGTCCCGAGCAGCCAGCTCGAGATGAGCAACGACCGAACCGCGTCGTCGGTCGCTCTTCCCCCGGCGTTGCGGATCACGTGCGCGTCGCCGATGTCGAGCCCGAGAGCCTACGCCGGGTCGATCCGAGCGTCGATGCAGGTCAGCACGGCGATGCTTCGGGCGGGTGGGATCTCGAGCTCACCCTTGTCGAACGATTCCGCGAACCTCTGGTTCGCTTCCAGCACCGATGTCAGCTGTCCCATGGTTACCCCTTCTCCACGGGAGCCCCGACGAGCGAGCCGTACTCCGTCCACGAGCCGTCGTAGTTCTTCGCATTCGCGTTGCCGAGCAGCTGGTTGAGCGCGAACCACGTGTGTGACGAACGCTCGCCCACGCGGCAGTACGCGATCACCTGTCCGTCGGGGGCGATCCCCTCGCCCTCGTAGAGCGCCCGCAGCTCGTCCGCGCTCTTGAACGTCCCGTCCTCGTTGGCCGCCTTCGCCCACGGGATGTTGGCGGCGCCGGCGATGTGACCGGCGACCTGGGCCTGCTCCTGCGGCAGATGATCGGGCGCGATCTTCTCGCCGCGGTACTCCTCGGGCGAGCGGACGTCGACGAACCCGGTGTCGCCGCCCACCTTCTCGAGCACCTCGTCCCGGAACGCCCGGATCTCGGGCCGCTCCGCTCCTTCGATCCGGTAGCCGGTCGGGTCGAGCGACGGCACCTCCTGCGTGAGCTCACGGCTCTCGAGCTCCCACTTCTGGCGCCCGCCGTTCAGCAGCTTCACGTTGTCGAACCCGCGGAGCTTGAGCACCCAGTAGGCATACGTCGCGAACCAGTTGTTGTTGCCCGCGTACAGGACCACGGTCGTGTCCGGGCCCACGCCCGACCGCGACAACAGCTCGGAGAGCTCGACCTGTCCGATGTAGTCGCGTCCGACCTGTGTGTGCAGGTCCGCCGACCAGTTCCAGCGGACGGCGCCCTTGAGATGCCCCTTGTCGTAGGCCTCGGTGTCTTCGTCGACCTCGACCACCCGGACATCCGGGTCGCCTGCGTGCTCCTCGAGCCAGTCGGTCTCGACGAGCACGTCGGGGTTCGCGTACTCGGTCATTCGGATCCTCCTTCCGGGACGCGTCGTCCCTGTGAACGTGCGAGGGTGCTCGGTCCGAGCGAGGGTGTGTGCCCTCCGGCACCGAACGGAGTGACCGCTCGGCACGGGCCGAGACGGGCTAGGCGTACCGCCCGGCGCGGGCGGGATCCGGACAGCACAACCGCGACGGGATCATGGCCCCGACGACGCCTGCGGCTCGTGTCCCGATCACGGATCTCCTATCGGGGAGGTCGGAATTGCAGATGCAACTGAACCACGGGGGTCGGGAAGCTGTCAACGGACGGAGCGTGCGTGCTGCGAGAACGCCTAGAAGTAGCCGAGGGCGGCCTTGGCCTCCTCGGACATCATCTCGGGGGTCCAGGGCGGCCGGAGCACCATCTCCGCCTCGACCGAGGACACGCCGGGGACCTTCTCCAGGAAGGACTGCATCTGCTGCTCGATCAGCGGTCCGATCGGGCATCCCATGGTCGTCAGCGTGTACTCGATGTGCACAACCCCCTGGTCGGAGACGTCGACCTCATACACGAGGCCGAGGTCGACGATGTTGATGCCGAGCTCGGGGTCGATGACGTGCCGGAGCGCATCCCTGACCTGCTCCTCGGTCGGGGAGCCGCCGCCGCCGTTCGAGCCCTCCGCGCCAGCGGCGCCGTTCGGCTCGTTCGTGCCTGGCTGCTCGAGATGTTCGGTCGTGGACTCATTCATGGCGTTCGTTCCGTCGGGCTGGAACACCATCTATCCTAAGGGACACTTGCCTAAGGGACACTTGAGCCGACGACCCCGATGCCGATGACCGTGGAGACGATGGGCCCGATCCGGATCCTGATCGTCGACGACCATCCCGTGACGCGGGAAGGTCTGCACGCCGCGCTGGATCTGGCCAACGACGTGGTCGTCGTGGGCGAGTCCGACAGCGGCGAGGACGCGGTCGAGAAGGTGGGCGAGCTGACCCCCGACATCGTCTTCATGGACGTGCGCATGCCCGGCATGAACGGGATCGAGGCGACGAAGGCGATCCGCGAGGCCTCCCCCGCAACGCGCGTGATCCTGTTCACGGTCGACGAGTCGCGTGCATCGATCTCCGACGCGATCCAGGCCGGCGTGTCCGGCTACCTGTTGAAGGACGCCTCCGCGGACGAGCTGGTGAACGCCGCGCGCCTCGCGCTCGAGGGCAAGGCGGTCATCCACCCGCAGCTCACGCGTGCATTCATCGAAGAGGTGCAGATCGCGGAGAAGCGCATGGACGCGCCGCCGCTGTCCAAGCGCGAGAAGGAGATCCTCCAGAAGGTCGCGTACGGCGCGACCACGAAGGAGGTCGCGCACGACCTCGGCATCTCGCCGCACACCGTCAAGACGCACCTCGAGCGGATCTTCGAGAAGCTCGGCGCCAACGATCGCGCGCAGGCCGTCGCGATCGCGATCCGCAGCGGCCTCGTCGAGTAGCGATCGCGCGGCCTCGCGCCGAGACCGGCGTACGCCCTTCGGCCGGGACGCTCTGCCGCTCGGCCTCAATCCATCCCCGGAGCGGCCGATACCACCAGGGACATGTCCACCAAGGTCGTGCTGTGCGATGCGCCCGACGGTCTCGCTCGGCTCCAGTACGCCCTCATCACCTCGGGGGCGGACATGGACATCGAGGTCGTCACCGAGGGGCTCAAGGCCATCGAGGTCTGCGCGCGTGTGCGCCCGGACGTCGTCGTCGTGTCCACCGGGCTCCAGGGCCTGAGCGGAAGCGAACTCGTCCGGCGGCTCCTCGCCACGGTCCCGGACGCCGCGGTGGTGTGCTGGGCCGAGGACGCATCCCCGGTCCCCGTGGCCGAACTGCTGGGCGCCGGCGCCGTCGCCTACGTCTCGAAGGAGGACGGCCCCGAAGCCATCCTCCGGGCGATGCGGACGGTGCGGGCCGGGAGCATCGCGCTCAGCCCCCGCGTCGCCGCCCAGCTCGCCGAGCGGCTGGAGGGCGAGTCCGAGCGGACGACGGATCTCGAGTCCGCCCTCGAGAACGTCGCGGAGGAGCTCGACTCCCTCACCACGGCGAAGGCCGACTTCATCGCGAACGTCTCGCACGAGCTCCGGACCCCGGTCACGATCGCGAAGGGGATCGCGTACGTCCTCCGGAACCCCGACCTGGGCGAGGGTGAGCGCGCGGAGTTCATCGAGCAGCTCGAGGCCTCGCTGGAGAAGCTGATCGCGCTGATCGACGAGATGCTCGCCGTGGCCGACATGGACCGCGGGACGCTCTCGCTCGAGGTGGAGGAGGTCGATCTCGCGCCCGTGTTGCGGCAGATCGCCCGGGAGGTCGGCCGGCGCTACGACGCCGTCCCGCTCGAGCTGGAGGTCCCGAAGCGGCTCGTGGGCGCGGCGGATCCGATCCGGTTCACGGAGATCGTGCGCCAGCTGCTCGACAACGCGTGCCGGTTCTCGCCCGCGGGTGAGCCGGTCATGCTCAAGGGCCGCGCGATGGACGAAGGCACGCTGGTCTCGGTGACCGACCGTGGCGAAGGGCTCGCGCGCGAGGTGGCGTCGAAGGCGTTCGACGAGCCGTTCACCGCGGGCGAAGAGATCCTGCGCAAGGAGCGAGCGGGTGCGGGCGTCGGCCTCCATCTCGCCCGCCAGCTCGTGATCGAGCACGGCGGGATCATGTGGGCCGACCCGCTGCCGGCCGGCGGGACCCGGGTCTCGTTCGTGATCCCGGCACGTCCGGGCGCCCAGGTGCCCGGGGCGGAGGCTCCCGCCGCCTCCGGGATCCGGTCCGTCACCGCGACCGGCTTCTGACCCTCCGAGCGGCTCCACGGAACCGCCATCGTGCAGGTGGCGCGAGCGATGAACCGCGTTCTATGCTGGCTCACGGGTCTCCTCGTGCGGAAACTCGCCGGCTGCTTCGTTCTGGTCATGCTTGCCGCCGCCTGCGGCGAGGCGATCGCTGATGCGCCTGTTCCGAACGGACCCACGCACCTGCGTATCCGGCAGACGCCGAGCCCCTTCCAACAGGTGTCCGCCGGGCCCGTCTCCACCCTGATCCCCGACGCGTGGGAACCGCGCCTCGCCGGGACGTACGACGATCCTAGGCAGGGGATCGTGGCCGGCCCGGGGCCGGGCGCGTGGGGGCTCAACCGGCCGCCGCCCGAAGGGCTCGCCGCGATGTGGGTCGACGGCACCGCCGTCGGCGTCCCGTCCGACTACTACTACCTCGCGGCAACCGGCCCCGCGCTCGACGCGATCACCGGTTCGGAGCTCTGCCGCGCCACACAGAGGTTCGTCGTGAGCGACCACCTGCCGGCGTTCGCGAAGGGCAAGCCGGACTCCCCGGGCGACTACGTGGCGCACGGCCAGGGAACGTGCTCCGTCGGACGTCGGCCGGCCCGATGGGCGTACTTCGTCGCCGCCCCTGGGTTCGGGCCCGTCCGGGAGCTCGGGATCCCCACTTCGAGCCTCTACGTGGTGGTCGCGGTGATGCCGGCGAGCCCGCGGGCGCCCTTCCTGTTGAACCGCCTCCTCACGAGGACCGAGTTCAACGGGGCCTCCGTCGCGGAGATGATCGCCGCGGCCTCGCCCCAGGCGAGCTGACCTAGCGAGGCGACCGGTCGACGAACGGGGTCCGCACGACGTCCGCCGGCGCCCTGCGGCCGCGGATGTCGACCTCGACCTCGCTCCCCTCGTCGAACCCGTCGGCCGGCGACAGGTACGCGAGGGCGATCCCGACGCCGAGCACCGGGGAGAACGTGCCGCTCGTGACCTCGCCGGCCGCACGACCGGCGGCGGAGACCCGCTGGTGGGCGCGCGGGATGTGCCGGCGGTCGCGTGTCCGGAGGCCGAGCATCCGGCTCGGCAACCCTTCCTCGCGCTGGCGGACGAGGGCGTCTCGACCGACGAAGTCGCCCTTGTCGAGCGAGACCGCCCAGTCGAGCCCCGCCTCGAACGTTGTCCGGTCCGGCCCGAGGTCTTGGCCGAACAGCGGGTAGCCCATCTCGAGCCGGAGCACGTCGCGGGCGCCGAGCCCGCACGGCTCGATGCCGACGCCCGCACCCGCGTCGGAGATCGCGCGCCAGAGCTCCTCCGCGATCGCCGCGTCCGCGAACAGCTCGTACCCGCGTTCCCCCGTGTAGCCGGTCCGGGCGAGCACGACCTCGGTCCCCGAGCGCTCGACCGTGCGGCATCCGCGGAACGCGAGCTCGACGGCCTCGGGCCACAGCGCGCCGACGACCGCAGCGGAGCGGGGCCCCTGGATCCCGAGGAACACCCACCCGTCGTGGTCGTCGACCTCCGAGCCGGCTGTGCGGATTGCGCCGACCACCTTGTCGGTGTTCGAGGCGTTCGGGACGACGAACCAGCGCTCCTCGCCCAGGCGATAGACGAACAGGTCCTCCTCGACGCCTCCCGCGTCGTTCAGCAGGTGGTGGTACTGGGCGCGGCCGACCCCGATCCGAGCGAGGTCGTTCGTCAGCAGCCCCTGGAGAGCCTCGAACGCGTGGGGGCCAACGACGTCGAGCTTGCCGAGGTGGCTGAGGTCGAACAGGCCGGCGCGCTCGCGGACGGCGCGGTGCTCGGACAGCACGCCGGCGTATTCGATCGGCATCAGCCACCCCCCGAAGGGGCCGAGCTTGGCCCCCAGATCGCGATGCAGGGACTCGAGCGGACCGTGCCGGACGTCATCGTCGCCCACGTCGCGCATCCTACGTTCGCCGGTTCGCCGCGGTCTCGCGCCCCGCCGTGCGGGAAAGACCCGCGCGTGGGCGCGGTAGCATGGTCGTTCGGATGACCGACGCCTACGACGTCGTCGTGATCGGAGCGGGGACCGGCGGCTACTCCTGCGCCCTCCGCGCCGCAGAGCTCGGCAAGCGCGTCGCCCTCGTGGAACGCGACGAGCGCCTCGGCGGCACCTGTCTGCTGCGCGGGTGCATCCCGACCAAGGCGCTGCTCCAGTCGGCCGCGGTGATGGACGCGGTGAACCGTTCGGAGGAGTGGGGCATCAAGGCGTCCGGCGAACCCGACTGGACCCAGGTCCAGGCGTTCGAGACCAGGGTCGTCGACAAGCTGGTCCGGGGCGTGACCGGGCTCATCAAGGCCCGGAAGATCGACGTGATCCAGGGTTCGGCCACGCTCAAGCCCGGTCCGGTCGTCGAGGTCGGTGACCGTTCTCTGTCGGCCGGCGACGTCGTGATCGCGACCGGATCCCGGCCGAGGCTCTTGCCGGGTCTCGAGGTCTCCGGCCGCGTGATCACGAGCGACGAGGCGCTCTGGTACCGCGAGCTCCCCTCCTCGGCCGTGATCATCGGGGCCGGCGCGATCGGACTCGAGTTCGCGAGCTTCTACCGCTCGATGGGCGCCGAGGTGACCGTGGTCGAGGCGCTCCCGCGGATCGCGCCGCTCGAGGACGAGGACCTGTCGAAGGAGATCGCCCGCGCGTTCCGCAAGCGCGGGATCGCGACCCACGCCGGAGCGAGCGTGACCCAGGTCCGCGACCAGGGGGACCGCGTCGAGGTCTCGTTCGATGCGGACGGAACGTCGCAGACGGCGCCGGCCGACGTCTGCCTCGTCGCCGTCGGCCGCACCCCGGTGACGGAGGGCCTCGGCCTCGAGGGGGCCGGCGTCGAGCTTGACCGCGGGTTCGTGAAGGTCGACGGGCAGCTGCGAACGACCGCCGCCAACGTCTGGGCGGTCGGCGACGTCGCCGCGACCCCCTATCAGCTCGCCCACGTCTCGTTCACCGAGGCGTACGCCGTCGCCGAACGCACCGCCGGCATCGACGTCGCGGAGATCGATTACACGGTGATCCCGCGCGTCACCTACTGCACGCCCGAGATCGCGAGCGTCGGCCTCACCGAGGCACAGGTCGTCGAGCGGGGCCACGACGTCGTGGTGGAGCGCTTCAACTTCCAGGGGATCGGCAAGGCGAACATCCTCGGCGAGGGCGGCATCGTGAAGGTCGTCGCCGGCACGGACGGTGGCCCCGTCCTCGGCGTCCACATGGTCGGTCCGCACGTGACGGACCTGATCTCCGAGGCGATGCTCGCGGTCGCGTGGGAGGCGGTTCCCGACGAGATCGCGGCGCTGATCCATCCGCATCCCTCCCTGTCCGAGGGCGTCGGCGAGGCCTTCCTGGCGCTCGCCGGCAAGCCCCTCCACGGAGCGTGACGGTGGCGACGACGGTCGATCCGCAGGGGCAGGTAGCCGAGGACTGGCGCGCGGGGCTTTCCGACGAGCAGCTGCGCGAGCTGCTGCGCATCCTCAAGCTCTGCCGGTACTTCGACGAGCGGATGGAGGCGCTGTACCGACAGGGCAAGCTCCCCGGAGCGATCTACTCCGGACGCGGACAGGAGGGGACGCACGTCGGCGTCGCCTTCGCGCTGCGCAACGACGACTCGCTCTTCCCGACGCACCGCGACCTCTCCGCGCAGCTGGCCAAGGGCCTGGACCTGAACCGCGTCATGGCGCAGTTCTGGGGACGGATCGACGGCTACACGCGCGGCCGCGACGGCAACAGCCACATCGGCGACTGGCAGGGCAACCGGACCTGGACGGTGATGTCGCACCTCCCGATCGCCTACCCCGTCGCCTGCGGCGCGGCGCTCGCCTACAAGCGGCGGGGGGAGCAGCGCGTCGCGATGGCGATCTGCGGCGACGGCGCCACGTCGAACGGCCGCTGGCACGAGGCGCTGAACGTCTCGGCGATCCATCGCCTCCCGGTCGTCTGGGTCGTGAACAACAACCTCTACGCCTACTCGACGCCGAACCCGCTCGAGTTCCCGGTGCCGACCGTGGCCGAACGCGCCGGCGCGTACGGGATGCCGGGGGTCCGGGTGGACGCCCAGGACGTGCTCGACGTGTACAAGGTGGCGCACGAGGCGGTCGAACGCGCGCGGGAGGGCGGCGGGCCGACCCTGATCGAGAGCGTCTCGCTCCGCTGGCGGGGCCACGCGGGCCATGACCCCGCGAAGTACGTGCCCCAGGAGCTCCTCGAGGAGTACATGAACGTGAAGGATCCGGTGCGGCGCTTCCAGGAGCTTTTGAAGTCCCGAGACATCATGAACGACCAGGCCGTCGAGGACCTCGACGAGCGCGTCCGCGCGGCGTTCGAGGCCGGGTACGAGTACGCGCTCTCCTCGCCGTTCCCCGAGCCGGGGGACGTGACGAAGGGCGTGTACACCGACGACCGCTACTGGACGAGCGAACCGGGCCGCGGCGGGGGCACCCAGGCCTGATGGCGACGACCAAGGTCGAGGCGGGGGCGGCCGGCCACGGCGCCGAGCCGAGAGGCAAGCGCAGCGAGCAGGGCGAGGCCACCTACCTCGTCGCGATCGCCGAGGCGCTATGGGAGGAGATGGAGCGCGACGAGCGCGTGTTCCTGCTCGGCGAGGACATCGGCGTCTACGGTGGCGCGTTCAAGGTGACCGAGGGTTTCATCGAGCGGTTCGGCCCCGAGCGCGTCATGGACACGCCCATCGTCGAGGAGACGATCGTCGGGATGGCGCTCGGCTCGGCGATGGAGGGGATGCGCCCGGTGGCCGAGTTCCAGTACGCGGACTTCATGTCCAGCGGCTACGACGAGATGACGACCGCGCTCGCCCGCTACCACTACCGCAGCGGCGTGCCGGTGCCGGTCGTGCTGCGCGGGCCCTCCGGCGGCGGAGTCCGGGCGTCGAGCTTCCACTCGACGAACCCGGAGCCGTGGATATCGCAGGCGCCCGGCCTGAAGGTGATCTGCCCGGCGTTCCCCTCTGACGCCAAGGGCCTGCTGAAGTCCGCGATCCGCGACGACAACCCGTGCGTCTTCCTCGAGCACAAATGGATCTACCGCCGGATCAAGGAGGTCGTCTCCGAGGACCCCGAGCACCTGGTGCCGATCGGC
Source organism: Actinomycetota bacterium (assembly GCA_036280655.1). Classification (GTDB taxonomy): domain Bacteria; phylum Actinomycetota; class UBA4738; order UBA4738; family HRBIN12; genus DASSJM01. The sequence continues at coordinate 183,989 of DASUQI010000041.1, forward strand.
AAGGCGGACATCAAGCGCGAGGGTTCGGACGTGTCGATCATCACGCACGGGATGCTCGTGCACTGGGCGCTCGAGGCGGCGGAGACGCTCGCCGGCGAGGGCATCGACGTCGAGGTGCTCGATCTGCGGACGGTGCAGCCGCTCGACAAGGAGGCGATCCTCGCGACGGCCTCCAAGACGAGCCACGTGATCTCGCTGTACGAGAGCCAGCGGTACCTGGGGATCGGCGCAGAGGTCGCGTCGATCGTCGCCGAGGAGGCGTTCGAGTCACTCGACGCGCCCGTCGTGCGCCTGTCGCCGCCGCACGTGCCCGTCCCGTTCTCGCCCCCGCTGGAGGACGCCTACCTGCCCCAGGTGGCCGAGATCGAGGACACCGTTCGAAAGCTGTCCGCTTGGTAGAGCCCGTGTGAACGTGGAGGTCGGATGACCGCGATCAAGATGCCGCAGCTCGGCGAGACCGTCGTCGAGGGAACGATCCTCAAGTGGCTGAAGCAGGAGGGGGACCAGGTCGCGCTCGACGAGCCGCTGTTCGAGATCTCGACGGACAAGGTGGACACCGAGGTGCCCTCCTCAGCCGCGGGGACACTCTCGAAGATCATCGTCGGTGAGGGCGAGACCGTCGCGGTCGGGACCGAGGTCGCGCAGATCGACGGCGAGGGAGCGGCCGGCGGTGGACCTGAAGAAGCACACGCGCAGCCCGAGCCGCAGGCGGAACCACCGGCGGAGACCCCGGCGGCCGAACCGGCGGCCGCCGCGCCGTCGGCCGCGGACACGGGCTCCGCCACCCCCCCGCAGACGCCGCAGTCGTCCGAACCGGTCCCCTCCCAGATGACCGCCTCGCAGGCCGAGGCGCTGCCGGACCGAGGGCCGCGCTCGCAGATCCTCTCCCCGCTCGTCCGCAAGTTGGCGACCGAACACGGCGTCGACCTCTCGGAGGTGAGCGGCACGGGCACGGGAGGGCGCATCACCAAGAAGGACGTGCTCGGCTTCGTCGAGTCGCGCGAGGCCGCGGCGCCCGCCGCAGCAGCAGCTCCGGCCGCCACCGCTCCCGCAGCCGCGGCGGCGCCCGCGACGGCTCCGGCCCCCGCCCAGCAACCCGCCGGGATCGCGGGCGGCGAGGAGCTCCTCCCGGTCTCGCACATCCGGCGGGCGATCGCGCAGCACATGAAGCAGTCGCTCGAGGTCTCAGCCAGGGCCTGGAACGCGGTCGAGGTCAACATGGAGAACGTCGCCCGCCTCCGAGAACGAGCCAAGGAGGCGTTCAAGGCGCGCGAGGGCTTCGGCCTCACGTACATGCCGTTCGTCACGAAGGCGGTCACCGAGGCGCTGCTCGCGCACCCCATGGTGAACGCGGAGCTCCGCGGAGAAGAGATCGCCGTGAAGCACTTCGTGAACATGGGCATCGCGGTCAGCTACGACGAGGGGCTGATCGTCCCGGTCCTCAAGGGATGCGACACGATGAACCTGCTCGGGATCGCGCGCGGGATCAACGACCTCGCGACACGTGCCCGCGCGAAGAAGCTCCAGCCCGACGAGGTGCACGGCGGGACGTTCACGATCACGAACCCCGGACCGTTCGGCTCGCTGATCTCGGTGCCGATCATCAACCAGCCGCAGACCGGCATCCTCGGCTTCGACACGGTCGAGAAGCGGCCGGTGGTGATCGACGACACGATCGCGATCCGCCACATGGTCTACCTCTCGATGTCGTGGGACCACCGCGTGATCGACGGGGCGCTCGCATCGCAGTTCCTGGCCCGGGTGAAGCAGAACCTCGAGTCCTGGGACTTCGCCGAGGACCTCGCCCTGTAGCGATGACCCGGCTGATCCGTCCCGAGGGTCTCGTCGACTACGACGAAGCGAACGCCGCGATGCACGCGCTCGTCGACGAGCGCCTGGCCGGGCGCGGCGAGGACGCACTGATCTTGATCGAGCACCCGCCCGTCTACACGGCAGGGCGGCGATGGAAGCCCGGACACATCGTGTGGACCGAAGACCGGATCAAGGAGGCGGGCGCCGGGCTGCGGTTCATCGACCGGGGCGGCTCGCTCACGTTCCACGGGCCCGGACAGCTCGTCGGCTACGCGGTGCTCGACCTCGGGGTGCGGCCGGACGCGCTCGCGTTCGTCCGGGGGCTCGAGGAGGTCGTGATCCGCGCCGCGAGCGACGTCGGCGTCGAGCTGCACCGCAGCGAGATCCAGACCGGCGTGTGGTCGGGTTCGAGCAAGGTCTGCGCGATCGGCGTCCGCCTCGCCCGGATGCGCGTCTCGCTCCACGGCTTCGCGCTGAACTGCACCACGGACCTGTCCTGGTACGACGCGATCGTGCCGTGCGGCCTGCCGGGTGAAGGCGTCGCCTCCCTCTCCCAGCTCGCCGGGCGAACCGTCACCGTGGACGAGATGGTCCCGCTCGTCGCGCGTTGGTTCGAGGAGGTTTTCGACCGGCCGCTCGCGGCGACGGACGAGGCATGGCCGTCGCCCCTCCCGGTCGCCGCGCCGGCCGGCTGACGGAGCCGGCGCTGCGCACCCCCGTCGTCTACCCGGCCCCGCGGGAGGCCGCGTGAAGCACCACATCCACGACGCCGCCGCCCGTGGGTTCGAGGCCGCGGTCGAGCACTACGGCCGCGGTCGTCCCACGTATCCAGACGACGCGCTCGGCTACGTGGTGCGGGAGCTCGGCCTCGCCGAGGGCCGCGACGTGCTCGAGCTCGGGGCCGGCACCGGCAAGTTCACCGAGCTGATCGTGCACTCGGGCGCCCGGATCACCGCGGTCGAGCCCGTGGACGCGATGCGCGCGTCGCTCGAGCGAGCCTGTCCGACCGTCACGGTGCTCGACGGGACCGCCGAGGAGATCCCGGTCCCCGATGCATCGGCGGACGCGGTGATCGCGGCCCAGGCCTTCCACTGGTTCGACGGCGAGCGTGCGCTGCCCGAGATCCACCGCGTGCTCCGCCCCCTCGGCATCCTGGGGATGATCTGGAACGTGCGCGACGATGCGAGCGATTGGGCCGAGCGGCTCACGGCGATCTTCGACCGGCTCGCCGGGGAAGACGCCCCCCGCTACCGGCACGGGAGGTGGCGCCAGGCGTTCGAGCGCACGGAGCTGTTCGGCCCGCTGCACCATCGCGTGGCCTACCACGTGCACCACGTGACCCCGGAGACGTTCCTGGACCGGGTGCTCTCCGTGAGCTACGTGGCCTCGGCGTCCGAGGACGAGCGGGCCGGCGTCGTCGGCGAGGTCCGCGAGCTGCTCGCGACCGACCCCGAGCTCGTGGGACGCGACGAGATCGTGATGCCGTACCGCACGGACGTCTACTGGACGACCCGGCGCGATCAGGCGTCGGCGACCAGCGCGTAGCGGGGCCGCCGCTCGAGCCACCCGAGCGGCCAGGGCTCGTGCAGCATGGCCGCCCATTCGACATCGCGGAGCCGCTTGATGCGGACGGCCGACCACCCGGCCTCCTGAACCGCCTCGATCAGCGGCACCGGCGACGGGAGCCGCGCGAGCGGCAACTCGGCGAGCACGTCCTCCGGATAGGGCGCGTGATGGTCGTGCGGGGTCCCCATGACCCGGCGCAGCGCTTCCGCCGCGAGATCCTTCGCCCGGCGCCGCAGGTCGCGCTCGCCCCACACGCCTTCGAACAGCACCAGACGACCCGCGACCTCCTTCCAGCGCGCCAGCCCGCCGACGGGATCGGTCATCGTCCAGAGCACGTGCCGCTCCATCACGACGTCGAACGGTCCAGATGGCGGCTCCATGCCAGAGCCGACGACGAACGTCATCCGCTCGTCGAGGCCGCGCTCCTTCGCCTTCAGCTCGGCGCGTCCGAGCATGCCCGGCGACAGGTCGAGCGCCGTCACCTCGTGTCCGAGCTCGGCGGCCAGGATCGCGAGCGCTCCGGTGCCGGCGCCCACGTCCAGCACCTTGGAACCGGGTGCGGGAAGCGCCTCCTCGAGCGCACGGCGCCATGTCGCGGCCTCGAGCGGATCCGAGACCGCGTGCGACTTCGCGGCGTCGTAGGTGTGGGCGTCCTCGTCCCAGAACTCGCGGATCCGGTCGTGGACGTCGCCGCTCATCGGCCCGTCAGAACAGCGCAGAGGCGAGCCTGCGCCGGTACTCGGGCACCAGGTCGTGCTCCTCCCCGAGGACCGAGAAGACCTCGAGCATCGCCCGACGGGCGTCGGGGTCGTCCTGGAGCGCGCCGAGCATCCCGTCGAGCGCCTTCTGCCAGTCGCCCTGCGCGGCCAGCCGCTTGGCGGACGCGAGGGTCCCCGGCTCCGTGAGGTTCGCCCAGTCGCGCACCTCGAGCATCGCGAGGATGCGTTCGGCCTCGGGGTCCGGGAGCGCCGGCATGAGGGTCTCCCGCGCTTCCTGGGCCCGGTCGGTCTCGGCCAGGATGCGGCCCAGGCCGATGCGGGCGTCGCGGTTGTTCGGATCCACCCCCAGCGCCTCGCGGTACTTGTCCTCCGCGTGCGCTAGATCGCCGTCGAGCTCCTCCTCGAGCGCCTCCTCCACCTCGAGCTCGGCCTCGGTGGGCATCAGGCGGTCGACGAACTCGTTCACCATCGGCTCGGGGATCGCCCCCACGAACCCGTCGATCGGGCGACCGTCCCGGAACGCGATCACGGTCGGGATGCTCTGTACGCCGAACTGACCCGCGGTGTACGGGTTCGCGTCGACGTCGAGCTTGGCGAGCAGGAAGCCGCCGGCTCGCTCGGAAGCCACCTTCTCGAGGATCGGTCCGAGGGTGCGGCAGGGACCGCACCAGGACGCCCAGAGATCGAGCACGACCGGCCGCCGCTTCGACTCCTCGACGACCGTCTCCACGAAGTTGTCGTCGGTCGCCTCGACGACGACCGGCTCGATCTCCTTGACCTGCGCCATCCTCTGGTTCCTCCTGGTCCCCACCAGGGTACCCCGGGCAGGTTGCAACGGCCCCGACCCGTTACTCGGCGACCCGATCCACGAGCCGGCGCTCGATCGCCGACCGGACCTGGGCGGTGAGCCCGGCGGCCCGGGCGCGGCGCTCGACGTGATCGTCGACGCGCTCGACGGCGATCGCCGGGCCGAAGGCGACGCGCACCATCACGACGCGCGGACGCTTGGCCTCGCGCGTCCGGTCGGTGCCGGAGATCGCGCACGGAACGATCGGCGCGCCGGTGAGCAGCGCGACCCACGCGGCGCCGTCGAGGAACGGCATGAGCTCGCCCGGCGACCGCGTCCCCTCCGGATACATCCCGAGCACGTTCCCGTCTCGAAGGACCGTGAGCGCGATCCGCACGGCCCGAAGATCGAACCGGTCCCGGTCGACGCGGAACCCACCGAGGACGCGCAGCCACCACGACAGGAACGCGTTCTTGAACAGCTCCCGCTTCGCCATGAACACGATCCGCCGAGGACAGGCGACGACGATCAGGGGCACGTCCAGCGCGCTCTCGTGGTTCATCGCGACGACGACCGGACCCGAGCGCGGGACGTTCGACGCGCCCTCGATCCGAAGGCGGAACCATCGGAGCCCCCAGCCGCCGACCACGGCGGCGAACCCCTGGAGCCACCCGGTGCCGAACGGTACGCCCTCTGGCGGCTCGAGCCGGAGGGCGTCGACGGCGGCGAGCACGTCGCCGACCGTGTTCGCCGCGTCGAGCCTCGGTGCATCGGCGAGGTCCACGCCGAACTCGCGCTCGATCGCCACGGCGAGCTCCGCGAGACCGAGCGAGTCGATCCCGACGTCCTCGAGACGATCTGTCAGAGAGGCGTTCGGCGATCCCGAGAGCTCGCGAAGCAAGGCCAGCGCCCGTTCGGAACGTGCGGACATCGGGCGTAGCCTATCCAGCCGCGCCGCACCGAGGATCAAGGAGACCCGATGCTAGACTCGCGAACGTGGCGACGCGAGTGACGACGGAGCCGTCGCACGAGGCCCTCGGCCTCTCCCCGGACGACCTCCGATCCATGTATCGCACGATGGTGACCGCACGCCTCGTCGACGAGGCGGCGTTCCGGCTGAACCGTCAGGGCAAGGCGCCGTTCGTCGTCCCGGTCTCCGGCCACGAGGGGTGTCAGGTGGGCACCGCGTGGCCGCTCCGGCAGGGGCACGACATCTGGGTCCCCTACTACCGGGACGTCGCGGTCGTCCTGATCGCGGGGATGAGCCCGTACGAGATCTTCCTCGGGCTGTTCGCGAAGGCCGAGGATCCTTCCTCTGGCGGGCGGCAGATGCCGAGCCACTGGGGCTCGAGACGGCTCGGCATCATCAGCCACTCGTCCCCGATCGCGACCCAGATCCCGCACGCGGCCGGGATCGCCTACGCGGCGAAGTACCGCAAGGAGGACGCCGTCGTCGGATGCTGGTTCGGCGAGGGCGCGACGAGCGCGGGCGCCTGGCACGAGGGTCTGAACTTCGCCGGCATCCATCGCCTCCCGATCGTCTTCGTGTGCGAGAACAACCGCTACGCGATCAGCGTCGCGCAGCCGATGCAGATGGCGATCGAGAACGTCGCCGACCGGGCGGCCGGCTACGGGTTCCCCGGCGTCGTGGTGGACGGCAACGACGTGCTCGCGTGCTACGGCGCGATGAAGACCGCCGTGGAGCGGGCGCGGGCGGGCGAGGGCCCCACGCTCATAGAGGCGAAGACCTACCGGTTCTTCCCGCACACCTCGGACGACGACGACCGGTCGTACCGGACGCGTGAAGAGGTGCAGCAGGCGAAGGACCAGGATCCGATCACGCGTTTCGGCGAAGAGCTGAAGGGCGCGGGCGTGATGGACGACGCCGCGATCGAGGCCGTCTGGGCCGAGACGAAGCCGAAGGTCGACGAGCAGATCGATCAGGCATGGAACGCCGCCGACCCCGATCCCGAGACCCTGGGCCGGCACGTGTACTTCGAAGCCGACGACGGCTGACGTGGGCCGGACCGTGACCGAGAAGAACGTCGTCACCGCGATCCACGACACGCTCCACGAGGCGATGGTGGCGGACGATCGAGTGGTGGTCCTAGGTGAGGACATCGCCGTCCGCGGCGGCGTGTTCCGGGTCACACAGGACTTCCTGCACGAATTCGGCGAGGAGCGGGTCATCGACACGCCGCTCGCCGAGGCCGGCATCATCGGCCTCGCCGTGGGCATGGCGCTGCACGGGCTGCTCCCGGTCGCCGAGATCGAGTTCGCAGACTTCATCCACCCCGCGTTCGACCAGATGGTGTCCGAGGTCGCCCGGATGCGGTATCGGAGCAACGGCGACTTCGGCCTGCCGATGGTCGTCCGCGCCCCCTGGGGCGGCGGCGTCCACGGCGCGTTGTACCACTCGCAGTCGATCGAGGCCTTCTACGGCCACATCCCCGGCATCAAGGTCGTCGTCCCTTCGACGCCGGCCGACGCCACCGGCATGCTCCGCTCGGCCATCAAGGACCCGGATCCGGTCCTGTTCCTCGAGCACAAGCGGACGTACCGGCTGATCAAGGGCGAGGTACCCGACGAGCCGTTCGAGGTCCCGATCGGCAAGGCCGACGTGAAGCGCGAGGGCGAGGACCTCACCGCGGTTTCGTACGGGCTGTCGATGCACCAGTGCCTCGAGGCGGCGTCGCGGCTTCAGGACGAGCATGGCGTCTCGGTCGAGGTCGTCGACGTGCGCACGATCAGCCCGCTCGACACGGAAACGATCCTGTCTTCGGTCCGCAAGACCGGGAAGGCCATGGTCGTGTACGAGGACAACCGGACCTACGGGGCCGGAGCCGAGATCGCGGCGACGATCGCCGAGGAGTGCCTGTTCGATCTCGACGGGCCGATCGTGCGGCTCGGGGGACCGGACGTCCCCGCCATGGGCTTCGCGAGCAACCTCGAGCAGGCGTTCCTGTTCGACGCGGACAGGATCGCCGAGGAGATGCTCGAGCTCGCCCGCTTCTGACCGGGCTCCGCGCCGACCGCCCGGCCCTCGCCCGCTCAGGGGACCCCCGATCGGGCCGATAACCCTTCGGGGACATGAGGGCACGCTCAGGGCGACGGCGGACCACGGCGGCGCGGGATCTCCTGCTGATCCTGCTCGGTGTCGCCGTCGTCATCGCGCTCGGCCGCGCCGGTGGCCTGTTCGAGGCGGGGTACGAGTGGCTCGACGTCCACGCCCAGAGGGACCTCGGCGAGACGATCGCGGTCCTCCTGCTGCTCGCGGTCGGGCTCGCGATCTTCACGTTCGGTCAGTGGCGGGCGGCCCGGACCGAGTTGGCCTCACGACAGGAGGCCGAGGACCGCTTCCGCACGCTCGTGGAGGAGGTCCCGGCCGTGATCTACACCTGGGACCCGCGCCGCCCGACCGGGTCCGCCCCGTCGATCTACGTGAGCCCGCAGGTGGAGCAGGTCATGGGCTTCACCGCCGAGGAGTGGACGAGCGACCCGGGCCTGTGGATCCGGCAGATCCACCCCGAGGACCGCGAACGGGTGCTCGCCGCCACCCAGCACGCCGACACCACCGGCGAACCGCTCGGCGTCGAGTACCGGCACGTGCGCCGCGACGGCTCGACGATCTGGGTGCACGAGGAGGCCGTCGTGATCGAACGCGACGAGCAGGGGCACCCCTCGCTCGTGCAGGGGATCATGTACGACATCACCGAGCGCAAGCGCGTCGAGCGCGACCTCGAGGAGGCGGAGGGCCGCTACCGCACGCTCGTCGAGCAACTACCGGTGGTCGTCTACCGCGACGCGATCGACGACCTCAGCACCGCGCTCTACATCAGCCCGCAGTACGAGCGCGTGTTCGGGTTCCCGCCCGAGGCACGCCTCCACGATCCGTCGTTCTGGATCGACCATCTGCATCCGGAGGATCGCGAACGCGTCCTGGAGCTCTCGAAGTGGACGAACGAGACGGGCGAGCCGTTCTCGGCCGAGTACCGGTTCCTCGGGGCCGGCGGTCGCGTCGTCTGGGTCCGCGACGAGGCCGAGCTCCTCCGCGACGCCGACGGCAACCCGATGCTGTGGCAGGGCGTCCTGCTCGACGTCACCGCGCGCAAGCAGGCCGAGGCCGCGCTCTCGCGCAGGGACGCGGTACTCGAGGCGATCGGGTTCGCCGCCGAACGGTTCCTCAAGAGCGACTGGGGATCCGCGCTTCCCGAGGCGCTCGAGCGGCTCGGATCGGCGGCCGGCGCCGGACGCGTGTACGTGTTCGCCAACGAGCCGCTCCCGGACGGAGGGCTCGGCATGCGGCTCCAGCACGAGTGGCTCGCGCCCGACGCACCGCGCCGGCCCGGTGTGCGACCGGTCCTCGCCTACGACGAAGGGTTCGTCCGGTGGCGCTCGGTCCTCTCGTCGGGGATGGAGCTCCATGGGCTGGCCCGCACGCGGCCGCTCGAGGAGCGAGAGCACCTCCGGGCCGAGGGCGTCCAGTCGCAGATCGTCGTGCCCGTGTTCGTCGGCGAGGAGTGGTGGGGCTTCCTCGGTTTCGACGACTATGTGGCCGAGCGCATCTGGCCTCCGGCGGAGGTGGACGCGCTCAAGACGGCGGCCGACACGCTGGGCGCCGCGATCGGGCGCGCCCGCGCCGAGCACCTGCAGGCCGAGGCGGAGGCCCGGTTCCGCGCGATCGTGGAGCACGTCCCCGCGGCGATCTACGTCGACGTGCCGGACGGCAGCATGACAACCCTCTACGTGAGCCCGCAGATCGAGCAGATCATGGGCATCACACCCGGGCGGTTCCTCGACGATCCGAACGCCTGGCTCGAGCTCATGCCCGACCCTGAGCAGCGAGAGCAGATGCGGGACGGCTACCTCCGGGCGATCGACGACCGCACCCCCTGGGTTGCCGAGTACCTGATCCGCCGGCCCGACGGCCGCGAGGTCTGGGTGCACGACGAGACGACGTTCGTGATGGACGACGCCGGCCAGCCGCTCTTCCTGCAGGGCGTGATGTACGACGTGACCGAACGCAAGCGCGCCGAGCACGCGCTCATGGAGAGCGAGCGGCAGGAGCGCGAGGCGGCGGAGCGGCTCCGCGCGGTGGACGAGATGAAGACCACCTTCCTCGCGGCCGTCTCGCACGAGCTTCGGACCCCGCTCACCTCGATCCTCGGGCTCTCGCTCACGCTCGAGCGGGAGCCGCTCGGCGCGGCGGAACAGGGCGACCTGCTGGGTCGGCTGGCCAGCAACGCGCGGAAGCTCGACCGGCTCCTGAAGGACCTTCTGGACATGGACCGGCTCTCGCGCGGGATCATCACGCCGAGCGCCCGCCCGACGGACGTGGCGGAGCTCGTCTTCCGGGTCGTCGAGACCCTGGATGTCGTCGAGGAGCGCTCGATCCTCGTGGAGACGCGACCGGTCGTCGTCCCGGTCGACTCGGCGAAGATCGAGCGCATCGTCGAGAACCTCGTGATGAACGCCGCGAGGCACACCCCGCCGAACACCGCCATCTGGGTCCGGGTCTTCGAGCACGAGGACGGCGCGATGATCGCCGTCGACGACGACGGTCCCGGCGTACCGACCGAGCTCGCGACCGAGATCTTCGAGCCGTTCCGCCAGGGCCCGACGTCCGCGCCACACTCGCCGGGGACCGGGATCGGCCTCTCCCTGGTGGCGATGTTCGCGGAGCTGCACGGCGGCCGGGCGTGGGTCGAGGACCGCGAGGGCGGCGGCGCGTCGTTCCGCGTCTTCCTCCCGGCGACCGGGCCTGCCCCCATCGAGGGCAACGGGAACGGGTACGGACGAGGGTCCTCGACCGTCGAACACGCGACCCGCGGCTAGACTCGGGAATCGATGGCCGTTCGGGAACACAACCCGCTCCAGCGCCGCCTGCACCTGCCGATCGTCTCGACGAACGGCGCGCCGGTCTCGACGGAGCGCAAGCCTCCGTGGCTGAAGGTCCGGCTCCAGCGTGGGCCCAACTACCGCGAACTCGAGCGCATCATGCGCGGCCGCGATCTGCACACCGTGTGCCAAGAGGCGATGTGCCCGAACATCTCCGAGTGCTGGGAGGAGCGCGAGGCGACGTTCCTCATCCTCGGTGACAAGTGCACGCGGCGGTGCGGCTTCTGCGACGTGATGACCGCGAAGCCGGACCCGGTCGACGAGGGCGAACCGGCCAGGATCGCCGACGCGGTCCGCGAGATGGGTCTGCGGTTCGTCGTCGTGACCGGGGTCGCGCGCGACGACCTGCCCGACGGCGGCGCGAGCATCTGGGCGGAAACGATCCGCGCGATCCGGTCGGCGGTGCCGGGCTGCGGCGTCGAGGTCCTGCCGACGGATTTCAAGGGCGGAGAGCGCGACATCGCGACCGTGATCGAGGCCGAGCCCGACGTCTTCGCCCACAACCTCGAGACGGTGCGGCGGCTGCACGGCCGGATCCGGCCGGCGTTCGGCTACGACCGGACGCTCGAGGTGCTCCGCACGGCGAAGCGCCTCCGCGCCGGCCAGGTCACGAAGTCCAACCTGATCCTCGGGATGGGCGAGCGCCGCAACGAGATCCCCGAGGCGCTCCGCGACCTCTCGGACGCCGGGTGCGAGATCGTGACGATCGGCCAGTACCTGCGCCCGACCGAGCATCACCTCCCGGTCGACCGGTGGGTCACGCCCGACGAGTTCGCGGAGTGGAAGACGCTCGGCGAGTCGTTCGGCATCGCACACGTCGAGGCCGGACCGCTCGTGCGCAGCTCGTACCACGCGGGGAAGATGAAGGCCCAGGTAGACGCCCTAAGGTGATGCTCTCGGCACGTACTGCAGGGTGGGATTCGCTCGTAACGTGTGTGCACGTTACTCAATGGGTTACTCAAACCGCCACTGTAGAGGGAGCCCGCAACGGGAACCAGGAAACCGCAAACCGCCACGGGGCTCCATGGCCGCGCCGCACTTGGGGTCAGCGTGACCGCTCCGATCCTACCCGTGCATGCCATCCGTTTCTGACACGCCAACTCTGACATGCCAAACTGTGCACTTGACTCGACCGAACGCGCATAGCACCCTTGCTCGCATGTTTGTCGCGAGATGCCTATGCCCTACCTGCGGGAGGGTGGAATTCCCCGCCGAGGATTTGATGCTGGACGTGATCACCCAGGATGAAGAGACCGCCGCGGAGCGGATGGTCGGTCGCTACGGCTTCCTCTGCCCCGAGTGCGGAGACACCGTGTGGAAGGACGCAGATAGCGGCACCCTGAAGATGCTGGTCACCCAACGGATAGAGGACCTTCAACAGGCTGCCGAGCGAATCCTCGAGCAGGCGGCGAGCTAGGGTCGCCCCGCCCGATTGAGTTGGTCGTAGACGGCCTGCCGGCTCGATGCCAAGACAGTGACGCCGCTCGTCGCCAACTAGCACGGCTCGTCGGGACATAACGACACTCCGGAGTTCGAGACTGCCCGGCCCCCTGGCGTCGCGGCCCCTTCGCCAGCGCCTTGATGCCCTCTCGCCGCCGCCCCGGCGAACTGCTCCACGTCCTCATGCTGCCCGACTTCGAGCGCGCCGAGCGGATCGGCGAGTTCTGCAGCTATCCACAGAGCCGCAGCTTCGCCGAGCAGCTGACCAACTGCGAGAAGGACCGGACACTCCGGGCGGTGCTGGTCGGGACACTCCGGGAGGCGCACCTGACCAGATAAGACCGCGAGTCCACGCCACGCCTGGCCAGTTAGGGCCAACCGCGTTCCTGGTAACGTCTCTTCGTAGGCGATTCCGCCTCGGTTCGCATCGAGCGACCGTCCGATGGCCATCGCACCTCTGTTGTCGGCCTCTTGTTCCCTACGGATCGACGAAGAGGAAGGAGCACGATGGCGACGCCAATCCGCGAGTTGGGATGGACGTACTCTTGTCCGATCTGTGGGACCTATCTTGACCAGTTCGACTTTGACAAAGCTCCAGAGGATTACTCCTGCCCGTTCTGCTGTACGCAGGTGCGACCCTCTCAGGTTGCCGATCGTGCCGGGTGGGAGTATCCGGACTAGGCGGGGCATCGAGATGAGCACCTGCATCTACGGTCCACCACAGAAGGGACGACAGGTCGAGACCTATCCCGAGAAGCGAACGTGTTCGGCAGACGGGTACTCGTCCCGACTTTCCATCTACAACCCGTCGCAGCAGTTCTGCTGGCTCCACGAATGGGTCGGTCCGAAACGTGGCGTTTCACCCACACGTTCCTAAACCCCATGTCCGGGAAGGGACTTCGCCGATGAACGTTAGAGCATCTGTCGCAAAGCTCAATTCACTCTGTTCGCGATGTGGCCACTCGGAGTTCGTGCATAGCGAGCGCCAGGCACATTCCTGCCTCTTCAAGAGGTGTACTTGCCGGCTGCTCTATCCCATGCATGAGTTGCTCATCCGCGAGCCAGCGACGCACGACGTGCCGAACTTCTGATCGCCTGCGAGGAGAACCGGACGCTCCGGGCGGTGCTGGTCGGCATGAGGACCGGCCAGAGGCGGGAGGTATCGATTGGAGGGGTCCGAGGTTCGCTATGAGCCTGCGCGTCGTGGTTCGGCAGGCCTAGATTGAGTCCCCTCTCTGCCAAGTCTTCTCGGCGACATCGACCTCAGGAAGCCACTGGCCTTGCCACAGCTCAGCGATCCCGACATAGACGCGGGCCACTTCTCCCCACGGGAACACGTCCAAGTCTGGGGTCCTGTCGGCTGGGTCGCGTCGACGCAGCCGGATCTCAACAGCGTGAGGCAACAGGCTGACGTCCTCCGCGTCGGCAACTCGAACGCGCCCGTCGCGCAAGAACACCAACGCCTTTCGCTCTATCTGCTCGTCCTCGCCCATCTTCTCCTCACGACCGGCTGTCCGGGCAGATTCACTCAAGAGTGTAGTGATTCACCCACCAGTTCACGAAGTGCCTCACGCGGTCGGCATGTCGCATCTCGCGATAGCACCCCCGACAGAGGTCCCGCAGGGCGTAGCCGGACTGCTGGGCGCTGACTCGGCTGAGGTACCTGACTCGGAACTCGGCCAGTGGGGCCTCGGCCCCGTGGTGGCACTCGCACCCGCACGCGTTGCGCGGGCTCGGGTACTTCACCATCATGCCCGACCGCAGCAGGCGGAAGCCGCAGGCACAACGCCCGCCTACCCACTCGTGCGTATGAGGCGGAGGGGCTAGGTACGCGGGGAAGGGCACAGGCGCCCGTTCGCGTAGTTCTCTCGGGTCGTGAGCCATCTCATCTATCGCGTTTCGCCGTTTCGGATGTGTATCGGCTAGGACACTGGGTCTTGACTTCCGGCCGCCAGTCGCTCCGACTCCTCCACGTCCTGATGCACCCCGACCGTGCCGATGCATCGGCTCCTACTGGGGAACCCAAAGACACGCACGTTCGCCGAACTGCTGATCGTCTGCGAGGACGACAGGACGCTCGGGGCGGTGCTGGTCGGGATGTTGCGGAGGGCAAGCGCCGGGGGTCCTTCCTAGGACTGACTCTCTCCGTCGAACACCCATGCCTCGGGCTGTTGAGTCATGTACCCCAGGATGCGACGGAGTGACCGTGACGCGTTCAGCAGGACGACGGGGCGCCCTGTCGTTTCGAAGGTCTTGACGAGACAATGCATGGCACTGGTATCCAGGAAGGTGAGTTCAGCCAGGTCGAGAACGATCGGTTGCCCGGGGACCACGACCTCGTCGATCTTGTCCTGGAGCTGTTGGATGGTCGCGACGTCGAGTTCGCCCGTGAGCACCAAGGCTCCCGTCGAGTCGGAGCGCACCGTGAACATGTCCTGCCTAGAGATCGACATCGCTCCCTCCTATCGCAACCAGCTCGAACCAGACCTTCTTACCGGCCTCATCAGGCTCGACGCCCCAGGCGCTGGCAACCCCATCCACCAGCCTCAGACCCTGACCGCTCCCGGCTCGGGTGCTGGTCGTCTGCGGCTGAGGGTCGAACATCGGGCCTTCGTCAACGACCTCCACTCGGACGAGCTTGTTCCTCCTGACGCGCACGATCACCGCCTGTGTCCCGCGGGCATGTCTGATCGCGTTCGTCACGACCTCTGTCGTCAGCAGTTTGGCATCGAGCAGGATCGGTTCCGGCAGGTCGGGCGCAACGGCCTCCAGTACGGCTCTAGCCACGGCCACCGCGGTCGGTTCGGCCGGGAGTCGAAATTCAAAGGTCCTCATTCCTCCCGGTCATACCCATCTTCCCCGCTACCCGTAAACGGGAGAGCGAACGGACCTAGCTGGTCTCTAGCGTCTGGGGTCCGTTCGGACGGCTATGTCCTCGGGCGTTCCCCCGCGCTTCGCGACGATGAGGAATCCGTCGCTCTCCTCGACGACATCCTCGACCTCAGAGATGAGATGCGCCGGCAGGATGACGAACTGGCGAGGATCGCTTCGAACTCGCTCGTACACAGGCCTGGTGGTTGCCAAGACTCGTTCGCAGTCCTCCAGGCCGCATTCGCACAGCACGTGGATGAAGGTGCTGGCGGGGCGGGTGTCCGCCTCCTCAATCGACTCGTTGATCGCCCTCGCAGCCACCTCGTTCTGAGCGACCCGCTCCTCGCGAAACCTCACCTTCGAAGCATATTGGGGTTCTGGATTCTGGGGTTCTGGGGAGCCCGGCGCCCGCGACCGCCCGAGGAAGGTGGAGGAGTCGGCCTGTACGCCGGATCCTGTGCCGGGCCTCGCGGCCCGGCGGCGACCATCTGTCTGAGCGCCCTCTCGAGCGCCCCGGGGCCGAAACCCTCGTGCGGCCTACCCGGGAGCTCGGGCGGGCAGCCCTCGAACGCTCCCTGCTTGGCCTAGCTCCGGGTGGGGCTTGCCGATCCGGGCCGGTCACCCGGCCCGCTGGTGAGCTCTTACCTCACCGTTTCACCCTTACCGCTCGCGCGGCGGTCTGTTCTCTGTGGCGCTTTCCGCGGGTCGCCCCGCCTGGGTGTTACCCAGCACCCTGCCCTGCGGAGTCCGGACGTTCCTCGAGCGTCGCCGCCCGCGGTCGCCCGGCCGGCTCCTCCGCGACCAGTATAGGGACAGACCACGGGCCGCCGTATCATCGGCTCGTCCATGCGCCGCTCCCGACTCGTCGTGCTCGTCGTCCCGCTGGTCCTCGCCGCGACGGCCTGCTCGGCCGAGTCGCAGGGGCCGATGGCCCCGATCGCGCCGGCGCAGCTCACCCCCGGGCCCGCCCTGGACGCCTCGGCAGCGCGCCAGACGGTGGTGGACTTCGTCGAGGCCTATCGGGCGTCGCCGGAGCAGGGCGTCGGCCCGCTGTTCGGGCTCGTCGCAGGCGAGGAGCTCGCGGAGTGGGCGCGCTGGCTCGACGTCCAGCACCGCGAGTTCGACGGCGAGATCGCGGGGATCTCGGACGTCCGCGACGTCGAGTTCGTGGGCTCCATCACGGCGCGGCGCACCTCGGCGGCGCAGGTCGGCCTGTCGGCCTCCGTGACGTTCACGTTCGCGCCGGTCGGCGACGACCCGATCGAGCTCGTTCGCGTGCTCGACGGCCCGGTGACCCTCGTCCGTGCGGACGTCGGCGACTTCCGGGTGCTGGACCTACTGCGCAACGGCGTCCCGATGTCCGACGGGATCGAGCCGTTCACGGGCGAGCGTCGTTCGAAGGACGGCGTAACGGTTCGTCTCGAATCGCTCTTCATGTTCTCGCCCCTGTGGCAGTTCAACGTCACGGTCTCGAACACGACCGACGAGGACGCAGTGCTCGACCCGGCCGGCGCGGCCCTGTTCGTCGAGCGCGGCGACGGGTTCGACCGCGTCGACGGCACCCTCACGAACTCGCTCACGATCGTCCCGGCAGGGACGACGATCGACGGCCTGATGGTGTTCGACGAGCAAGCCAGCGCCGAGGGTCGGGTGCTCTCGCTCGTCTACGGCAGCGGGCCGGAGCGGCGGGTGTTCGAGTTCCCGCTCGGCGACCTCGTCACCGCGGTTCCTCCTCCGCCTCCCACAGGCGAGGACTCGGAGGCGGGCGCTCCCAGCTAGCGCCCTCCCCCGCCAGCCACTCGTCGACCCCCGCGTTGGCCAGCCGGTCGGCCTCGACGTTGCGTTCGCGGCGGACGTGCTCGTAGGCGATGCGCTCGAACGCGGACGCGACCGATCGCACCTCCTTGTGGAGCCGCTGGAGGGTCGGGTTCTTCACCTTGAAGCGGCCCGCGAGCTGCTCGATCAGGAGGCGGCTGTCCGAGCGCAGGACGATCTCCTTCGCCCCGAGCTCCCTCGCGCGCTCGAGGCCGCGGAGCGCCGCGGTGTACTCGGCGACATTGTTCGTCGCGACGCCGATGCCCTCGGCGATCTCGTCGAGCACCTGGCCGTCCTCGTTGGCGATCACGACGCCGACGCCAGCGGGCCCGGGGTTCCCCCGCGCGGCGCCGTCGCAGTGCAGGATCAGGCGAAGACCACGATCCGCCGGCAGTATTCACACCTCTTCACGCCGTCGGTGCGCTTGAGCCGGTCGAGCTCGACCGCCGAGAGCTTCTCGTGACAGGCCTGGCAGACGCCGTCGACGATCGCCGCGGCGCCGACGCCGTGCTTCTGCCGCCGCAGGTCCTCGTAGAGCTCGAGCAGCTCCTCGTCCACCTCGGGCACGATCGCAGCACGCTCGTCACGCCGTGCGGTCAGCTCGGTCTCGATCCCCTCCTGCTCGCGGACCGAATCGCCCCCGAGCGCGTCCACGCGGGCGCGCGCCTCCTGGACCTCCGTGTCGGCCGCGGTCCCCCGGGTGTCGAGGTCCTCGCGCCGCAGCATCTGTTCGAGGAGCTCGTCCTCGGCCCGCGAGCGGCGCTCCTTCAGGGCGGCGATCTCGTGCTGGAGGGCCTCGAGTTCCTTCGCGTTGGCGATCGAACCGTCGTACATCCGCTTCTCCTCGGCGGCGAGCTTGAGGTTCATCGACTCGATCTGGTGCTCGAGCCGCCGGGACTCGCTCGTGACGGCGTCGGAGGCGAGGCGGATCTCGCCGAGGCGCGCCTCCGCCTCCTCCATCTCCTTGCGCGCGGCGGAGAGCTCCTCCCCCGCCTCGAGCTGCCCGCGGCGCTGTTCGAGCCGATCGATCGCGGTGTCGATCGCCTGGAGGTCGAGCAGCCGGTCCATGCCCCGCATCGGAGCGCAAGGGTAGCCGATGCCGCCGGCTAGACGAGCGTGAGTTGCTGCGGCGGCGGGTCGCCGCGTCTCCGCCCCCTCGAGAACCTGGCGGGGGGCTCGCCGGTCGAGCGCACGCCGCCGAGTCCGCGCACGATGCTCGAGACGCGCCGGCCGAGCGCCTCCTGCTCACCTTTCGGGGCATACGGCCGTCGGTACAGCTCCTCGTAGCGGCCCACGAGCTCCGGGTAGTTGTCCTCGAGCCACGGCAGGAACTCCTCGCGCACGCCGGGCCGCAGGTGGAGAAGGATCGGGGAGACGTGGGTGGCGCCGGCGTCGATCGCGGCGGCGACCACCTCGCGGAGCTGCCGGGGGTCGTCCGTGATGCCCGGCAGGATCGGCGCCATGAGGACCCCGCAGGGGATCCCCGCCTCGTTCAGGGCGCGGACCGCGTCGATCCGCTTGCGCGGGTGCGGCGTCCCGGGCTCGCTTCGTTTCCACGCATCCTCGTCGAGCGTCCCGATCGAGAACGCCGTCGACACGTCGGTGACGCGCGCGGCCTCGACGAGCAAATCGACGTCGCGGAGGATCAGCGTCCCCTTCGTCAGGACCGAGAACGGGTTCCGATAGTCGGTGAGCGCGCGGATGATCCCGGTCATCAGGCGGTACCGTCCCTCGGCCCGCTGATAGGGATCGGTGTTCGTCCCCATCGCGATGCCGTCGCCCTTCCACCGCTTGGCGGCGAGCTGGCGACGCAGGACGTCCGGTGCGTTCACCTTCACGACGATCTTGGTCTCGAAGTCGCGGCCGGCGCTCATGTCGAGGAACGTGTGGGTGGGCCGGGCGAAGCAATATGTGCAGGAATGGGTGCATCCTCTATACGGGTTGACCGAGTACTTGAACGGCAGGTAGTTGCCAGGGACCGGGTTGATGATCGTCTTGCACTCGGCCTCGATGAACTCGATCCCACGGAACTCCGGCGTGTCGAACCGCCGCCTCGCGATCTCGAACAGTTGCTCGGGGGCCATCGACCCACGATAGAACATACGTTCGATTCGGGCAATCCCCTCTCGCCGGTCCTAGCTTCGCGCATGTCGACTCGCCGGCCGGACGTTTGAGGGTGTGTTCTCGAGCCCGATGTTACGAGCCAGGGAGACCGCCCGGATTGCGGGTTTCGGCGACCGCGACGTCGTCCGGCACGAGCTCCGCGAATACGACTACGGCCACTACGACGGCCTCACGACCGCGCAGATCTGGCAGGTACAGTCCGCGTGAGAGCTGTTCCGCGACGGGGTGTCCGGCCGGCGAGACGCCGGACGCGATGTTGGATGAGGTGGACGCGCTCCTGGCCGAGATCAGCTCGCACGATGGCGACGTGCTGCTGTTCGGCCACGGGCACTGCTTCCGCTCGGTCGGCGCCCGCTTCCTCGGCCTCTCGATCCAGGCGGCGACCGGGCTGCGGCTCGACGCCGGGACGCTGTCGATCCTGTCGGACGGGCGCGACGGCCCCTCGCTCGTGCTGTGGAACCGGCACGTCCCGCCGCGCGCCGCGATCATCGCGGACATCGCCACGGCGATCGCCCACCCTGAGCGGCGGCCGTTCGGCTGCCCTAGGATGCACGCGTGGGCTGCCTGTTCGCGGTGTTCGCGCTCATCACGCCGCGGTTCATCCTGTTCATCCTGTGGCTGTTCACCGATTACCTGAACACCGCGATCTCGAGCGGCTGGCTCGGACTCCTCGGGTTCTTCTTCCTGCCGACGACGACGATCGCCTACGCGATCGCGAGGAACGAGTTCACGACGATCACGGGCGGCATCGAGGCGGCGGGGATCCTCGTCATCGTGCTCGGCGTCGTGATCGACGTGGGCCTGCTCGGCGGCTCTGGCCGCGGCGTGGGCAAGCGCGGCTGAGCCGCCGCGGTAGGGCGTGAGCCGGCTCCCGGCGTTCGAGCACGAGGAAGCGACGATCGCCGAGTTCGGGTCGGCCGTGGCGTCGGGCGCGCTCACGTCGCGGGCGATCACGCAGGCCTACCTCGAACGCATCGAGGCAGTCGACGCGCGCCTCGGGTCGGTCCTCGAGACGAACCCCGACGCCCTCGAGATCGCCGACGCGCTCGACGCTGAGCGCCGCTCGACCGGGCCGCGCGGCCCGCTGCATGGGATCCCCGTGCTCGTGAAGGACAACGTCGACACCGCCGACCGGATGAAGACCACGGCCGGGTCGTTCGCGCTCGGCGACGCGACGCCCGTCCGCGACGCGTTCCTCGTTCGGCGGCTCCGCGAGGCGGGCGCCGTCGTCCTCGGGAAGGCGAGCCTGTCGGAGTGGGCGAACTTCCGCTCCACTCGCTCCTCGAGCGGTTGGAGCGCCCGTGGCGGGCAGTGCCGCAACCCGTACGCGCTCGATCGGAGCCCCTGCGGCTCGAGCTCGGGATCGGGCGTCGCCGTCGCGGCGAACCTGTGCGCGGTCGCGGTCGGCACGGAGACCGACGGCTCGATCGTCTGCCCCGCTTCGGTGAACGGCATCGTGGGGATCAAGCCGACGGTCGGGCTGGTGAGTCGGTCCGGCGTGATCCCCGTCGCGCACTCGCAGGACACCGCGGGACCGATGGCGAGGACCGTCGCTGACGCCGCGGCGCTGCTATCGGTGCTCGCCGGCGTGGACGCCGACGACGACGCCACGATCGGCGTGCGGATCGAGGGAGACTACACGGCGTTCGTCGGCACGGACGGGCTCCGGGGGACGAGGATCGGCGTGGCGCGGCACCTCGCGGGATTCAGCGACCGCGTGGATCGCGTGTTCGACGACGCGATCAACGTCCTGCGGTCGCTCGGCGCCGAGCTGATCGACCCCGTCGAGATCGCTCACGTGTCCGAGCTCGAGGAGCCGGAGCTCGAGGTGCTGCTGTACGAGTTCAAGGCCGACGTCGAGGCCTACCTCGCGACGCTCCCGGCCGAGCAGCCGTCCCGGACGCTCGCCGACCTGATCGCGTTCAACGCCGAGAACGCGGACGTCGAGATGCCGCACTTCGCGCAGGAGCACTTCGAGCACGCGAACGAGAAGGGACCGCTCACCGAGCCCGCGTACCTCGAGGCGCTCGCGACGTGCCGGCGGCTCTCGCGCGACGAGGGCCTCGACTTTGTGTTCGACGAGCACCGGGTCGACGCGATCGTCGCGCCCTCGAACGCGCCGGCGTGGCTGACCGACTACGCGAACGGCGACCACCATGTCGGCGGCAACTCGACGCCTCCGGCGGTTGCGGGCTACCCGAACGTGACCGTGCCGGCCGGGTTCGCGTTCGATCTTCCGCTCGGGATCTCGTTCATCGGCAGACCGTGGACCGAGCGCACGTTGATCCGGCTCGCAAGCGCGTTCGAGCACGCGATGGGCCATCGCAGGCCGCCGGACCTGCGACCGAGGGTGGGCGCTGAAGGACTCGAACCTTCGACCGCTCGCTTGTAAGGCGAGTGCTCTACCTCTGAGCTAAGCGCCCGTCCATACCGACTCGACCGGCTCCCCTCGCACGTGCCCGCACGCCCGGCACACCACCTGCCCCAGCATCGCCGACAGCCGCGTGGCGCCGCACGCCTCGCACCGGTCGAGCTGTACCGCCCAGTCCGGCCGCTCTTCCTGACAAGACGGGCAGACCAGCACCTGGTGACCGTTCGAGGTCGCCCGGACCCACGGCCGCTCCCGCTTGTCCGGGTCGTAGGTCGGGCGTCCGCACAGGAAGCAGGTCGGCTGGTGCTCCGGCGCCACGGGTTCGTCGATCGAGCCCATCGACGCGAAAGGATATCCAGGAAGGGCCTCGTCCAATCGTCGACCGGCGAACCGAGTCTCTCGGCCTCGAGCATGGACTCCTAGGATGGCCTCAAGGAGGTGCTCGTCATGGACCAGCCACACGCACAGCACGGGGTGCTGAAGACGGTCGAGGCGGCGGGCGACGTGAGCGTGGAGCGCGCGCTCGTCGGCGTGGTCAGCGCCCGGGACGTCTCGATCCGGCAGGCGGCAGCCGGACCGGTGGCCACCCAGGGGAACGTATTCGTGACCTACGGGGGTTGCGGCCCGGCGCTCGTGGGCGGCGACCTCACGATCCGGCAGGGCGGCTGCGGGCCGACGATCGTCCGGGGGAACGTTTCGTTCGAGCAGGGCGGGACCCAGAGCGTGCTCGCCGCCGGGAACGTGACGGTCGGACGGGGCGGCTTCGTCGGGCTCGTCGCGTCGCCGAAGGTGACGATCGAGGACGGCGCGAGGGTGCTGATGGCAAAGCCCCTGGTCTTCGCGGCGGGCGCGGCGGTCGGGGCGCTCGCAGCGCTCGTGTCGGCGAAGCGCCGCGGCCGGTCCGAGACCTAGGGGGACTCGGCCTCCGCGAGCCGCTGCGCGAGCACCGGCAGCATCGCGACCGCCACGCGCGGCTCGCGGTCGA
Organism: Actinomycetota bacterium; assembly: GCA_036280655.1. Classification (GTDB taxonomy): domain Bacteria; phylum Actinomycetota; class UBA4738; order UBA4738; family HRBIN12; genus DASSJM01. The sequence continues at coordinate 206,377 of DASUQI010000041.1, forward strand.
GGAGCTCGGAGAACTCCTTGCGGCCGATCGCGAGGCCCTTCACCGGCGTCGAGGCGCGCACGCGCGCGATCCGCCCCACGTCCGCGAGCAGCGCGAGCTCGCCGAAGAACTCCCCCGGCCCGAGCTCGACCGGACCCGTCGGGAGCTGGACCACGACGGTGCCCTCGGTGATGAGGAACATCCCCGAGCCGGGCTGGCCGTGCTCGGCGAGGACGTGACCGGCCGGGACCTCGAACTCGGTCGCGAGCTCGGCGCAGAGCTTCAGCGCCGAGTCGTCCATCGGTGCCATCAGCGGCACGCCGCGGAGCCGTTCGACCGCCCCCGGTTCGCTCACAACCCCACCCCTTCCTGTCCGGCCTCCCGTTCGACGAGCACGCCCTCGGCCGTCGTCGCGCCGATCTCGGCCTCGACCCGCTCGCGCGGGACCGGCATCTTCCCACCCGTACGGTGGCGGCCGCCTCCGCCGCGGGCCCTCCAGATCGCGAGGAGCGCCGCGCCGAGGCCGAACACCGCGCCCGCAACCCAGACGAACCCACCGACGTAGGGGATCGCGGCCACGGCGGCCAGGATCGTCCACCCGATCAGGAACGCCGTCACCCGGCCGTGCGGCTCCGGCCAGAGCACCCGCCCGAGCGTGAACGCGCTCCACGACACACCGATCGAATACAGGAAGAAGAGCGCGAGGAGCAGACCCAGCCCGAGCGGCAGGCCCACGAGCGTGATGATCGCGACCGCGCCCCCGAGCGGCAGCGCGACGACCGTGAGCGCTCCCCAGCCGAGGGAGCCCCACGGCCGCGCGCGAGCGACGTTCGCGACGGCGTCGGCCCCCCGTGGCGCGAAGAGCAGGAGCAACAGTCCGAGTCCCAGGACCGAGGCCCAGATCGCGAGCCAGGAGGCGAACCGCCCGAGCGCCTCGATCGGGCCACGGAGGGCGAATGTGGCACCCTCGCGAACGTCGCCGTCCACCAGCGCGCCGGCCTCCACCCGCACGCGACCGTGCGCGAGGACGTCCCCGCCCACGTGCGCCGACGGGCCGAGGGTGACCGGGCCGTCCACGCTCACGACCGAGCCGCTCACCTGCCCGGTGACGAGGATCCGACCGTCGATAACGACGACGTCGCCTCGGGCGATGCCGGCCACGGTCGCGGTCCCGTGCAGGACGACGACCTGGCCCGCCTCCTCGCCGCGCCGGACCGACACGTCCCCCGACAGCACGATCTGATCGCGGGGCGCCTCCACGATCTCGTCGGTCTGCGCGGCGGCGGGGGCCGCGATCGACAGGACGAGCGCGCCCACGAGCGCGGCCGATGCTCTCCGGGGATACCGCACGGTGCGCATCCTACCGGCGCTCTCTCGCCGCCCAGACGGTTGCGCGGTCAGACCGTGTCCGGTCTTCGCGATACCGTGAGGCGGTGAGCCTCGACCGCTTCTCCCCCGCCGTCCGCGCCTGGTTCGGGTCGACGTTCGATGCGCCGACGCCGGCCCAGGAGCAGGGCTGGCCCGCGATCGCCGAGGGCGGCCACTCGCTGATCCTCGCGCCCACCGGCTCGGGCAAGACGCTCGCCGCGTTCCTCTGGGCGCTCGACCGGCTGATGACCGAGTCCCCGCCCGCGGCCGAGCGCCGGTGCCGGGTGCTGTACGTGTCGCCGCTCCGTGCGCTCGCCGTGGACATCGAGAAGAACCTGCGGGCGCCGCTCGCCGGGATCTCCCTGGCCGCAGAACGCCTCGGCGAGCACGTCCACGAACCGACGGTCGCGATGCGCACCGGCGACACGCCCGCGGCCGAGCGCCGGCGGATCCAGACCCGGCCACCCGACGTGCTCATCACCACCCCGGAGTCGCTCTACCTTATGCTGACATCGCAGGCCCGCGAGGTCCTACGGAGCGTCCGATGGGTGATCGTCGACGAGATCCACGCGCTCGCGGGCGGCAAGCGCGGCGCGCACCTCGCGCTCTCGCTCGAGCGGCTCGAGGAGATCGCGCACCAGCCGCCGCAGCGGATCGGCCTGTCGGCGACGCAGCGTCCGCTCGAGGAGATCGCGCGGTTCCTGGGCGGGCAGACGCACGAAGGGCCGCGCGAGGTCACGATCGTGGACGCCGGCCACCGCAAGCCGATGGAGGTCGGGGTCGTCGTCCCGGTCGAGGACATGGCCGAGCTCTCCGACGTCGCCGAGACCCCGCAGCGCATGCCGGCGATGGAGGGTCCCGCGACCCCCGGGACGGCGCCGCCCCGCGCCTCGATCTGGCCGGCGATCCATCCGCGGCTCCTCGAGCTGATCCACACCCACCGGTCGACGATCGTGTTCGTGAACGCCCGGCGCCTCGCCGAACGGCTTGCCGCGCGACTGAACGAGCTCGCCGGCGAGGAGCTCGTGCGCGCGCATCACGGTTCGATCGCGCGGGAGCAGCGGCTCGAGATCGAGGACCAGCTGAAGCGCGGCACGCTGCGGGCGATCGTCGCAACGAGCTCGCTCGAGCTCGGCATCGACATGGGCGCGGTGGACCTCGTGATCCAGGTCGAGTCGCCGGGGTCGGTCAGCCGTGGGCTCCAGCGGATCGGCCGCGCCGGCCACCAGGTCGGCGAGCCGTCACGCGGCACGGTCTTCCCGAAGTACCGCGGCGATCTGTTGGAAGCGACGGTCGTCGTCAAGCGGATGCTCGAGGGTGCGATCGAGGAGACGCGCTACCCGCGCAACCCGCTCGACGTTCTCGCGCAGCAGCTCGTCGCGATGTGCGCGATGGACGAGTGGTCCCTCGAGGACCTCGGGCGGGTCGTCCGTCGCGCGGCCAACTTCTCCGATCTCGGTGACGAGCTGCTCCACAACGTCCTCGACCTGCTGAGCGGGAGGTATCCGGCGGACGGGTTCTCGGAGCTCCGCCCGCGGATCGTGTGGGACCGGAAGACCGACCGGCTCCGCGCGCGCGAAGGTGCGGGGCGGATCGCGATCGCGTCCGCGGGCACGATCCCCGACCGCGGGCTCTTCGGAGCGTTCACGACCGACGGCCGTCGCGTCGGCGAGCTCGATGAGGAGTGGGTGTACGAGAGCCGCCGCGGCGAGGTGTTTGTGCTCGGCGCCAGCTCGTGGCGGATCGAGGACATCACGCTCGACCGCGTGATCGTCTCGCCGGCGCCGGGGCAGCCCGGGAAGATGCCGTTCTGGCATGGCGACAAGCCCGGCCGGCCGATCGAGCTCGGCCGCGCGCTCGGCGAGACCACGCGTGAGCTCGCGGCGGCGCCGCACGACCGCGCGATCGAACGACTCAGGACCGAGTTCGGGCTCGACGAGCTCGCCTCGGAGAACCTCACCGCCTACCTCGAGGATCAGAGGGACGCGACCGGCGTCGTCCCCGACGACCGCACGATCGTCGTCGAGCGCTTCCCCGACGAGCTCGGCGACTGGCGCGTGTGCGTGCTGTCGCCGTTCGGTGCGCGGGTGCACGCCCCATGGGCGATGGCGATCGAGGCCCGCATGTCCGAACACTCGGGGCTCGACGTGCAGGTCCTGTGGAGCGACGACGGCATCGCGATCCGGCTGCCCGAATCCGAGGAGCGGATCCCGGTCGAGGACCTGCTGTTCGACCCCGAGGACGTCGAACGACTGGTCGTCGAACGCCTCCCGGCGACCGCGATGTTCACGACGGTCTTCCGGGAGGCTGCGGCACGCGCACTGCTCCTCCCCCGCCGCACGCCGGGCCGCCGAACCCCGCTCTGGCAGCAGCGACGCCGCGGCGCCGACCTGCTCGAGGTCGCGTCGAAGCACCCGACCTTCCCGATCCTGCTCGAGGCGACGCGGGAGGTCCTGCGCGACGTGTTCGACGTGCCCTCGCTGAGGGAGATCCTCGGCGAGATCCGGTCGCGGAAGATCCGCGTGGTCACCGTCGACACGGCGCGCTCGTCGCCGTTCGCGCAGTCGCTCCTGTTCACGTGGATCTCGGTCTACATGTACGAGTACGACGCTCCGCTCGCCGAGCGCCGGGCCGCGGCGCTCGCACTCGACCGCGACCTGCTGCGCGAGCTCCTCGGCGCCGAGGACCTCCGGGAGCTGATCGACCCCGCGGCCCTCGACGCGCTCGAGCTGGAGCTGCAGCACCTCGCGGCGCCGCGCCGAGCGCGGAACGCCGACGACGCGCACGACCTCCTCCGCCGGCTCGGCGATCTCACCGTCGAGGAGGCCAGAGCTCGCGCGGTCGGCGACGCGGCGAGTTGGCTCGCCGAGCTCGAGCGCGGCACCCGTGCGATCCGCCTCCACGTCACCGGCGAGGAACGGTTCGTCGCGATCGAGGACGCGGCGCGGTACCGGGACGCACTCGGGGCGGCGCTCCCCGTCGGCGTCCCCGCGGCGTTCACCGAGCCCGAACCGGCGCCGCTCGAGTCGCTCGTCGCGAGGTACGCGAGGACGCACGGGCCGTTCCTCGCGCGGGACGTCGCCGTTCGCCTCGGCCTCACCGAGGACCGCGTGAGCGGAGCCCTGGCGGCGCTCGAGGGCCGAGAGAAGGTCGTGCGCGGCGAGTTCCGTCCCGACGGGCTCGAACGCGAGTGGTGCGACGCCGACGTCCTGCGGATGCTTCGGCGCCGGTCCCTGGCCGCGCTTCGCCGCGAAGTCGAGCCGGTGGACGCCGCGACCCTCGGCCGGTTCCTGCCCGAGTGGCAGGCCGCGACCCGGCCACGGAGCGGGCCGCCGGCGCTGCTCGAGACGATCGGCCAGCTCCAGGGTGCGGCGATCCCGGCGTCGATCCTCGAGACCGACGTGCTCCCCTCACGGATCCGGGGTTTTCGACCGGCGGACCTCGACGCGCTCTGCGCGAGCGGCGACGTCGTCTGGGTTGGCGCCGGCGGGATCGGCGCCGACGACGGCCGGATCGCCCTCGGGTTCCGCGACGACCTCCGCCTGCTCGTCACCCGGCCGTCGGAGGCGCCGTCCGGTCGAGTGCAGGACGCGCTGCGGTCCCATCTCGAGGAGCGGGGGGCGTCGTTCTGGCCGGAGCTCTACGCCTCGGCGGGGATCCCGGACGAGCGTGTCGTCCTCGACGCGCTGTGGGACCTCGTCTGGGCCGGCGAGGTCACGAACGACACCCCCGCGCCGCTCCGCGCGTACCTCGTGCGGCACCGCCGCAAGGCCGCCCGGCAGAGGGGGAAGCCGCGGCCGGGTGCCCTGCGGCAGGCCGGGCCGCCGGCGGCCGCCGGCCGATGGTCGCTCGCGGCGTCCGTCCTCCGCCCCGAGCCCACGCCGACCGAGAGCGCCCACGCGCGTGCGATGCAGCTGCTCGAACGCCACGGGGTCGTGACGCGCGAGGCGGTCGCCGCCGAGGGCATCCCGGGCGGGTACGCCGGCGTCTACGCGGTCCTTCGGGCGCTCGAGGAGTCCGGGAAGGTCCGCCGCGGCTACTTCGTCGACGGACTCGGGGCGGCGCAGTTCGCGCTCCCGGGCGCCGTCGACCGGATCCGCGAGCTCCGCGATGCTTCCGGCGAGACGTCGGTGCACGTCCTCGGCGCCGCCGACCCGGCGCAGCCGTACGGCGCCGCGCTCGCCTGGCCGCAGAACGCCGGGCGGCCGGCGCGCGTCTCCGGCGCCTACGTCGTCCTCGCGGACGGGAACGCTGCCGCCTACGTGGAACGCGGCGCCCGGACGCTGCTGACGTTCCCTGCCGGCTCGGAGGGCTCGTGGGTGGATGCGGTCGCCTCGCTCGTCAAGGACGGGCGGCTCCGCAGGATCGAGCTCACGAGGATCGACGGCGCGCCGGTCGTCGAGTCGCCGTTCGCCGAGGCGCTGCGAATGGCCGGGTTCGTCGAGGGCTACCGGGGTCTCGCTCTGCGAGGCTGACCGATCAGTCGGACGTCGCGCGGCCGAGTCGCGCGCGGACGTGCGACATCAGCGGGACGTCGCGCATCGCCATGTGCGTCTCGTTCGTCATCGCGTCGCCCCGGACCTCGATCCGCCGACGGAGCTCGGTCACATGACCCGCGGTCGTCGTGAGCCCCACGGCGGTCGACGCGACCTCGATGACCTCGCCCGCGACCGTGCCCTCCGCGATCTCCGTGATCCCGAGCGGGTGCGCCAGCACGAGCTCGACGCGGCCGGGACCGGCGGGACGCACGAACCCGCGCTCGAGATGCACCGGCGAGCCGTCGTCGAGCGACCACGACCGGTGCGTGTACACGAGGTAGTTGTCGCCGACGTCCTCGAACGCGACCTCTTCGCCGTAGCGGAACGGCTCGGTGCTCGGCCACTCGCCGTCGCCCTCGCCTCGCCAGGTACCGAGCAGGAACGCCACCTCGCCGAGGTCGGGATGGAGCTCCGGGGTCGCGGCGAACGCATCCGAGTGCGGGACGGTCTCCACGGCCGAACGCTATCACGCACCCACTCGCTGCCCAGTTGGTAGCGTGAGCCCGATGGCACGGGTCGCGCGGTTCAACGTCACGCCGGTGAAGTCGACCTCGCTGCATCATCCCGACCGGCTGCGGTTCGACGCGCGGGGCGCGATCGGCGACCGCCGCTTCTTCTTCGTCGACGGCGACGGCAAGCGGTTCTCGGGCGCGACGAAGGCCCCGATCCTGCCGGTGGTCTCGGCGTACGACGAGGATCGCGACCATCTCGAGCTGCGGCTCCCCGACGGCGTCGTGGTCTCCGGACGGCCCGAGGCCGACGGCGAAGCGCTCTTCGTCGACTTCTACGGACGGAGGGTGTCCGCGCGCGTCGTCGACGGGGACTTCACCGAGGCGCTCTCGCGCTACGCGGGCCACGAAGTCCGGCTCGCGCGGCCCGACCGACAGGGCGACGCGCTCGACGTTCGGCCGGTGACCCTCGTCTCGCTCGAATCCGTCGCGGAGCTCGCGGAGCATGGTGGCCACGACGGCACGCTGGACCCGGGGCGGTTCCGGATGACGATCGAGATCGAGGGTGTCTCTCGGCCGCACGAGGAGGACTCTTGGGCGGGGCGTGAGGTCCGGGTCGGCGAGGTGCTCCTGCGGGTCGGGACGCCGGTCCCCCGGTGCGTCGTCACCACGCTCGACCCGGCGACCGGCAAACGCGACTTCCCGACCCTGCGCGTGATCCGCGATTACCGGGGCCTGAACGCCGAACGCGAGCTCGAGTTCGGGGTGTATGCGGAGGTCGTTCGGCCGGGCGAGGCTCGGGTGGGCGACCCGGTCGAACCGATCGAGTAGGAGCAGCCGTCGACGAGATGGTTCGGCGGGCGCCCGGCCGGGTATGAGCCCGACCCGTGCTCGAGATCCAGCTCCCCGCAATCTACCGAGCTCAATCCGCGGCGCCCGACGGCGAGGACGTTCCGCAGGTCGCCGGAACAGCAGGGCTGCGCGAGGACCGCGGGTTCGAGTCCTCGGCCCGGCCGCTCCGAACGGTCCCGGCGGCTGCCCCACCGATCGAGGAGGACGACGTCGGGCTCGACCCGGGCCTCGTGTCGTGACCGATGAGGACGTCGTCTCGATCGATGAACTGCTCGTCTGGGAAGGCACCGATGAGCAAGGACCAATCGATACGCGGATCGGGCGGCTCGCCTCGTTGCTCGGCATCGCGGCGGTGCTGATCGCGGTGTTGGTCCTCGTGCTCGCCGCCGGCACTGACGTGACTTCGTTGTTCCGGTCGCTCCCCGGTTCCTGAACGTCATCGAGTCGGTCACGCCGGTGCGGCCACGGCCATCCACAGAGACGACCGACGACGTCGCAACTTCCGCTCCAATCTCGCGGAACAGGTCCGATCACGGCGTCCGGTCCTCCTCGTGATCCATCAAGGAACGTGTCCTGGGTCCGTACCGAGCAGGAGCACGGTGGTGATGACCCCGCAGATCACGATGACGCCCGCGCTCATGACGGCGATACCCGGAGCGGGCAGCGTTGGCCTTCGCGGATCGCCGCGTCCATCGCCCGCCAGCGGCGGCCTGCTCCGTTCGCTCATCCCGCACCCCACTCTCGGCCAGGTGCCCGCAACATACCGGCCTACACCGCTCGGAGCGTCGGGTCCTCGTCCTGAGAGCTGGTCCACCTCGTAGTCGATTCAACAGGCTCCGGTCACACGCCGGCGCGCCCTTCGGCGCCGGGGCGAGCGGTCTATTCGAACATCCCTTCGTTCGGAGCCGCGTCGAACACCGGCTCCCCGTCGCCGAAGATGGTGCTTGCCTTCCAGCGAATGGTCTTCGTGGCTTGCAGGGGATACACGGGCACCCGGCAGCTAACGCCGTAGTGTTCGGGCGAGCCATCGTCCGACCCTTCGCGTTCGCCAACGAAACGGAAGGCTCCCCTCCTGAGTAGGCGGCCGCTCCTTGTGAGGAGCTCGCATCCGTTGCCCTTCAGGTCCCGGATCCAGATGCGGAGGACTGCGCCGGCCTGCCGGCCCCCTCGGGCATGAGTTTCACGAGCACATCGACCCACGAGTTCAACTGGAAATCCGAGTCGTAGGTCCTGATTCCGATCCTGAGGTTCACGCGGCGTCGTCCCTCCACGACGCTTCGAGTGGTGAAGCTGATGTCGTAGCGGTCGTCGGTGCTATCTCCTTCGGGGTCGGTCCCGCTGTCGACGTAAGCCGCCGCTGAGGCGGCCGACATGACAAGGCTGACCAGGACCGCACTCACAAGGATGAGACGCGTCCCTCGCATCCAACGCACCCCCTGAGCAGATGGTTGCCCGATGCGCCAAGGAGGTCAATAGGCGTGATGGAGTCGTCGTGCTCGACATCTGGTTCGCGGCTGCGGCGCCGGCAGCGGTGCCCCCCGCGGTCACGGTCTTGACATCGACCGATCCGGGGAGTCCCCTGCCCGTGTCAGGGGGGTATGCGATGGGTTCCTGAGGGCTTTCGGGACACACGTTCCGGACGAAGGCGGCGATCCGTCGCAAACGCTACGTTGAGCTGGCTGTGGAAAAAACAAGACAGACAAGGAGTTGACCTCTCCCCGTGATCTGGATGGCGAGCTCCTCGACGCCCATCTCGTCCCCCTGGCCGGGCGACGCAACCCCCGGGGTGATGGGCGCCGTCTGTGATCCGAGGCGCACCCCTGTCTAAGAGTCCCGCCTAGACCGCCGGCTCGCCGTGCTCGGTTCGGTCAACCATCGGAAAGAATCGCGGGCACTTGCATTCGGAGTACAAGCACGGCCCCGGGTCGGTGTGGATGAACTCGGAGTGCTGGCACCAGGAGCAAGCGGAAGCCAGGCTCGCACCGAGATCGATCTGGCGAACGGTGAAAAGCTTCGGGTTGGTCATCGGTCAGTCACTGTAGGTTGTGTGGTCCACGAAGGCATCGGCCGGTTGGGGCGACTCCTGCATAGGCCGAAGGTCCTAGTTAGACCTGCTTCGATCGAGGCGAAGGCACCGCAACCGAACACGAAGAGGCCCGGACGGGAGGAGTTCCCAGCCTCTTCGTTATCGCGAACCGCGCCGACGCTACGAACCCGACGGGCCGTGCGACCCGGAGTTGCCGTGCTCGGAGTTTCCGGGCGTCCCTGCGGCCTTTGCCGCCTGCCTGGCGGCATGCGCTTCGGCGTTCGCCCTGAGGTGCGCGAGGGAGTTGGTAAGCCCCGGATTGTTTGGCTTGATCTTGAGTAGCGCCTCGTGACGGCAGATCGCGTTCTCGAGCCCCGTCTTGCCGACGCACGCGGAGAAGTCCGGTGCGGTACCGGCCTCGTCCGGGCTTGCCGCTTCAGCTTCGGTGGCCTCCGTCTCGGTGGGTTCGGGGGCCTCCGTCTCGGTGGGTTCGGGTGTGGGCGATTCCGACGCGGTCACCGAGGGACTTGGCTTGGGCTTGCCGGGAACGCCGCCGGTGGCGGCGCCGGCCATCGTGCCGGCTACGACGATCATGGCAAGAGTCGTGAGCACGACTCTGAGGTGCTTCCTGAGGCTCTTCATGTGCGGAGTATCGGTCGTGCGACCTTGCGAACGGGATCGGTCAAACGGCCATTTCGTGGCCTCCATGGGGTACGCCTGAAGCCCTCGCTTTTCACCGATCAGGATCACGCTCCCGCAGCATTTCCGACGAGCACCGCCCGCAGCGTCCGGTCATCCTCGCAGTCGATCAGGAGCGGCTCGCCTGTCGGTCGACGGCCCCCTGGCTAGCGGGCATTCGTGTGAAGCCGCCCGCGCCTAGATCGGACCGACGATCAACTCTTTGTCGTATCTCTCGGCGAGCTGCGCCAGCTTCGCTAATGCTGGAGGGAACGCCTCGGGGAGGTCTTGGCCGAGTGCCGATCCGTCTATCTGGACCTCACTCACGCCCTTGTCCAGCAGGTGCTCCAAGGTTGCCGCGATGATTGCTGTGGTGGCATCTTCGGAAGTGTCCAAGCCTGCGTTGAGGTCGATGCGGACCGTCCGCCCTGTCCGAGTCACGACCCATCCGGCACCAGACCTCATGCCCGACCCGTACCCGCGGCCCGTTATTCGAATCCTTAGATAGCTCGCTGCCCCCGTTCCATCTCCCGCAGCATCCCCACCAGCACCGCCCGCAGCGTCCGGTCCTCCTCGCGATCGATCAGGTATTGAGCGAAGGTCCGGCTGCTACTCCGAGACCCGCCTCCTCGCCGCTCGCCGGCTGCAGGCGAGCCTCGACGCGATGCCCAGGGCCGCTCGCGCCGGACGTCTTGCTGGGCATCCAGATTCGGTCGAGACTGAGGCGGGCTGTTCACGTACCGGCCGCCTAGGGGGCGAGGACATGCGTAAAGGCAAGGCGTTCGCGATCGGGATCGTCGTTGGCACCCTCCTTCTAAGCACCTCCGTCCCAGCACAGGCTGTGTCGAGGGTCCGTCACTACAAAGGCAAGACATCCCAAGCGCACAACATCTCGTTCTTCGTGGCCAGGAGCGACGCGGGGCGGTTCATCAAGGAGATGTGGTTCAACGTCGACATGACGTGTGAGGACCAGACGATCCAGCAGGTCGGAGTTGGCTACGGTTTCGCCAGAAACCAGGTACCCATCACCGCAGGAGCCTTCTCAATCGACGAAGTCGATCAGGGTGCGGCCCTGCATGTCGTCGGAGACCTCGGGCCGCTGCAAGGGCAGGGCACTTTCTCTTGGGCCTTCCCCGCCTTTACCCCCGACGAGCAGGTTCAGTTGTGCACGACCGGCGATTTGACTTGGGAGGTTGAGTTCCGCCGGACCATCCCTCGAGGCAAGGTCGATGCGCCTGCTGGGCTCGCCATCCGCTCCGCCTAGCATCCGTCGTGGAGGTCCACGAACTCGAGGCGCTGATCCAGCAGCGTTTCGACGCGATGCCCAAGGCCGCCCGCGCCGAGCTCCTCCGTGTCCTCATGCTCCCGACTTCGAGCGAGCCGACCGGATCGGCGAGTCCTGGTCTTACCCGCAGAAGCCTCGCCTTCGCGGAGCTCCTGATAGATGCGGAGGAGGACCGAATCGTCCGGGCTCTGCTGGTCGGGATGCTGCGGGAACGCTAGTCAACGGTGAAATCGTCAAGATAGTGGCATGGCTTGCGCACGAGGGGTCCTCGTATGCGTCGTGATGCTGGGAGCGTGCACGTCGTCCGCCAACTCGGACCGAGCTCCTACGACCAACGGCACGGGTCCGCTTCCCAGCGAGTCCACCCCGTCCGTCGCCTCGCAGATCACGTTGACGCTGAAGTTGAGCGAACCGCCAGTCGAGTGGCGCGAGGTCGCCTTCCTCCCGGCCGGCGACGCCGACGACCAGATCGGGATTGATCGATGCTACCACTGCGAGGCCGTCACGCCGGCGGCTCTCGCGGTCGGACCGGACGGCAGCTTCTGGATCGGCGACACGGTCAAGCACCGAATCGCCCACTTCGGGCAAGACGGGTCGTTCCTCGGGGCGATCTACATGGACGTCGGCCCGGCGGACCTGGCCTTCGCCGGGGATCGTCTGTTCGCCCTCCCCAGGCCGGGGGCTCGCACGGTCACGATCGTGCCCAAGGACGGTGACCTCGAGGAGATCGTCGTCACGCTAGACGGGAGGGCGCACCACGTCCAGGCGCTCGTGGGCGGACAGGATCGGCTCACCGCGGTGATCGCTGGAGCGGAGAGAGCCCTCGGGCGGTACTGGGCGGTCGCGTTCATCGACGAGGAAACGGGGGTGCTCTCGCCGGCGCCCGGCGTCGCGGTCTCGGGCGACACCTGGATTGACCTCGTCCCGCTGATCGGGGAACGGCCACCGGCGTTCGAGGTTCGATGGCTCGATGGGAGGACCATCACACAGGTGAGTCAGGTAACGATGCAGGCCATCCGTAACGGATCGCCGGTCCGGACGACGGTCGGCGACACGTTCGTCCGAACGGCGACGGCGAACGGGGTGGCGGCGATCGGCAGCATGCGCTCGGCCGCCTGGTACCTGGAGATCCCCGCCGACGGCGGCCGACCCACGCTCGAGCGGATCCCGTACTCAGGCTTCGTCGGCGACCTGATGATGTCGCTCAGCGTCGGTCCCGACGGACGCGTGTACTGGATGCAGCTCAAGAACGACGGGCTGCACGTCTATCGTCGCTGACCGAGAGTTCGACCCGGTACTGACGGCGAGAAGGACCAGCCAAGACCCACCGCCGTGCCCCGAATCGTCCGAAGCAGAACAAGGAGGTTCCGACGAACCACAGGCCCGCGTCTTCGCCGACACCCTGATCGACTGCGAGGAGGACCAGACACTCCGGGCGGTGATGGTCGGGATAGGTGCGAGAAGCCCTTGGGCTGAGGACTCCATTCGGTTTCTCCTCAGAGGGAGTGGGTACAACAAGTCTCGAAAGAAGGAAGACGCCCGCCTCACCCTCTCGCAGGTGGGTGTCTTCCGTTAGGGGGTGCGCCATGCAGGTACTCAAACCGTTTACGTCCAACCCCAGGCTCATCACGTTGTGCTCTCGGTGTCACCATTCGGAGTTCATCCATAGTGATTCGACCAGCGGTCCATGTTTGTTCTCCGAATGCAAGTGTCTGCGATTCGTCCCGAACCCCAGCCGGAGGACGGCCACGAGGTAGACGCTGATTGAACTCCCGATCGACTGCGAGGAGGACCGGACGCTCCGGGCGAGGATCTCATCCGACGCTGGCGGAGCCCGCTTCCAGCTCGAGGAGGAGAAGTGCGACGTCGTCAGAGGGTTCCTGCTCACCAAGAAGCGACTGGATTATCGCGTCTATTGCCTCCGCCGGATCAGCAGCTGAACGGACCAGTTCGGCTGAACGCCGCAGGCGCTCCAGCCCCCCCGAGAGCGACTCGTCGCGTCGCTCAACGAGGCCGTCGGTGAACAGCAAGATCGAACAACCGGGCTCCAGCTGTACGAAGCGCTCCCTGAACTCGTGGGCCGTCTGCGTGCCAAGGGGCGGGTCACCTGGGCCGTCGTCCACGAATGAGGAGTTCCCATCGGACGTTACGATAAGCGGGGGGACATGACCGGCCGAGACGAACCGAAACTCAGATAGGTCGGCGTTGATGACTCCATAGAGCAGCGTCACGAGATCGGACACGTCGAGGAACGCCATGAGCCGATCGAGTCGGCTGACGACCTGAGCAGGGTCGGCGATCTCCAGGGCATAGGCGCGAAGGGCGTTCCGGATCTGTCCCATCCCCGCTGCCGCGTGGAAGCCGTGGCCCGACACATCGCCGATCGCGACTGCGACTCCTCCAGATCGCGGGACGAACATGTCGTACCAGTCCCCGCCGATGGCCGCCGCTGCGGCGGGCAGGTACTGCGACCACACGCGAAGACCCGGAACCCGCGGCAGAAGAGACGGAAGGAACATTCGTTGCAGCGCCTCGGTCACCCGCCTCTCGTGGGCGTACAGGCGCACATGCAAGGCAAGGGCAACCCGTTCGGCGACGAGCTGAAGCAGCTCCACGTCTGCTTCGGTGAACCGTCGATAAGCGAGCGTACCCACGTGCAAGACACCCAGGACCTCACCGCGAACGAGCAGCGGGACGCCAGCCATCGAAACGATGCCCTTCTCTCGCAGGATGGGGTTCAGCACATTCATGTGATCAACCCGCTCGATTACGACCGGCTTTCGGTCCGCGGCGATTCGTCCTGCGAATCCCTTACCAACGGGGATCCTCACCGCCTGCTCGACCTCTTCCTCCAGACCCTTCGCCGCAGTGGCGACGAGCTCGTTCGATCGCTCCTCAAGCAGGAGCACTGCCGCCGTGTCGGCGTCGAGGATTTCGCGAACCCGAACAAGCAGCTCGTCCAGCAGGTCATCCGGGGAGAGATGCGCAAGCGCGACGTCAGAGACGATGAGCAGTCTTCGAAGCCGTTCCGTTGCGTCGTCGGTCTGAAAGGTTGGCGACTCCACGATTCCCTCTCATCCGATGAGACCTCGAACTGTATTCCCCCTGCACACATACTGGAACGGGCGCCAGCCAAATCGGCTGATCGCCCTGAACCCTGGGCAGGTCAAAGATGGGAGCGGCAGAGGGCGGAGGAGGCCGCCCTCACCCAATGAACGGGGCTTGGGGGTCGGATCGGTTTGGGCAGCCGAGGGACCCCACCCACCCGAATGCAAGCGCCCGCGATTCTTCCCGATGGCTGACGAACGGAGCAAGGGAACCGAGCTGCTGATCGCCTGCGAGGAGAACCGATCGCTTCGGGCGATGCTTGTCAAAGGGCATCCCACACGGGCCGCTCGACGCCTTCGCCTGTGCAGCAAGACAAACGGAACGGGGGCGATCCTGCCCCCGTTCCGTCTGATGCCAGCCGGGTTACTTCTTAATGAAGGTATGGATCGTAGTACGTGCCAAGCCGAGTCCGGTAGTCCTGATCGAACCGGGCCGGGTCGTACTCGGGCGAGTCCTTGATCTGATCCTTCGTCAGCGCGACGACGATGTTCTTGTCATCGACATCGATCCGCTCGACCGCCCCAGCCGGGATGACGACCTTGCGACCGAAGATCCACGGACCGGTATCAACGACGATGTAGGCGTTGCCGGTCTCGTTGGTCGCCTCATCGACCTTCCCGATGGAGCCGTCTCGAGCCTCAACGTCACATCCGACCAGCGCCTCCTTCGTTCCTTGGAGGGTTGCTGGGTATGTCCAGAGATCAGTGTGCGGCATATAACGACACCTCCTTGCGTATGCGTAGCACGGTTTTGTGTATGTACCCACACGCCGCACCGTCATTCGCGGCGATGACCCTTGGGCCTCGCTACGCTGCAGAGACATCGAAAAGGGCTCTTCATCTGTGCAGGTCGCACCTGCGGTTTCGCGGCCGAGATCATTTATGGCCGCTACCGCTCGGAGGCTTGGCGAGCTACTGAGTCGACCTGAAAAGAGGACCGCCCTCCGGGCGGAGCTGGTCGGGATGCTGCGGGAGGCTGATGGCCACCCTGCCTAGCGGTCGACCTCGAACCACACGGCCTTCTGTCCGTCGAGGGAAAGGCCCCAGCGGTCGGCGAGCTCGTCGACAATCCTCAATCCCCCGAAGTGGGGTCGACCGTTCGTTCCCTCAAGGTTGAGTCGGTCGAAGGTGAACCTTGGAGCACCGTCCACGACGGCCACCCGGATCACGGAGTCATCGTCCCGCAACCGTAGACCGATCCGGCCATCCGCCTCAGGCTTGCCATGGCGAACCGCGTTGCCGACGATCTCG
>DASUQI010000042.1:0-54534 GCA_036280655.1 Actinomycetota bacterium
CCCTCGAAGACCCGCAGGACCTCCTTCGTCGACTCGACGGCCGCCGGCTGCCCCCGCACGTCGTCGAAGGACGTGTCGTACTCGTTCGGGTAGATCACGTAGTCGTTGCCGCGCGACAGGAACCAGAACATCGCGCCGAACTGCAGGATGATGAAGAACACCAGGATCATCGCCTGCAACATGAACGGGCGGAGCTGCGTCATCACCAGCTCGGGGTTGCCGAGCGACTGCGCGGGCGAAAGACCCATGAACAGCCACGCGGCGAAGATGTAGATGGCGAGGATCCACGCGGCGCGCTTCAGCCATCGTCCGTAGCGGCGGTACTGAGGATCCACGCTCATCACCCCCGGGGTACGTGCGGGCCCGGCGAGCCCGGTGGCCCGAGTCTACGCCCGAAGCCTCGGAAAGGGCCCTAGGCTGACGCCATGCAGGACGCGTTCGCGGACCTGGAGCGGGCACGCGAAGCGGTCGTGGCCGAGGGCGCGGCGTTCACGGCCGAGCTCGAGCCGGTCCTCCGCGAGAGCCTGCGCCGGGGGTTCGAACGGCTGTGCGGTGACCACGCCCACTTCGTCCAGAGGCTCGACGACCCGACACGCGGAGCCCTGGAGCAGGCCGCGGACCGCTCGATCGACGTGGGGGTCGCGGCGGTGATCGAGCGGCTCCGTTCGCCGGAGCTCTGGCTGGCGCCGCTCACGGCACCCCACCTCGCCGTCGTCAAGGAGGAGGGCTGGCCCGACTGGTTACCCGAGGCGTTCGCGAGGCTCCTGCGGCCGCGCAGGCGCGAGCGGCAGACGCTCGGGGAGCTCGACGACCCGTCCAACCGGGTCTGGGTCGCGATCTCGGCCGGGGCCAAGCCGCTCGAGCCCGTCCTGGAGGAGTTCGGCTTCCGGCCGGGCCGGCGACGGTTCGGCGGCCGCTTCGGCGTCGGGCCGAAGACGCTGCCGCAGCTGGACCCAAGCGGGGTCCTCCAGCGTCGGTGGCGGCGCTACCGGGCCGCGTTCGATCGGATGAGCCAGCTCGCCTCGGTCGAGGAGTAGTCACCCGCCGCCGCCGGCGAGCCCCGGCCGGCCGAACCCCCGAACCCCCGCGACGGCCGATTCCCCCGCGCGGGCCGCTCGCGGTACAACTCCGGTGCCGCCCCCTCGCGCTCGGGGAGGGTGTGTGGTCGAGACCGTGTCGGACGGACGCGTCGGGTTCGTCTCGGTCCGGCACGCGGGCGGCGTCCGCGTCCTCACACTGCTGGGCCCGGCCGCACGCGAGGAGTACCTGGCGCTCGTCGCTCCCGTCGCGCCGGCGATCGAGTCGGCATTGTCGGACCGCGTCGTCGCCCACCGCGTCGCGTGGTGCGAGGACGATCCGCCGACGCTCCGGCTACGACCGTGGCGGATCGAGCGCCGAGCGTTCGCGCTCCGACTGCGCGACCTGTTGGCGGGCGCGTCCACGATCGCGATCGCCGATGTCCGGCGGTGCTACGCGTCGATCTCGCCCTCGACCGTCGAACGGGTCCTCGGCGAGCTGGGGGTCGGCTCGGCGAGCGAGGTCGGCGCCTTCCTCTCGCGCCTCGAGCGCGCCGGCGGGCGCGGCCTCCCGGTCGGCCCCCAGGCCTCGGCCGTCCTGGCGAACGCGGTGCTCGCAAGCGCAGACGAGGCGCTGCGCGCCGCGGGCGTCGCACACCTGCGGTGGGTCGACGACGTCGTGATGGCGGCGGCCGGGCCGTCGGACGCGGAACGTGCGATCGCGGTCCTGGGGGACGCGGTCGCGGGGCTCGGGCTCCGCCTGAACGAGCGCAAGACGCGGATCGACCCACCGGACGGCGGCGTCGGCCTCGCCGGCTCCGCGCGCGCCGTCTGGAGGGAGGGCTAAGCTCCGTCGCGATGCGGACGCTCTACCGCTCGTCCCGCGTGCACACGTTGTCCTACCCGCCGGTGGGGGAGTGGATCCTCGTCGACGGGCGCCACGTCGAGCGCGTAGGGACGGGGGAGCCGCCGGGGGCCGACCGCGTCGTGGACCTGCCCGGCACGGCGATCCTGCCGGGTTTCGTCGACACCCATGTGCACCTCACGGGCACGGGCGTCCACCACCAGGCGCCGGAGCTCGGCGAGGCCACCTCCGCCGCGGGCGTCCTCGAGACCGTCCGCTCGATCGTCGAACGCCGGCAGGGCGCCGTCTACCTGCACGGCTGGGACGAGTCGAGGTGGGCGGACCGACGGCTGCCCACGCTCGCCGACCTCGACGCCGCCGGCGACCGGCCCCTCGGCCTCTCGCGGGTCGACGGCCACCTCGTTCTGCTGAACCGCGCCGCCCTCGAGGCGACCGGCGCGCTCGAGACCACGGGCGTCGGCCGCGGCGAGGACGGCGAACCCGACGGCCGCGCGACCGGCCTCGCGGCGCAGGCCGCGAAGCGCTGGTTCGCCACCAACCTGTCCGAACACGACATCGAGGAGCTCCAGCTCGAGGCGGCGGGGCGCGCCGCCGCCCACGGCGTGACGAGCATCCACGAGATGTCGATGCCGGCCGAACGCGGCATGCGCGACCTCGAGATCCTCCGCTCGCACGCGGGCAAGCTCCCGGTCGACCTCACGACCTACGTCGCGACCACGGACCTGTCGGCGGTGATCGACCTCGGCCTGCCGCGCGTGGGCGGCGACCTGCCGGTGGACGGCTCGATCGGCGCGCGGACCGCTTGGGTGTCCGAGCCGTACGCGGACGGCGCCCCGGACCCGTCCGGCTACTACGAGGACGACGAGCTCGCACAGTTCTTCCACGACGGGCACCTCGCCGGCCTGCAGGTGGGCGTGCACGCGATCGGCGACGCCGGGATCGAGCAGGTGGTGCGGACGTGGGAGCGCGTGTACCAGGCGCTGGACTCGCGTCAGCGGCGCCACTTCCGCGCGCGGCGGCACCGGATCGAGCACTTCGAGATGGTGGGCGTCGACCTCGTGGAGCGCGCCGCGATGCTCGGGCTCGCGATCAGCGTGCAGCCGACGTTCGACGCGCTCTGGGGCTTCCCCGGCGGCCTGTACGAACAGGGCCTCGGCGAGGACCGCGCCTGGGCGATGAACCCGTTCGGCGACCTCCGCCGTCGGGGTCTCGAGATCGGCGCCGGCTCGGACTCGCCGATCACGATCCTCGACCCCCTCGTCGGGGTCGAGGCGTTCACCTCGCACCACGACCCGGCACAGCGCCTCACCCGGGCCGAGGCGGTCTGGGTCTCGACGCTCGGGGGGGCACGTCTCGCCCACCAGGAGGACAAAAAGGGAAGCCTCGAGCCCGGCAAGCACGCGGACTTCGCCGTTTACGACGTCGACCCGCTGGAGGCCGAGACGCTCGACAGCCTCGCGCCGGTGATGACCGTGAGCCTCGGCCGCGACGTGTTCGCGGCCTGAGAGCAGGGCGTTTGACAGGCGCGGCGGGGCCCGGCTACCTTCGCCTTGCGACGATCGCTTCGGCGGTCGGCGCACGGAGGACCCAAGAGGCTGAGTAGAGAACGCGGCGCCCCGGCGCCGCGGCCCCAAAGGTCTCTTGGGTCCTCGTCTCTATTTCCCCGCCCGTCCGTGCGTGGGATCGGGCGCGCTGGGAATGAATCCCCCTTCGCCGGCGTTGTTGGGCCGGAACGCTTGCCCGCTGGATGCCCGGGAGTACAATCCCCCGGCCTGAGGAGGGGGAGCCTAGGTGGAAGATCGCGAAGACACGCTCGAAGACGAAGAAGCCGAAGAGGAGACGGCCGAGGAGGCCGAGCCCTCCACGCCTGCAGCCCAGCCCGCCGCGAGGAGCGGGGGCGACGAGGACGTCGAGTCGATCCAGGACATCCTGGTCAAGCAGGAGGCGAGGTCCGAGGAGGCCGAGGAGGAGGACGACTCCGTCCTCACGCTCACCCGTGAGGACAAGGTCGAGCCCCTCGCGACCAAGGTCGTGCCGCCCCAGCCGACCGAGTTCATATGCTCGAACTGCTACCTGGTGAAGCACCGGAGCCAGCTGAAGGACAAGGCCAAGGTGCTCTGCCGGGACTGCGCCTGAACCCAGCTCGGCTTCGGCTGCCGATCGCTCTGCTCGTGTCGGCGGCCTCGGGCGCTCTCCTGTCGCTGTCGCTTCCGCCCGCGTCGGTCTGGCCTCTCGTGTTCGTCGCGCCGGCGCCGTTCCTGTGGATCGTGCGCGGCTCGAGGCCCGGCCGGGCGGCGCTGTGTGGCCTCGCGTTCGGGTTCGTCTACTTCGGGGCGCTCCTGTACTGGATCCTCCTGTTCGGGGAGCTCGGATGGTTCGCGCTCGTGGGGATGTCCGCCTGCTACATGGCGGTGTTCGGCGCGGGCGCGAGCGTGCTCTGGCGGCCCGGGCACCCGATCCTCGGCAGTCTCGGGCTGGCCGGCCTGTGGACCGCGATCGAATGGGTGCGCGGAGAGTTCCCGCTCGGCGGGTTCACCTGGGGCCAGCTCGGTTCGGCGCAGGTGGACGCGCCCGCGCTGCCGCTCGCCTCGGTCGCCGGCGTATGGGGCCTTTCGTTCGTCGTCCTGCTCGTCGCCGGCCTGCTGCTCCTCGCCGTCGAGCGGTGGGGGAGTGGTGGGAGGGCCCGGGCGCTCGGCCTCGCGGCGGCTGCTGTCGCGCTCGTGCTCGTGCCCGCGGCCGTCCCGCTGCCCGAGCCCGACGGCCCGAGCGTTGACGTCGCGGCGATCCAGGTCGACGTCGATTCCGTGCAGGATCTCGTCGGCGCCGAGGAGGACGCGGCGGTCGCGCGGCTGAACGCGGAGCGCCACCTGGCTCTCGCGGAGGATCCGCCGGAGCTCGCGGTGTGGGGGGAGGCGGCGCTCGATCCGGGGGTGACCGGCGACCCGGGGCTGATGGCCGGGGTGAGCGACGTGATCTCGCGGGTCGGAGTGCCCACGATCGCCGGCGCGGTGGTGGACGACCCGGACGGCCGCCAGTTCACCTCCACGCTCGCGTTCGACGGGACCGGGGCGATCGTCGACCGCTACGACAAGGTGAAGCTCGTCCCGTTCGGCGAGTACGTGCCGTTCCGCGACCTGCTCGGCTGGATCACCGCGACCCAGCAGGTGGCGGTCGACCGCGCGGCGGGAGAAGGGGTGTCGCTGATCTCGCTCCCCGGCCTGCCGGCGATCGGGACGCCGATCTGCTACGAGAACAGCTTCCCCACGATCGAGCGCGAGATGGTGCGGCAGGGCGCCGGGTTCCTCGTCCTCACGATCAACAACGCGTCCTACGGCCGGACGGCGGCCTCCGAGCAGCACCTGCTCATGAGCCGCCTGCGGGCGGTCGAGAACGGAAGGTGGGTGGTGCATGCCGCGGTGTCGGGCATCAGCGCCTTCGTGGATCAGGAGGGACGGGTGGTGGAGGAGGCCGGGCTGTTCGAACCGGCGACGTTGCGGCGCACGGTGGTGTCCTCCTCGAGGACGACGCCGTACACGCGCTTCGGGGACTGGGTGCCCCTGGCGTCGATCGTGCTCGTCCTCGGCGTCTTCGCGATCCCTCGGGGCAGGCGGCAGCCCTCCAGGACACCCGAGCCGCTCCCGGATCGGGCGCGAACTCTGGTGATCCTGCCGACCTACGAGGAGCGCGCGACGATCGGCGCGGTGCTCGGCGGCCTCGCGTCCCTCGACCGCGACCTCGACGTCCTCGTCGTGGACGACGGCTCGCCAGACGGGACGGCCGAGGTCGTGCGGGAGCGGGCCGCGGCCGACCCACGGGTCCGCCTCGTCGAGCGGCCACGCAAGTCCGGGCTGGCGAGCGCCTACGGAGTCGGGTTCGAGCGCGCCATGACCGAGGGCTACGACCTCGCCGTCGAGATGGACTCGGACCTCTCGCACCGGCCCGAAGAGCTACCGCGGTTGCTGGATGCGGTCAGGCGACACGACCTCGTGGTCGGGAGCCGCTACGTGCCCGGCGGGTCGGTCACCAACTGGGGCCGGGCGCGACTGCTGCTATCCAAGGGCGGCAACCGGTATGCACGCCTGTGGCTCGGCATCCCCGTGAAGGACGCCACGAGCGGCTTCCGCGTGTACCGGACCCCGGCGCTGCGACGGATCCTCCGGGCGCCGGTCACCTCCGACGGCTACGGGTTCCAGATCGAGCTCGTCTACCGTGCCTGGAAGCTCGGCCTGTCGGTCGGCGAGGCACCGATCACCTTCAGCGAACGCGAGCACGGGAAGTCGAAGATCAGCCGGCGGATCGTCGTCGAGGCGCTGTGGCTCGTCACCAAGTGGGGGCTGCGGGCTCGGTTCCGGCCAGATGCGGACCCTTCAAACCATCTCTGAGAGGGGTCCGGGGAAGGCACGCCTGGTGGCGCTTCGTACGCTGCATAACGCCCAGAATGTACGTTATGACAAGTTGTCCTTTCTCCCTCCTCACCCTCAATCCCCCCAACCCTCCCCAAAGGGCCTACTTCCCAGTCGGAAGATCGGCCGAAAGACGGGGTTGTCCTCCTGCGGAATCCCACGTACAGTTCGCGTGCGCGCCTTTGTCTAGCCGTTTTACAGGCTCGCGCATCGGGTACTTGAGTCGGGACCGATCCGCCTCAGCGGGTCGTTAGGGACAAGGAAAGGAGCACCGATGCGAAACACGCACGTCAACGAAGGCGCGAGCCTCAAGAAGGCAGGCCTCGTCACGCTCTTGGCCGGGCTCTTGTTGCTGACGGGCTGGGCGTTCTTCCCTGGGCAGGCTCAGGCGGTCTTCCCGGGGATCGACGGGAACTGCCCAGCGGGTGGTACTTCCATCCCACCCGGGGGCTCGACAACGGTGAACGGCGTCACCGTCTCAGCTACCGGGACGAGCGTCACCATTAGCGGCGGGTCCGCGACGATCTGCGTCAAGGCGGGCAACTGCAACACCGGGCAGCTCACGCTCGCGCCTGGTACCTACAACGACCTCGTCGAGTGGGACGCGGGCAATGACTGCGATGAACCGCCCGGCCAGATCCCGGGGATCAGTCATGTCCAGATCTACTCGACTACGACGACTACGCCTCCGAGCACGTCGACCACGCCTCCGAGCACGTCGACTACGCCTCCGAGCACGTCGACCACGCCTCCGAGCACGTCGACCACGCCTCCGAGCACGTCGACGCCGCCGCCGACGACCACGACTGTCGCGCCGACGACAGTCACTCCGCCGGATGAGACCACGCCGCCGGACGAGACCGAGGTCAGCCCAACGACGGTCACACCGCCTGGTGGAACCGCCTTCACCGGGCCCGAAAATGTGATCCCGCTCGGCGTCATCGCCCTGACGATGATGACGGCCGGGTCCGGACTCCTGTGGGCCGGCGCACGACGTAACCGGAAGAACGACGAGGAGTAACCCTCCTCGATAGGTTCGGCCGACCCCCGGGTCGCATGGCACACCGCCGCGCGATCCGGGGGTTCGCGCCGTATCGGCTCATTCCCTAGGTCCAAAGTCGGGGTGCGAGCTGTGCCCTTCGGCCGATGTAGTAGGCCGATGCCCCTCCATACAATCCTCCGCGACGGACACGGATGTCCCCCGTTGTCCCGCAAGGCGAATGAAAACGGAGGTGGGAGATGTACGGATCTCGCACACGGACCGATCGACGTCTCTTCACGGCGGGCCTCATCACGGTCACCGCGGGCACGCTGCTCATGCTGGCCTGGGCGATCTTCCCTTCGCCGGCTTTCGCCGACGGCACCTATACCTGGGGTGAGGAGGACGGCATCAAGAACGGCGCCGCCACATGCGCCAACGGAGCACACTGGAACATGTTCTTCGACGGCGCCATCACCTCGGCAACGCTCAACGTGGGGGGCCAATCCTTCCCGATGTCCCCCCAAGGCAACCACTGGGACGCAGACTCGGTCGGACCGATCGATCCGAACACCGTCGTCACAGTCAGCTGGGTCGGTGCTGGTACCGCCGAGTTCTTGACGCTCTCGCATTGCGCGGGGACCCCGACCACGTCGACCTCGCCTCCGAGCACCACGACGGAGCCCACGACCACGACGGAGCCCACGACCACGACGACGTCCACCAGCACGACGACGTCCACCAGCACGAGCTCGACCAGCACCTCGTCGACGCCCCCACCGACCACGTCGACGCCGGCTCCGAGCTCGAGCACGACGGTCGCGCCAACGACGATCACGCCTCCTCCGGACGACTCCGAGACCGTGGAGCCGACCACCGTGGCACCGCCGAAGGGCACGGCCTTCACGGGGCCGGAGAACGTGATCCCGCTCAGCGTCATCGCCCTGACCATGATGACGACCGGCTCCGGCCTCTTGTGGGCCGGCACCCGCCGCGGTCGCCGCGAGGAGGACCGGGGGTAGGAACAACCAAACACCGGTCGGGAGGGTAGACGGAGAACGGCCCCGGGATCGCCGGGGCCGTTCTCGTTTCCGCGGAGCCCTACTCGTTAGCCGTAGAAGATCACCGTGATCCAGGTCCGGCCGTCCTGACGGACGATGCCGATCGCGGCGTGCTCGTAGACCCTGCGCAGCAGGTTCTCGCGATGAGGTGGGCTCGCCATGAACGCCTCCTCGAGCCCCTCGAGCGAGCCGCCGACGCCGATGTTCTCGCCGCCGAGCTCCCAGTCGTACCCGGCGAGCGCCGCCAAGAGCTGGTCCCCCGTCGAGTGGAAGAGGTAACCGCGGTCGGCCATCGCCTGGCTGTGTGCCTTGGCGTAGTGCGAGAGCCGCTCGTTGAAGGTGAGCGCATGGCGATCGTAGTTGGCCCGGTCCGTGTTCGTGAGGGCAAGCATGTGCCGCCTCGGACCGACGCGCTCCTCCCCCTCCGCCGCGCCGCCGACGAGCCCGAACACCATGAGGCACGCGAGGGCGGCCACGACGATCCCGCGGATCCTCGTGCCGTTGCCGCTGGGAACCGACATCTCCAGCCTCCCGGTTGCCTTGCCACCGGGGTATCGGTTCCTCCGTAGGCCGACTTGAGGCCGAGGTAGTCACGAGTGACTAGTGAGGCCCGTGCGATGGGGCTTCCGGAGCTTCGAAGCCCGTGCGTCGGCTTTGCCTGCGAACGGCGGGGCCTAGGTCAGCCGAACTTGCCCTCCTCGCGGCGGTCAAGCGCCGTGCGAGCGAGCGGCAGGCCGCACGCCGCCGCGGTCGCGCCGACGATCCCGCTACCAACGAAGCGTGAGGCGCCGGGCTGCGCGCGCCTCGTCCAGCCGGCGGACCGGCGTGGTGACGGGCGCCTCGTGCAGGAGCTCGGGGTCCTCGTGCGCCTCGCGATGGGCCCGGAGCAGCGCCTCGGCGAACGCGTCGAGCGACTCCATCGTCTCGGTCTCGGTGGGCTCGACCATCATCGCCTCCTCGACAACGAGCGGGAAGTAGACCGTCGACGGGTGGTACCCGAGGTCGATCACGCGCTTGGCGACGTCCATCGCGCGGATCCCGGTCTCCTCCTTCAGCCGTCGCGCCGTCGCGACGAACTCGTGCATCGGGCGCCCGTCGGGATGCTCGAGCGGGAACGCGTCCTTCACGCGCTCGGCAAGGTAGTTCGCGTTCAGCACGGCCCGCTCCGCGACCTCCTTCAGACCGTCCCGCCCGTGCAGGAACACATACGCGTACGCGCGCACGAGCACGCCGAAGTTGCCGAGGAACCCGTGCATCCGGCCGATCGAGTCGGGGGCACCGCTCTCGAGCCGGAACGTGCCGTCGTCGGCCCGTTCGACACGCGGGACCGGCAGGTACGGCACGAGCTCCTCCGTGACGCCGACCGGGCCGGCGCCGGGCCCTCCCCCACCGTGCGGCGTCGCGAACGTCTTGTGCGTGTTGATGTGCACGATGTCGAACCCCATGTCGCCGGGCCGGCATCGGCCGAGGATCGCGTTCAGATTGGCGCCGTCGTAGTAGACGAGGCCGCCGATCTCGTGCACGACCTCGGTGATCCGCTGGATCTCCTCCTCGAACAGGCCGAGTGTGTTCGGGTTGGTGAGCATCAGCCCGACGACGTCGTCGTCGACGAGCTTCTCGAGCGCGCCGACGTCGACGAGTCCCCGGGCGTCCGAGGGCACCTTCATCGCCTCGAACCCGGCGAGCCGGACGCTCGCCGGGTTCGTGCCGTGCGCCGAGTCCGGGATCGCGACGCGCCGCCGCTGGCGCCCCTGCCGATCGTGGTGGGCGCGCATGATCAGCAACCCGGTGAGCTCGCCGCAGGCGCCCGCCGGTGGCTGAAGCGTCGCGCGGCTCATCCCCGTGATCTCGCAGAGCGCGCGCTCGAGGCGCCACAGCAGCTCGAGCGAGCCCTGGACCGTGTGGTCCGGCTGGTTCGGGTGCGCGCGCTGGAACCCGGCGAGCTGCGCCGCGTTCTCGGCGACCTTCGGGTTGTACTTCATCGAGCACGACCCGAGCGGGTAGAAGCCGGTGTCCACGCCGTAGTTGCGTTGCGACAGGCGCGTGTAGTGTGTCACGAGATCCCGCTCGGCCACCTCGGGGAGGCCCGCGCGCTGGGCCCGGGCGTGTTCGGCCGGCACGCTCGCCTCGGGCACGTCGAGCGGCGGGAGGCTGTACGAACGGCGCCCCGGCCGCGACCGGTCCTTCAGCGTGGCGGAGTCGCCGGCCGGGTCCTGCGTCCGGACGGGCGCGCCGACGCGGCCCGTCGGGGCCCCGGCCCTCTCGTCGCTCACGCGAGCACCTCCTTCAGCGCCATCGCGAGCCCGTCGATCTCCTCGCGCGTGCGTCGTTCGGTCACGGCGACGAGCAGGGCGTGGCCGTCCGCGTCGGGGAGCGCGATCCCGGGCAGGAACCCTCGCTCGATCAACGCGTCGCGCACGTCCTCGGCGGGCCTCGGCAACCGGAGCGGAAACTCTTTGAAGAACGACGCGTCCCCGAACAGCAGCTCGACGCCCGAGACCTCCGTGAGCCGCTCCGCGGCGTACGCGGCCTTCGACGCGCACTGCCGCCCCAGCTCCTCGAGCCCCTCGGGCCCGAGCCACCCGAGGTACACGGTCGCCGCGATCGCCATCAGTGTCTGGTTCGTGCAGATGTTCGACGTCGCCTTCTCGCGGCGGATGTGCTGTTCGCGCGCCTGCAGCGTGAGCACGTAGCCGGTCCGTCCGTCGACGTCCAGGGTCTCCCCCACGATCCGTCCCGGGAGCCGGCGCACGTCGTCCAGGCGTGTGGCGATCACGCCGAGGTATGGGCCGCCGTGGTTCAGGTGGTTGCCCAGCACCTGGCCCTCGGCGACCGCGATGTCGGTGCGCAGGTCCCCGGGCGGCGCGAGCACCCCGAGCGAGAGCGGGTCGAACACCTGGATCGTGCGAGCGCCGCCGTCCTGGGCGATCCCGAACAGCTCGCGCGCGGGCTCGAGCAGCCCGTACGCGTTCGGGTGCTGGACGATCACGCAGGCCACGTCGTCGCCGACGTCGGGCTCGCCGCCCCGGCCGTCGGCCACCGCGAACGTCTCCGGCCGGTACCCCGCTCCCCTGCCGTACGTCTCGAGCGTCTCGACGTAGCGCGGGTCCACCCCCGCGCTCACGAGCACCCGGTCGCGCCCCGGCGTCGAGCGCGCGAGGTTCACCGCCTCGGCGAGCGCGGTCGCGCCGTCGTACAGGGACGCGTTCGAGACCTCGAGCCCCGTGAGGTCGCAGATCATCGACTGGTACTCGAACAGGGCCTGCAGCACGCCCTGCGATAGCTCGGGCTGGTAGGGCGTGTACGACGTGTAAAACTCGGATCGGCCCGCGAGCGCCCACACGACGGCCGGGACGTAGTGGTCGTAGGCCCCGCCCCCGGCGAAGCACACGAGGTCCTCGGTGCTCCGGTTCCTGGCGGCCAGCGCCTTCAGGTCGGCCAGGATCTCCATCTCGGAGACCCCCTCGGGGAGGTCGAGCTCGCCCCGCAGGCGGACGGCTTCGGGGATCTGCTCGAAGAGCCGGTCCACGCTCGGGAGGCCGATGGCCTCGAGCATGCGTGCGACGTCGTCGTCCGTATGCGGCGCGAACCTCATGGCCGGGTGCTGAGTCTACCCGGAGACGTCCTCGAGGCCGTACTTGGAGACCAGCGACAGGTAGTCGCGCTGGTAGAAGATCTTGCAGTTCACCCCCGGGTACAGCTCGCGGAGCCGTCTCACCTTCCGGTTCTTCCGGGTGACGAGCTTCTGGTTCAGCGTCGTGATCTCGATGTAGAGGTCGTACTGGGGAAGGAAGAAGTCGGGGGTGAACCGCTGGACGACGTTGCCGTCCTTGTCCCACTCGAGGTCGAAGGAGGTCGGCTCGTACTCCCACTCGATCTCGTAGAAGTCGAGCAGCTGGGCGAATTGACGTTCGCTCGCATGAGCGAAAGGCACGGAATCGCTCTTGAGGGCGGGTGAAGCGGCGTTCCGGCTCACTCGCCTCCGGCCATGCGGGCCTTCTGACCGCGCTTCCCGGTCGTCTTGGCCAGGGACCCCTCGAGTTCCGTCCATACCTTGTCCAACGCGATCGCGAAGACCGCCTGACCGCCCTTGACGAGGTCCACCACGGCCTCGGGGGTCTCCACGGAGTAGATACGGTTGCCGTCGACCACCAGGGTCGCCCCCAGCGCCGGCTCATCCAGGCCCTTCAGGGTCTTCATGGCCTTCCGCACCTGCTGAAGGTTGACCCCGCTGTCGAGCATCCGCTTGATGAGCTTGAGCAGGGCGAGGTCCTGGAACGAGTACAGCCGCTGGGAACCGGACCCCTTCGCGTCCTTCACGGACGGCCTCACCAGGCCCGTGCGTGCCCAGTAGTCGAGTTGCCGGTAGGTGATCCCCACGATGGCGCAGACCTCGGGGACCCGATATCCCTGCTCAGCCATCACAACTCCGTAATTACGCGGGCGTCGGGAGCCTAGGCTCCCCCCGGGACGGTGTCAATCACCCGCCGATCGGCCAAATCCCACACCCCTCCGAGGTTTGACCTAGGTTCACCAGGGGACATGACGACGGGCAACGAGCCGGGTACTGTGCGCCGCCTACCCCAACGCGAGAGGGGGTTGCGTATGCCCGCAGCCATCGGGAAGCGCCGCGTCGCGATCGCGATCGTGATCGCCACCGCGCTCATGATCTTCCTCGAGACTGCCTCGGCCCAGACCGCGAACGCGATCGGCGCTCGCGGGAAGCTGCTCAAGATGATCAACAACGTTCGCGAGCGGAACGATCTCCGAGAGCTCCGGATCGACCGGTCGCTTTCGCGCGACGCGGTGCGCCACACTCGCCGGATGGTCGAAGCGAACGAGGTGTTCGACCCCGCGAACCTCGACACGATCCTGTCCGATGAACCGTGGGAGCGGATCGGCGCAAGCGTGTCCGGATGCGCCGGTACGGTGCGGGGCGTTCACCGCGCGTGGATGCGTCACGCTGCTCACCGCGACATCATGCTCGAGCCCAGGCTGCGGCGGATCGGCATCGGCGTGATCACGGATCGTTCGAGGAACATCTGCGGGCGAGGCTCGATCTGGGCGACCGAGCTGTTCTACGGGTAGCGGCTACTCGAAGTCGTCCGGCGTCACGTTCTCCAGGAACTCGCGGAACTCTTGGACCTGCTTCTCCTTCTCCTCCTCCGGCTCCCCCTCGCCGTCGGGCGGGATGAGGATCGACGCCTCCTCGAGCACGTCCTCGTTCGCGAAGATCTTGCAGTCGAGCCGTACGGCGAGCGCGATCGCGTCCGACGGGCGCGACGAGATCTCGTACGAGGAACCGTTGCGCTGCAAGCCGATCACGGCGTGGAACACGCCGTCGCGCAGCTCGGTGATCGTGATGCTCGTGACCTGCACGGCCATCTCGTCGAGGATGTTCTTCAGGAGGTCGTGCGTCATCGGGCGCGGCGTGGCGAGTCCCTGTTGCCCGATCGCGATGGCCTGCGCCTCGGACTGACCGATCCAGATCGGGAGGAACCGCTCTCCCTCGGCCTCGCGGAGCAGCACGATCGGCGAGTTCGACGGGAATTCGATGCGGACGCCGGCCACCGTCATCTCGATCATGGTTCCTTCCGACGCTACACCCGGCCCCCCGGTCGGGCAACCTAGCCCGAGCCGGTAGAGACACCCTCGTGCAGGAACGGCAACAACAGGTCGGGGTCCGCTCGCAGGGCGTCGAGATCGTGCACGGCGACGATGTCGCGCAGGTTTCGGAAGCGCTCCTGGAAGTCGAGCCCGTACCCCACGACGAACAGGTCCGGGCACTCGAAACCCCGGTAGCGCACCTCGAGCGGGACGATGCGCCGGACGCTCTTGTCGAGCAGCGCGCAGACCGCCATCGACGCCGGCTCCCGCGACTCGAGCGTCGAGAGCAGGTACGAGAGCGTGAGGCCGGTGTCCACGATGTCCTCGACGACGATGACGTCGCGCCCGCCGATGTCCTGGTCGAGGTCCTTCACGATGCGGACCCGCCCCCGCGACTCGGTCGCGCCGCCGTAGCGGGAGATCGACATGTAATCGATCGCGAGCGGGAGCGCGATCTCACGGATCAGGTCTGCGAGGAACACCGAGCCGCCCTTCAGGACCGAGATCAAGACGGGCTCGCGCCCCTCATAGTCCCCGGTGATGGTGCGGCCGAGCTCCTCGATCCGCCGGCGGATGTCCTCGCGCCCGAACTCGACGCTGGCGACGTCCGACACCGCGCTGATGGTACGGGCTAGCCGAAGAGGTCGTCCACGACCGCCCCGACCGCCTCGAAGACCGACCCCACGGAGCGGGACCACCACGAGCCCGGCTCGGGCTCGGGCGGCGGGGGGACGCCGGCCACGAGCAGCGGCAGGACCCCGACCACCAGGTCCCCCACCGTGACCCGCAGGACGCCGACCGAGGACCCGCGGGGCGGCGGGTACGGGACGTGGTCGTCAAGCACCACCGTCCGTGAGACGGGGGCGTCGACGGGTACGAGGCGCTCGAGCGAGCCCGCCACCGTTACGACCACCTCGCGCCCGGCGATCTCGACCGCATCGAGCGACGTGCCGCTCCGCACGAGCATCCGCTGCTCGAACCCCTCGAAGCCGTAGTTGAGGAGCGCGGCCGCGTCGGAGAACGGCTCCCCGGACCCCCCGAGCACTACCGCGACGAGCCGGCGATCGTCGCGCTCGGCCGCGGCGACGATGCAGAAGCCCGCCGGCGTGGTGAACCCCGTCTTGACGCCGGTCGCGTCCGGATACAGCCACAGCAGGGCGTTGCGGTTCTGCACCATCCGCGGTTCGGCGTCGAGCGAGCGGACCGTGTGGAACCGCGTGGCCACGATGCTCGCGAACCCCCTGGCCTCGAACGCGGTCCGCGTGAGCCGGGCGAGGTCCCTGGCCGAGGAGTAGCCGTCGTCGTCGAGCCCGTTCGGCGAAGCGAAACGCGTCCTGCCCATCCTCAGGTTCCGGGCTCGCCGGTTCATCCGCTGGACGAAGTCGTCCACCGTGCCCGAGACGTGCTCGGCGAGGGCGACCGCGGCGTCGTTGGCCGACTGGAGCATGAGGGCGTACAGGAGCTCCTGCACCCGCATCCGCTCCCCCGTCTCGAGCCCGAGGCCCGAGATCCCGAACCCGCCCCCGGCGGCGGCGTTCGCGCTCGTGGTGACGATCTCGGTGGGCACCGTCTCCTCGATCACGAGGAGCGCGGTCATGATCTTCGTGATGCTCGCGATCGGGCGAAGCTCGTTGCCGTTCAGGTCGAACAGCACCCGCCCGGTGTCGAGGTCTGCGAGGACGGCGGCCGCCGCGCCGACCTGCGGCGGCACGGCGGAGGGTGCGGGCGTCCGCAGCGTCTGCGGGAACGGGGACGGCGAGAGCTGACCGTTCGGCTGCAGGACCGGCGTCGGCGGGGGCGGCTCCGGCTGGGTGGTCGTCTGCGCGCCGACGGGCAGGAGGTACGCCAGGAGCGTGACGCCGACGGCGCCGAGAGCGACGATGGCCCGGCGCACGCCGCTACAGGTGGCGGCGGAGGTTCGTCCGCAGGAGGGCCTGTTTCAGCTTTCGCGACGCCTTCGCGAGCTCGGTGAGCGAGTTCGTCGCCGTCCGGCGGGCGTCGGGGTTCCGCTGGCGCAGCTGCGGCAGGACGATCGACTCGAAGAATGCGGCCTCTCGCTCCTCGAAGTGCTTGTACATCGTGAGGTGCCGAGGCTCGACGCCGAACCGGAAGAAGTCCTTGACGATCGAGAGCACGATGTAGTCGTCACCGTCGTAGTACGTGGCGCCCTCGGGGCCGTGCGAGCAGACGAGCCCGAAGGACTCGAGCTCGGAGATCCGGTCCCGCTCGATGCCCGTGGCCGCGCTCATCTCCTCGATCGACATCTGCAGGCCGGTCGGCGGCTCGGCGAGCTCCTCCTCCACCTCGGGGACCTCGACCGGCGCGGCCGCGCCGTCGCCGTCGGATGCCTCGGTCTGGAGGAGCCGCTCCTTGATCACCTTGAGCGGCAGGTACTCGTCGCGCTGCATCCGCAGGATCGACCGCAGGCGATCGACGTCCTTGTCGTAGAACTTGCGGTACCCCGACGGCGTGCGTTCGGGATCGATCAGCCCCTCGGACTCGAGGAACCGGATCTTGCTGATCGTGATGTCGGGGAACTCGGTCTTCACGGACACGAGGACCTCGCCGATCGACTGGTAGTTGCGCGCGGGCACGCCCCTCACTCCCTCACGAAGAACACGAGACGGAACTTCCCGATCTGGACCTCGTCGCCCGCGGCGAGCTTGGTCTGATCCACGCGCTCACGGTTCACGTAGGTGCCGTTCATGCTGCCGAGGTCGTGGATCGAGAACCCGTCCTCCTGGCGGCGGATCTCGGCGTGCTTGCGGCTCACCGTGATGTCGTCCAGGAACACGTCGCTCTCGGGGTTGCGGCCCGCGCTCGTGACGTCGTTCTCGATCAGGAACGTCGACCCCGCGTTCGGGCCATGCTTGACGAGAAGGAGAGCCTGACCGGGATCGAGCTCGTCCTCCGGGAACGGGAACTCGTCACCTCCCTCACCTTCGACCTCTATCGGCGTGATGCCGAGGGTGGTCTCCTCCTGCAGGGCAGCTCCGCAGTTCGCGCAGTAGCGCGCCTCGTCCTTGTTGGGATGTCCACAGCGGGTGCAGTACACGGTCGACCCCTCGGTTCGACGATCTCGGCTCGAGGGTGAGGGCCAAAGCCTCAACCTCGACTCGACACGCCGGAGGAACCTACCGCTCAGATGGCTGAAGGGTCAACCGAGGGCGGAGGCCGGGCAGGGGTCGAGGGATGGCTCGAGCGCATGGACAGGGTCGATCATCGGCGACGTTGAGCCTTGGAGGCGCGGTATCGAGCTGCGGGTCAGTCGGCCTGCTGCTCGACGAACGCTCGATAGGCCGCGGCGTCCATCAGACCCTCGAGCTGGGCGGGCTCCGTCATCTCGACCAGGATGAGCCAGCCGTCGCCGTAGGGCTGCTCATTCACGAGCTCGGAGCGATCCTCGAGCTGCCCGTTGCGGTCCACGACCGTGCCGGAGACCGGCGCGTACACGTCGGACACGGACTTCGTGGACTCGACCTCGCTGAACGGCCGGCCCGCCGTGACCTCGATCCCGGTCTGCGGAACGTCGACGTAGACCACGTCGCCGAGCGCGTCCTGCGCGTAGTCGGTGATGCCGACCCGGGCGCGGCCCGAGCCCTCGTCGCGGACCCACTCGTGTTCCTTCGTGTAGCGCAGGTCGTCGGGGAACTCCATGCAGGCTGCACCCTATACCCAAGCGCGACGGACGTCGCCGACGTAGTACGCCGTCGCAACGTAGTACTCGACGATCCCCGCGGCGAAGAAGGCCCAGCCGCACGCGAGGGCCGCCTCGGCGAGCGGGTACCCGAGGGTTCCCCAGGCGATGAACCCGATCGCCGTCATCAGGGTGAACGTCGCGACCTTGCCGAGGTATCGGACCTCGATCCGGATGCGGCGCGTCCACAGCAGCACGAGGCCGGCGATCAGGATCGCGACGTCGCGCACGAGGATCAGGAGCGCCGCCCACAGCGGGAACGCATCGCGGGCGACGAGCGCGATGAGCCCGGCCGCGATCGCCAGCCGGTCGGCGACCGGATCGAGGACCTTGCCGAGCTCGGAGACCTGCCCGGTGGCGCGGGCGATCACGCCGTCGACCCAGTCGGTCGCCACCACCGCGCCGAACAGCACCAACCCGGCGAACGTCGTGTCGTCGTCGACGATCAGGACGACGAAGACCGGGATCAGCGCGATACGGAGGAACGAGATCAGGTTGGGGACCGTGAGGATGCGATCGCTCGCGACCTGGCTCATCGCCCCGCACAGTACCGCCCCGGTCGGGCGCCCCGGGGACCCGTCCCGTGGCCTGCATGCGTCAGCTGGGCGCGTGGTCACACGGGGTCAGTCCGCGAAGCAGGTAACCCCCTGGACCTCCACGCTTACAACCAGGTCACCGGCGTCCGCGTCGCCGATATCCCTGCCCGGGCCGCCCCGGATCGTGTCGTCGCCGACGCCGTCCTGCGTGGCCAGGCACCGGTCACCACCGGCGCCGCCGAACACGTGGTCCGCGCCGCGGAAGTCGGTCAGGCCGTCGGAGCCCGGGCCCCCATGCAGGGTGTCGGAGCCCTTCGACTGGATGCTGCTGAAGTCCTGCCCGAGGCCACCGCGCACGAGGTCGCGCCCACGGCCGGGAGACATGAAGTCGATCCCGCCCCCACCGATGATCGCGTCCGCTCCGTCGTTGCCGGAGATGGTGTCGGAGCCCGGGCCACCGCGGATCACGTCGCCTCCGCCGCGGCCACGGATCGTGTCCCTCCCGCCCAGCCCGCAGATGACGTCGGAACCGTTCGTGCCGATGAGTCGGTCGTTGCCCTGCGTGCCGGTGATCGTGCATCCGCCGCCGGCCGTCGCCGTTCCGAGGGGGAACATGGCCGCGAAGACGACCAGCGCCGCGACGAGCGGCATCGTTCGGAACGTGGATCGGATGGTCATGGTCGCTCCCTCTCGATACGAACGTTCCTGCAGGTTCGGGCTACCCGCGACCGCTTGCGTGCAAACGGACCGCGCGAGGGCCGATCCTTCTCAACATGATGCCTTGCAGTTGGTCGCGCGCCATACACTGACCCCGAGACGTGAGCGCCGCACCTGCCGACTTCGCCCGAGCGCCGGCCACGTACACGGCGGCTTGGAGGCTCCGGAGCCCCTCCGAGGGAGGCTGTTCCTGTCCTCCTGGGGCATCCAGTTCGTGTGGGAAACGAAGCAGGACGAGCGACAGCTGGTGATCCCCCGCGACCGGATCGGCGGCATCGAGACGAGCACGGATCGCAGTACGAACCCGTTCGCCGTGTTGCTGTTCGGGGTGATCGGCCTCCTCGCCAGCGACCCCACGGCCGGCCTGATCGTCGAGACGACCGACGACCGTGTCGCCGCGTTCGGCGTACACGGCGTCACGTCCGCGCAGCTCGTGGGGGCGCTGTCGAGGTTCGGCCTCTACCGGAAGACCGAGGGGAAGACCGCATAACGGCCCTCCCCTGGTCGAGTC
Source organism: Actinomycetota bacterium (assembly GCA_036280655.1). Taxonomy (GTDB): domain Bacteria; phylum Actinomycetota; class UBA4738; order UBA4738; family HRBIN12; genus DASSJM01. The sequence continues at coordinate 19,393 of DASUQI010000042.1, forward strand.
GTTCGCGTCCGGTCAGAACGTCGCGGTTCCGACGCAGCGCTCGCCGGTCGCCAGGTTCACGGCCTTGCCCCCGAACCGGTCGGCGCCCGCGCGGTTGCTCTCGACGATCCGAACCTCGAACGAACCGCTGGCTCCGCGGGTCGTCCGTACGCCGCGGAAGACGAGATCACCGTCGTGGCGGATCCTCACCCGCCAGCGATCGCCCGTAACGTTCTGATCGACCTCGAACTCGACCTCGAGCCCTCCGTCCTCGGGCGAGAGCTTCAGCTTCCAGTCGCTGGACCGCGTGCACGCCCCCTCTCGGATCACGTCGCGGTCGCCGGCGATAGCGGCCCCCGCGGGACCCAGGAGCGCCAAGCCCGTCGCCAGCGCGAGCGCGATGCCCATCTTCCTCATGTCGCCCTCCTCGTGTCGGGGTATGGATCCACCGTATGGAGGTGGCCGGTAACCCCGAGTAAAGGCGGGCGTTGCCTCTGGTTAAGGTTCGATCACCGAAGGCGCACTTGGACTCGCCCGTGGCAGCCTTGCGCCGACCACGGTTCGAGAACGGCGCACGCTCGGCGATGCTACGCGAGCGGCCGGGTTGCTCGATCCGGAAGGTTCGACCACCGTGCGGATCACTCCTAGGAGCCCCGTAAAACGTGGCCGACATGCGGGTCGGTTTCTGCCGCGTAGCCTGACTTCATGCGTCCAGACCAGCTCGAGCGCCTTCTACGTCAACGCCTCGACGCCCTCGGTCCCGCTCCCCGCGCCGAGCTCCCACATCCTGATGCTCCCCGACCTCGAGCGCGCCAAGCGGATCGGGGAGTTCTGGTCCTACCCGTCGAGTCGCGGCCTTACGAGACGAGAGCCCCCAGCAACCTGGCAGGCGCTGGGGGTCCCTCTGTCCCGAGCGCTACAGCGAACACCCCGGTGCGTCCGCGGGAATCACCAGATCCCCTGTCGCTGGCGCCTCGAAGAACGTGGCAACCAGCACGGTCTCCTTCGTGTCGGAGGGATTGAAGGCCGTGTGCACATGGCCGTGCCCGAGATCGACGAACGCAGTCCCCTTCGGGTAGTTGGTCTCCTCACAGTCGTCGTCGACAAACGTCAGCGACCCGCGCTTCACGTTGACGAACACGGGGCCGGGGTGCGTGTGCCACGGGAACTGCGCACCCGGCTGTACGAGGAACTTAGCCGTGACCGTCCGCGACGGGTCGGCTACCTCGACGGTCTGCCCGTTGACCGTGACCGTCATGGATACGTCGTCCGGGAACACCGAGCGCGGCGTCAGGACCGTCGCGGTGATCGGCGCCTCCTGCGCGAACGACGGCGCGACGATCACGAGTACCGCTGTGGCCAGCGCCGTGGCCAGCACGAACATGCGCCTCCAGCTCATGGTCGGCCTCCTCCCTCCCGATCGTTCCGACTGAACACGTCCGAACGTACGTCTTGCATCCGCTGTAGTGCAAATCGGCCAACATTCTACTGCTCGATCCCCGGGCACCGTGAGGCGGGTATGGCTGAACTACTGATCGACTGCGAGGAGGACCGGACGCTGCGAGCGGTGCTTGTCGGGATGCTGCGGGAGGCCTCGGCGCCGGCGCCATCGGCAGGCTGAACGAGCCTGATTTCCTCAACAAGCAGAGCCCTTTGTTGCACGGGATCAATCACCCCCCTGTGCTTCGGGCGTCACGCATTAGAACTTGGCCGAGGCTGTGTCTAGAGGTTTGACAGAGGAGTAAGCTGGGATTGCCCGCCTGAGGTGAGGCCGGAGGAACGAGACGATGGAGCTCTTGAGGGTGGGCGTAGCCGAGGAAGACGAGATTTTTCGGCGCGGGCTGATCGCGATTCTGCTGGAAGAAGACTGGAACTGCATCGTTCTCCCCACCGATGGAGAGGCCAACGGGCAGCGCGCCAACTCCGCAGACGAACTCGACATCGCGGTGGTGTGTGCCAAAGTGCTGGGAGGAATGCGGCTGCCCTGCCCCATCGTATGCCTGGCGGATTACAGCCCCGAGAACTGCCATTCGTCAGGGAACGTCAAGGCTATCTTGCCTCATGATCACCTGAGTGCGGATGAGCTTGTGGCGAGTGTTCGAGCGGCCGTAGTCGGCCTTCTGGTCGAATCTGCAGGCCTTTCTCGTCAGGGCGACGCCGTATTGGATGCTCGTAGCATCCAAGTCCTGAGGCTACTGGCTGAGGGAGCCGACACACGGACAATCGCTCGCAGGCTCGAGCTCTCAGACCGAACCGTTAAGACGCTCGTGCGTGAGATCCAACTGGCCTTAGGGGCGACCACGCGAGCGCAGGCGGTCGCAGAGGGGTTCCGCCTGGGCCTCATCTAAACCTTCGACTTCAGTAGCGATTGCCTCTGGGGGCGTACGTCCGGCGCACTGCTGCTGGAGGCGCCGCACGTCAACAAAAAGCCGCCTGCTTTCCCAATGTTCGCCCATAGGGGAAGGCGATTATGCATAGAAGGGAAGTCATGGATGACATAAGGGGCAGATCAGACTGCCCCTTTTGGCTGTCCGGATGCTGGTGTGCCAATGCGGCGGCCGTGGAACGAATGAGGCTAGGCCCGCCGCGGGGAAGGGACTCAGACGGGAGGAGGTGCCCTTGGTAGCGAGTTGGCGGCGGGTAAACCTGACGGAAAAGGAGAAGCGGATGAAGCGTTCACTCTTCGTGGCACTTGCCACGTTCACGGTGCTGGTGCTCAGCGCCTCGGCCGCGCAAGCGCAGTCGGGGCACTTCGTCGGCACGCCGACGTGCACCGACATCGGCACGCAACTGCAGTGCACCGGCAAGGTCGCTGGCCTCGGCGGCACGACGTTTGAGATCACCGCGACGGCGACCGGCACCGCGACCGTCTCCTGCACCAACCCTGCGGGCAACGTCGCTCCGGGTCAGGCGTTTACCACGGCCGCTTCCGGAGGCACCGGGGACATCCCAACGCCGAGAAACGGGTCGTTCCGGTTCACCGTGACATCGATTGCACCGACAGCGCCAGCCAGATCGTGTCCGAACCCACAATGGACTGCCACCGTGACGGACGTGGCGTTCGGAGACGCGACCGTGTCTCTGAGTGAGGACGGGGTGGTATCGGACACGATCATCGTTCCCGTCTCCTAGGTGGCGGTACGCGAAGGTCACAGCGTTTCATCAGTAAGACTAGGAGCCCCGGTTCTGGCCGGGGCTCCTCGTCTTGCCGCCTAGAACGTGGCTGCGACGGCTGCGTCCACGCCCTCAACCCCACAGCGTTCACAGACTCATTCGCGAATCTAGGAGTGGAAGTGCGGGCCGGGCCAAGGTGCCCGAAACCAGGCCGCTGCTTCCAACTTTCGCACCCGCTGAGTGAGAGACGGGTGCGGCGCGGTCTCCGTCACTGGGGGTAACCGGAGCCGCAGCGGTGCGAGGGCCGGTTCGGTAGGCGTCGGCTGGAGTGGACCCGCCACCCGTCGCCGGCCCTGCACGCTTCACTTCCGCTTCGAGGTGAAGCCCTCGAGCTCGCGGCGCTCGGCCTTCGCCTGATCCTTCAACGCTGCGAGTGACTCACGGCGGACCTTCGTCTCCTGCTCGAACGCCCGGTCGCGCTCTGCGAGCGTTCGATCTGGCACAAGGTCATCGCCGGGTTCGCTCGGACGCTTCTTCGGCCTGCTTGCTAGGGCTACCTCCTCGCGCTGGACTTGGGCCTCTAGATCGAGCAACCGGGACCACCGGCTCGCGGCGTGCCCTCTGGCCTCCAGCTCTGCTCGTCACAACGTGTGCCATCGAGCTTCGTGACGTCGGGCCCGAGCGAAAGAAACATCCTCGTGAAGAGCGCGACGTTATGCTCCCGTGCCCGGGCCGACTCGGCCTCCAGCCGTGCAGCCTGCCCGAAGTCCCGAGTCAATGCATTGATTGTCATGAACGCGCTCCTTCTAGCGGGGCGAGTAGTTCCCCGCGCCGTCGGTTCAGGGCGACGAGCTTCCTCCGCAACGCCCCTGCTCGTCGGGCCGGCCGGATTCGAACCGGCGACCTTCTGACCCCCAGTCAGACGCGCTAACCAAGCTGCGCCACGGCCCGTGGGCCCGATGCTACCCGAACGCGCTAGCGCCGCCGCCCCTTGCGGAAGCGAAGACGGACCGGCACGCCGTCGAGCCTGAAGGCCCGCCGCAGGCGACCCTCGAGGAAACGTTGATACGAGGCCGGAGGCGGCAGGCCCCCGAACAGCACGAACCGAGGCGGCGCGCTCGTCACCTGGGTCCCGTATCGGTACCGGACCCCACCCGGCGCCGACCTTTCCGCCTGCGCGCCCTGGACGACCTCGTTGACCTGGGCGGTGGGGTGCCGCTCGGACCAGCGCTCGTGCACCGTCGCGAGCGCGGGTGGGAGCCGGTGGACGCCGGTCCCGGTCTTCGCCGACGTGCGCAGGACCGGCGCCTTCGCGTACGGCTCGAGCAGCTCGGTGAGCTCACGGAACGCGCGGTCGCGCTCCTCGACCAGGTCCCACTTATTCGCGACGACGACGAGGCCGCGCCCGATCTCCATCACCCGAGCCGCGATCCGCTTGTCCTCACCCGCGAACCCCTCGGACGCGTCGAGCACGAGGAGCGCGACGTGCGCGCGTTCGATCGCGCGCTCGGCCCGCAGGAAGCTGTAGTAGTCGACGCCCTTCACGCGGGTCGGGCGGCGGAATCCCGCCGTGTCGACGAACCGGACCTGCTCCCCCGACCAGCTCACGAGGGCGTCGACCGCGTCCCGCGTCGTGCCGGCCTCCTCGTACACGACCGAGCGCTCCTCGCCGACGAGCCGGTTGAACAGGCTCGACTTGCCGACGTTGGGGCGGCCGACGATCGCGAACCGCGGCTCGGCGTCGTTCTCGTCGGCGTCCTCTGCCTCCTCGGGGAGCACCGCGACGATCCAATCGAGCAGGTCGCCGGAACCCCTGCCGTGCAACGCCGAGACGCCCATCGGGTCACCGAGTCCGAGCGCGTGGAACGACGCCACGTCGCTCTCGTCGGCCTCCGAGTCGATCTTGTTCACGACGACGAGCACCGGCACCTCGGCGCGCCGCAGCCGGCGCGCGAGCGTGGCGTCCTCCTCCACGAGCCCGGTCCGCCCGTCGACGACGAACAGGACGACGTCCGCCGCCTCGGCCGCGCGCTCCGCCTGGCGCGAGACGAGCGCCTCGATCCCGGTCGCGCCCTGGCGGTATCCGCCGGTGTCCACGAGCCTGAAGGTTCGGCCCCTCCACGTCGCCTCGAGCTCGACCCGGTCGCGCGTGACGCCGGGCATCTCGTCGGCGATCGCCTCCCGCCGCCCGAACAGGCGGTTCACCAGGGTCGACTTGCCCACGTTCTGGCGCCCGACCACGGCCACGGCCGGCCCGCTCACGCCGAGATCCCCCGCTCGCGGACGAGCTCGAGCGCCCGCCGGACGACGTCTGCGGCGGCGAGCCCGGTCGTATCGAGCACGACCGCGTCCGGCGCCGGCTCGAGCGGGTTCGTCCGCGCGTCGAGCTCGTCCCGGGTCCCGAGCGCCTCCGCGATCCGCGAAGGGTCGTCCTCACGTTCGAGCGCGCGCCGGTCCGCCCGCTCCACCGGGTTCGCCTCGAGGAAGATCTTGAGCGGCGCGCCCGGCGCGACCACCGTCCCGATGTCGCGACCCTCCATCACCGCACCGTCGGCTGCGAGCCGTCGCTGCTCCGCGCGAAGCACCTCCCGAACCTCGGGGTGACGGGCAACCACCGAGACGCTCGACTCGACCTCGGGGGACGTGAGGGTCTCGCTCGGAGGTTCACCGTCGATCGTGAGCTCGGGCGGCCGAACGCTCCGGTCGAGCTCGAAGCGCATCCCTCGCGCCAGCCGCTCGAGCGCGTCGGCGTCGTCCGGCGCCACGCCGTCGCGATGCGCCCGCAGCGCAAGCGCCCGATACATCAGGCCGGTGTTCACGTACGGGAGCCCGAGCTCGAGGGCGAGCGCCCGCGCCAGCGTGCTCTTGCCCGAACCGGCCGCGCCGTCGATCGCGATCACCGGCGCCATCACACGTCCACCCTCGCGCCGAGCGCCCGGAGCGCTTCGAGGAAGCCCGGGAACGAGACGTCCGCCGCCTCGATCCCCCCGATCGTGGTCGGTTCCCGGGCCACGAGCGCCGCGACGGCGGTGGCCATGACGATGCGGTGATCGGCACTGGCCGGGGCCTCGCCGCCCCGCAGTCCGCCGCCAGCGACGACGAGGTCGTCGCCCTCGACGTGCGCGTCGCCCCCGAGCGCGACGATCGCGCCCTCGAGCGCACGGAGACGGTCGCTCTCCTTCAGCTTCAGCTCCCCCGCCCCCGCGAACCGGGTCTCGCCGTCGGCGAACGCGGCCGCGAGCGCGAGCACCGGGATCTCGTCGATCACGAGCGGCAGCTCTACGGCCTCGACCGTCGTCCCGTTCAGGAGCCCGCCGGGAGCGACGATCAGCGTCCCGACCGGCTCGCCCAGCTCCTCGCGCTCGACGGACGCGCGGACGTCCGCCCCCATGCGTTCGAGCACCTCGAGGAAGCGGGTGCGCGTCGGGTTGAGCCCGACGTCGCGGATCTCGAGCGCCGAGCCCGCGAGGACGGCAGCCGCGACGAGGAAGGCGGCCGACGAGACGTCGCCCGGCACCCGGGCCGAGAACCCGCCGTGCTGGAAGGCCCGGACCGCCGCCCGGCTGGGCTCGAACGTCACCGGGGCGCCGAGGTAAGCGAGCGCGCGCTCGGTGTGGTCCCGCGTCGGCGCCGGCTCGAGCACCGTGGTCTCCCCCTCGGCGGCGAGACCCGCGAGCAGCACGGCGCTTTTCACCTGGGCGCTCGGGACCGGCACCCGGTGCTCGATCCCCCGGAGGCCGCCCCCGCGCACGACCACCGGCGCGTGGCCGTCCGCGGTGCGCACCGCCGCACCCATCGCCCGCAGGGGTTCGGCCACCCGCTCCATCGGGCGACCCGAGAGGCTGTCGTCGCCCACGAGCGTGGCCTCGAACGGGAGCCCGGCGAGCACGCCGGCCAGCAGTCGCATCGACGTGCCCGAGTTCGCGCAATCCAGTGCCCGAGCGGGAGCCTCGAGCGCCGCTCGACCGTGCGTCTCGAGCACGAGGTCGGGCGCTCGAGGTCGAGGGTCGTTCGTCGTGGAACGGTCACGGTCTGCCTCGGCCGCGGGGCTGGAGGCCCAACCGTCCAGTGCACCTCGAGCCTCTTCGGGCACGAGCTCCGCCAGGCAGCTCGCCGTGGCCTTCACGTCGAGCCCCTCCGGCAGGCCGCGGAGCTCGCTCCGGCCCTCTGCCGTCGCCGCGAGCAGCAGCCAGCGGTGGGCGATCGACTTGTCGCCGGGAACGCGTGACGCTCCCCCGCCGAGCCCCCCGGGATGCACGACCGCGCGCATCAGGCGAGCCGGATCGGCTCGAACCAGCGATCTCGCAGGGCGCGTTCGGCATCGGGCGAGGCACCCGCGGCCACGGTGAGGTGGACGGTCCCGCGACCCCCCTCGGGCGAGTGCACGATCTGGAGGTCCTCGATGTTCACGCCGGCCTGGCTCATCGCCGCCGTGACCTCGGCGAGCACCCCGGGGCGGTCCGGGACCGGGACCTGGAGCACGGCCACCCCCGCCTTCACCTGCGGCTTGGCCGCAAGCGACAGGCGCGCGTCCTTCGCCTCGCCGAACGCCCGCTCGACCTCGCCGGCGTCGCCGGCCTCGACCATCTCGCGGAGCCGAGTGAGCCGCTCCACGTACAGGGAGATCGCGCGCCCGATCGCGTCGCCGTTCGCGACGAGGATGTCGCTCCACAGGTGCGGGCTCGACGCCGCGAGCCGCGTGAGGTCGCGGAACCCCCCCGCCGCGAGCAGCAGCAGCTCGGGTTCGCCCGCCTCCTCGGTCGCCGCGACCCCCATGAGCGCGGTCGAGGCGACCTGCGGAAGGTGGCTGACCATCGCGACGAGCCGGTCGTGCCGCTCGGCGTCGAGACGGACCGGCCGGGCACCGATCTTCGCGACGAACGCCTCCACGCGCTCGAGCGCCCGCGCGTCGGCGCCTTCGTCGAGCGCCCACACGATGCCGTCGAGGACGGATGCAGACGCGTGATCGGGCCCCGAGCGCTCCGATCCTCCCATTGGGTGGCCGCCGACGTAGCGGGACAGGTCGCCGGCACCCGCGACCCCTCGGAGCTCGGACGCGACGTGCGACTTCACGCTGGCCACATCGGTGACGACCGCGTCCGGCGCCGATCGAAGCGCCTCTGCCACGGCGCCGGGCACGGCCGGGATCGGGGTGCTCACGACGACCACAGTGGCGCCGGCGACGCACTCCTCCAGCGTGCCGGACGGCGTCAGCCCGCTCCGTTCGGCGGCACGGGCGAGCGCGTCGGCGTCGGTGTCGAACCCCCGCACGGGGTCGCCTACGCGTACGGCGGCCATCGCGACCGAGGTCCCGATCAGCCCGGTGCCGACGACGGCGACGCGGTCAGCCGAGGTCATCGCGCAGCGACTCCGCGCCATCCAGGTACACGTGCGCGACGTCCTCGGGCGCGCGCTCCGTGTGGAAGTGCACGAGGATGCGGACGACGCCGGTCATCGAGCCCTCGACGGGGATCTCCTGCGCGCACAGCAGCGGCAGCCGCCCGAGTCCCATCCGCCGAGCGGCCTCGGCCGGGAACGCCGACCGCAGGTCCTCGGTCACGGTGAAGAACGCGCTCACGAGGTCGTCGTGCTCGATCTCGTTGCGCTGCAAGATCGCCTCGAGGAGCCTCGTGGTGGACGTCAGCACGGTCTCGGCCGTGTCCTCGCTCACGCGGATCGCGCCGCGCGCCGCTCGCACCCTCATCCCGGCGAAAGGCTATACGGCTAGAGCCCGGCGGCGCGGTAGAGCGCGCGGACCTCCTCCGGCTCGAGATCGCGGACCTCGCCCGGCCTCATCCGCCCGAGCCGGATGGACCCCACCCGCACCCGAACCAGGCGCCGCACGGGCAGCTCCACCGCCTCGAGCATCCGCCGGACCTCGCGCTTGCGCCCCTCGACCATCACGACGCGCACGCTCCCGCGCCCGCGAGCTCCCCCGGCCGGCCGGGCGTCCACCGCGCGGGCCACGCCGTCGGACAGCTCCACCCCGCGCCGCAGCCGTGCCAACCGGCGGCCGGAAGGAGCCCCCTCCACCTCCGCCAGGTACTCCTTCTCGACCCCGTAGCGCGGATGCGTCAGGCGATGGGCGAGGTCGCCGTCGTTCGTGAGCAGCAGGAGCCCCTCCGTGTCGCGATCCAGCCGGCCGACCGGGAACACGCGGGGACCCGACGGGAGGAGGCGCGTGAGGTCCCGGGCCGCGTGCGGGTCGCGCATCGTGGTCGTCACGCCTCGCGGCTTGTTGAGGGCGAGGTAGCGCAGGCCCGGGTCCACGCTGATCCGGCGTCCGTCCACCCGGACCTCGTCGCGCGCGGGATCGACGCGGTCGCCGAGGGTCGCGGTCTCCCCGTTCACCTGGACGCGTCCGGCGGAGATCAGCTCCTCTGACGTGCGCCGCGAGCCGAGCCCCGCCCTTGCCAAGGAGCGCTGGAGCCGCTCGACCGGCACGGAGGGTCAGTCTTCCGCCGGCGCGTCCTCGGCGCTTCGCGAGAGCAGCGGCGCGAGCGAGGGAAGCCCCGAGAGCGAGGGCAGCCCGAGCCGCTCGAGGAACTCGGGCGTCGTGCCGTAGAGCACGGGGCGTCCGGGGGTCTCCTCGCGGCCGACCTCGGCGACGAACCCGCGGTCGACGAGCGCGCGCAACACGCCGTCCGAGTTCACGCCGCGGACGCTCGAGATCTGATGGCGGGTCACCGGCTGCTTGTACGCGACGATCGCGAGCGTCTCGAGCGCCGCCTTCGTCAGGCGCGTGTGGCGGGAGGCGAGCACGTAGCGTTCGACCGCCTCGGCCGCGTCGGGATGGGTCGTGAGCCGCCAGCCGCCGGCGACGTTGCGGAGCGTGATCCCGGCGCCCCGCTCCTCGTACGCCGCAGCGAGCTCCTCGCACAGCCGGTCGACCTCCTGCCGCGAGGTCCCGAGCGCCTGCGCGAGCGCGACCGAGGCGACCGGCTCGTCGGACACGAACAGCAGGGCCTCGACCTCGCGCACCGAGCTCACGCCGCCTCCCCCTCCCACCGCACCTCGATCTCGCCGAACGTCTCCGCCTGCTCGAGATCCACCTTCCCCTCGCGGTAGAGCTCGAGCAGCGCGAGGAAGCGCACCACGATCTGGATCCGTTCGTCGCAGTCGGCGACGAGGTCGCGGAAGCTCGCCTGACCGAGCCGGTCCAAGTGTCCCCGGACCGCCTCGACGGCCTCCGCCATCGTGTATCGGATCGGCGTGACGTGCGAGAGGTCGAGCAGCGCCGGCGGTCGCAGCACGGCCGCGGCGATCCGCGCGAGGTCCTCCGCCTGGATCATCTCGAGCACGTCGGGGTACAGGTGCGCGAGCTCGGGCGGAGGCCCGGCCTCCCGGGGGAAGCGCAGGGACTCCTCCTCGAGCAGGCGGCCGAGCTCGACCGCCACGATCCGGAACGCCGACAGCTCGATCGACCGCGCGTACACGAGGTCCGGCGAGACGCCGAGCAGGTCCTCCTCGTCGACGACCTCGTGACGCGGCATCAGACGCCCCACCTTCAGCTCGAGGAGGATCGCGCAGACCGCCAGGAACCAGGTCGCCTCTTCGAGCGACCACTCCTCGGTCTCCTTGCCGTAGGCGATGAACCGGTCGGTCACCGTCGCGATCGGGACGTCGCAGACGTCGATCTTCTGATCCAGGAGCAGGTCGGCGAGCACGGTGAATGGCCCGCTGAAGACCGGCAGCTCGACGGCGAATGCCGCGCGCTCCTCCGGTCGGTCGTCCGACCCTGCCGACGGCGTCACGGAGCCTCCGAGCCCGGCCCGAGGCCCATGCGGCCGGCCGCGATCTCGACCGTCTTCGATGAGATCGCCCGGGCCTTCTCGGCCCCCGCGCGCAGGACCGATTCGAGCTGCGTCTCGTCGGGCCGGATCGCCTCGTACCGCTCCCGGATCGGCCCGAGGTACTCGGCCACCGCGCTCCCGGCATCCTCCTTGAACCGCGCGTACCCGGACCCGTCCGCGTACTCGGCCTCGACGGCCTCGGGCGACACGCCGCGCGCCACCGCCATGATCTCGATCAGGTTCGAGACGCCGCGCTTGTCGGGTGCGCGCCGGACGTCCCTGCTCGAGTCCGTCACGGCCGACTTGAACTTCTTCGCGATCGCCTCGGGTGGATCCAGGATGTACACCGTGCCTAGCTCGGATCCGCCGGTGGTCGACATCTTCCTGTCGGGGTCCTGGAGGTCGAGGATCCTCGCGCCCACCTCCGGGATCCGGTGCCGCGGCAGCGTGAACACCTCGCCGAACCGCGAGTTGAACCGTTCGGCGACCTCACGCGCGAGCTCGATGTGCTGCTTCTGGTCCTCGCCCACGGGGACCTCGTCCGTCCGGTACGCGAGGATGTCCGCCGCCTGCAGCACCGGGTAGAAGAACAGCCCGGCGGACACGAACGCCTTCTGCTGCTCGGACTTCTCCTTGAACTGGGTCATCCGGCTGAGCTCGCCGAACGACGTGACGTTCGCGAGCAGCCAGCACAGGTAGGGATGCTCCCAGACGTCGCTCTGGCGGAACAGGATGCACCGCGCCGGGTCGAGCCCGGCGGCCATGAGGATCGCGACGGTGTCGCGGACCTGGCGACGAAGGCCGTCCGGGTCGTGGTCAACCGTGAGGGCGTGGAGGTCGACCAGGCAGTAGATGCTCTCCCCCCGGTCCTGCCCCTCCACGTACTGCCGGACCGCCCCGATCAGGTTGCCGAGGTGCTTGGCGCCCGTGGGCTGGATCCCCGAGAAGATCCGGATCGGCTCGCCCGTCTCGTTCGCGGCGTCGCTCACGATGCGGCCGATGATATCGTCCGCACCCGCGTGGCCCGGGAGCCCTCAGACCGGACAGTCGATGCCCGCAGCCAGGTTGCAGGCCAGGTCCGCGAAGACCCTCACGATCGCGAGTAGCGGCCCGGCGAGCAGGAAGAAGATGACCAGGATGAACAGCACCAGGTACTGGTCCAGGTTCGCGTACAGCTCCCGCGCCCTGGGCGGCAGGAAGGGTGCCAGGAGCTTCGACCCGTCCAGTCCGGGCACCGGCATCAGCTGGAGGCCGAACATGAACGCGTTGACCAGCAGCCAGGCCACCGCGAACAACAGGAGTTCCCCCGAGACGCCAGCCCTGATCACGAGGCCCGCCGGGATCGCGAGGCCGATGTTCGCGCCTAGGCCGGCCAACACGACCCACGCCATGTCCCGGCGAGGGTTCCGGAACGACGTCGGGTCCACCGGCATCGGCTTCGCGTAGGCGAACACCGGCAACAGCATCGAGCCGCGTGCCGCCACCAGGATCAGGGCGAGCGCCGGCAGGATCAGCGACCCGAACGGATCGATCAGCGGCTTCGGGTTCAGCGTGAGCCTTCCCCAACGCCGAGGGTTCTGGTCTCCGAAGCGCGTCGCAACGAACGCGTGCGCGTACTCGTGCAGGACGAGCGCGGGCACGAGCGCGATCGCGAGGTACGCGGCGAACTTCAGGTTCTGCATCAGCCGAACCAACCGTAGACGAGCGGCGGGGGCTCGACGTCGTGGTCCACGAACGTGAGTGCCGCCTGGATCCTCGCGAGGCACGCCTCCGCGTCGGCGTCGCTGTGGGCGTGGACCTCGCCCATCGCCTGTCCCGCCTCGATCCGGTCGCCGACCTTCGGATGGATGACGATCCCCACCGCGGGGTCGATCGGATCGCCCTTCTTCCTGCGTCCGGCCCCGAGGTCTGCGCTCGCGCGCCCCAGGGCCTCGGCGTCGACGCCCGCGAGCGAGCCGGACGCGGTGGCCTCGATCGTCTGGCGGACCGGCGCCGTCGGGAGCACGCCCACGGGATCGTCGACGACCCGAGGGTCCCCGCCCTGGGACTCGATCATGCGCCGGAAGGCCTCGAGAGCGTCGCCGCCGTCGATCGCTCCCGCGGCCCGCGCCCTCCCCTCCCCCATCGCGTCGCCCGAGAGCCGCGAGACCGCCTCGCCCGCGAACATCACGATCGCGTCTCGCAGCCGGCCGTGCTGCTCGCCCCGAAGTAGACGCACGGCCTCGAGGACGTCGAGCGCGTTGCCGATCGCGTCCCCGAGCGGCTGCGACATGTCGGTCACCGCCGCGCGCGTCGGGCGCCCCCAGTCGTGCGCGAGCGCCGTGCACGCGGAAGCCAGCGCCTCGGCGTCCTGCGGCGTCTTCATGAACGCACCACTGCCGGCCTTCACGTCGAGCAGCACGAGGTCCGTCCCCACGGCGAGCTTCTTCGACATCACGCTCGCCGCGATCAGCGGGATCGACGGAACCGTCGCGGTCGCGTCTCGGAGCGCGTAGAGGGCGCCGTCGGCGGGGACGAGGTTCGCGGTCTGCGCGGCGACGGCGCATCCCACCTCCTCGACCTGCCGCTCGAACGCGTCGGGCTCGAGATCCGTGCGCAGGCCGGGGATCGACTCGAGCTTGTCGAGCGTCCCCCCCGTATGGCCGAGCCCCCGCCCCGAGAGCTTCGCAACCGCGAGGCCGAGCGAGGCCGCGAGCGGCGCGAACACCATCGTCACGCCGTCGGCCACGCCGCCGGTCGAGTGCTTGTCCACCTTCGGCCGCGAGATCCCCTCGAGCGGCAGCGTGTCGCCGGACTCCACCAGCGCCCGGGTGAGCGCGAGCGTCTCGACCTCGTCGAGACCGTTCACGAACGCCGCCATCAGGAAGGCCGCCGCCTGGTAGTCGGGGACGTCGCCGCTGGCGTGCTCGTGGACGAACCACTGGAGCTGCTCGGGATCGAGCCGGCGGCCGTCGCGCTTGGCCGCGATCACATCGCGCGGGTCGAGACGGCTCACCGGCCGACCTCGGCGGCGAGGCTCGACCCTTCCAGACCCCACGGGACGCCGAGGAGCTCCGCGGCCGTCGCGCCGAGATCGGCGAACGTCGACCGAGCCCCGACGTCGAACGGTCCCCCGTCGAGGCCGGCGGCAAGCAGCGGCGTGCGTTCGCGCGAATGGTCGGTCGACGGGGTCGTGGGGTCGCACCCGTGGTCGCCCGTGAGGAACAGCACGCCGCCGCCGAGGGCGCCCACGAGGTCGGGGATCCGGGCGTCGAGCGCCTCGATCGCGTGGGCGTACCCCTCCGGGTCGTTGCGGTGTCCGTACTTGCTGTCGAAGTCCACGAGGTTGCTGAACACGAGCGCGGGGCCCGGGCGGCGCAGGTAGTCGATCGTCAGGTCGATGCCGTGATCGTTCGAGTCCGAGTACCGGGCCTCCGTGAGTCCCTGCTGCGCGAAGATGTCCTGGATCTTCCCGACGCCGTACACGGCGACACCGTGCTCCTGGCATCGTTCGAGGAGCGTCGGCCCCGGCGGCGGGACCGAGAAGTCGCGCCGCTCCGGACGGCGGACGAACGCGCCGGGCTCGCCGTCGAACGGCCGCGCGATCACGCGCCCGACGTTGTGTGGGCCCGTCAGCAGGCGGCGCGCCGTGCGACACCACTCGTACAACGTCTGGAGCGGTACCACGTCGACGTGCGTCGCGATCTGGAACACGGAGTCGCCGCTCGTGTAGACGATCGGCCTGCCGGTCCGAAGCTGCTCCTCGCCGAGCTCGGCGATGATCTCGGTCCCGGAGGCCGGGACGTTCCCGAGCACCTCGCGGCCTATCTGCGCCTCGAACGGCTGGACGATCTCCGGCGGGAAGCCGTCCGGGTACAACGGGAACGGCTCGCCGAGCACGATGCCGGCCATCTCCCAGTGGCCGGTCGTCGTGTCCTTGCCCGCCGAACGCTCCGTGCAGCGCCCGTGCGCCGACCCGGGCTCGGCCCCCGGGGGTACGCCCTCGATCTCGGTGAGCATCCCGAGCCCGAGCGCCCCGAGGTTCGGCGCGTGGATCCCGCCGACGGCGGTCGCGGTGTTCCCGAGGGTGTCGGAGTCGGCGTCGCCGTAGGCCTCCGCGTCGGGCGCGTCGCCAACCCCGAACGAATCGCAGACGAGCAGGAGCACTCGAGGGACCTTCGCCGGGCCGGGTTCCGCCACCTAGCGACCCTCGCCGAGGTTCGCGCAGTCGATGCAGAGGATCGCCCAGGGCAGGGCGTCGAGGCGTTCGATCGAGATCGGGTTCCCACAGCGCTCGCACGCGCCGTAGGTCCCCAGCTCCATCTTCGTGAGCGCGCGGTTCACCCACCGCAGGTTCGCGCGGAGCGCCTTCATCACCGAGAGGAGCCGCGCGCGTTCGGCCGTGGAATGCGCGCTGTCCGCGAACCCGCGCTCGACGTCGATGGCCGCGTCGTCCGAGTCAGGGTCCCCGCCCTGCTCGACGATCTCCTTGCGAAGGTTCTCCCGTTGCTCCTCGAGCGCCTCGCGCAGCTCGGCGAGCTTGGCTGCCTCGATCATGCGGTGACCCTCCTCCCGCCGCGGGCCCGCGGGTGGGACGTGAAGTAGACCTCCCGCAGATGCTCCTTCGTCACCAGCGTATAGACCTGCGTCGTGGCGACGCTCGCGTGCCCGAGCAGCTCCTGCACGACACGGATGTCGGCCCCGCCCTCGAGCAGGTGGGTGGCGAACGAGTGCCGCAACGTGTGCGGGCTCACCTTCTTCTCGATGCCGGCCTCCCTGGCGCGGGCCGCGAGGATCCCCGCGCATCCCTGCCGCGTGAGCCGGCCGCCGCGCTGGTTGAGGAACAGCGCGGACCGCGATCGCGCCGTGGCGAACTGCGGGCGGACCCGCGTCAGGTAGGCCGAGACCGCGTCGCGCGCGAACCGGCCGAGCGGCGCGTCGCGCTCCTTCCCGCCCTTGCCGAGGACCCGGACGCTTCCCTCCTCGAGGTCCACGTCGTCGACGTCGAGCCCCACGAGCTCGGAGATCCGGAGCCCGGCCCCGTACAGGGTCTCGAGGACGGCGCGGTCGCGCAGCCCCTTCGCCGAGCCGTCGGGCGTCGCGAGCACGCGGGCGACCTGGTCGACGGAGAGCGGCTTCGGCAGCGAGCGCGGCAGCTTGGGTCGCACGACGGGAGCGGTCGGGTCGGTGCGCACCTGGCCCTCGCGCAGGAGGAAGCGATGGAACGCACGGACCGACGAGAGCGCGCGGACCACCGAGGTCGCGCGGTACGGCTTGCCGTCGCCGTGCGTCGATGCCGAGACCCGGGCGACGTGCGCGGCCACCGTCGGCTCGTCGACCCTGCGGCCGTCCGTGATCCCCCGTTCCCGCAGGAACGTCGCGTAGCGCTCGAGGTCGCGGCGGTAGGCGGCGACCGTGTGCGGGGACAGCCCGCGTTCGACCGTCAGGTGATCGAGGAAACGCTGGATCTGCTTCGCCAGGGCGTCGCGCATCCGCGTCGGCTCAGCCGAGCCGGTCGAGGACCTCGGCGAGCGGCGTGAACGGCAGGCCGTGTGCCTCGGCGACGCCCTCGTTCGTGATCTCGCCGGCGGCGACGTTCACGCCGAGCGCGAGTGCCGGGTTGTTCCGCACCGAGGCCGGGAGCCCCTCGTTCGCGATCTCGAGCGCGTACGGCAGCGTGACGTTCGTGAGCGCGTAGGTCGAGGTGTTCGGGACGGCGCCCGGCATGTTCCCGACGCAGTAGTGCACGACGTCGTGCACCACGTAGGTGGGATCGGAGTGCGTGGTCATCCTCGCGGTCTCGACGCACCCTCCCTGGTCGATCGAGATGTCGATGATCACCGAGCCCGGTCGCATCGAGGCGACCATCTCCTCGGACACGAGCTTGGGGGCCTTCGCGCCCGGCACGAGGACCGTGCCGATCAGGACGTCGGCCTCGGCCACGCGCTGCTCGAGCGTGAGCTGGTCCGACATCAGCGTGATGATCCGGCCCTTGTGGATCTGGTCGATGTAGCGGAGCCGGTCGAGGTTCTTGTCGACGACGACGACCTCGGCCTCCATGCCGGCCGCGATCCAGGCTGCGTTCGCGCCGGCCATCCCGGCGCCGAGGACCACCAGCTTGGCCGGCCGCACGCCCGAGACGCCCCCCAGCAGCACGCCGCGCCCGCCGTGCTCCTTCTCCTGCAGCCTCGCCCCGACGTGCGGCGCCATGCGGCCGGCGATCTCGCTCATCGGCGCGAGCAGCGGCAGCCGCCCCTGATCGTCCTGGACGGTCTCGTACGCGACCGCGAGGACGCCGCGCTCGGCCAACGCCTGCGTGAGCTCGCGACCGGCGGCAAGATGCAGGTAGGTGAACAGCACCTGCCCCTCGCGCAGGTGCTCGAACTCGGAGGCGATCGGCTCCTTGACCTTGAGGATCAGGTCCGACTGTCTCCAGACCTCGGAGGTGTCGGCCACGAGCTCGGCGCCGGCCCGCTTGTAGCGCTCGGCGAACAGGGAGGACCCGTCGCCCGCGCCCTCCTCGACGAGCACCCGGTGACCAGCGCGGGTCAGCTCGCGGACGCCCTCGGGGGTGGCGGCGACCCGGTACTCGTTGTCCTTGACCTCTTTCGGGATCCCGATGATCACCGCGCGCCACCCTCCGATCCGGGACTAGGCAAGCGTACCCGACACACTCGACCGCCCCCGGCGGGGCTCACGCGGCCTTCACCGCGTAGAGCTGCCACGTGCCGGGAACCCCCTTGAGGGCGTGCTCGCCGCGGTCGGCGAGGGCGATCCCGGACCCGGCGACGAGATCGGCGACGGTGCGCGAGACGAGGACCTCGTCGGGGGCGGCGAGTCCCGAGACGCGGGAGCCGATGTGGACGGCGATCCCGCGCACGGTCTCGCCGGAGACCTCGACCTCGCCCGTGTGCAGGCCCGCCCGCACCTCGAGGCCGAGCTCCTTGACCCCGTCGCGCAGGGCGACCGCGCACCGGATCGCGCGCGCCGGGCCGTCGAAGGTCGCGAGGAACCCGTCGCCGGCCGTGTCGATCTCCCGGCCGCGCCACCGGACCAGCTCCCGCCGCACCACGTCGTGGTGCCGCCGCAGGAGCGCGTCCCACTCGCGGTCCCCCAGGCGCACCGCCGTCTCCGTGGATCCCACGATGTCGGTGAACAGCACGGTCGCCAGCACGCGATCGGAGTCGGGACCCCGGCGGGCGCCGGTCAGGAACTCCTCCACCTCGTCGAGCACCTCATCGGCATCACCTGCCCACACCACGTGGTCGATCCCCGGGAGCTCCACGAACTTCGCACCGGGGATCCGCTCGGCGATGTACCGGCCCTCCTCCACGTGGACGTCCGCGTCGTCGGTCCGGTAGATGAGGAGCGTGGGAACGCGGACCGTGGGAAGGATCTCGCGCACGTCGATCTGCGTGTTCATGCGCAGCAGCGCGGCGGCCGCCTTCGGGCTGGCCGCCTGGCGGACGTAGCGCCCGATCCACCGCTGGAAGGCCTCGTCGTCCACCTTGCTCGGGGCCAGGGTTCGGAAGGCCTCCGGCGACCCCCACGTCGCCTCGGTCCGCTCGATCTCGCGATCCCGATCCTCGATCGCCGGGGCCCACGGGTAGTCGTCCGACCGGATCCGCCTCGCGTAGCAACCGACCAGGACGAGGGCGCGGGTCCGTTCGGGGTACGTCGCCGTGAACAGGACGCACATGTTGCCGCCCTCCGAGTGTCCGAGCAGCGCCGCCCGTTGCGAACCCACGGCGTCCATGACCGCGCGGACGTCGTCCATCCGCTGCTCGAGCGTGGGGAGCTGATCGATGGGCACCGGGTCCGAGAGCCCCGTTCCGCGCTTGTCGAAGATGATCAGCCTCGAGAACGACGCGAGTCGCTCTAGGAAAGCGGCATAGCCGGGCTCGTCCCACATCAGCTCGATGTTCGACACCCAGCCTGGGACGTAGACCAGGTCGAAGGGACCCTCGCCCGCGACCTGGTACGCGATGCTGACGTCGCCACTGCGCGCGTACCTGGTCTCCGAACGCTCCACGCCTCGCTCCCTGCCCGGGACAGGGGGGAGCCTAGCCGGGCAGCACGACGGTGCGGTGCGGGGCCTCCTGCGCGAGCGCCTTCGCCGCGCCCACGAACTCGCGGAACAGCGGGTGCGGCCGCGTGGGCCTGGACCGCAGCTCGGGGTGGAACTGCCCCGCCATGAAGAACGGGTGGCCCTCGAGCTCGATGATCTCGACGAGCCGGCCGTCGGGGCTCATGCCAGAGAACACCATGCCCTTGCCCGACAGGGCCTCGTGGTACGCGGGATTCACCTCGTATCGGTGGCGGTGCCGCTCGTAGACGACGGGCTCGCCGTACACCGCCTCGGCGCGGGTCCCGGGCACGACGTGGCAGGGCTGGGCGCCGAGCCGCATCGAGCCGCCGAGGTCGGTCACGTCCTTCTGCTCGGGGAGCAGGTCGATCACGGGGTGCGGCGTGGCCGGGTCGAACTCCGACGAGTTGGCGCCCTCGAGGCCGCACACGTTGCGGGCGAACTCGATCACGGCGCACTGCAGGCCGAGGCACAGGCCGAGGAACGGGACGCCCTGCTCCCTCGCGTGCCGGACCACCTCGAGCTTGCCCTCGACGCCGCGCCAGCCGAACCCGCCCGGTACGACGATCCCGTGGACTTCCCGGAGGAACTCCGAGGCGTCGCCCTCGTCGACGTCGTCGGAGGACACCCACTCGATCTGGACGTCGGCGCCGTGATGGAACCCTCCGTGCTTCAGCGCCTCGATCACGGAGAGGTACGCGTCCCGAAGGTTCACGTACTTGCCGACGATCGCGACCCGCACCGGGTCGGTGGCCGCATCGATCCGCTCGACAAGCGCGTTCCATTCGGAGAGGTCGGGCTCGGCGTCGATCCGCAGGTGGTTCGCGAGCTCCCGGTCGAGCCCCTCGCCCGCCAAGATCAGCGGGACCCGGTAGATCGAGTCGGCGTCCTGCGCCGAGATCACGCCGCTGATCGGCACGTCGCACAGCAGGCTGATCTTCTCCTTCAGGTGCCGGCCGATCGGGCGGTCCGAGCGGCACACGATCACGTCGGGCTGGATACCGATCGAGCGGAGCTCCTTCACGGAGTGCTGCGTCGGCTTCGTCTTGAGCTCCCCCGACGGGCCGATGAACGGCATCAGGCTCACGTGGACGAACGCGCACCGGTCGCGCCCGACCTCGTTGCGGAGCTGTCGGATCGCCTCGAGGAACGGGAGCGACTCGATGTCGCCCACCGTGCCCCCGACCTCGACGATCACGAGGTCCGCATTCTCCACCGCGGCGTGGTTGCGGATCCGCTCCTTGATCTCGTCGGTCACGTGCGGGATCACCTGGACCGTCTTGCCGAGGTAGTCGCCGCGCCGCTCCTTCGAGATGACCGAGCTGTAGATCGCGCCGGTCGTCAGGTTCGAGCCCTTGTGCAGGTTCTCGTCGGTGAAGCGCTCGTAGTGCCCGAGGTCCAGGTCGGTCTCGGCCCCGTCGTCGAGCACGAACACCTCGCCGTGCTCGAACGGGTTCATCGTGCCCGGGTCGACGTTGACGTAGGGGTCGAGCTTCTGGAGGGCGACACGGAGCCCGCGCGAGCGGAAGAGTCGGCCGAGCGAGGCGGTGGTGATCCCCTTCCCGAGACCCGAGGCGACCCCGCCGGTCACGAAGACGAACTTCGGCTGTTTCTGCACCTCGGGATGGCATCGTAGCAGAGCCGTGCGACACGACGGCGCGTTCGGCTCGGAAACTTCGTCAATGCCGTCGTCCGACTCCGTCGATCCAGCGCAGGAGCGCCGTGCGCTCGATCACGCGGCTGAACGAGACGGTCTCCGCCAGCGCGTTCAGCGCCACGGCCATCCCGGCCGCGACCGCGACCCACGGATCGGGCAGCACGTCGTACAGGGCGAGGCCGGCGCAAAAGCCGAGCAGATTGGCCCCTCCGTCCCCCAGCATCGCGTGCTCGCGCAGGTCGAACGGGAGCATGACGACCGCGCCGACGAGCAGGCCCGGCAGGAGCGCCGCGTTCGCGACCTCGCCCCACACGACGAACGCGATCGCCGGGAGCAGGAACGCCTTCAGCGAGCGGCCCGGCGCCACGTCGAGGCCGTTCCAGGCGTTCGCGCAGGCCGCGAGCAGCACGACGCCGCACACAGCCGCGTAGCCGGGGCGGTCGGGCTGGAGCGCGACGACGACCGCCGCCGAGCCCGCGATCACCACCACCTTCACGATCCCGGTCGTCATCCGCCCCGACGCGAGCGAGCGCAGGTGCGCGCGGAGGCCGCGGGGGCCGGTCTGCGCGAGGTCGTCCACCAGCCCGGCGGCGAAGACCAGCAGCGAGCCGCCGAGCGCCCCCCACCCGGCCGCGCCGACCTCGATGATCGACGCGGTGACGAGCGTCCAGACGAGGGCGTCGAGCGCGAGCACGATGCCGAGCACCCTCGGCACGAGGATGCCGCGATGGTTCTCGACGAGGAGCCGGCCCCACCTCACCGCAGGTCTCTCATCCGAACAGCCGAGGCCACACTGCCCTCGCGATGTCCCAGCCCTGCCGCGCCCGGTGCAGGAAGCCCGGCGCGTCACGGTACGTCGGCCGGTGGTCGAGCCCGTCGACCGGGACCTCGAGGACCCGCAGGCCGGCCCGGACGGCGTCGATCGTCATCGCGGTCTCGACGCCGAACCCGGCCGCGAGCGGTCGAACGACCTCCATCGCGCGCGCGGAGAGCGCGCGCTGGCCGGACAGTGGCTCGATCGCCTCGAACCCGCACTGGACGCGGATCACGTGGGCCGCGGCGTCCTTCACGAGACCGAACCCACCCGCGCGCGCCGGCGGGAACGTGGCGATCGCGACGTCCGCGTCCCCGGACTCCACGACCCGGACGAGCGCGTCGAGACGCGTGGCCGTGCCACCGAGGTCGCCGTCGACGAGCAGCCATAGGTCGGCGCCGTTCACCCGGTCGAGCGCGCCCTCGAGGGCACCGCCCTTGCCCAGGCGGCGGTCAACCCGGAGCACGGTCGCGCCCGCTGCCCTGGCCTCCTCCGGGGTGGCGTCCGTGGATGCGTCGTCCACCACGACCACCTCGGTGGCCAGGCCCAGCAGCGCGGAGACGCACGGGCCGATGCGTCCCTCCTCGTCGCGCGCGGCGACCAGCGCGACGATGCGGGTCACGGGAGGGGTGGGAGCGGCTCCGCCCCGTCCTTCACGCCGTAGTCCCCGCCGGTCCCGGTGGCGAGCAGCTCCTCGACGCCGAGCACGAGCGCCGTGCCGCCGATGGTCCGGTCGAGGACGTCCACGGTCACGGTGCCGTCGGGCCCGCTCGCGCGCACGAGCGAGACGTAGTCGTAGTCGTTCAGCAGCGACTCGCCTGCGGCGACCGGGACGTCGAGCGCCGCGAGCGACTCGACGAGCGGGACCGCGAACGACTCGGGCGGCAGCACGGGGTCCCCGTCGCCCCGGCCGCCCGAGAGCACCACGACCACCTGCCCGGTCGCGCCGATCTCCTCGAGCGTCGCCTCCGACGGACCGCCGTCGACCGGCGCGAGGAAGCCCTCGGACAGCAGGCTCGCGAGCAGGTCCTGTTCGGCGAGCGGGCTCCGCGGCGCCGAGAGCCGTTCGGCCAGCGCCTGGGCGGCGAGCGTCGGGAGCTCCTCCGCGGGCGCCGTCGGCTCGCCGAGCATGATCGCCAGCTCCTCCTGGGTCGCGGGGTCCTCGGACACGAGCTGGTCGGTGGCCGAGACGGTCGTCACGACGTCCGCCCCCGCGTTCGCGAGCGCCGCCCGCGCCTGGGCGAGGACCGCGTCCTCGACGCCGGCCTGGGTGACGACGACGACCGGCGTCCCCGCGAGCCGCCCCTGCGTTAGCGGCGGCGCAACGGCCTCCACGAACCCCGCGAGCGCATCGAGCTCCGTCTCTCGCTCTGCGAGTTGGCCGCGGAGATCGTCGGTCTGCCGGCGGAGGTCCTCGGTCTGCGCGCGGAGCTGGTCGGTGAGCTCGGGCTCGACGAACGCGCTCCCGGCGAGCAGCCCGATCGCCAGGGCGAGGAACACCGCCACGATCGTGACGACGTGGTACCGGAGCGAGATCACACCAGTTCCTTGAGGTCGAACACCCACTGCTGGATCTGTTCGAACAGCTGCAGCACGTACAGCCGCAGCGGCGGGGAGACGGCGACGACGGCCGCCATCGCGGCGATCGCCGCCGCCACGAGCAGGACGCTGTCGCGCGTCCGGATCCGCGGCGAGTAGACGCGCGAGACGCCCTTCGCGTCCATCAGGATCTCGCCGACCCGGAGCCGGACGAGGAAGGTGCTCGACATGCCCTCGCGCCCCTTGTCGAGGAACTCGCGCAGGTTCCCGTGGCTCCCGACCGAGACGATCGTCTCGGCGCCCTTCTCGTGCGCGAGCAGGAACGCGACGTCCTCGCTCGTGCCGGCGGCCTCCACGATGCGGAACGGCACCGAGTGGGCCAGCAGCCGGGCGCGTCCGGGCGCGCGGCCGTCCTGGTACGCGTGTAGGACGAGCTCGGTCGGGTGGTGTCGCCGGAACCGGCGGCGCGCCCGCGGCCGCGCGAGCTCGAGCGCCTCGTCCGAGACGCTGTCCATGTCGCCGAGGATCAGGTCCGGCCGGTAACCGGCCTCGATCAGCGCGTCGGCGCCGCCGTCCACGCCGAGCAGCACCGGCCGGACGTCGCGGATGTACGGACGCAGCACCGCGAGGTCCTCCTTGTAGTTGTAGCCGCGCACCACGACGAGGACCGGGCGGCCGGCGAGGTCGTGGTCGAGGTCGGGCAGCCCGGAGCCGCCGAAGAGAAGGTCGCGCTCGCGTTGCATGAAGTCCACGGTGTTGCGGGCGAACGACTCGAACCGTTCGCCCATCCTGAGCTGGGCCTCAGCCATCGCCTCCCGCACGGTCGCCTCGCTCTGCCGGATCCCCACCCCGACGAGCCGGTCGCCCGCGTAGACGCGATCGCCCTCGAGCCGGAGCTCTTCCCCCTCCCGGACCTTCTGCAGCACGAGCTGCCCCACCGAGTCGACGAGCGGAAGGCCGGCCTCGACCAACCGGAGCGGGCCGAGGTTCGGGTACCGGCCGCTGATCGATTTCGCGCCGTTCACCACGCCGCCGACGCCCGCCGCGATCAGCGACTCGGCAGAAACGCGGTCGAGGTCCTCGTGGTCGATCACCGCGACCTCGCCGGGCTGCAGCCGTTGGACCAGCCGCTTCGTGCGCCCGTCGACCCGGGCGAGGCCGCCCTGGGGCCTGGGTCGGCGAAGCGGTCGCCTGAGCAGACTCCTCGACCTGGTTCCGGACGTGGGAGGACCTCCGTGGCCGCTCTTCCCGCTCGGCCGCGCGAGCGGCATTCGGGCCCAAGCGTAGCCGACCGGCCGTCGAGCGGGCCGGTCAGGGCGTGCCGGCGGCCTTCGTGCGTCCCGCTTCGGCGAGCAGCTCCTCGGCGTGCGCCGCGGCAGAGTCGCTCTCGGGCAGACCGGCCAGCATCCGGGAGAGCTCGGCAACGCGGGTCTCGTCGTCGAGCACCTCGACGCTCGCGGTCCGGTCGTCCTTGCGGACCCGGACGTGCCGATCGGCGAACGAAGCGATCTGCGGCAGGTGCGTGACGACGATCACCTGCCGGCGTTCGGCGAGCCGGGCGAGCCGGCGCCCGACGGCGACGCCGGCCCGGCCGCCGATCCCCGCATCCACCTCGTCGAAGATCAGCGTCGGCACGTCGTCGAGATCCACGAGGACGCTCCGGCTGGCGAGCATCGCGCGCGAGAGCTCTCCGCCGGACGCGACCTTGGCGAGCGGCAGCGGGGTCTGGCCGGGGCCGCCCGAGAACGCCATCGCGACGCGCTCCGCACCGCCCGACGTCAGCTCGCTCGACGGGGCGAGCGCGACCTCGATCGAGGCGCCCTCCATCCCCAGCTCGGCGAGCTCGCCAACCAGCGCCGCCGAGAGCGTGGGCGCGGCGCGGGTGCGTCCCTCCGTCACCGCGAGCGCGAGCGCCGTCACCTTCTCCGAGCGCTCGGCGACGTCCCCCGACCGCCGCGCGCGCTCCTCGCCGGCCCCGGCGAGCGCCTCGAGGCTCGCGCGGGCACGTTCGAGGAAGGCCACGACCTCGTCCTCGCTCTCGCCGTACTTCCTCCGGAGCGCGTCGAGCGCCGCGATGCGTTCGCGCACCTGTTCGAGCCGCGCGGGATCGAGCTCGAGCCCCTCGCGGTACCCGCGGACCTCGCGGGCGAGCTCGGCCGCCTCGGCCGAGACCTGCGCGGAGCGTTCGGCGAACTCCTCGGCGCGGGGATCGACCTCCCCCGCGGACCGGAGCTCCGCCGCCGCGCGTCCGAGCGTGTCGACCGTCCCACCGTCCTCGAGCAGCGCGCGCTCGGCGGCGGCGGCGCGTTCGAGCAGTCGCTCCGCGTGGGCGAGGCGCGCTTCCTCGAGCTTCAGCTCGGCGGTCTCGCCGGGGCGCGGCGCGGCCGCCTCGATCTCGCGCACCTGGTACGCGAGCAGGTCCATCTCGCGCTCGCGATCGCGTTCGCGCTCCTCGAGCCGGGCGAGCGCCTCGCGGGCCGCGCGGAGGCCGGCGTACTCCCGCCGCAGCGCCTCGACGACCTCGAGGTGCGCCGGGCCGGCGAACCGGTCGAGGAACGCCGTCTGCGCCCCGGCCTTCAGCAGGCGCTGCCCCTCGTGCTGACCGTGGAGCTCGACGAGCCCGCCGGCGAGCTCGGCGAGCGCCGAGACGGGGGCGAGCTGCCCGCCGATCCGCGCGGAGCTGCGCCCCTCGGCCGACACGCTCCGGGCGAGGAGCACCTCCCCCTCCTCGGCCCACCCCTCCGCGGCGCCGGGCGGCGCGTCGAACCGGGCTTGGACCCGCGCCGCGCCCGCCCCGGTCCTGACCATGGTCGAGTTCGCGCGGCGGCCGAGCGCGAGCTGCAGCCCGACGGTCACGAGGGTCTTGCCGGTCCCGGTCTCGCCCGTGAGGACGTTCAGCCCGGGATGGAGCTCGAGGTCAAGGTCGTCGATGACGCCCAGGCCGCTGATGTGCAGCTCGCGAAGCACCGGCCGATCCTAGCCCGGCCCACCGACCTGACCCGGGAGGTCGAACTTGTCCCGGACGAGCTCGAAGAACGGCGGCGCGTCCTCCCGGCGGACCAGCCGCGCCGGCGTCGGGGCGCGCCCGATCTCGACATGCGCCCCCAACGGCAGCTCGAGCGCCGTCCGCCCGTCGGCGGAGAGCAGGCCCGGCTCCTCCCCCACGACCTCGAGCCGAACCCGCTGCTCGGGCCCGAGGACCAGCGAGCGGTCGAACACCATGTGTGCCGCGATCGGCGTCACGACGATGCTCGGGACCGAGGGCGACACGATCGGCCCGCCCGCGCTGAACGAGTAGGCCGTCGAACCCGTAGGCGTCGCCGAGATCACGCCGTCGGCGGAGAACGTCGTCACGTACGCGCCGTCGACGAAGACCGCGAGCCGGATCAGCCGGTGCCGCGCGCTCTTCTCGACGAAGACCTCGTTCAGAGCCCACTGCGGCGGGAAGGTCGGGCCCTCCGCGAGGACGGCGAGGCGCTCCTCGATCCGCGCGGACCCGTTCAGGACCTGCTCGAGCACGTCGGTCGCCCGTTCGGGCTCCGCCTCCGTGAGGAACCCCATCCGCCCCACCTTCACGCCGAGCACGGGGACGTCCGAGCGCGACGCGATGAGCGCCGCCCGCAGGAACGTGCCGTCGCCGCCAACCGAGATCACGAGGTCGACGGGGACGTCCGCGCCGGCACCGCCTTCGGACCCGGGACCGTCGAGCGTCGCCGTCGAGATCCCGCGTCCCGCGAGCCACGCCTCCAGCGTCGTCGCTGCGTCGGCGGCGGCCTCCCGGCCGGGGTGCACGACGAACCCGACGGCCTTCACGCGCGCCCCGCGATCTCGAGCCCCGCGGCGAGGGCGGCGTCCACGTCGAGCACCGCGCCGGGCCCGGCGGCCTTCGTCGCGTGCAGGAGGAACTCGACGTTGCCCGCGGGCCCGCGGACCGGACACGCCATCACGCCGAGCGGCCGGAGGCGCGCCTCCTCGGCGGCCTCCGAGACGCCGCGGATCGCGTCCGCCCATCGCTCGGGGTCTCGGACGACGCCGCCCGGACCGACCGCGTGTCGGCCCACCTCGAACTGCGGCTTGACCAGCAGCACGAGCTCGGACTTCTCGGCCGCGACGCTCGCCAGCGCGCCGATCGCGAGCCGCAGCGAGATGAACGAGAGATCGGCGACCAGGATCTCGGGTGCGAACGGCAACGCCTCGGGCCGGAGGTCCCTGACGTTCGTGCGTTCGAGCACGGTGACCCGCGGATCGCCGCGCAGTGACCACGCGAGCTGACCGTAGCCGACGTCGACGGCGATCACGTGGCCGGCGCCGCGTTGCAGGAGGCAGTCGGTGAAGCCTCCGGTCGACGCACCCGCGTCGAGCGCTCGACGGCCGGCGACCTCGATCCCGAACCCCTCCAGCGCGGCGTCGAGCTTCTGCCCGCCCCGGGACACGAAGCGTCGGGCCGGCCCGACCAGCTCCACGGGTTCGGCGGGATCGACGAGCGTGGATGCCTTGCCGGCCGTCCGGCCTCCGACGAGCACCAGGCCGTCGCGAACGGCCGCCTGCGCCTCCGTGCGGGATGTCGCCAGGCCGCGGCGCACGAGCTCGGCGTCGAGCCGGCGGCGCGCCACGGCGACCGGGCTCAGGCCTGGCCGGTCCCGGCCGTCTTGGTGCTCTTGGCCGAGCTCCGCTTGGCGGCGGTGCGCTTGGCACCGGTCTTGCCGCCCTCTCGTTCGAGCTCGCGGACCCGCTTACGCAGCGCGTCGAGGTCGGCACGGGTGGCGACAC
Source organism: Actinomycetota bacterium (assembly GCA_036280655.1). Taxonomy (GTDB): domain Bacteria; phylum Actinomycetota; class UBA4738; order UBA4738; family HRBIN12; genus DASSJM01. The sequence goes on from DASUQI010000042.1 coordinate 47,124, forward strand.
CCATCGACTTCAACTGCGAGCTCACCTCGGCGCGCACGAACTCGGTGAGGCGCTCCCGGTTGCGGGTGGACCACTTCAGGATCTCCTGCGCGGCCTTGGTCACCTGCTCCTTGCCCTGGCCCTGCATCAGCGACTTTGCGAGGTCCTGCGCCCCGGTCGCCGACAGCTTGTCGGTGGCGCCACCCACCGCCTTGCGAACTTCCTTCACGACCATGATCGTCTCCTCGGGATCGACATACGTGGCTTCCCGCACAGGATACCGTCCGGCGTTGACGGGCCCAGGGGCGAACGACCGCTCCTCCCGGCCCCGACGCCCTGCGCTCAGTCGAGCAGGGCGGTGACGTCCGGCGCGACGTGGGTCGGTCGGGCCTCCGAGCCCTCCAGGTCCGAGGCGGTCGACACGCCGGAGAGGACCAGCAGCGAGTCCCACCCGAGCCGGTTCGCGCCCTCGATGTCGGTGTCGAGCCGGTCGCCAACCACGAGGGGCCGAACACCGCCCGCCCGCCGCAGCGCGGCCTCGAACAGCGGCGCAAACGGCTTACCCACGACCTCGGGCTCACGCCCGGTGGCCGCGGCGACGGCCGCCACGAGCGAGCCCGCCCCGGGCCAGACGAGCCCGCCGGGCGCCGGGTACGTGACGTCCGCGTTCGTCGCGACGAACCCGGCCCCGCCCCGGATCAGCACGCAGGCGGTCCGCAGCTTCGCGTACGTGAAGTCCTCGTCGATGCCCACCACGACGAGATCCGCCTCCGGCGCGGCGCCGTCAACGAGCCGCAGGCCCTCGCCGGCGAGCGCCCGCACGACGCCGTCGCCGCCGATCGCGAACACGGAGCCGCCGCCGCGCGCGGCCAGGAGCTCGGCGGTCGCCTGCGCCGAGGTCACAACCTCGGCGGCGTCGGCCAGGATCCCGAACCCGTCGAGCTTGGCCGCGACCTGCTCGGGGGTCCGGGACGAGTTGTTCGTGAAGAACGCGAGGCGGACGCCCCGGCCGCGGAGGGTCTCCAGCGTCAGGCCGGCGCCCGGCAGGGACTCGTCGCCCCGGAACAGGACGCCGTCCAGATCGAACAGGAGACAGTCGTAGTCCTCCGCCAGCATCAGCCGGCGATCCTGCTGAGCGCCCGCTCGTAGTCCTCGGTGCCCGGACGCATCGCGAGCGCGAGCTTCAGGTGTCCGATCGCCCGGGACCGTTGACCGGTCCGCTCGCACGCGAGTGCGAGGCCGAAGTGCGCGTAGTCGTTCACGGGGTCGATCTGCAGCACCTTGGCGAACTCGCGCCGGGCCGAGTGCGCCTGCCCCGACATGAACAGCGCCCGGCCGAGGGCCTCGCGGATCGACGCCTTCTCGGGCTCGATCATCTTCGCGCGGCTGAGCAGCATGGCCGCCTGGTGCGGGTGGCCCTCGCGGAGGAACCCCATGCCACGGGCGAAGAGGTCGTAGGCGCCTTCGGGCTGCCGGGGCCCCGAGAGGTGGCTGCTATACATGGCGCGTGCCCCGCGTGTCGCCCTTCGTGGGTCTGTTGTTCGACCGATCCGTCGTCGGCTCGTACGACCTCGTCACGACCCCACCCTACGACGTGATCTCCGACGCCGAGCGCCGGCGCTTCCTCGAGGCGAGCCCCTTCAACGTGATCCGGCTCGAGCTCGGCTCCGACGACGCGGCCGAGGCGGAGGAACGGTACCGGCGGGCCGGCGAGCTCCTCCGATCGTGGCGGAGCGATGGAGCGCTCGTGCCGACCGGCGGCCCGGCATACTTCCCGTACGAGATGCGCTTCTCGCTCCACGGCCGCGCTCGGACGATCCGCTCCCTGATCTGCGCGGTCGAGCTCGAGGACTGGGGCGGGTCGATCGTGCCGCACGAGCGGACGATGGAGGGCCCGATCGAGGACCGGCTGCGCCTCACGAGGGAGGTGCGGGCGAACCTGTCGAGCATCCACGCGCTGTTCGGCGGGCCGAACGAGCGGTTCGCGTCCTACCTCGACGCGGCGACCGCGAGCGAGCCGGCAGCGCTGACGGCCGACGAATCGGGCGTGGAGCACCGGATCTGGGTGGCGCCGCCCGAACCCGAGGTCGCGACGTGGCTCGCGCCCGAGTCCCTGATGATCGCCGACGGCCACCACCGGTACACGATGGCGCTCCGCTATCGGGACGAGATGCGCGAGCGACACGGACCCGGCCCGTGGGATCAGGCGATGATGCTCGTCGCCGACGCGGCCGTGCAGGACCCGCCGGTGCTCCCGTTCCATCGGATCCAGGTGGACGGCCCCCTCGAGGCTCGCGGCGCCCGGGTCCGCGACCTCGCCGAGGTGCTCGAGACCGTGAGCGACGAGCGGCTCGTCTACGGTACGGCCGCGCTCGAGGACGGCGTGCTCGTGCACCGCGTGGCCGAGCTCGACGGCGAGCCCCCCGCCGTGGTCGCACTGCACGAACAGGTACTCGCCGGCGCCGGCGACCGGCTCCGGTACACCGCCGACGTCGCGGCCGCGGAGGAGGCGGTCCACACCGGCGAGGCGGCCGGCGCCTATTTCCTCCCCCCGACCGACGCGACGCGGATCCGCGCCGTCATCGACCGCGGCGAGCGGCTGCCCCCGAAGTCCACGTTCTTCTGGCCGAAGCCCCGCAGCGGCCTCGTGATCCGTCCCCTCGATATGTGAGTCGCCGGATCCCGTCGCACAGCTCGTCAAGCCCGCCGGTAGTAGTCGTCACACGCGACGCCGGCCCTGCGCCCGATCTCGGGCTCTGAACCCGGGAGGTCCGTGACGTACGTGAATGCCGAGTGGGTTTCCATGTACGACAGTACACAGGCGTACAACTCGTCGGTCATCGTCGGATCGCCGCGGGTGGCATCGATTAGGCCCTTCACGATCGCAGCCTCAGCCCTTCTTGAATACCGGTCTTGGTAGTCGTTGTCGAAGTACTTGCTGGAGTGAGCGTCGTCGATGATCGCAGAGATGCGGTCATGGATCGTCACACGGCTCGCTGGCGTGTCCGCGCATGTCACCGGTGCATCCGGAAGTCGGTCATCTACTAGGTAGTCGACGAAGATCTGATTGAGACACGCGTGCTGGAAGCCGGCCAGGGGTGCGTGCTCGTCGCCGTTCCACGTGACGAGCATCGACTTCAGATCCTCGGCGGTACGGACGGCGAACCGGTAGGGCGTCGCCGACTCGTCGCGAGATCCGATCACCAGGACGGGTTCGCCCGATAGGTTCGTTCGTGGGGGAGTGCGGTTCGGCGGGTCGGGGATGTCGGGGTCACCGAAGGCCGCCCACGACCACGGATTTCCACCTTGATCGAGATCGAACGTGAAGCTGCTCCCATCGTGCGAGAGGCTCCAGAGCAAGGGGGCGGCAGCCTTGAGCTTGCGGTCCAGCGCCGCCTGTTGGGCTTGCGTTCGAGTGTCGCGGAGATCCCGGTCGATCCCGTTGACCATCTGCCTGATTTCGAACGAATTGTCTCTCGTGTAGCCCTGCGGATCGTAGGGTTCCTGATCCTGGTAGTTCTGCATCATCTGGTCGGTGTCGTAGCCATCCATGCCCAACGCCAGGTACTCGAGGGATCCATTCCACCGGTACTCCAAGAGTTCATCGATGGCTTGGTCGAACCATGGCTGCACCTGCGCGGTGTCGTAGTAGGTCAGCGCGAACAACCCCTGGTAGAACATGTGCTCGCTGCTCAGGCGCGCGTACGAACCGTCCGGGAAGGGCTCGAGCCCGGCGAAGCCACGCAACTGGTCGTCGTCACCCCACTCCCGGATCCTGATCAGCTGGCGCACGACCGCGGCCCGCGTGAGGCCCCGCGCCTTCGCGTAGCCATCGACGAGCCTCAGCAGGTGCTCGTTGGTCGATCGAGCCTGAGTCAGGAACGACGCGTCGCTTCCCAGCGAGTCACTCGTCGGCGAGTCGAGCACGATGTGGCCGACGTGGTCAGGGAACGCCTTGATGTACTCGGCGGCGATCGTGGTGCCGTAGGACGATCCGAGGAAGTTCAGATCCGCTTCCCCGGTCACCTGTTCGCGCATCAGCTCGAGGTCTCGGACCACGTTGCGCGTCCCCAGGGTCCACCACGAAGGGTTGCGGCGTTCACAGTCTGACTGGAACTCGCGAACGAACGTCTCGTATTCCTCGACCTGACCCTGGTTCTCTGGGGTGGTTTCGATGGTCCAGTACGAGGCGAAGTCCATCTCGTCCGAGCAGCGGATCGGTTCACCCGAAACAGGCTGCGAGTGCAGCACGCCCCGCGGATCGAAGCCGATGATGTCGTAGGAGTCAGAGACGGGCTGCGGGAACGGCTGGTACTGGATCGCCTCGATCCCCGACCCTCCTGGTCCACCGGGGTTCACGAAGAGCGTGCCGAGCTTCTCTGCGTCACCCGTCGACCGCACTCGCATCATCGCGATCCTGAAGTCGGGCAGCCCGCTTTCCTGGTCATACACCGCGGGCACGTCGATGGTCGCGCAGTCGACGCGGCTGGGATCGAACGATTCCGGTGCGTCGAGGACGAAGTAGTCGTCCGGGCAGGATCCCCAGCTGACCCCCGCCGAACCGTCTGACGGGGCTTCCTCTACAGTCGTGCTTGTCGGATCGAGCTCTGACGATGTGCACGCGTCGGCGAATGCGAAGGCAACAGCTACCAAGATCACTGCAACGCGCGCCGAGGCTCCTCGCCCATGCGTGCCCGAAGACATGCGTGAGGTATCGGAATTCCATCTTCGGCTCCTTAGGACCCGGGGGGCCGAGGCACCAACTTCCCTTCCGATCCTGTTGCATGCCACGCTCGGTGCCGCTCGCGCGCGCTTAGGCTCACGCGTCTCGAGTCCGGAGCGACGGCCGGGCGTCCCCCTCGAGTGCTACTCGGTCTCCGGCGTCTCGAGCTTCTTGAGCCCCGCCGCGACCACCTCGGTGAGGCTCCGCGCTCCGGCCCCGCTCCGGTAGAAGCGCCGGACGAGCGTGCCGTACACGAGCACGTCGTCGCCCTTGGCGATCCCCTTCAAGGCGCGCTTGCCGACGTCGCGATGCCACGCGGCGACCGGCAGGGGGAGGAGGCGCTTGCCCGCCTCCGGAACGGAGAGCCGGATCTCGGTGACCTCGTAGCCCGACGGCATCCGGCGTTCGACCGGATCGGCGGCGACGGTGCCGGCGAGCACGACGACGTTGACCGTCACCATGCGTCCTGCATCGACATCTCGACTCCCCCCTTCGGCCGGACGGTCTCACCGCCCACCGACACACCCGGGCCGTAGACTCGCGCCCGTGGAACCCGTCGTGTTCGAGGTCGCCCCGGGGATCACCGCGATCGACACGTTCTTCGGCGGCCGCGAGCGCTACACGGCGGCGTACCTGCTGAACGCCGACGAGCCGGCGATCGTCGAGACCGGGCCGACGACCTCCTTCGACCATGTCGTCGCCGGTCTCGACGAGCTCGGCATCGGAGCGGGCGACCTCGCACACGTCATCGTCACCCACATCCACCTCGATCACGCGGGCGGCGTGGGCAGGATCGCCGAGCGCTATCCGAAGGCCGCGATCTGGGTGCACGAACGGGGCGCGCGCCACCTCGCCGATCCGTCGCGGCTGGTCGCGAGCGCCGAACGGATCTACGGTCCAGACCTCCTCGCCTCGCGGTTCGGTGACGTGGATCCGGTGGCGCCGCAACGGGTTCGAGCCGTCGACGGCGGGGCGGTGATCGACCTCGGCGGGCGGACGCTCGACGTCCTCGCCACGCCCGGCCACGCGAAGCACCACATGTCTCTCGGCGACTCCGCGACGGGCGCCGTCTTCACCGGCGACGCGCTCGGGATCCATCCGCCGGACGCGCCGGTCCTTCGGCCGGCGACGCCCCCGCCCGACTACGACCTGGAGCTCGCGGTCTCGTCGATCCGAGCGATCCGCGAACGCGCACGAGGGTCGAAGGTGCTCTTCTCGCACTTCGGACCCGTCGACGAGGTCGACAGGATCTGCGAGCTCGCGGAGCGGCGATTCCGCTCGTGGACCGAGGCCGTCGGCCGCGAACTGGAGCGGACCGACGACCTCGACGAGATCGTCCAGGTCCTCGAACGGGTCGCACGCGCCGACACGGAGACGGGATCCGAGGCGACGCTCGACCTGGACCGGATGGAGACGCTGTCGAGCGTGCGGATGAACGCGATGGGGATCGTGCGGTACTGGCGGCTTCGCACGGAGCGGGAGCGCGATCAGGCGAGCTGAGCCGCGCGTTCGGCCGCGTCGAACGCGCCAGGGTCGTGCCGGACGATCTTCTGGAACTCGCGGCGGGCCTCGGCCTTGCGCCCGGCCTGGTCGAGGATGCTGCCGGTCACGTACCAGACGCGCAGGACCTCCGGGCCGGCGACGTCATCGCGCGTGCGGATCCGTCGGAGCATCCCGAGCGCCTGGTCGAACTTGCCTTGGTCGGAGAGCGCGCTCGCGGCGACGATCACCGACTCGGCCTTCGCCGACAGCGGCACGCCCTTGGCCCGGAGCGCCTCCTCGGCCAGCGGCACCGCGCGGTCGGGGCGACCGACCGCTCGCAGCGAGTCGGCGATGATGTGGTTCTGGTCGGCTCGTCCGGACATCCGACGGTACGCCTGCATCTCCGAGAGCGCCTGCGGGAACCGCTCGAGCTGGTAGAGCGCCAGGCCGAGGACCTCGCGGACGGCCGGTGCCCGCGGCGCGAGGTCCTTCGCCTTCCCGGCCTCCGCCGCCGCCCCTCGGGCGTCGCCGCGTTCGAGCAGCTGGACCGCACGCTCGAGGCGCGCGATCGCGGCGTCGGCCTTGCCCGGCCGCGACATGTGCCGCAGCTCGGACACGACGTCGCGCGGCAAGCCAGCCTTCCGGCGGGGGCCGCCCTTCGGACCGGGACGAGATCGGAATGCCTCGGGCACGGCGAAAGCCTACCGGCGCCCGGAACGAGAAGAGCCGCCCCGACGGGGCGGCTCTTCTCGAACGATGTCTCGGCAGCGACCTACTCTCCCACCCGGTCGCCCGGGCAGTACCATCGGCGCTGGAGGGCTTAACTTCCGGGTTCGGGATGGGACCGGGTGTTCCCCCACCGCTATGGCCACCGAAACGGCGTCTCCCGATCGCTCGGGAGGATGCTGGGAGCGCGGCCCCCGAGCAGAGCTCGGGAACTCCGATAGCGAGCGCGAGCGAAGTCAAGTCCTCGGCCTATTAGTACCGGTCGGCTCAACGTGTCGCCACGCGTACACCTCCGGCCTATCAACCTCGTAGTCTGCGAGGGGCCTTACCTGGTTACCCAGTGGGAGACCTCATCTAGGGGCGAGTTTCGCACTTAGATGCTTTCAGCGCTTATCTCTTCCGAACGTGGCTAACCAGCCGTGCCGCTGGCGCGACAACTGGCACACCAGAGGTTCGTCCGCCCCGGTCCTCTCGTACTAGGGGCAGCTCCCCGCAAGTCTC
>DASUQI010000043.1:0-40265 GCA_036280655.1 Actinomycetota bacterium
GCGGACAAGCTGTACAACTCGCGAGCGATCCTGCGGGACGTGAGGTTCGCGACGGACCGGCAGGCGGTGTGGGACCGGTTCGGCCGCGAGCGGGACTGCGTCCTCTGGTACCACCGTTCGCTCGTGGAGGCGTTCCGGTCGCGGAGGACGAAGGACGAGCGGACCGCCCGGCTTCTCGAGGAGCTCGACGCCACGGTGACCGAGCTCGAGGCGCTGTCGGGCGGGCCCTCGCCCGGCTGTCCCGACGAGGCGGCGGGCTGATGCGGACGAAGCGACTGGGACGGAACGGCCCCGAGATCTCGGTGGTCGGGTTCGGCGCGTGGGAGGCGGGCAAGAGCGAGGAGTGGGGCGAGCCGCCGCCCGACGAGCAGATCCTCGCCGCGATCGAGACGGTCCTCGAGACCGGGATCGGCTGGATCGACACGGCGGAGGTGTACGGGCTCGGCACGTCGGAGGAGTTCGTCGGCCGCGTGACCGCCGGCCGACGCGACGAGATCCAGCTGTTCACCAAGGTGGCGCCGGGGCCGCGCGGGACCGGCTTCCGGCCGGAGGAGGTCGGGAAGGCGTGTCGGCAGAGCCTCCAGCGGCTCGGCACCGACCACCTCGACCTCTACCAGCTCCACTGGCCGGACGATTCCGTGCCGCTCGAAGACACCTGGGGCGCGATGGCCGCGCTCGTCGACGAGGGGCTCGTCCGCAACGTCGGCGTGTCGAACTTCGACAAGGGCCAGCTCGAGCGCTGCCTCGCGATCCGGCACGTCGACTCGCTCCAGCAGGAGTTCTCGATGTTCGCGCGCGACGATCGCGAGCTGATCCGTTGGTGCGGCGAGCAGGGGATCGGAGTCCTCGCCTACGGGCCGCTCGCGTACGGCCTGCTCGCGGGCGCGATCTCGATGGACACGACCTTCCCCGACGGCGACTTCCGGGGGAGCGGCGAGACGTGGGGGGCGCTGTTCGCGCCCGAGGTCCGGCGGCGCGAGCTCGGCATCGTCGACGATCTTGGGGCGATCGCGGAACGGCTCGGCCTGACGGTCGCGCAGCTCGCGCTCGCGTGGACGTTCCATCAGGACGGCGTGACCGGCGCGATCGCGGGCAGCCGCAACCCCGACCACGTCCGGACCAACTCGGCGGCCGGCGAGGTCACGCTCGAGTCGGCGACGCTCGACGAGATCGAGACGCTCCTGCGGCGCTGAGCGTCGAGCCGCTCGGCGAGCCCGGACGGCATGCTCCGCACGGTGAACGACTCGATGTCGCTCTGGTTCTGTCGGAGCGAGGCGTAGGTTTCGCCCAGCCGCTCGTTGACCTCCATCGAACCGCACCCGCGTCTTTTCGGAGCGGCCGTGCCTCATCTCCTTCGCGTCTGGCGTGTGATCGAGTCAGCACCGCCGCGAGAGCGCATCGATGCGCCGTTCCACCTACAGCACGTCGCTGCGATCGGCCGCCGCGCATGCCGAGAGGAACCGCGCGGCGACCTCGGTCAGCCGGCCGCGAGCGAGCGACAGGTAATGACCGTCGATGACGTCCCGAACCGACCTCCAGGCGTCCATGAGCATCTCGACCGTGGCGGGGTAGCCAGGATGCGTCGACAGGCCGGAGATCACCTCGACGCCGTGATTCACCTCGTGCGCCACGCGGGTCGAGCGCCGCGATCGCGCGGATGGTGCCCACGACGGAGACCCATCGCCGCCTCATGTCCGAAAGGCTATCGGGGGCGTTTGCAGCGGATCGCGTCGGGGCCGGAAGATGCGGGCGATGAGCGAGCAGCCCGAGCGAACGGGCACCCCGATGGCGCATCAGATCGGCGACCTCGCCGAGGTGCTGTCGAACCTCGGCGTGTTCCGGGTGATGCCCGAGGACGTCCTCGCGCTCTGCCCGTCGGGGTTCCGTCGCGTCCCGATCAACCAGGGAAGCGATCACTACCTCTCGCTCCAGGGGTTCGCACCGGATCAGATCGCCTACGCGCACACGCACCCGGACTCGGAGGAGTGGGTGGTGGTCCTGACCGGCGCCGGCCGGGCGCTCCTGTCCGACGTGCCTGTGCCGCTCGAGCCGGGCGTCGTGATCGGGCGCGCCGCCGCGAACCCGCACGGGTTCCACAGCGCGGGCGGCCCGCTGCACCTGTTGTCGCTGCAGGTCCCGCGCCCCTCCGAGGCGACGACGACGTGGGACCAGCCGGGCGAGACCACGGAGCCGATCGACTGCGCGAGCGGCGGCACGTGCCGCCGCTGTCCCCGATGCGGCGGCCACAGCACGAACGTCCGCGCGCGGACGTTCCTCTGCGAGAACTGCACCTTCGAGTTCTGACGACGCGGGGCTACGGCACCTCGATCACGACGTTGCCGACCTTCTGCCCGGTCTCGACGTACCGGTACGCGTCGACGATCTCCTCCAGCGGGTAGCGCCGATCGATCAGCGGCATGAACGAGCCCGCCTCGATCAGCTGCTTCAGGTACACCATCTCCCGGCGGCCGTGGGCCTTCGGGATCGGGAACAGGACCTTGCGCCCGCCGAACAGCGGCGTGACCAGCGCCAGGAGCGGGTTCTGCGAGAGCGGCCCCAGATCGGACGAGAGGTAGACGCCCTTCGGGACCAGCAGCCGCTTGCACCTGCCGAACGAGCTCTTCCCGACGACGTCGGCGACCACGTCGTAGCGCTGCTCGTCCTTCGTGAAGTCCTCGGCCCGGTAGTCGATGATCCGGTCGGCGCCGAGCCCGCGGACGAGCTCGACGTGCTCGGTGGCGCAGACCGCCGTCACCGTCGCTCCGAGGTCCTTCAGGATCTGGACCGCGGCGGAACCGATCGCACCGGTCGCGCCGTTGACGAGTACCCGCTGTCCGCTCCGGGCCCGCACCTTCCGGATGAACGACAGCGCGTAGTGCGAGCCCTCGGTGCTCGGGGCGGCCTCGACGAAGCTCATGTCGGCCGGCATCGTCGCGATCGCGCCGTCCGCCGGCATCGTCAGGTACTGGGCATGCGCGCCGAACCGGTCCTCGCTGAACCCGAACACGCGGTCGCCGGGCTCGAACGCGGTTACGCCCGCGCCGAGCGACTCGACGACGCCGGCGAACTCGCAGCCGAGGACCGTCACCTTCGGCTTCGACAGGCCGGCGAAGAACCGGACGATCCACGGATGGGCGGCGCGGAAGCCACAGTCGGTGCGGTTCACGGTCGTCGCGTGGACCCGGACGAGCACCTCGCCGTCGCCAGGGACCGGTGACGGGACCTCGACGATCCGGACGGCCTCGGGCGGTCCGTACCGCGTGCGGACGGCGGCCTTCACGGCCCGACGCTCGGCAGCGGTTCGCGCATCGCCGCGCGCCGCGCGGTGACCAGGAGCGCCATCGTCCCGAGGACCACGACGAGGACGCCGAAGACCTGGACCCAGAACCCGACGTCGAGCGACAGGGTCTGTGGCAACGGCGACTGTCGGAGCGCCGAGGCGCGAAGGAGCGTGCCGAACGAGGTGAGGGACCACGCCAGCGCCACGACCGCGAGCAGGGCAGGGTTCCACAAACGATCGCCGCGACCGAGGAGGCCCACGATCGTGACGGCGGCCAGGACCGCTGCCGCCCCGAACAGGATCAGGAGCGTGCTGAGGTCGAGCGTCCAGTGCTCGGAGCCGACCTGCAGCTGCTCGAACATCGTGACCCCCTCGTTCGGGCCGCCGAGCTCGACCTCGAAGTACGGCAGGAAGCAGCTCACGACGTAGGCCGCGGTCCCGAGCAGCACCACGAGATACGAGATCCGGACGGCAGCGCCTCGATCCGTGTCCCCGGGCACGCCGTTCAGGAGGGCCACTCGGGCTTCGGCTTCGGGTCCTCGGCGAGCAGGTCGTCGAGCGAGCGCTTGGGCGCGCCCTCGGCCTTCGCGATCTCCTGTTCGAGCCGGTCCGGTTCGAGGTCGCCCGCGGCTTCGAGCATCTCCTCGAGCGAACCCCCGGCCGTCCCCTTGAGCCGGATCCGGAGCGCCGCGAGCACCGAGGCATGGCCTTCGGACAGGCCGTGCGCGACCTTGATCTCGGTCAGGGCCTCCTCCGCCTGTGCGAGGAGTTCCTCGTCGTCCACGAGGAACAGTCTGCCACGCGACCCCGAACCAACGGGGCGCCCGAGTTGCGGGCCTCGACCGAGGGGTGAACAGTAAGGGCATGAGGCTGCTGAAGACCGTTGCCCTTGTGGGCTTCGCGGCGCTCGCGGGCCTGCTCATGCCAGCTCCCGTGGCCCTCGCGCAGGACAACGGCGACGCGGACACCGACGACCAGATCGTGATCACCGGGCAGCTCGTCGTGCCCGAGGGCGAGAGCGTCGAGCACGCGGTGATCTTCACCGGCCCCGCGACGATCGAGGGCACGGTCGGGCAGTCGCTCGTCGTGTTCAACGGGCGGACCGAGATCATCGGGACGGTGGCCCAGGACGTCATCGTGTTCAACGGCGACGTCGTGCTGCGCTCGGGCTCGCGCGTCGGAGGCGACGTCGTGAGCCTCGAGGCGCCGCAGGTCGAGGACGGCGCCACGATCGGCGGCGACATCGAGGATCTCCAGGGGCGGTGGAACTACTGGGACGCGACGTTCATCGGACGGCTCGCGTGGTGGCTCGCGTTCACCGTGTCGTCGCTCATCCTGGGGATGGCCCTGCTCCTGCTCGCGTCGCAGGGCCTCGACGCGATCAGCATCCGCGCCCTGCGAGACAGGCTTGGCGGCACGATCGGGTTCGGGCTCCTCGTGTTCGTCCTGCTCCCGGTCGTCGCCGTCGTGTTGCTCACGACGATCCTCGGGATCCCGCTCGGGATCTTCCTGCTGCTCGCGCTCGCGCTCGTGTACTCGGTGGGCTACGTGGTCGGCGCGCTCGCGATCGGGCGGCTCCTCGTGAAGCCGCCCACCTCCCGGTACCTCGCGTTCCTCGCGGGGTGGGGCGCGCTGCGGGTGCTCGCGCTGATCCCGTTCGTCGGCGGGCTCGCGTGGCTCGTCGCGACCGTGCTCGGGCTCGGCACGCTGTGGGTCGGCGCGCGGGCGAGGCGGACCGGCGAGGTCCGGCCGGCCGTGGTTCCCCCGATGCCCGCGGAGGGCTGACGCCCGCTCAGACCGGGTTGCGTGCCAGATCCTGTTCGAGATCGGCCGCGGTGTACCGCTCCTTGCGCACCCGCATGTCCAGGTAGATGAAGACGCCGACCAGCGCCACGTAGGGCATCGTGATCGCGGACACGACCGCCTCGGCGATGCTTCGTGCGGCCCAGTCGTCTCCGAACGGTGCCGTGAGGATGCTGCTCACGATGCCGTCCAGCAGTACCGCGACGATGATCGTCCCGAACACGTGCCACCCGTGCCCGCGAACGAGGTTCCAGGAGCGACGGAGCGCCTCTGTCCCGCGCACGTCCTCGATCACGAGGGCGGGGATCGAGCACGAGAGGAACGTGAGCGCGATGAATCCGGGGACGATCAGGAGGAGGAACCCGAGGGCGATCGCGAGCGCCGCGAGCACACCGACGAGCACGATCGACCAGAACCGGGCGAACCCGAAGCGGTAGCTCTCGCCGATGTCGAGGTCGTGGCCGATGAACGTGCCGGCGGCGGCACGCGTGATCGCGCCCGTGAGGATCGTCCACATGAGGACCGAGACGATCGCGATCACGAGCCCACCGAGGACCGCGCCGAGCACCGTCCCGGCCGAGACCTCGACGCCGTTCCGGAACTCTTCTTCGGCCAGGCCCTCGCCGATCAAGACGTTGCCGAACAGGACCTGCAGGAACGACAGCGGGATCACGATCGCCGCCACGATCACGATCAGGTTCTGCCAGTGGCGGGCGTAGAGGCGGAACGCGTCGCCGAGGATCTCGCCGACGGTGCGCGGTCGGAGCAGGCTGGGGCTTCCGGGCTCTTCGGGGATCCGCGGTTCCATGGCGCCTCCCTTCAGAGGAACCGTCAGCCTACAGGTGGAACCCGGTCATGCCGGGTTCGACGGGCGGCACTAGCATCCGGGGTGACCGGACCGGCAACGCCCGAGCGAGAGGGAGGCGGAGATGAGCGACGTCGACACGGTGCTGGTGCTCGCGGCCGCGTACGACAGCGTGGAGGACGCCGAGGCGGACTACGAGGCGATCAAGGCGCTGTACAAGGAGGTGCAGGCCTCCCACGACTTCGACGCGGCGGTGATCGAGCGCGGCGAGGACGGCAAGGTGGAGGTCGTGAAGAAGCACGAGCAGCCCACGCGGCACGGGGCGGCGACGGGTCTCGTGACGGGACTCGCGGTCGGGGCGGCCGTCGCGCTCTTCCCGGGCATCGGGCTCCTCGGCGGCCTCGTGGCCGGCGGCGGGGCGGGAGCCACGATCGGCGCCGTCAGCGGCCACCTGCGCGGCGGGATGGACGACGACGATCTCGAGCAGCTCGGCGAGACCCTGAGCAAGGGACAGGCCGGCCTGATCGCCGTCTACGCCGTGAACCTCGCCGACCAGATCGCGGCGAGCATCAAGGCCGAGAACCGGTTCATCTCGAAGGAGATCGACGCGCGAGCCGACGAGCTGGCGAAGCAGATCAAGGAGGCGCAGGCGAGCGAGGGCTGAGCGGCCCTCGCTCGCCCCGCCCGGGCTCAGCAGAAGATACTCACGCCACCGGGCCCGACGAGCAGGCCGACGACGATCAGCACGATGCCCGCGATGACGCCGCCGCGGATCAGCGTCACGATGCCGGCGATCACGAGGATCGCCGCGATGATCCACAGGATCGTCGTCACGCCGCCGCCGCACGAGCGCTGAGCGAGCAGCAACAGGTCGGTCATGATTCGTCCCCTTCCGGCCGCCGGGGGGGATCCCCGGGGTCGGTGGCTCCTTACCCGCCGGTCGGGCGTTCATGCATCGCCCTTCGGCGCAACCGCTCGGGAGCGTCGCCGGTGGGTTGGGTCGACGTTCTCCCGGGCGTCCGGTACCGTCGGCCGTCCCGAACTACGCGGGGGGAGCCTGCCATCCGCACCACCGCACGAGTCCGCAGCGTCGTCGGCGGCCTTGCCGTCGCGTTCGCCCTGCTCGTCTCCCTGCCGCTCGCCGCCGCGGCCGCGCCGGGCCCGGCCGCCTCCGGCGCGACGGGCCCGACGGGGATCGAGCCGATCGACGTCCCGCTCGCGCCGGCGGGCGCGATCCCGGGGATCGACGTCTCCCACCATCAGGACCTGATCGACTGGCCGACCGTCGCCGCCTCCGGGAAGCAGTTCGTGTTCGCGAAGGCCACCGAGGGCCGCTCGTTCGTCGACCCGATGTACGCGATCAACAAGGCGGGCGCCGAGGCGGCGGGACTGCGGTTCGGCGCCTATCACTTCGCGCAGCCGGACGACGGCCCGAACGACCCGGTCAGCGAGGCCGACCACTTCGTCGACCACGCGCTGCTCGCCCCCGACAACCTGCTCCCGGTCCTCGACATCGAGCGCACCGGCGGGCTCTCTCAGGCCGAGGTGACCGAGTGGATCCTCCGGTGGCTCGCTCGTGTGACCGAGCGCCTGGGGGTTCGCCCGATCGTCTACACGAGCCCGAACGGGTGGGAGGCCCGAACCGGCGACACGACCGCGGTCGCCGCGGCCGGCTATACGGTCCTGTGGGTCGCGCACTGGGGCGTCGCCAACCCTCGACTGCCCGCGGAGGACTGGAACGGCAACGGCTGGACGTTCTGGCAGTACACGAGCGACGGTTCCGTCCCCGGCATCGAGGGCCGGGTCGACCTCAACTGGTACGTAGGCGGTTCGTTCGACCCGGTTCTGATCCCGGGCTCGGACACGACGCCGCCGTCGGCCTCGTTCGCGCTCCCGGGCACGATCGGCGACCCGGTGAGGGTCACCTTCGACGAGCGCGTGCGGAGCGTCACGCCCGACAACACGTTCATCTGGACGCCGGGTACCGGGACGTACCCGGAGGTCGCGCTCACCTGTCAGAACGGCAAGGACGCCGAGGTCGACTGCGTGACCGGCCGGGTGCGGACGGTCCTGATCCAGCCGGTCGACCCGCTGATCCTCGGCGAGGCGTACGAGGCGGTCGTGAACCCCGCCATCGCGCCCGTGCTCGTCGTCGACCGGGCCGGCAACCCCGCCCCCACCACCACCCAGCCGTTCGCGACGCCGACCATGGTCGAGCAGGACGACGCGGTGGTCTCGTACGCGTGGCGATCGGTCGCGAGGGAATCCGCGTACGGCGGCCGGTTCGAGGTCGAGCACCTCAAGGGCGCGAGGTCGACGTACGCGTTCCGCGGCCGCTCGGTCACGTGGTACACGGCGACCGGCCGGTCGAAGGGCAAGGCCGAGGTCTCGATCGACGGGGCCAGCAAGGGCGTGGTCGATCTGTACTCGCGGGGCGGCGGGTTCCGCGTTCCGAAGACGTTCGACGGGCTCGAGGGCGGCGCGCACGAGATCACGATCCGGGTGCTCGGCCGGGGGAGGGCGGCGGCGACCGGGACCGAGGTCGTCGTGGACGCGTTCCGGGCCGGCGGCGTGCTCGCGAAGAACCCGGACGTCGTCGGTTCCTGGGGCGACGGGAGCGGCCCCGGGACGTGGGCGAGCGACCTCGCGGGCGCGACCGCCGAGCTCAGGTTCCGCGGGACCGGCGTCGACTGGTTCACGTTCCGCGGACCCGATCAGGGCAAGGCCGAGATCTGGGTGGACGGAGCGCTCGTGCGCGCCGTCGACAACTACGCGGCCGCGCCGACCTCCGACGTCGTGCGTTCGGTGACCGGGCTCGCCGACGGCGTGCACACGCTCCGGATCGTCGTGCTCGGGAAGGCGAGGCCGGCGGCGACGGGAGCGCTCGTCTCGGTCGACCGGTTCTCGGTCACGCTCTAGCGCCCGCGGCGTTTCCCGGGGTGCGGTCCTCGAGCTCCCACGCGTGATCAAGCACGTGCCACACGGAACGGCGGACGAAGTAGCGCGGCGTCCACCGTTTGCCGCCGCGGGGTGACGGCGGGACGCCGTCGCGCGACGTGGTCTCGAGCACCTTCAGCACGGCCTTGCGTTCGGCGTCGCGGTCGCCCCGCTCGTCCTCGTCGAGCTTGCCGCCGATCATCCGGAGGTAGGACTCCTCGGCGCCGACCACGTGCTCGAGGATCTTCACGACGTCTCGGCCGCCGCCGCGCGGACCGGTCGCGAGCTTCTTGCCGTGCGCCCGGCGTTCGGCGGCGTCGAGCGCGGACCAGCTGGCCTTCAGCACCGCGTTGAACCGACGGAGGTCGGCGTCGCGGATCGGCTTGGCGTCGATCGACGGCGGGACGTCGGGCGCGCCGAAGTCCGTCGTCGCGTTGCCCTTCACGCGTTCGATCACGGTGAGCGCGGACGCTCTCGCCGGCGCCTCGAACCCGAGCCGCGAGCGCGCGAGGACCTTCGCGAACCGCGGGCCGTACGCGAACAGCGCCTCGAGCGCGGCCGCCTCGTCCTTGCCCGACCGGCACCACCCCTGCCACTCGATCGCGCCCGCAAAGGTCCGCTTCGCACCGACCTCGAGGTAGACGTCGATCTTCGGAGCCATCGACCCACCGTATCGCCGGCTGTCGACGCGCGAGGTCCGACGGAGTCCGGCCTGTAGCATCCGCCCCGTCCGCAGATCGAACGGATGGGGCGTGACCCGGCAGGCAGACGAGCGCACACGACGGAAGCGAACCCGAGCTGCCGGCTTCGTGCCGGGCCTGGCGGTGGTCCGCTCGTACGAGCGCGCGTGGCTCGCGCGCGACGCGATCGCGGGCCTCGTGCTCGCTGCGTTCCTCGTCCCGGTGGGGATGGGCTACGCGGAGGCGTCCGGGCTCCCGGCGATCACCGGCCTGTACGCGACGATCGTGCCGCTGCTCGCCTACGCGATCCTCGGTCCGTCGCGGATCCTCGTGCTCGGACCCGACTCGTCGCTCGCGCCGATCATCGCGGTCACGGTCGTCGCGCTCGCGGCCGGCGACCCGGAGCAGGCGATCGCCCTCGCCGGGGTGACGGCGCTCATGACCGGCGGGCTCCTCGCGCTCGCCGGGCTGCTGCGTCTCGGCTACCTGACCGACCTGCTGTCGCTCCCGATCCGCTACGGCTACCTGAACGGGATCGCGCTCACCGTGATCGTCAGCCAGCTGCCGAAGGTCTTCGGCTTCTCGACGGACGCCGAGGGACTCCTCGACGAGGCGGCCGCCTTCGTGGGGGGGGTGGCGGACGGGGAGACCGTCCTCGCGGCGCTGGCGATCGGCCTCGCCTCGATCATGGTCGTCGTCGCCGGCAAGCGCGTCGCGCCGGTCGTGCCGTGGGTCCTCGTCGCGGTGGTCGGGGGCGCGCTCGCCGTGGTGGTGTTCGGCCTCCACGGGGACGTCGAGGTCGTCGGGGCGCTGCCCCGCGGGTTGCCGTCGTTCGAGATCCCGAGCGTCGCGTTCGAGGACCTGCCCCGGCTCGCGGCGGCCGCCGTCTCGATCGCGCTCGTCGCGTTCGCCGACACGAGCGTGCTCTCGCGGACGTACGCGGCAAGGCTCGGCGACGAGGTGGATCCGAACCGCGAGATGATCGCGCTCGGCGCGGCGAACCTCGCGACCGGCCTGTTCCAGGGCTTCCCGATCTCGAGCAGCTCGTCGCGGACCCCCGTCGCCGAGTCCGCGGGCGCGAAGACCCAGCTCACCGGTGTCGTCGGCGCGGTCGCGATCGCGCTCATGCTTCTGTTCGCGCCCTCGGCGCTGCGGAACCTCCCGCAGGCGACGCTCGGAGCGATCGTGATCGTCGCGGCGACGAGCCTTGTCGAGATCCCGAAGGTCCGGCGGCTGTTCCGCGTCCGTCCATCCGAGTTCTGGGTCTCGATCGCGTGCTTCCTCGGTGTCGCGCTCCTCGGGGTGATCCCGGGCATCTTCCTGGCGATCGGGATCGGCGTCGCGCAGTTCGTGCACCGCGCCTGGATCCCCTACGACGCGATCCTCGGACGGGTGGAGGGCATGAAGGGCTACCACGACGTCACACGACACCCCGAGGGACTGCAGATCCCGGGACTGATCCTGTATCGGTGGGACGCGCCGCTGTTCTTCGCGAACGCGGCTCGGTTCCGCGAGCGAGTGTTCCGGCACGTGCGACGGGCGGGACCGGAATGCAAGTGGGTCGTCGTCGCGGCCGAACCGATCACCGACGTGGACGCGACCGCGGTCCGGGCGTTGTCGGACCTGCTGGACGAGCTGGACGGTCGCGGCGTCCGGTTCGCGTTCGCCGAGCTGAAGGGCCCGGTCTGGGACCAGCTCAAGACCTACGGGCTCGCCGATCGGATCGGAGAGCGATACCGTTTCACCACCCTCGGGACGGCCGTCAAGGCCTACGTGGCGGAAACCGGGACGCCCTGGGTCGACCCGAACCCCGACTGATCGGGGTTCCCGAGCGGGATCTCCACCCCACGGGATCTCACGGAGGCCCTGAAATCGATCTCCGTATGAGCCCGGCTTGCGAAGTCGCCCACCCTGCCAGGCCCGCGTCCCGGACGAGGCGTCCCGGACGGAAGGAGCAGCGCCCTTTACTCTCTTTCCGCTCGGCAGCCCGCACGGAGGCAGGAGTGGCTCTCACCCAACACGAAGGACCCGGCTCGGGCGCGCTCTCGGCCGCCCACGCCGTGCCGTCGCCGCTCGCCCTGCACGCCCACCGCGCGTCCGGCGTCCTCGTCGGCCGCCCGGTCGAGCTGTCCGCGCTCGAGCAGGAGCTGGAGGCTTCTCGGCAGCGCCTCGTCGGTCTCACCCTCGAGGGGGAGCCGGGGATCGGGAAGACGCGCCTGCTGCTCGCCGCCGCCGAGACGGCGACCCGACGCGGCTTCACCACGATCGCCGTGACCGGCGATGAGGAGCTCCGGGGGCCTTTCCTGGTGGCGCGCTCGATCGTCGGGTCCGTCGAGGCCCTCGAGGCGGCGCAGGGGACCGCCGCCGAGGCCTCGCTCCTGCGCGCGATGGACGCGATGACCGGGCAGGACGACCCGAGCCTCGCGAGCCTTTCCCCGGACGCGAAGCTCCTCCGCACCCTCGACCTCGGCGCCGTCGCGATCCGTGATCTCGCGGCGATCCGCCCCGTCGCCATCCTCGTCGACGACCTCCAGTGGGCCGACGACGACAGCCTCCGCCTCCTCCGCTACATCGTTCGCGCCGATGCGACGAGCCCGGTCTTCCTGATGTTCGCGATCCGCCCCGAGGAGTTCGCGCTCGTCACCGAGGCCGTGAACCTCGTCGCGGACATGGAGCGCGTCGGGCTGATCCGGCGCCTGCGCCTCGACCGGTTCACGCAGACCGAGACCAAGTCGCTGCTGCAGCAGCTCCTCGGCGGCGAGGTGAACCCGGCGAGCGCGGCCGCGATGCACGCGCAGTCCGAGGGAGTCCCGTTCATCGTCGAGGAGATGGCCCACGCCTACCGGGACCAACACATGATCCAGGAGGTGGACAGCGTGTGGACGCTCGCCGGCAACGCCGAGCGCCTCGTGCCCTCAGCCGTGAGGACGCTGATCTCGCGCCGCGCCGCGCACCTGCCCGACGACACGAAGGACGCGCTGGCGAAGGCCGCGGTGCTCGGGCGCCACTTCAGCCTGAAGGACCTCCGCGAGATCGAGCTGCGTGTCGACGAGAACGCGACGACCGAGGAGCGGCTCGCCGCTTCACTCGCCCCCGCCGTCGCCGCCGGGCTGCTCATCGAACACGCCGCGGACTCGGCCGCCGACTACAGCTTCCCGCACGACCAGATCCGCGAGTTCGCGTCGGCGGGGCTCTCGGCGCCGAAACGACAGGCGATCCACACCGCGATCGTCGAGCTCCTGCTCGTCGGCGAACCCTCGCCGGCGAGCCTGCCGCTCCTCGCACAGCACGCGAAGGCCGCGGGCAACGCGGAGGTCTGCGTGAGGTTCTCGCTGGAGGCCTCGCGGATGGCCCTCGACGCGAACGCGCCCGAGGAGGTCCTCCGCGTGGTCGACGTCGCGCTCCCCTCGGCCGCCGGTCCGTCGGAGCGGGTGAAGCTGCTCGAGGCGCGCGACCGCGCGTTCGAGATGCTCCGCCGCCCCGCCGACCGCCTCCAGGGGCTCGCCGAGCTCTCCGCGCTCGCCGAGGCGCTCGGCGACACGGAGCTTGAGCTCGACGTGCGGCTGCGGCGCGCGGCCTCGTTCCGAATGCTCGAGGACGAGCAGGTGGCGGTGGCCCTCGCCCGCGAGGTCCGGGACCTCGCCGCCGCGAGCGGCGACCGAGCCACCGAGCTCGCCGCGTGCCTCGAGCTCGGCCAGGTCCTGCTGCAGAGCCCGCTCGGCGAGGGGTATTCGCCGCCGCACGAGGCCGACTTCGACGGCGCCGAGGAGGCGTACGGCCGCGCCGTCGAGCTCGCGAGAGAGCTCGGCGACGACGCGATCCTCGCGACGGCGCTCCGCGAGCTCGGTGTGACCCAGACGGGGCGGGTGGGGAAGTGGTCGATGGCGCAGATCGAGACCGGCGAGCTCCTCCCCTTCATGCGACGCGTCGCCGCTGGCGAGAACGTCAACGACCTGCTGCCCGAGCTCCCGATCGCGGCGAACGCCATGGAGGCGAGCGCCCGGTTCGAGGAAGCGCTCGAGCTGTTCGAGCGGCTCGACGACCGGCGCGGCGCGATGTCGACGATCATCGCGATGGGCTACCTGAACTGGGGCGCCGACATCCACATCGGCTCGGACGCGGCGCGCCACATCGAGGAGATCCGACGGATCGTCGCGCAGATGAAGACCTTCACCACCGAGAGCGAGCGGGCGGCGTTCGACGCCCAGATGCTCTACGGCGTCAACGTGTTCGCCCGCGCGAAGGTGATCCCCGACATGGCGATCTCGCGGGGCAAGCTCGCGTACGAGCAGGCGCGGTCGATCGGCGACTCGGCGCTCGCGTTCCTGTCCGCCGGCGGGACCGCGCTCGCGCTCGCGGACGTCGGCGAGTGCGACGAGGCGATGGCCTGGCTCGACCGAGCGTCGGCGACCGCGATCGAGAGCCCGACGCCGCTCCGGGCCCGCCGGCTCGAGTCCTGGCGTGGGCAGGTCCACCTTCGCTCCGGGAACGCCGAGCCGATGCTGCGGCACCTGGAACGCGCGTCCGAGCTCGCCGCCGAACGCGACCACCCCGCGGCGCGGTGCGAGGCGCAGGCGCAGCTCGCGCTCGCGGCCGCGCGGCTCGGCGCCGAACGCGACGACGACGAACTCCTCGCGGTCGCCGAGCGGGCGGGCCGTGCCGCCACCGATCTCTGCGCGGGCCTCCCGGGCCATCCGCCGTGGGGCGCGCAGGGCGAGGCGGCGCTCGCGCAGGTCGCCCTCTGCCGGGGCGAGCTCGAACCGGCGCTCACGCACGCGCGGTCGGCGATCGCCGGGCTCCAGGAGGCGAGGCAGGAGGACCTGCACCTCGAGGTGCTCACGCCGGTCGCGAAGGTGTTGCGCGCGACCGACGCGCCCGAGTGGGCGCCGACGGTCGAATGGATCCAGCTCTCGCTCGCGATGGTCGCGCAGCGGACGATCGACGAGGACGTTCGGGTGAAGTGGTTCCGCGGTCCGGTCGGGAGCGAGCTGTCCGAGCTCGCCGGACCGCCGTCGTGGACGCCGGAGGCGAACGGCGACGGACAGAGCGCCGAGCTCGACGAGGCCGACGCCGACCTGCTGCGGTGCCTGATCCAGGGCAGGACGAACGCCGAGATCGCCGAGGCTCTCGGGCTCGACGAGCACGCGGTCTCGCGCCGGCTGGGCAAGCTGTTCGCGAGGATCGGGACGTCGTCGCGCGCCGGGGCGACCGCGTTCGCGTTCCGCGAGCGGGTGGTGTAGCGATGGTGCTGCGGGCCCGGGTCGACCGGCACCGGTGCGTGGGCGCGGGGACGTGCATCACGATCGCGCCGACCGCGTTCGACTGGTACCACGGCGACTTCTCGAAGGCGGGCGTGGCGGACCCGGAGAGCGTCGAGGACGAGATGCTGCGGGAGGCCGCGCTCGCGTGCCCGACCGGGGCGGTCGTCGTCGAGGAGGTCGAGGAGCTCCTGCCGTGGCAGCTCCGCGGTAAGGAGGCGCCCCGCCGCGTCGAGAAGACGTTCATGTTCACCGACATCGAGCGCTCGACGAACCTCGTCGAGGCGCTCGGCGACGAGGCGTGGCAGGGGTTGCTGCGCTGGCACGACGAGACCCTGCGCGCGATGTTCGCCGAACACCGCGGCGACGAGGTCGTGGCCACCGGCGACGGCTTCTTCGTCGGGTTCGACTCGCCGGAGGAGGCGCTCGCGTGCGCGGTGGCGATCCAGCGGCGGCTCGACGAGCACCGCCGGCAGGCCGGGTTCGCGCCCAAGGTGCGGATCGGCGTGCACGCGACCGGCGCGACGCAGCTCGGGCGGAACTACTCGGGCAAGGGCGTCCACGAGGCGAGCCGGATCGCCGGCCTCGCCGAGGGGAGCCAGATCGTCGCGAGTAAGGAGACGGCGGCGGGGTCGCGGTTCCCGGTCTCGAACGCGCAGACGGTGACGCTCCGCGGCACCTCCGAGCCGGTGGACGTCGTCACCGTCGAGTGGCACTAGGCGTCGCGACTCCGGACGTCGCGTCAGTCGAAGATGCCCGCGTACGCGTTGAGCGCGGGCTGACCACCCAGGTGGGCGTAGAGGACCGTGGAGTCCTTCGGGATCTCGCCCGAGCTCACCAGATCGATGAGGCCCGCCATGGACTTCCCCTCGTAGACGGGGTCAATGATCATCCCCTCCAGCGAGGCGCTCAGCCGGATCGCCTCGGTCGTCGACTCGACCGGGATGCCGTAGAGGTCGCCCGCCCAGCCCTCGAGGAGGATGATCTCGTCCTCGGTCAGGTCGCGGCCGAGCTCGATGAGCTCGCTGGTGTCGCGGGCGATCCGAGCGACCTGATCGCGGGTCTGCTCGATCGTCGCGGATGCGTCGATGCCGAGGATCCTCCGCGGCGGACCCGAGGTCTGTTCCCGCAGGGCCGCGAAGCCGGCGATCATGCCCGCGTGGGTCGAACCGGTCACCGTGCAGACGATGATCGTGTCGAAGAACACGCCGAGCTCCCGTTCCTGCTGGGCGACCTCGAAGGCCCAGTTGGCGAAGCCGAGTCCTCCGAGCGGGTGCTCGGACGCACCGGCGGGTATGCCGTAGGGAGTGCCACCGGTTTCTGTGACCTCGGCCAGCGCCTCCTCCCATGAGCTGCGGATGCCGATGTCGAAGCCGGCCGGGTCGAGGCGCACATCGGCGCCCATGATCCGTGAGAGCAGGATGTTCCCGACGCGGTCGTTGACCGGGTCGTCCCAGTCCACCCATCTCTCCTGAACCAGGCGACACTTGAGGCCGAGCTTGGCCGCGACGGCGGCGACCTGCCGGGTGTGGTTGGACTGGATCCCCCCGATCGACACGAGCGTGTCGGCTCCCTTCTCGAGGGCATCCGGAACGAGGTACTCGAGCTTGCGGGTCTTGTTGCCCCCGAACGCGAGTCCCGAGTTGCAGTCTTCGCGCTTGGCCCAGATCGATGCTCCACCGAGATGTTCGGTCAGTCGATCGAGTGGGTGGACAGGACTCGGCCCGAACATCAATGGATACCGGGGGAAGTCCTGGAGTTTCATCCCTGCCTCCTTTGACTCGACACGCTCCGCGGGCAGGGCAAGAGCATGCTCCGTCGCCACGCCGGATTGTTCCACGACCGACCGGCCCGGCCCAAGCGACCGGCGCTTCGTGCGAGCCGATATCGTCCCCGCTCGTCGGCTCGGCTCACGGAGGAGACGGACGATGGCGAGGACCGAGAAGGAGAAGATGCTGGCGGGGGAGTTGTACCTCGCGTCCGATCCGGAGCTCGTTCGCGACCGTCGGAGATGCCGGTCGCTGCTCCACGAGATCAACGGTCAGCCGGATGAGGAGCAGCGCTTCGCGCTCTTCCGTGAATTGCTCGGCCGGATCGGAGACAGCTCGTTCATCCAGCCGCCCTTCGCGTGCGACTACGGCTCCAACATCACGGTCGGCGACCGCGTGTTCGTCAACTTCAACACGGTGATCCTGGACTGCGCCCAGGTGACGATCGGCGACGGTGCGCAGATCGCCTCGGCCGTGCAGCTCCTCGCGGCCGACCACCCGCGCGATGCACAGGCCCGCCGTGATCTGCGTGAGCTCGCCCGCCCGGTCTCGATCGGATCGAACGTCTGGCTGGGCGCGGGCGCCATCGTGCTGCCGGGAGTCTCGGTGGGCGACGACTCTGTGATCGGAGCCGGCAGCGTGGTGACGCGCGACATCCCGAGCGGCGTGGTGGCGGTGGGGAACCCGTGCCGCGTCGTTCGGTCGCTCTGACGAGCGCCCGAAGCTACGGGCGGGTCCACATGTCGTCGTTCGGACGCCCCGTGCCGGCGGTGGTCGGCTCGGGCTGGGACTCCTGCTCGGGTTCGGGCTCCGGCTCCGGTGCGGATTCGGCCTCGGGTTCGGGTTCCGCCTCGGCTCTGGGCGGAGCCTCGGGGAGCGTGACGACGTCCTTCTCCTCGGCCTCCGGACGTCGCGCGTGCGACAACTCGGCCGCTGTTGCCATGCCGATCCCGAGCGCGAGCGACCCGAGCATGGACCAGAGCAGCAGCGCGACGATCGACAGAAGCGGTCCGTAGGGGCTCGAGCCGCTGCTCAGTGAGAAGTAGAGCGAGAGCAGGCCGGTGAACCCGACCCACAGGACGACCGCGACGACGGTGCCCCAGCCCAGTGATTGCCACGGTCCGAGCCGCGTCCTCGGCGCGAACCGGAACATCAGCAGGATCGCCACCGAGACGACGAGGATGCCGGTCGGCCAGCGGGCGACCGTCCAGGCCCCGCGGAGCTCGTCGCTCCAGCCCGTGCCCGTGGGGATCGCCTTTCCGGCGCCGAGTGTCATCCCTCCGGCCGCGAAGACGAGCCCGACGGTGACGGCGAGGACGAACGCGATCACCCATCGAGGGGCCAGCCGGCGGTCGCGGTCCGAGCCCGCGAGCCGGTTGCCGGTCCGTTCGACCTGCGCCATCGCGATCGTGCCGCCGATCGCGGCCCCGGCCAGGCCGAAGATCGCCGCGGCGGTCGCGTGCCGGGCACCGGTGCGGGCCGCCTCCTGGAGGAGCTCGCCGGCGGGGCCTGGCGAGATGCGCTTCCCGAGCTCGAGCACGACGCCCCGAACCTCTTCCACGTCCATGAGGCTGGCCAGGCCGAGGAGGCCGATGAAGCCGGAGATCAGGATGAGCATCGTCGAGTAGGCGAGCGCCCGCGTGTGGCTCGTGCCGTCGGCGTGCAGGAATCTGCTGGTGACGCGCACGGGAAAGCTCCGCGCCTTCTCGGCGCCGCCGACGGCCCTCACCCCGCCCACACCGCAGGGATTCCCCGGAAACGCTCGGTCGAATCCTCCGCGACCGACGAATCTAGGGGGCCGGACGGAAGCGGAGGGCGCTCCACGTGTCGTCGAGCGCCACCTGGCGCACCGGCCGAACCCCCTTGCCGTCGAGGAGCTCCCAGAGGATGTCGCGGTTCAGGTCGGTCTCGAGCTGGCCGGCCTTCGGGTAGGCGATCCACGTGAGGCGATCGTCGGCGGCGTGATCGAGCGCCGCCTGCTCGTGCTGCTCGAGCTCGGCCTTGTTCTGGACGAACACCAGCACCGCGTCGGCCTCGTCGCTCGCGGTGGAGAGTCCGAGATCGA
Organism: Actinomycetota bacterium; assembly: GCA_036280655.1. Lineage (GTDB taxonomy): Bacteria > Actinomycetota > UBA4738 > UBA4738 > HRBIN12 > DASSJM01. The sequence goes on from DASUQI010000043.1 coordinate 18,598, forward strand.
GACCCTCGGGCGCGTTCACGAGCCGAACGGTCTCGCCGTCCTTGAGTTGGAGCTTGCTCGCGATCGACATCTCGCAGCCTCCTTCCTTCGACCCTAGTACCTCGAACGCTCGGCAGGCCCCGGTTAGGATGCGCCGAGGGAGGAAGCGAACATGACGTTCTGGAAGTTCCTGCACATCCTCTCGATGTTCCTCGCGGTGTCGATCTTCGTCGGCCAGGGGATGCTCTCGGGTGCGGTCGGGCGGTCCGGCGACGTGCAAGCGCTCCGGCGGGTGCTCGCGCTCGAGGACCGGTTCCAGCCGATCGGCGGTGGCGTCTTCCTGCTCGGGATCGTGTTCGGGTTCATCACCGCGATCACCGGTGACCTCGACCTCACGCAGACGTGGCTGATCATCGCGTATGTGCTCGCGGCCGTGATCCTGCTGAACGCGTTCCTGTATCACATCCCTTACGCGCGCAAGCTCGAGGCCGCCATCGAGGCGGGCCCGGACGACCAGATGTCGCCGGAGCTCCGGGCGCTCGTCGAGGCGCCGAGCACGATCTGGATCAACGTGTTCGACAGCCTCGTGTGGGTCGCCATCATCTACGTGATGGTCGCGAAACCGTTCAGCTAACCCGGCGCGTTCGGCTCGCTACGGAGCCAGCGAGCGGTTCAGCCGGTCGACGAAGTTGCGGAGCAGGAACAGGCTGACGTCGTCGTCCGTGCGCTCCTCGATGTGGAACGGCCGATCCATGATGCGGAGCAGTCGCAGCAACGAGATGAAGAAGAACGAGATGAACCCCAGGATGATCGCGGCCTCGTAGGTCGGCTCGATCTCCATGAACACCAGCACGGTGATGATGATCGCCACGATCGCCTGGATCAGGAGGGTGGCGGAAGGGAGGAACTCGGTCCGCTGCACGTGATATACGCGGAGGACGTTCCGGCGCAGCGCGCTCTGCTCGTTGCGGAGCCGGGACGTATACGTCGCCTGGACCCCCACACGATCCAGCTCCAGGAACGTCGCGTTGAGGCCGTTGATCGCCTCCAGCGTCCTGGTGGAGTCCGTGTCCGCCGCCAGGTCGTCGAGGAAGGAGGCCACGATGTGGACCTCCGTGTCTTCGAGGCGCTCGAGGTCGAAGTCGGGGAAGGCCTGCTTGAAGGCGGCGCAGTCGTCGTGGATGTTCGTCAGCGCCGCGGTGATCTCGGCAGGCACCCGTTCGGCCTCCTTGTAGTCGGCCAGCGTCCCGGCCACGATCAGTCCGAGGACGAAGACCCCGCCGGCCAGGACGCTCGTGAACAGCGGGCTCAGGCTGATGAACTCGAGCTCGAAGCCCGCGACCAGCAGCTTGATCACGACGATGCCGAGCACGATGACGGCGGTCGAGGCGACCACCCGCCACCTCAGAAAGTTGGATCTCATCCCCCGCCTCGCCCCACCCACGGTGGCGAATCCTGGCATCCGCGCGCATCACCGGTCAAAGCGGGGCGGCCGTGGCGAACAGCCCTCGGTCATGACCGTCGGTTCTTTCCGGAGGTGAGCCAAGGGTAGATATACCGATCTAAGTAGTTCCGGCACGAATTACGAGCAACAGGAGCAAGTGCAACTGGGGCTTTCCCCGCCCCAATAGCGTGACCTTCACGTTCCAGGTCCGGAACACCGCCAACGCCCAGCTCGAGATCACCGTGCTGAGCGATGACGTGTTCGGGACCTTTCAAGCGATGCGGACTGCCATGTCGGCTCCGTGCTCGCTGCAGGCGCCAGCTGTTCGTTCAGCGTGATTGAGCACCTGACCGGCACCGCCGGGTCCGATCACGTGAACGTCGTGACCGCGACCGGTGAGGTCGGTGGCAACGTCGTGACCGACGTCGACTCCGAGACCGTGCTGTTCGTCTCGGGTCAGGCCGGCGGCGGTGGTGGCGGCGGCAACGGTGGCGGCGGTATGGCGGTGGCGGCGGAAACGGCCAGGGCGGTGGCGGCACCAACGTCCTGGGCGCGACCGTCAGGCCTGCCGCGGCACCCGGCGCTGCCGGTGGCGCGCTCGCCTTCACGGGTCTGGACCTGTGGATCCTGGCGGCGGTCCCGACCGCGCTGCTCGTGACCGGACTGCTCGTCCTCGCGATCGGCCGGATGCGGGGGAGGGCGTAGGTCAGCCAGACAACACGCGCAACCCGGAGAACCCACGGTCGGCTATTGGCCGGCCGTGGGTTTCTCCTTTCTCCGGCGCCGGCTACGCCGCTGCGGACTCGAACCCGATCGCCTCCCTGAGCCGATTGGTGCCGAGCTCGGTCAGCGCAACGGCGCGGCCGGGGCCACGCCGTTCGACCCATCCCAGCTCGAGCAGCCGGTCGCAGAGCTCGGCGCCGAGGGCTCCCGCCAGGTGCGAGCGGCGCTCGGTCCAGTCCTGGCACGCGAGCGCGAACGCCCGCCGCCGCTCGCGCGCGGCGTCGACGTCCACGCCGATCGATGCGAGCAGTCGCTCGCCCGAGCCGGTCACGACGAACGCGCCATCCCGACCCCGGAGCGCACGTCGCGAGACCAGCGCGTCGGTGATCCCCACGCCGAGCCGGCCGGCGAGGTGGTCGTAACAGGTCCGTCCCGCGCGCAGCCGCTCGGCCGCGGTGGCCGCGCGGAGCGACGACACGCGCCGCGGGGGAGCGATCACCGTGAGCGCCTCGATCGCTCTGGCGACCTCGGGACGCGAGAGCCGGTAACGCCGCTGTCGGCCCGCCGGCTCGACCTCGACGAGGCCGGCCTCGGCCAGCTCGGCCAGATGACCGCTTGCCGTCGAGAGCGCGACGTCCGCCTCTCGAGCCAGCTCGCCCGCCGGATGGCTTCGGCCGTCCATCAGGAGCTCGAGCATCGCAAGGCGGGCGGGGTTCGCGAGCACGCGGGTGACGGCCGCGACGTCCGCCTCTGCATCCATGATTCGAAGATACCCGAATCGTCTCGGTCGTACCCTGGGTGCTTCCGCGACGAGGGAGGTTCGCGATGGCCGACGACCGACCCGAGGTCGACGACCGGGATCCGGCGGACGCGATGGCGCAGATGGTCGCGCACGTTCTGCGGCTGGCCGAGACGTGGGGAGCGTGGGACGGGCACCCCATGCCGATCGACGACCGCGTGTACACGCCGCATAAGGCGATACGCCGGGTGGCCGACCACATGCTCGATCACCTCGCGCAGCTCGAGGCGCACGTCGCCGGTGCCGACCCCGTGCCCGACCGCTGGCACGGATCGCACGTGACGACGGCCGCGGACCTTGCACCCTTCACGCCGGAGGACCTCGACGAGGCGAGGAGCCGACTCGAGCGGCTCGCGCAGCTGTGGCGGATCCGGCTCGCCGCGATCCCGCCGGAGGAGCTCGACCGGGTGGAGGGCAACGCCTACACGCCGCGCGAGATGGCGTTCTGCGCGGTGGGCTCGACGTACTACGCGGACGCGGTCGGGGATCTCGCGGCCGTCGACGAGCGGAGCGCGTGAAGCTCGTCCACGATCAGCCGAGCAGCGACGCCGGCAGACGCTGAGCCGGGCCGCTCGCGGCCTTCGCCCACGCCTTCGGGCCCGGTCCCCTCAGCAACCTGCCTGCCGTCGCGATCGTGAAGTCGCCGGGCGAGACCTTCAGCAGCTCCTTCGCGACGACCGGGAACGAGACCGTGGCCTCCGCGCGACCGCGAGGCGAGTACGGCGCGACGAGCGTCGCACCCGGCCCGTTCCGCGAGGGATCGAGCATCACGCGCCCGCCCCGCTTGGCCTTTCGGAACTCGGACGTGATGAGGTCGGGGTTCCGGTCGACCGCGATCTCGGCGAGCCGCGTCGCCGCGTTGCGGAGCCGTTCGGCCGAGACGTGCCGCACGATGGGCACGACGAGGTGGATGCCCTTGCCGCCCGTCGTCTTCACGAGCGTGGACAGTCCGAGGTCGTCGAGGATCTCGAGCACGAGGAACGCCACCTCGACCGCCGCGTCGAACGCGTCGTCCGGCGGATCGATGTCGACGACGAACAGGTCGGGGCGGTCGAGCTTGTCGCGGCGGACCGGCGCCGGGTGGAACTCGAGCGCCGCCTGGTTCCCGAGCCACGCGAGCGTGTCGGCGTCGTTGCACACGGTGTAGGCGACGTCCCGGCCGGCGCTCGGCGCCGGGATCGTGACGGTCTTGACCCACTTCGGCGCGTACTTCGGCGTGTTCTTCTGGAAGTAACGCTCGCCGCCGACGCCGTCCGGCGCCCGGATCACCGAGAGCGGCCGATCGCGCAGCCACGGGAGCATGAGGTCGGCCACGGCGCCGAGGTAGTCGACGTACGCCCGCTTCGTGATCTTGGGTTCGGGCCACAGCAACTTGTCGGGTCGACTGACCTCGACGCGGGAAGGAGTCAAGCCGTCCGCCTCAGTCCACCAGAGCCTGGAAGACCTCGTAGACCATGAACGCCGGCCAGAACAGTCCCTGGATGATCGCGAGCACGTACTCCCAGAATCCCTCCGCCTGCTGCCAGAAGAACACGAGCCCCGAGGATCCCCAGGCCGTAGAACGCGCCGCCTCCCGCCGCGCCTGCGTTGCCGCTCATCTCGAGACCACCTCCAGCCTCCCTCGACAACGGTCCACCGAGGATGCTTGCACGGGAAGCGCCGTGGAGGACAGGGGTCCCGGCGTCAGGCCGGTGACCAGGCCACGAACGTTCCGTCCGCGACGAGCACCGGCGCGCGGTCGGGTTCGGCGGACTGGACCCAGATCCCCAGCTCGCCCGCCTCGTTCTGCCCGGGGTACGCGAACGCGCGCCCGTCCGGCGACCACAGGCTCATGCTCTGTGCGTACTGCTCGAAGAACGGCAGGTACTCCTCGACGACCAACAGGCTCAGCAGGAAGCGCGGGGTGGTGAACGACGACGTCCCGTCCCACACGCCCCAGCGGTACCAGAACCGGTCCTCGTCGGGATCGGGCACGAGGTAGAGGAGGCGCTCGCCGTTCGGGCTCCAGAAGAACCCGCTGGTGAGACCCTCGACGATCTCGGTCGTCTCGCCCGACCGGACGTCGATGACCGTGAGCGGCTGCGCGCTCTGCTGCTCGAGGATCTGGAACGCGATCCTGCGGCCGTCGGGGCTCACGACGAACCGGACCAGCCCGTCGAACGGCACGAGCTGACTGCCGTTCCGAGCGTCGACGTCGTGCACGACGAGGTGCTGGCCCCGCGCGGTGGCCGACGCGTAGACGAAGCTCCGTCCGTCGCCCGTCCACACCGGCGCGAAGAACGTTCCCGGTCGGTCGGCGACCGTGGTGAGCGTGCCGTCGAGCTCGAGCCGCTCGAGCCGGTCCTCGCCGACGTGGACGAGCATCTCGTCGCCCTCCGGTGCCCACGAGAGGTAGTAGGGCTGACCCGTGTCGAGCGGGGTCACTCGGCCTCGTTCGTTCTCGACGATGCCGATCTCGATGTCCGCCTCACGCCCGCCGAGGTAGGCGATCCGGGAGGAGGTCGGGTCCCACGAGAGGTAGAAGGGGACGACCGCTCCGGTCGTCGCCTCGGTGGCGCGGCCGCCGGCGTCGGTGGAGGTCGCGAGGACCGCCTCGAGGGTCTCGTCGTCGGTCACCTCGACGTGGACCCACGCCACGCGGCTGCCGTCGGGCGACCAGGTCGGTTGCCGGACCTGGCTCCGGCCGGCCTCGATCTCGTCGAGCACCACCTCGCCCGAACCGTCGGGATCCAGGGTGACGAGGTTCCCCTCGGCGTTCAGGACGGCGAGGCGTCCGGTAAGGCCCGCGAGGTCCGAGGCGACGGTCGGATCGGGGCTCGGGGACCCGGAGGGCGTCTCAGCACCCGTCGTGGCGTCGATGTCGACATCGGGAAGGTCGCGCTCCTCCGGCTCGGACGTGCAGGCCGCGAGGAGCACGAGAGAGCCGATGAGGACGATGGGCCCTCGCCAGAGGTGCCGGCTCCGCCTGCCCCAGGTCGATCGCATAGGTCAGTTTCGAACGGCGAGCCACTTCAGGCAACGGCGAGTCTCTGAGATGCAAGATGGTATGCTATATGAATGTCACAACAGATTGCAGTTCGCATCCCGGACGCCCTGGCCGCTTCCCTCGAAGACCTCGTCTCGACCGGGAGGTTCGAGACCAGGGCCGAAGCGGTCAGGGTCGCTCTCGAGGCCCTGATCGAAGCGGAACGTCGTCGACGGGTCGGGGAGCTGATCGCCGATGGCTATCGCAGGCTGCCGCAAGACGACGAGGAGGTCGATGCGGCCCGGCTCGCGGCCATCCGGTCTATCGAAGAGGAGCCGTGGTGACCGAACCGTCGCAGGGAGAGGTGTGGTGGGGAGAGACCCCGGAGCAGAAGGGCCGTCCCTACCTCGTCCTCACGCGCGACGAGGCGATCCCGGTCCTGCGAACGATCCTGGTCGCGCCCGTGACGAGGACCGTGCGGGGCATCCCCACGGAGATCCCCCTCGGCCCGGAGGAGGGACTGCCGACCGACGGGGTGGCGACGTTCGATAACGTCCAGGCATTCCCCAAGTCGATGCTCGTCCGCCGGGTGGGAGCCCTGCCACCCAGGCGCCGGGAGGAGCCTTGCGAGGCACTCCGGGCGGCCCTCGACTGCTGATATCGCGCCGCGACGCCACGCGTGACGGAGGTCACCTCCACCCTGTGCCTGGGGTCGGTGCCCCGATCGCGGCGAGGCGGCAGGTTAGGGCCATGCAGAGGCCAGAGGGGGTGGGCGTGGTGATCGACTTCTCGAACGAACGGGGAGGCCACGGCCGGCACGAAGAAAGCCCGGCCGGGGTGGTACATCCGCATCCGAGACAGGCCGTGAACGCCGTTCGGACGTTGCGAAGATCGCTCGGCCGGTTCGACCTCTCGGATCCCGAGATGGCGGAGGCCTTCCAGGTGCTCGCCGAGATCGAGGTCGAGCTTCGGGCGTGCGAGCCCAACCACGGCGCCGTCGCGTCGCGGCTCGAGCGGTTCGTCGAGCTGCTGTCGGACGCGGGTTCGGCCGATCTTCCGGTCGTCCGTTCGACCCGCGCGATCGCGACCTGGGTCGGTCCGATGGGTGCTCCGCTCGTCGAGCGTCTCGGCTGAGGCTGCCCCGCTTCCCTGAGCCTCAGCCGTCCTGAGCCCGAGGCGGACCCCCCACGGCGAGTCTTCGGATCGCGATCGCGCGCGCTTAGAAGCCCGTCGCGGCGAACCACGCACCCGTCGGGCTCGTCACGAAGACGATCGGCGCGATGCACGGCTCGGGCAGCTCCACGTTGTCCTCGATCATGGAGTCACCGGTCGTAGTCGCGGCGAACAGATCGGTCTCCACGTTCGTCGTGGTGGCCGCGCCGGCGGTGATGCTCATGCAGCTGACGATGGCCTTGAAGTTGGGGATCGGGTTCGTTCCGGCGATCGCGTCGGGGACGTCCGGGTCGTCCGGGTCGAGCACCAGGCCCTGGACCTCGACCTCGATCCGTCCGTCGACGCGCAGCCTCCCCTTCGCATGGTCGACTACCCACGGCAGCCCGCCGCCGGGCACGCCGCGGATCGCGTTCGTCGCGCCGGTGTACGGGTCGGGAACCCCGATCATCGTGTCGAAATCCAGGATCTTCTTGGATCCCTGGTTCGCGGCTCCGGAGGCCGGCCCGGCCACGATCAGTCCGCCGACCAGCATCACGGTTGCGAGCAACAACAGGGCGCTCTTCCTCATGTCCACTCCTCCTCGGATGGCGGGTCCATGTGCGACCCGCGCGCTGATGAGGTTCCGAGCGACGATCCCCCTGCGCCTGGCGGCGACGTTCGTCGACGTCGAAGCCGAGCAGCCCCTGGTCGCGTGAAGGAGTGGCGTGGCGGCGCCCTCGCCATGTGGGGTATTCGGTTCCCCCGCGGGAAGGGTTCGGGTGCCGGGCGTCGAGCTCGAGCGCGTGCTCAGGCGAGCGGGAGCGCCGAGATCTCGGCCGCGGTGAGGTCGCGACTGCCTGCCGCCAGCCTCAGCCCGATCATCCCTCGCGGCGCCTCCGACCAGACGCCGTCCTTCAGGATGTCGATCTTGAGGGTTCCTTCGGGATCCTCCCGGACGCGGAGCGTCTTGCCGAGCTCCGTCCGGAAGTACGTCCACGCCGATCTTGCTCTTGTCGGGCTCATCGCGGCGGCTCCTCGCTTCGGAGGGGGCCTGCTCGCGGCATCGACGCGAACGGTCCCTGTGGATGCGGTCCCCATCATCTCACGTTCGCGAGATGGGCTCCCACGCAGCCGTTTCGACCTCGCTACGGCCTGCCGTGCTCGAGGCATAACCGGTCGGCTGCCGCCGGTGCCGAGGGTCCCACGCGTGACGGGACCCCGGGCCCTCGTCTCAGAAGGACGTCCGGAGTCTGCTGATACGGAGCGAGGGGAGGGTGATGGCATGAGCAGCCGACCCGGAGCACCGACGCCGCCCGCGACGGGAGAGGGATCGCCTCCGGCGGGAGGAGCCGCCGAGCTCCCGCGACCGCCGGAGGGCACCGGGCGACGAGCGGGGTGGACGGGAGGCCGCATCACGGCCGTCGTGATCGGGGGACTGCTGACCTTCTTCTCCGTGGTGCTCCTCGGTGCCGGGGGAACCGCCCTTTGGGCCACCTGGACCCAGCGGGACGACGGCTACATCACGACCGACGCGCACGCGTTCTCCACGGGTGGATCGGCGCTGGTCACCGATCGCGCGGGTCTCGGGTCGGCGGGGGTCGGCTGGCTCTACGCCCCCTCACTGCTGGACGAGGTGCGGATCCGGGTCACACCGGAGAGCCAGGCCTCGGCGGTGTTCGTCGGCATCGGTCCCTCCGCAGACGTCGATCGCTACCTCGCCGGGGTCAACCACACCGTCATCTCCGATCTCTGGACCGGCACCGAGCACGTGGTCAGCGGCGGGACGCAGGTCGCACGTCCCGGAACACAGGACTCCTGGGTGGCCACCGACACCGGTTCCGGGCCGAGGACCGTGACGTGGGAGCCGACCGAAGGCTCGTGGAGCGTCGTGGTGATGAATGCCGACGGGGGACCCGGTCTCCGCGTCGAAGCGGACCTCGGCGCCACGATGCCGGCGGTGGTCTGGATCGCCCTCGGCCTCCTGTTGGTGGGTGGGCTCTTCCTTGCCGGGGGAGTGATCCTGATCGTGGGCGCGTTCCGCGCCGCCCGATCGGGCTAGGAAGAGGGAGCTCTCGTCAGCCTCGGAACCGGTAGCCCGCGCCGCGAACGGTCTCCACCACGTCGGGCCGGAGCTTCTTGCGCAGGTACCCGACGTAGACCTCGACGACGTTCGAGATCGGGTCGCGGTCGTACCCCCACACCCGATCGAGCAGCTGGGGCTGCGAGAGGACCTGGCCTCCGTGATGCATCAGGGTCTCGAGCAGCGCGAACTCGCGCGGCGTCAGATCGACCGATCGCCCGCCCATGCGCGCCTCCCGCGTCGTCAGGTCGAGGGTCACGCGCCCGTGCGAGATCGTGGTGGAGTCGGTCTGCTCTGCGGTGCGCAGGCGCGCCCGGATCCGGGCGAGGAGCTCGTCGAAGTCGCACGGTCTCGTGAGGTAGTCGTCGGCGCCCGCGTTCAGCGCGGCCACCCGATCGGAGACCGCGTCCTGCTCCGTCAGCATGATCACCGGCACGGACGAACCCGAGGCCCGCAGCCTGGCGAGGATCTCGTCACCCGTCACGGTCGGCAGTGGTAGATCGAGGACGACGAGATCGAAGTCGCGCGATTGCGACAGCTTCAGGCCTTCCGCGCCGTCGGACGCCGTCCGGACGGCGAATCCCTCGGCCTCGAGCCCTCGCTCGATGAAGGAGGCGGCGTTGGGATCTACCTGAACGACGAGCACGTTCACGGGCATCACCCCTTGACGCGATCGAGCCGTGGCCCTCGACGAGTCCCTCTCTCGACTGCCTCGATCCATGTTTCGACATCGGGTCGCGCCGCGGCAAACGGCCAGGATGCCCCGCACGAGCCGACCGCCGCCTGAGAGATCTCTCAGGGCGTTCTCAGGTCCACCTCAGGCCCGGCCGGCAGGCTCGTTCGTTGAGCAGGAAGGGGGTGCGATCATGCAGAACACTCCGTGGGTAGTCGTCGAGGCCGACGACAAGCAGACGATCCAGCGGGAGTTCGGCCAGGGCGAGATCGTGGATCAGTTCCCCTCGAAGGAACACTCGATCTTCCTGGTCCAGAGCCCGAAGGTGCCGGCCCTGCCGAACACGGTTCTCCAGGGTCCCATCTACGGTGTCGGGATCTTCCGTGACGAGAAGAGGGCGCGGACGCTCGCCAAGCGCCTCGCCGAGGTCTAGGCAACTCCTGATAGTTCCAGGACCGGCGAACGAGGGCCGGAGGAGACCCCTGAGGGTCGATCCGGCGCCCGTTCGTCGGTCCTGTTCTTCGTCACGGCTCGTTGGCTCACGGCCAGCCGGCGTGAGGCACGTCGACGCGGGCCGTCAGGATCTGCCCGGTCTTCGCCTCCAACAGTTCCTCCATCCTGTCCGGGCCGAGCCACCTCGCGACGACCATGAAGAGCGTGCGGCCGTCCTCGCCGCCCAGCATGCAGGCGTAGCACGGTCGATCGAGCTCGATCCGGTCGAGCACCTCACCACCCTCGCGGACGCGGAGGACGACACCTGCATCCTCCGGTCCCACGTCGCTGCACCACACGGCGCCCTCGGCGTCGAGGCAGATCCCGTCGCCCGTGACGTCGGCCCACACGCGCCGGTTCGACAGGCCCCCGTCGGCGGCGATGTCGAACGCGGTCAGCCGGCGGGCGAACGACTCGGCGACGATCAGCGTCGCGTTGTCCGGCGTCACGACCATGCCGTTGGGGAAGGCCAGCTCGTCGGCGACCTCGCGGGCATCGCCGTCGGGCGGGACGAGCGCGATCTTGCCCGGCGTCGCGCCGCTCGTCATGATCTCGCCGAAGTCCGCGAAGTCGAAGTTGAGCGAGTTGACATAGATGTTGCCGCGGCCGTCGACGGTCATCTCGCTCCAGCCGTACGGCGAGATGTCGCTCAGGTCGGCGTGGCGGACGCGAGACCCGTCGGGCTCGACGCGGATCAGCTCCTCGCCGGTGACGAGCATCCGGCCGTCCGAGAGCCGGACCGTGGCCCAGCCGCTGCCCCCGCCGCCGGGTCCGATGACCTCGCTGTTCCCCTCCAGGTCGACCGCGACGATCTCGTCGGTACCCCAGTTCGAGAACCATAGGCGGCCGTCGTGCCACCGGGGCGACTCGCCCATCCCCAGGCCCTCCAGCAAGACGCGAGTCTCGCGGGTCGAGGTGTCGCGTCGCATCACGGGCCTCCTTCCTTCCCCATCACGGTTGAGACCGCGCTCGGGGCCGGGAGTCATCGTTCTCCCCATCATGGCCGGGCGATCCCGAAATCGAGATCTCGTCCACTCGCAGGCGCTCGATAAGCTGCCGGGATGCGTGACGAGCCACTTTCGGAGATCGACCGAGCGATCTCCGCGCTGCAGGACCCGACGCGACGGAGGATCCTGTTCGACTTCTACGTGCACCAACCCGAATGGACGACCGCCGAGGTTGCCGCCGCGGTCGGCGTCCACCGGACCGTGGCGCACGATCATCTCGAGCGGCTCGTGTCCCTTGGGTACCTGAGCCCGAGCCAGCGCCGAGGCACCACCGGCAAACCCGCCAAGCTCTACCGGCTCACCGAGCGTCAGATCGACGTCAGCTACCCCATCAGGCGTTTCGCTCGGCTGGCCGCGCTGCTGGCCCAGGCGGTGCGCGGAACGACGGACGGCGTCGCCGCAGCCCGCGAGGCGGGCCGTGGGTACGGCGCCTCGATGGTCACGAAGCCGGCGGACTCACCCGAGTCCGTGCTGCGTGAACTCACACCGTTGGGGGCCGAGTACGTCGTGTCCAACGGCGACGTCGTGGCCCGCAACTGCATCTTCCGTCAGGCGTGCGAACAGGCCCAGGACATCGTGTGCGAGCTCCACGCGGGCATCCTGGAGGGCGCCTTCCGGAAGGCCGGGCTGGAGGACCTGCGGACCCAGGCATACCGCGACTACGAGGAGCGGGGCTGCGCCTACCGGGTCTTGACCGTTCGCTGAGAGGCTTGATAAAGAGGGTTCATACCCTCCCAACCCTCAGCTCGCGGATCCGCCTCTCTCGTCCCGCTCACGACGCGATCTGCCCCCGCACGGGCCCCTCCACTGATCCCGCCCTCGTGACTGCGCGATCGAGCTCATCGACCAGAAGGAAGGGGACGAACGAGATGGCGGAGCCAAGCCTGTACGACCGATTGGGTGGCGTGTTCGCGATCGCCGCGGTGGTCGACCATTTCAGCGACGCGGTCGTCCAGAACCCGATCGTCGGCCAAGGATCGAAGAACCCCGAGCTTCGCGAGTGGCATACCAACAAGCTGGACAGGCTCCCGGGGCTGAAGTTCATGCGCACGCTGTGGGTCTGCAACGTCGCGGGTGGACCCCTCTCGTTCACCGCAACGAAGCCGGGAAGCACCCCGCTCGGGCTCGAAGAAGCCCATCGCGAGCTCCAGATCACCCCCGAGGAGTTCGACGAGGTCGCGGCCGAGCTGGGACGCTCGCTCGATCACTTCAACATCCCTTCGCGCGAGAAGGACGAGGTCCTGGCGGCCTTCGCCGCGCACAAGGGGGAAGTGACCGAGGGATCGATGGCTTCGGCCTGAGGAGCGGGCCGCACACCATCTCCCCGTGGTGGAATGCGCACGGGAACCCGAGGAGGTGGCGACGTGCCGAACGGCATCCGGTTCGTGTTCCAGGAGGTCGTCGAAAGCGCCGACGAGAAGGCCCTCGTTCGGCTCACGGGTCAAGACGGGGTCGTTCATGACGTATGGGTCGGCGTCGATCAGCTGAGCGGGCTCGAACCCGGTGCGAAACTCGAGCTGATCGAGGACGACGACGCGGGGACGGGTCCACGCATCCTCCGCGTGGACCGCGACGACTCACCCTGATCGAGGGCACGACCGAAGTCGACCTCGAGGGGCCGGGTCTCCGTCCCGGCCCCATCGACGCGGACCGTCGTCACGGTGGCGTGTGCTGCTCGCCCCTCGTGATCCGGAGCCACCGGAAGCCGTAGCCGTCCATCTTGAGCTCGAGGCTGCCGTCGTCGGCGAGGCTCGTCGCCCCGCGGTCGTCGAGCAGGTCGTCCAACCGCCCGTCCTTCGGAACGCCGGCGAGCTCGAGACGAACGACGCATGGCTGCTCTCCGAGGTTGTGGGCCGCAACCACGGTTCGGCCCTCCCAATCGCATCGGTGCGCGAACACGGTCGACACGTTCGTCTTCAGGACGTCCCACGTCCCCCATCCGAGCTCGGGGGTCTCCCGCCGGCGCCGGATCAACCGCTCCATCCAGCTGAGCAGCGAGTCCGGGTCTCGGCGCTGGGCCGCGACGTTCACGGCGAGCGGGCCGAACCGACCTTCGACGACCGGGCGCCGGAGCCGCGACGGCCGGGCCTTCGAGAACCCCGCGTTCTCCTCGTCGCTCCACTGCATCGGCGTGCGCACGCTCATGCGGCCGTCGATCTCGAGGTTCTCGCCCATGCCGATCTCCTCGCCGTAGAAGAGCACAGGCGTGCCCGGCAAGGAGAACATGAGGCTGTACGCCATCCGGATCCGCTGGGGGTCGCCGTCCAGCATCGACGGGAGTCGGCGCCGCAGCCCGCGGCCGAACACCTGCATGTCCTCCTCGGGACCGAAGACGTCGAAGACCTCCTGACGCTCGTCCTCGGAGAGCTTGTCGAGGGTCAGCTCGTCGTGGTTGCGGAGGAAGTTCGCGTACTGACAGTCCGGGGAGACGGCGATCGTCTCGCGGAGGGCCGCGGCGATCGGCCCGGCGTCCTGTCGAGCGAGCGAGAGCCACGTCGCCTCCATCAACGGGAAGTTGAACAGGAGCTGCACCTCGTCGGCGTCATCGCCGCCGAAGAAGTCGATGAGCTGTTCGGGATGAAGGTTGACCTCGCCCAGGAGCACCCCGTCTCCGCGCCGACGCGAGATGAACGAGCGGAGATGCCGGAGGATCTCGTGCGGATCGAGATCGACATCGGCGACCTGGCTCGTGTCGATGAGGAACGGGACGGCGTCGACGCGGAACCCGTCGACGCCGAGCTCGAGCCAGAACCCGGCGACCTTCGCGATCTCGTCGCGGACCTGCTGGTTGCCGATGTTGAGGTCCGGCTGGTGCGAGTAGAAGTGGTGGAGGTACCACTGCCCCGCCTTGTCATCTTGCGCCCAGATGCTGTCCTCCGCGTCGGGGAAGACGATCGACGCTTTTGGTGTCCTCGTCGGCCGGTCGCGCCAGACGTAGAAGTCGCGGAACCGGTTGTCGGGCGACGACCTCGCCTCGCGGAACCAGGGATGCCGGTCGGACGTGTGGTTGACGACGAGGTCGACGATGACGCGGATCCCGCGGTCCTTCGCCGTCCTGATCAGCGCGACGAAGTCACCCAGGGAGCCGAGGCGGTGATCGACCCCGTAGTAGTCGGTGATGTCGTAGCCGTCGTCTCGGTTCGGCGAGGGCTGGAACGGCATCAACCAGATGCAGCTGACGCCGATGCCGGCCAGGTAGTCGATCCGTTCGGTCAACCCGCGGAGATCGCCGATCCCGTCCGCGTCCCAGTCGAGGAACGTCTCGACGTCCAGGCAATAGACGACGGCGCTCTTCCACCAGAGATCGCTGGTCCGGGCGCTCGTCATCTCGGCGTCGGTACCCGGCCGAGGCAAGGGTCAATCGGCGCGCGGTGCCGATCCGTCGAGGTGCAGGGTGGGGCAGGAGGCGAGCGGTCCGTCATCCCAGGGACCTTCGGCGCTGGGGCAGCCCGCCGACATCCGTAGCGTGGGATCGAGCACGTCTGCTGATGAGGAGATCGCGATGAGGACCAGCACCGCGCACGAGCTCACGGCACCGCTCGGTTCCGTCCACGCGGGGCGCCTGGTGTTCACCCGGGGGGTCTCGAACCTGACGATCGTGGTCGACGCGTCCATGGACGAGCTCTACCGGGCTCGATTCGACGGAAGGATGCCCGAGGTCGGCGTCCACGGCGGGACCGTGACCGTGAGGTACCGGCCGAGCCTCCTGCCTAGCCGGGGAGAGATCACTCTGTCCGGCCTGGTCCGTGGAACATCACGGGCAGGTGGGGGATGTCGCACGTCGTGGCGGATCTCGAGGACCTGGACCTCGGAGGCTCGGTGATGTCGGGAGGCTGCTCACACACCGCGGTTCGGCTGCCTCGGCCAAGGCGGTCGGTCGGAGTTCGGATCGGAGGCGGAGCGCACGACGTCGAGCTGGTCCGACCCGCCGGCGTTCCCGTTCGGGTTCGCATCGGCGGCGGTCGTCGAAGCTGGCCATCGACGATTTCCGACTCCGGGCGGGCGGCGGGAAGACCGACTGGCGGAGTCCGGACTACGATCTGATCGAGGCTCGATACGACATCGAGATCGGCGCGGGAGCGAGCGAGGTCACCGTCCGAACGTGATTGCGGACGCACCGGCAGGGTATCCCGTCGGAAGAAGCTCAACGACGGGAGGCTACCGATGGGACTCTTCGGAACAGTAGTGGCGTTCGCCGCCGGCTACGTCGCCGGCATCAAGATGGGCGACAAGCCGGTGGCCGCGATCCGCGACGTCGTCGATCAGGCACGGGAACGAGCCTCGACCGTCGCGGATCGGGCGGGCGTGTCGGGGAGTCGCGTCGGCGGCGGGATGAAGGGTGTGACGGCGGCCCCGAGGCTGGACGTCCGGGAGATCCGCGATGTCATGACCGCCGTTCCGGAGACGATCGAGTCCGACGCACCGATCCGCGAAGCCGCGGAAATCATGGCCCGGGCGGATATCGGCGGCGTGATCGTCGTGGAGGGTGGACAGAACAGAGGCATCGTCACGGACCGCGATATCGCCATCAGGCTGGTCGGTGAGGGAGGCGACCCCGTGACCACGACGGTCGCGCAGGTGATGACTCCGTTCCCCGCCTCGATCGAGCCCACGGCATCCGTCCACGAGGCCGTGCAGGTCATGCGCGAGCACGACATCAGGCGCCTGCCGGTGGTAGAGGACGGACGCCCGGTCGGCATGATCGCCCTGGCAGACTTGTCGTGGAGCTCCGAGGCACAGGCGCTCCTCGCAGACATCAGCTCCGCGCCACCGAACAACTGAGGCGCTCGGGGGCAGGTGCCGTCGGCTCGCGTCCATGGGCTGCCGGCCGGCAGGTGTTCGAGTTCGGCATCATCGTGGGGCTGTGATCGAGCGGGATCACCACCGGTGCTGACGAACGGCGATCTCGGCGAGCTGCTCTGGACAGCCTCGCAGGAGGAGTCGAATCACCGTCGCAGGGCGCTCTCGCGAGCGTCGAGGGCGGCGCACTTCTGGGCCGAGGAGGCGGGCGCGGTTGCTGCCGCCGGCCGTTCGCTCACCGAGCTCCGTTCGGTCGGGCCCTGGGTCGCCGCGCGTCTCGAGGCGTGGCTGGAGGATCCTCCCCCGATCCCCGAACCCGACGAGACGCGGCGCGGATACCTCACGTACGCGGAGGTCCGCCGGGTGCTCGACGCCGATCCGGCGTGGGAGTCCACGCCCTGCGCCGACCTCCAGATGCACACGACCTGGAGCGACGGCGGTCTGCCGCTCGAGGAGATGGTCGAGGCCGCGAGGTCGCTCGGGCGGCCGTACGTCGCGATCACCGACCACTCGCAGGCGCTGCAGATCGCGAACGGCATGGCCGCGGACGAGCTCGCCGAGCAGGGCCGCGCGATCGACGCGATGAACGCCGCGTTCGACGGGGACGGTGACGCGTTCCGCGTGCTCCGCTCGCAGGAAGTGGACCTGTTCCCCGACGGCTCCATCGACATGGACGACGATTCGCTCGGCAGCCTCGACCTGGTGCTCGGCGCGTTCCACTCGGCGCTGCGGTCCAAGGAGGACGAGACCGAGCGCTACCTCGCCGCCCTCAGCCAGCCGCGCCTGCACGTGCTCGCGCACCCGATGGCCCGGATGTACGGGCGGCGGGCCGGCCTCGAGGCCGACTGGCGCCGCGTGTTCGCCGAGGCGACGAGGCTGGGCAAGGCGGTCGAGCTCGACGCGACCCCGGCGCGCCAGGACCTCACCGTCGAGCTCGCGACGATCGCGCGCGAGGAGGGCGTCGAGTGGTTCTCGATCGGGAGCGACGCCCATACGGCGCTCGAGCTCGAGTTCCTGCCGTTCGGGATGGCGACCGCGGCGCTTGCCGAGATCCCTCGCGAGCGGATCCTGAACTACCGGCCGGTCGAGTTCGTGCGGGAGTGGGCGCGCGGGGACGGGTCCGATCGGCGGGCGATGTGAGTCGTCGATCGCCGCGACGACCCGGGCAGGTGGTCCGCGTCGGGGTCACGGTGGCGATCGCCGTCTCGGTCGCGACCCCATCGTGGGGTGCGCCGACCGTCGATGAGCGAGAACTCCTCGGTGCGTCGGTCGATGGCAGACCGATCCGCGTCTTCGAGCGGGGCGATCCGGACGATGTGCGCGTGCTGATCGTCGGATGTATCCACGGTGACGAGTGCGGCGGCGTTCGGATCGCCGACCGATTGCGGAGGGGACGGCCGCGGCACTTCCTCGACCTGTGGATCCTGCCCACCCTGAACCCGGACGGCCGGGCCGCGCACACGCGACAGAACGCCCGCGGCGTCGACCTGAACCGCAACTTCCCGTACCGATGGCGGCCGGGGCCCGAGGGCCGGTACTACCCGGGGCCTCGCCGCGCATCCGAGCCCGAGACCCGGATCGCCATGCGCCTCATCCGGCGGATCGAACCCGACATCACGATCTGGTTCCACCAGCCGCTCGCGCTGGTGGACGCGTCGGGCGACCTCCGGATCGAACGGCGATACGCCCGCCTGGTCGGCCTGCCGCTCGTCCGGCTGGGCCGACTCCACGGGACCGCTACGTCGTGGCAGAAGCACGTCCTTCGGGCCACCGAGGCCTTCGTCGTCGAGCTCCCGGGTGGCCAGCTTCGCCCTCGCGAGGTCCGTCGATACGCCCGGTCGGTGTACCGGCTCGTCCCCGCGCGGGGCGCCGAGACCGAGAGCGGCCGCGCCGGCCACTGATCGGCCGCAGGTTCGACGGCTCGTCCGGGGAAGCGATACTGGAGGAGCGATGCAGAAGCGCAGGCTCGGACCGCGTGGTCCGGAGGTCTCGGCGATCGGACTCGGCTGCATGGGGACGACCTCCTCGTACGACCCGGTTCCCGACCGTCGGGAGATGGTCTCCCTCCTCCGCTCGGCGATCGAACTCGGCGTCACGTTCTTCGATACCGCGGAGGCGTACGGACCGTTCACGAACGAAGAGCTCGTGGGCGAGGCGCTCGCTCCGTTCCGCGAGCACGTGGTGATCGCCACGAAGTTCGGGTTCGAGCTCGACCCGGGCGGTGGACGCGAACAGGTCGGCGTGAACAGCCGCCCGGACCACATCAGGGAGGTCGCGGAGGGCTCGCTGAAACGGCTGAACGTCGAGTCGATCGATCTCTTCTATCAGCACCGGGTAGACCCGGACGTGCCGATCGAGGACGTCGCGGGCGCGGTCCGAGATCTGATCCAGGAGGGCAAGGTCAAGTACTTCGGCTTGTCCGAGGCGGCGGCGGGAACGATCCGCCGCGCGCACGCGGTCCAGCCCGTCACCGCGGTCCAGAGCGAGTACTCGCTGTGGACGAGGGGACCCGAGGCCGAGGTGTTGCCGACGCTCGAGGAGCTCGGGATCGGTTTCGTCCCCTTCAGCCCTCTCGGGAGGGGGTTCCTCACGGGGAAGATCGACGCGCACACGACGTTCGAGAGCAGCGACTTCCGGGCGGGGCTCCCACGCTTCACTTCGAAGGCACTGGAGGCGAACCAGGCTCTGGTCGACCTGCTCCGCATGATCGGAGACCGCAAGGGTGCGACACCCGCGCAGATCGCCCTCGCCTGGTTGCTTGCCCAGCGACCATGGATCGTCCCGATCCCGGGGACGACGAAGCCGGAGCGTCTGGAAGAGAACATCGGGGCGGCCGAGGTCGGACTCACGTCCGAGGATCTCACCGAGATCGAGCGCGCAGCCTCGGCGATCCGCGTGGAAGGCGATCGATACCCCGAGCACCTCGAGCAGATGACCGGTCAGTAAGGGTCGAACCGCTCGAGCTCCCCTCGAGCCGCCGGAAGGGTGACGGGATCACCGTCTCGCACCCGTACGATGTCGGGGACATCAGTGCCTCCGTCGCTCGGGGACGTGCGAGCAGGTCGGCACGGCCGCGAGCGTACGGCGGGGGAGGGGCGGGCGCCAGCGTCAGGCGGTGGACGACGCACGGTTGCGACGCGCCGAGCGCGGGTACCTGAACGTTGCCAGGCCGGCAGGCCTTCGGTAGGCAGAGAAGGGGGCACCCATGGATCAGGACGTGCTCACGCAGATCGAGATCGACCGCCCGCGCTCCGAGGTCGCCGATTACGTCTCGGATCCGGAGAACGCGACGGAGTGGTCCCACAACGTCAGCAAGGCCGAGTGGAAGTCACCCAAGCCGCTCTCGGCAGGCTCCGAGTTCGCCTTCGAGGCCAAGGTCCTGGACGAGACGCGCGAGTTCACCTACCAGGTCACCGAGTACGTACCGGGCGAGTCGCTCGCCATGAGCTCGACCTCGGGGCCCTTCCCGATGGAGACCAGCTACCGGTTCTCCGACACGGAGGCCGGGGGAACGAAGGTGGAGCTTCGGAACGTCGCCCACGACGACGACATGGTCACCGCCCTCCAGATCGACAACCGTCAGGATCTCGCCCACCTCAAGGAGATCCTCGAGGAGGGCGGCTCGTAGGCGCAGCGGTCCGAACGTCTAGCCGAGCGGCTCTCGCCCCATCCTGACGCGGTAGTCCTCGTTGAACGAGTAGAGGAACCGGTCCTGGCGCGGGTACACGCCCGTCGTGAACGCGCGCGAACCCACGCCGGTCTGCGCTCGCTCGCACACGTCCCAGTCCTGCTTCGAGATCAGGTCCCACAGCTCGACCACGGGTTCGGGCTTGAAGCGCTCGGGGTTGGCGATCACCTCCGGCGGGAACAGGTACTCGGAGACGACCGTGGTGTGTGAGGGACCCCTCGGGTAGCCGATGTAGTACATGACGCAGTCGGGGTGCATGTTGAGCATCAGGTTGGGGAACTGGTACGACCCGTAGTACCGGCCGAGGTCCTCGGGCAGCAGGCCGGGAAGCGTCGGGAGGTCGGAGCGACCCTCGATCGTGAACGAGGTCGCGCCCTCGACCATCGCGTTGCCGCCGTCGCGCATCTCGTCGTCCCAGACCTCGCCGAACCGGAACAGCGGCACCACCTTGACGAGCTCCGGGTGCACCGTCGGGCAGTGCAGGCACTCGTTGTAGTTCTCGACGATGATCTTCCAGTTGGCCTCGACCTCGTAGTCGATCCGCACCCCGACCCGCAGGTCCTGCATCGCGAACCGCTCGAACGCGGTCATGGTCTCGGTCCCCTGCGTGAGCGACTCCATCAGCGGGCGCGGCCGGTCGGCGAGGTTCACGAACACGAATCCCGCGTACTCGTCGACGGCGATCGGGTGCAGCGGGTACGACGATCGGTCGAAGAGCTCGTCCTCCCGCACGTTCGGCGTGCCGATCAGGCGCCCGTCAAGGTCATACGTCCAGGCGTGGTACGGGCAGGTGAAGGCCTTGCGGCGGTTCCCGCACTCGTCGTCGTCGAGGAACTTCGTGCCCCGGTGCGAGCAGACGTTGTAGAAGCCGTTCAGGCGGCCCTCGGCGTTCCGGACGACGAAGACGGACTCACCCGCGACGTCCCGAACGACGTAGTCGCCGGCACCCGAGACCTCCTCGGAGCGCCCGAACGTGACCCAGTCACCCCACCAGATGCGCTCTCGCTCCTCGTCCCAGACCTCGAAGCTCGTGTGGTCGCGCCCGGCGAGGGTGGGCCGGGGGCGCCAGTCGTGTTCGGCGGGCTGGAGCCAGAAGTCGGTCGTGCCCGGCTGCGTGTCCATGACTGACCTCCCCGGACGGTTGAACGGTCGTTCAGCGTGCCCAGGATACGCCGTGACGCGTCGAGGAGGAACCCACGTGCCGTGGGGAGCAGCAGGATCCCCCGCGAGCGGATCCTGAAATACCGGCCGGGGGTAAGCTCCCGGCGACCCCCGTCAGTCGTTCTGAGCCCGCGGTCGAACGGCGCACGGGCGGGTCGTTTCAGTGCCGGACGAGGTCAGACCGTCGCGGGCACGCCCTCGTAGAAGGCAAGGTCCCCGACCTCGTTCGTCCGCAGCTCGACCCGGTCGCTCATGAGGTCGCGTACCCAGTCCGCGGACACTGCGTTCGCCGCGTCTGCGTCCTTGCGCGTTTCCCAAAGGCTGAGCGACAGACACCTCTTGTCGCCGAGGTCCGCGAGGCCGTACTTGATGAATCCTGGCTGGTTCCGAAACACCCGCAGTGTCTCCTCCCGAACGATCTCTGCGAGCTCCGGGAAGGACCCCTTCATGATCTCGTACGTTGCGACCCTCAGGTGTTTCATACGCGTTCTCCCATTCTGTTGGACGTGCACCGAGCCGATCGGCCAACGTGAGCCAGATCCGAAAGCGGAACGCGTTCGGGGCATCAAGCCTCCCTGCGACCAGCGGTGGGACTGACGATGGAGGAGATCCCCGTGCGTGCTCTTCTCCCGACAGGATCGGGAATCGCACCTGCGTTGAGTTGCTCGGTTCCCGCATGCACGACGGCTCGCATAGGAGGGAGCG
>DASUQI010000044.1:0-2245 GCA_036280655.1 Actinomycetota bacterium
TCTCGCACGCGAGCGCGGCCGCGCACAGGGTCACGGCGAGCACCGCGGTCCGGCACCGGCCGTCGAAGTGCGTGAGCGCCGAGAGAGCGGGCGCGATCTCCGTGAGCTCGTTCGGCCGGTTCGCGCACGCGAGCCCGAGCGGCACGCAGTACATCACCGACCCGTTGCCGGCCGAGATCTCGGGCCCGCGCTCGTTCCAGATCGCCCGGGCCGCGGCCGAGGCATCCTCCCCGCGGTCGACCCGCCGCAGCACCTTGCCGGTCAGCGTGCTGACGTCGGGGGGGTCGGCGCGGAACCACTCGAGGTGGCGCCGCACGAGATCGTCCGGGTCGAACCCGCCCCGTTCGGCCAGCGACCGCATCAGGTGCCTGGCCATCGCCGTGTCGTCGGTCGTGGACCCCGGGGGTCGGCCGAGCCACGGCCGCTCGAACGCCGGCACCGGGTCCGGGATCGTCCGGGACCGGAGGAACTCGAACGGCGCCCCGAGGGCGTCCCCCAGGGCGAGCCCGAGACAGCTCCCGACGACGCGTTCGCGCAGGTCCACGGGGCGGGATGCTACTCACGTCCAAGCTGGGAACGAGGCCCCACTGGTACCCTTGCTGGCCGCGATGGACAAGGTCGGACCACGTCATCGGATGTGCCGCCGGGTCGGTCAGCCGCTGTGTGGGCGACCGAATTGCCCGGCCGCGAAGCGTCCCTACCCGCCGGGCCAGCACGGCCGCGGCCGCAAGCGCTTCTCCGAGTACCAGGTCCGCTTGCTCGAGAAGCAGAAGCTCCGCGCGATCTACGGCGTCGGCGAGCGCCAGATGCGCAACTACTACGACCGCGCCAGCCGCAAGACGGGCGTCACCGGCGAGGAGCTGATCCGCCAGCTCGAGACCCGGCTGGACACGGTGATCCTGCGCCTCGGGTTCGCGCTCTCGCAACGCCAGGCCCGCCAGCTGGTGAGCCACGGCCACGTCAACGTGGACGGACGCCGGGTCGACGTCCCGAGCGCCCAGGTCAAGGCCGAGCAGACGATCGAGCTCTCGGACAAGGGGAAGAGCCTCGTCTACGTTCGCGAGGCGATCGAGCTCTCGCCCGACCCGCCGCCCTACCTGTACCGGAACACCGACCAGTTCCAGGGCACGATGTCCCGACTGCCCGAGCGCGGCGAGATCCCGCTGCCGGTGCCGGTCGAAGAGCGCCTCATCATCGAGTTCTACTCGTAGCGCCCACAACCCGCACTGCAGCACGGACTGGATCCTGGACTAGGCTGCGTCGGTCGTGGCCACATGGGAGGAGTTCGAGCACGCCGAGCCGGAGCTGGCCTCCTTCGGTCGGGAGCGGATGCAGGGCCGGATCGTCTACCAGGCGACGCTGCGGCTCGACGGCGGACCACGCGTGCACCCGGTCTCTCCGTGGATCGCGGCGGGGCTGCTGTGCGTCTCGTTCCGCGACACGAGCGTGAAGCTGCGCGAGGTAGAGCACGACGCGCGCTACGCGTTGCACACGGCGCAGCCGTGGGAGGACCACGGTGGTGACTTCGGCGAGTTCATGGCGCGCGGGAAGCTCGAACTGATCGACGCGACGCATCCCGCGGTGATCGCGCGCCCGGGCCGGCCTCCCTACGGGCTCGTCCACTACGCGTGCTCGATCGACGAGGCGGTGGTGACCGAGTACTCGGATGACGAGATGCCCGTCTATCGACGCTGGAAGCCACCTGCGATACGGTCGTCACCATGAGCGAGTCCGGCGACATCGGAGGAGCGGAGCATCACGGTGGCGTCCCCGTCGCGGGGCAGGGCGCCTCCGCCGCCTACGGGAAGTCGGACGACCGCGACACTCGGAGGCACGATGCTGACCAGGCGACCCGGAACGGGAAGATCGACCCTGAGCACCTTCCCAATCCCCCCGCTCGGGCCCGGGCGCGATCGGGACCGGCCCCTGACGGATGCGGATGAGCCGGACCTCTCGGTAGTCGGGAGCCAGCCGGCTACATCGTCTCGAGGAAGTCCACGACCGACTGCCCGAACTCGTCGGCGATCGCAACCGGCGCGTACGCGAGGATGTCCGTCCCGTGCTCGCCGGTGTCGAGCGTGACGATCTCGGACGGTGGAGGGGTCCTCGAACTCCTCGAGCGTGGCGGCGGCCTCGCCGTCGGCGTCGCCGGAGATGAACAGCGTCGGCACGCGGACGTCCGCCACCTGCTCGGAGAGCGGGACGCCGTTGTAGAGGTCGACGCCGGCCACCCAGATGAGCCCGT
>DASUQI010000045.1:0-39452 GCA_036280655.1 Actinomycetota bacterium
CCGCCGTCCAGACCACGTTCGTCGCGGTGAGGACGCTGTAGTCGCGGATCGCGGCGCCCACGTAGTACGTCGCGACGCCCACGACGAGCGCCAGGCCGCCTGCGATGGCACCCTGCCTTACCGACGCCGCCTGATACCCGACGACGAAAGCCCCGATCCCCCATGGCGCCGCGATGTTCCCGAGGAGCGTGATCAGGCGGCCGGGGATGATCCCGTCGGCGAGCAGCGAGAACACACCGAGCGCGACCCCGACGACGACGGCGAACAGTGGCGTCGGCCATCTGCCGCGTGCCGAGACCTCCGGCGTCTCAGACGAGGTACTGATCGTGTTCCTTCTGGAACTGGGCGTCGGGCTGCTCGCCGCGTGCGCGCATCTCCACGAGCGCGCGCATGTACCGCTCGAAGCCGCCCGGGGTGTGGATGTTCAGGAACCGCGCGGGGCCGCCGATCGCGACGGGGAACGCGTGGACCTCGCCGCGCGGCGCGACGACGAGCGTGCCGGCCGTCGCACGCACCGGCTTGCCCTCGAGCACGAACTCGAGCTCGCCCTCGAGCACGTAGAACGCGTCGGTGTGGTTCGCGTGGTAATGCGGATCGCCCGGCTCCGTCCCTGGTTCGAGCAGGTACTCGCTCAGCATCAGGTCGTCGAACGCCGCGAGAAGCACGGAGCTCCCGAGCGGCTCGCCTCCCTCGCGGGTCTGGATGTGCACGGGCATCGGTTCCCCTCCCTCGTTCCCGAACGGCGCGGCGTCGAAGAGGGACGATAGCGGGTGCGGGCGGTCGCTCAGGCCGTGCGGCCGGGGGCGTCCCCGCCGCCCGCGAGCTCGCGGATCACCTCGGAGCAGACGCGGTCGCGGTCGAACCCGCGCTCCGCCAGGAGCCTCGCGGCCGAGCAGCGCTCGTCGCGCACGAGCCCGAGCAGGAGGTGCTCGGTCCCGATGTGCTTGTGGCCGAGGGCGATCGCCTCGCGCAGCGAGAGCTCGAGCGCCTTCTTCGCGCCGCGCGTGAAGGGTAAGTGGCCGGGCCGGGAGCCGCGGCCGCGGTCGAGCGCACCCGGGCCGAACGCCTCCTCGACCGAACGTCGGACCTCGTCCAGGTCGATGCCCACGCTCCGCAGCGCGTCCTCGTCCTCGTCGGAGAACGCGCGCTGGCGCGTGGCGACGCGACGGATGTCCTCGCGGATCTCGGCCTCGCCGACCCCGAGCGCGTGCAACGCGCGCCCTCCGGCGGTCGCGCGTTCCTCGGCGACGCCGAGCAGCAGGAGCGCCGTCCCGATGCTCGGCTGGTCGAGCTCGCGGGCGTCGCGCTGCGCGCTGACCACGACCGACTTCGCCTGCGCCGTGAACCGCTCGAACACGCCTACCTCCTCCGCGAGAGGAGCCGGCCCCTCGCGTGCTTCTTGTGGACGGCCTGGCGGCTGACCCCGAGCTCATCCGCGATCTCCTGCCACGACCACGCGGCGTCTCGAGCGTTCCGGACCTGGAGCGCCTCGAGCTGCTCGAGCAGCTTGCGGAGCGCGGCGACCGCCCGAAGTCCCACCCTCGGGTCGGCGTCCCCGGCCGCACCCGCGAGCTTCGTGGCCTGGCTCATGCCGTCAATGTACGTTGACAGACGTCGAGATGTCAACCGCGATTGACGAACCGAGCTCGTGGCAGGCTTCCGGCTTCCTGCCCTGGACCGCCCTCGGTCCTGCCACGGTTCGGAGCGACCCAAGGGGAGGTGGGAAATGAGCTTCGACCTGCTCGGCGACCTCGACTGGCTCGCCGTGATCCTGGCCGCGCTGGCCTACTTCGTGATCGGGGCCGCCTGGTACGCGCCACCGGTGTTCGGCAAGGCGTGGATGGCCGCGGGAGGGATGACCGACCCGCGCGAGTCCGGCGCGGGCGGGCCCGGGCCCGCGATCTACGCGGTACCGCTGATCGGCAGCGTCCTCTCCGCGATCGCGCTCGGCATGATCGCGGTCGCGACCGGGACCGATACCTTCGGCGAGGGCGTCGTGCTCGGCCTCGTGGTCGGGGTCGGCTTCGCGATCTCGATCGCCCTCGTGACCGCGACCTTCGAGTCGAACAAGCCCAAGCCGTTCGTCTGGGGCGCGATCAACGGCGGCTATCACCTCGTGGGGAACCTCGTCGCCGCGATCATCATCGCCCTCATGGCTTAGGCCCAGGCAGCCCCACCCACCGGCCTCCTCCCGCACTAGGGTGGAGGAAGG
The DNA here is from genome assembly GCA_036280655.1 of Actinomycetota bacterium. Classification (GTDB taxonomy): domain Bacteria; phylum Actinomycetota; class UBA4738; order UBA4738; family HRBIN12; genus DASSJM01. The sequence continues at coordinate 2,213 of DASUQI010000045.1, forward strand.
CCCCGAGGCATGTCGAGAACGCGTCGGCGGCTCCGACCCTTGGGTGAACGCCCACCCCGGGCACGGAAGGAGGACGCAGGTGAAATACCTGATCGCGATGTTCGGTGACCAGGCCACGATGGTCGAGACCAAGACGACGGAGTGGATCAAGAGCATGATCCGCTTCATGTCGGAGATCGACGAGGAGCTCGAGGCGTCGGGCGAGAAGGTCGCCAGCATCGGCCTCGCCGACCCCACGGTGGCCAAGACCGTGCGGTTCGAGCACGGCGCCCCGGTCCCCACGGACGGTCCGTTCGCCGAGGCGAAGGAGTCGCTCGCGGGCTACTACCTCGTGGACGTCGAGAACGAGGAGCGGGCCCTCGAGATCGCCACGAAGATCGTCGCGTTCGTCGAGGAGCCGATCGAGGTGCGTCAGGTCATGGACGCACCGCCGGAGGAGTACACGAGCTGAAGGAGGACGAGATGGCGCAGAAGGTCGTTCCGTACCTGTGGTTCGACAAGGAGGCCGAGGAGGCCGCCACCCTGTACGTCGACCTGTTCAAGTCCCGCCCCGGCACCCCGGCGGGCGAGTCGAAGGTCATCGAGGTCAACCGTTACACCGAAGGGGGACCCGGCGAGCCGGGGACCGCGATGGTCGTGTCGTTCGAGCTCGACGGCGAGGAGTTCACTGCGCTGAACGGCGGGCCGCAGTTCAACTTCACCGAGGCGGTCTCGTTCCTCGTGCGGTGCGAGTCGCAGGACGAGGTCGACTACTTCTGGAACGCCCTCACCGCCGACGGCGGCGAGGAGAGCCAGTGCGGCTGGCTGAAGGACCGGTTCGGCTTGTCCTGGCAGATCATCCCCAACCGCCTGATGGAGCTGCTCGGCGACCCCGACCCGGGTCGGTCCCAGCGCGCGATGCAGGCGATGCTCCAGATGCAGAAGATCGACGTCGCCGAGCTCGAACGGGCGGCCGACGCCGCGTAGCGCTGCCTGCCGCCCCGCGGGTCGCCTCGCGACCCGCGGGGCGGCGCCGTATCATCGCCCGCGCCTCGCCGATCGGAGGTGCCGTGGCCGACGAACCCCTGACGATCGTCTTCATGCCCGAGAGCGCCTACGGGCCGACGAACAACTGCGTCGGGATCGGCAAGGTGCTCGAACGGCGAGGGCACCGCGTCGTGTTCGCGGCGGAGGCGTCGTGGAAGGGCAAGCTCGAGCCGCTCGGGTTCGAGGAGGACCTCGTCGACCTCGCCCCGCCGGCCGAGGGTGACCAGGACGCCGGGCAGTTCTGGACCGACTTCATCACCGAGACGGCCCCCGAGTTCCGCAAGCCCACGATCGAGCAGCTCGAGACGTTCATCGAGCCGGTCTTCCGCTCGCTGATCGACGGCGCGAGGTTCTGTGAGCCGCAGCTGAAGGAGATCCTCGGCAGGGCCGACCCCGACGTGATCGTCGAGGACAACGTCAGCGGCTTCCCCGCGCTGCTCACGCACGGGGCGCCGTTCGTGCGGATCATGAGCTGCAACCCGCTCGAGATGAAGGACCCGGCGCTGCCGCCGACGTTCAGCGGCTACCCCGCGGCCGACCGTACGGGCTGGGACGAGTACCGCGCCGAGTACGAACGCACGCACCGCCCGCTCTGGACCGAGTTCAACGAGTGGGTCCTCGAGCAGGGCGCGCCGCCCCTCCCCGACCTCGAGTTCATCCACGAGTCCGAGCACCTGAACCTCTCGGTGTTCCCCGAGATCGCCGACTACGAGCGGTCGGCGCCGCTCGCGCAGACCTGGCACCGCCTCGAGTCGAGCGTGCGCGAGACCGAGGAGCCGTTCGAGATCCCGGCGTCGCTCGAGGGCGGCGAGGGCGCGCTCGTCTACCTGTCGCTCGGCTCGCTCGGGTCGGCCGACGTGGAGCTCATGAGGCGGCTCGTCGACGTGCTCGGCCGGACGCCACATCGCTATATCGTCTCGAAGGGACCCCGCGCGGACGAGTTCGACCTGCCGGACAACATGTGGGGCGAGTCCCGCGTGCCGCAGACCTCGATCGTCCCGCTCGTCGACCTGGTGATCACCCACGGCGGCAACAACACGACGACCGAGGCGTTCCACTTCGGCACGCCGATGATCGTGCTGCCGCTGTTCTGGGATCAGTACGACAACGCCCAACGGGTGGACGAGCTCGGCTACGGCGTCCGGCTCGACACGTATGCGTTCGAGGACGAGGAGCTCCAGCACTCGGTCGACCGGCTGGTCCGCGACGACGGGCTCCGCGAGCGGATGGCCAAGGAGGGCGAGGAGATCCGGCGTGGCGACGGCAAGACCGTCGCGGCCGACCTGATCGAGGCGCTCGGCCGCCGCGTGTGAGGCTCGACCCGCGCACCGAGGACCTCCTGCGCGAGCTCGCCCCCCAGGTGCTCGGCGCGCTCGTGCGTCGGTACGGGCGGTTCGACGCGTGCGAGGACGCGGTGCAGGAGGCGCTGTTCGCCGCATCGCAGCGGTGGGCGCAGTACGGCGTGCCGGACGACCCCCGGGCGTGGCTCGTGACGGTCGCCTCGCGCAGGCTCGTCGACGAGTTCCGGAGCGAGAGCGCGCGTCGGCGCCGGGAGGAGCGAACGTCGGCGCTCGAGGCGGCCGGGCCAACTCCGGAGCGGGACGACACGCTCGCCCTGCTGTTCCTGTGCTGCCACCCCGCGCTCTCGCCGCCCTCGCAGCTCGCGCTGACGCTGCGCGCCGTGGGCGGACTCACGACGACCGAGATCGCCCACGCGTTCTTCGTTCCGGAGGCCACGATGGCCCAGCGCATCAGCCGGGCGAAGCAGACGATCAAGGGTTCGGACATGGGGTTCGACCTCCCGCCCGAGCCCGCCCGGGCCGAACGCCTCCGCGTCGTGCTCCAGGTCCTGTACCTGATCTTCAACGAGGGCTACACGACGAGCTCGGGGCGGGAGCTGTACCGGACGGACCTCACCGCCGAGGCGATCCGGCTCGCGCGACTGTTGCACGGCATCGTCCCGGGGGAGGCCGAGGTCGCCGGGCTGCTCGCGCTGATGCTGCTCACCGACGCGCGTCGGGCGGCGCGGGCGGACGCCGACGGCATGATCGTCCCCCTCGCCGAGCAGCGTCGCGAGCTCTGGAACCGCGGCCAGATCGAGGAGGGCGTCGACCTCATCACGCGGACGCTCGGCACCGGCCTCGTCGGCCCGTACCAGCTGCAGGCCGCGATCTCCGCCGTCCACGACGAGGCGCCGAGCGCGGCGGAGACCGATTGGACCGAGATCCTCGCGCTCTACGAGGTCCTCGAAGAGGTCTCGCCGGGTCCGGCCGTGACGCTGAACCGAGCCGTCGCGGTCGCGATGGTCCACGGGCCGCGGACCGGCCTCGCCGTGCTCGGCACGCTCGACGACGACGACCGGATGGCCCGGACCCACCGGCTCGAGGCCGTCCGCGCCCACCTGCTCGAGCTCGCCGGCGACGTCGAGGCAGCCCGCGAGGCCTACCGGCTCGCGGCGCGGAGGACCGCGAGCGTCCCCGAACGCCGCTACCTCTCGCTGCGTGCAGCCCGCCTCGGCTGAGCGCCGGCGGGATGGACGCATCTCGCGGCACCGCCTAACGTCGTCGGATCCGAGACGGATCACGCCCGAGACCGAAAGGCGCACCACGTGCCCCTCGAACGGATCCTCGTCGCGCTCGCGCTCCTCCTGTTCTCCGTGGTGTTCCCGCGGACGGGCGCGGGGACGTCGGACGCGCCCGAGGGGGTGCCTCGGTGCGGGGACGGAGCGACGGCCGGCGCGCTCGGGGCCGGCGACCCGTACTTCCCCCGCTACGGGAACGGCGGGTACGACGTGCAGCACTACGAGCTCGCGATCCGGTACAGGCCCGCGAGCAACGTCCTGCGCGGGATCGCGACGATCGAGGCGCTCGCGACGCAGGAGCTCTCCTGCTTCAGCCTCGATCTCAACGGGCTGCGGGTCGGCTCGGTCGAGGTGGACGGGCTGGCAGCCGAGTGGTCGCGGACCACGCAGGACCTGAAGATCACGCCCGCACAGCCGCTCGCCGACGGCGCCCCGTTCACCGTCGAGGTTCGGTACCGGGGCGTGCCGAGGCCGTTCGTCCTCCCGGGGACGACCATCCCCTCCGGCTTCATCCACACGAGCGACGGCTTCATCGTCGCGGGCGAGCCCGAGTCCGCGGCCACGTGGTTCCCCGTCAACGACCACCCCACCGACCCGGCGACCTACTCGTTCCGCGTCACCGTCCCGGCGGGCCTCCAGGTCGTGGCCAACGGCGTCCGCGAACGTGTCGCGTCGAACGGCGACCGGAGGACGCACGTGTGGCAGGTGCGCGAACCCATGGCGAGCTACCTCGCCACGGTCGACGTCGGCGAGTTCCGGCTCCGGTTCGATGAGACCGGGTCGGGCGTGCCGCTGATCGACGCGGTCCACCGCGACCTCGGACACCGGGTCGACGACGCGCTCGCACGGCAACCGGCGATCCTGTCGTTCCTCGAGTCGCGGTTCGGCACGTATCCGTTCGAGTCCGTCGGCGCGATCGTCACGCACTCGCGGAGGCTGGGGTTCGCCCTCGAGACGCAGACCCGGCCGATCTATCCCCGGTGGTACTTCCCCGGGGCGGTGCCCGTGATCGTCCACGAGCTCGCGCACCAGTGGTTCGGCGATCTGATCGCGGTCGAGCGCTGGCAGCACATCTGGCTGAACGAGGGCTTCGCGACGTACGCGGAGTGGCTCTGGTCCGAGGACCGGGGACAGGGCACGACGCGGGAGCGGCTCCGGGACACCTTCGACGGCATCCCCGCGGAACATCCGTTCTGGCGCGTGGTCGTCGGGGACCCGGGCCCGGACGACCTGTTCCACGACGCCGTGTACACGCGCGGCGCGATGACCCTGCAGGCCCTGAGGGAGGAGATCGGCAACGTCGCGTTCTTCGACACCCTGCGGGCGTGGATCGAGACGAACGCGTTCGGCACGGGGACGACCGAGGAGTTCATCGCGCTCGCCGAGCAGGAGTCGGGACAGCAGCTCGACGAGCTCTTCGACGTGTGGCTGTTCACGCCGCGCAAGCCGCCGGCCTCGGCGGTGTCGGGCTCGACCGAGCCCTGACCCGCACGTCGTCCGCGTCCTCGATGATGGACCGATGAGCGAGGTCCGGATCCGGGCGGCATCGCCCAAGGACGCCGACGCGGTCGCCGAGGTGTTCATCGCGTCGTTCGGCACGCTGACGTTCCTGCCGAAGCTCCACACCGATGACGAGACGGCCGACTTCATTACGAACACGGTGATGGCCGAGCAGGAGCTATCGGTGGCCGAGGTCGGCGGCGCGATCGTTGGATTCGTCGCGACGTCGCACGGGGACCACCTCGAGCACCTGTACGTGCACCCCGACCATCAGGGTCGCGGCATCGGGACCGCGCTGCTCGAACGGGCGAAGGCGCGCATGCCCGGCGGCTTCCGGCTCTGGGTGTTCCAGGCCAACGCCGGCGCGCGGGGCTTCTACGAACGGCACGGGCTGCGGGTCGTGCGGCTCACCGACGGGGCGGAGAACGAGGAGAAGACGCCGGACGCGCTCTACGAATGGCTCCCCGGCGAGGGGACGTCGTGAGGCGCATCGGCGTCGCCGAACGGCGGGCACGGCTCGGCCGCCGGCATCACCTCGCGGCGCCCACGACCACCGCCGAGGGACTCGCCGGCGATCTCGCCGGGCTGCACTCGAGCGACCCGCCGACGCCGTACCTCGCGTCGTGGGCGAGGGTGAAGGACTTCGCGCCCGCGGAGCTCGAGGACGCCTTGTACGAGCGGCGGTCGGTGCTCCGCATGATCGGGATGCGCCGGACGCTGTTCGTCGTGCCGCTCGACCTCGCGGCGGCGATCGACGCCGCCTGCACGAAGGCGCTCGTGCCGCGGGAACGCAAGCGCCTCGCGCGGTGGCTGGAGGAGTACGGCCACGTGCGCCCGGGCGGCGGCGAGCGGTGGATCGATCGCGTGAGCGCGAGGACGCTCGACGTCCTCCGAGAACACGGTGAGGCCGCCGGCCGCGAGCTCACCAAGGAGGTCCCCGAGCTCGGCGTCAGGTTCACCTACGGCGAGGGCACCACGTGGGCCGGCAGCATGGGCGGCTCGACGCGGATCCTGTTCCTGCTGTCGATCGAGGGCAAGGTGTCGCGAGCCCGGCCGGTCGGAACGTTCGCGTCCGGCCAGTACCGATGGGCCCCGATGGACGCCTGGCTCGAACGCCCTCTGCCCGAGCTCGACCACGAGGCAGCGAGCGCCGAGCTGCTACGGCGGTGGCTCGAGACGTTCGGCCCGGGCACGATGCGCGACATCCGGTGGTGGACCGGGTGGACGGCGGGGCTCACGTCGAACACGCTCGAGGCCGTCGGCGCGGAGACGGTCCGCATCGGCGACGACACCGGCTACGTGCTGCCCGACGACCTCGATCCGGTCGACGAACCCGAGCCGTGGGTGGCGCTCCTGCCCGGCCTCGACCCGACCGTGATGGGCTGGAAGGAGCGCGGTTGGTACCTGCGGGAGCAGCACGTCCCGCTGCTGTTCGATCGCAACGGCAACGCCGGGCCCACCGTGTGGTCGAACGGCCGCATCGTCGGCGGCTGGTGGCAGGACGACGACGGGGTCGTCGTGCTCAGGCTCCTGTCCCGCGTGGACGCGGCGACCCGGCGCGCGATCGAACGCGAGCGCGACCGTCTCCAAGACTGGCTCGGCGACGTCCGCCTGCGTCTCCGGTTCCCGACGCCGCTCGAGCGTTCGTCGGCGTTACCCCGTTCCGGAGAAGCGGCCGGAAGATGACCATGTTCCCCGGCATGATGGCCACCTCGGTCGAGCGAAGGAGGGAACGATGCAGGACACCGAGACCGTGAACGACGGACGCCACGACTTCGACTTCCTGTTCGGGCGGCGCCGGATCCATAACCGCAAGCTCGTCGACACGCTCGACCCCGACGCGACGGAGTGGGTCGAGTTCGACGCCGAGGGCAAGGCCTACCCGATCCTCGGAGGGCTCGGCAACGTCGACACCTTCTCCGTCGCGGCGATGCCGCCGAGCGGCGCGCCGTTCGAAGGCTTCACGCTCCGGCTGTTCGAGCCCGAGACCAGGCGGTGGCGGATCTGGTGGGCCTCGACGCGCTTCCCCGGCGACATCGGCGTGCCGGTCGAGGGCGGGTTCGACGGCGCGCGGGGCGAGTTCCTGAGCGACGAGGTGATCGCCGGACGGGACACGAAGGTTCGGTTCGACTGGCGGGTGCTGGACGACGGCGTGAGCACGTGGGAACAGTCGTTCTCCTGGGACGGCGGGCAGACCTGGGCGACGAACTGGACCTCGACGCACCGCATCATCGACGGCACGGCGGGCTGAACTCAGGCCGCCGCCGAGAGCTCCCGTCCACGTCACTTCGGTCCCGCGACAGCAGCCGCTCCACTACGTACTTCGCGTCCCGGGGGACCCCGGGGATCACGTCCGACGCGGCGGAGTACTGGAAAGAGAGGCCGACGAAGAACAGGCCCGGCTGGCCCGTCGCGACCCCGCGCTCGTGCACGAGCTCGCCGTCCTCGCCGAGGATCGGCAGGTCGATCCGCGAGAAGTCGTGACGGTAGCCCGTGGCCCAGATCACGTTCGCGACGTCGAGGACGCGGCCGTCCTCGAGCATCGGCTTGCCGAACCGGACCCCGACGGTCTTCGGCACGCGTTCGACGCCCGCCGCGAGGAGCTGCTTCGGCTTCACACGGACGAGCGGGTCGCCCTGGTGCTTCGCCTTCGACCGACGTCCGATCGGGGTCCGCTCGGTCAGGACGTGCACGCCCACGAACCGGATCAGGCGGAACGCGACGTTCTGGGCGATCCACGTGTCGATGTTGACGGGGATGTGGCCCCGATCGGGGCCCGAGAGCCACGTCGGGTGCCCCGTCACGGCGTCGAGCGAGATGTCGGCGCCCGAGTTGCCGGCGCCGACCACGAGGACCCCGCCGTCCCGGAACTGGGACGGGTTGCGGTACTCGCTGGAGTGAAGCTGGACGATCGCGGGATCCAGCTCCCTCGAGAATGCGGGGACCCTCGGATCCCGGTTGGCGCCCGTGGCCACGATCACGTCGTCCGCCTCGATCCTCCCGGCGTCGGTGGACACCACGAAGCCGTCGCCCCCGCGGGAGATCCGCTCGACGCGGACGCCGGTCCGGACGGGCAGGTCGAACCGCTCGGCGTACTCCTGCAGGAACCCGATCATCTGGTCCCTCGACGGGTACCGCACGTCCTTGTTCTGGAATCGCCAGCCGGGCAGCCGCACCGCCCACCTCGGCGTGAACAGCTGCAGCGAGTCGTAGCGGTTCAGCCACGACCCACCGACCTCCGCGTTCGCGTCGAGGATCACGAACGACCGGCCGGCCCGCTTCAGGTAGTAGGAGGCGGACAGGCCCGCCTGGCCGGCCCCGATCACCACCGTGTCGAACCGCTCCGACCCCGTGCCGTCCATCTCGGCCTCCTTCGCTCTGCTCCGAGGTCGACGGTAGGCCTGGGGTGTCCGGCGCTCATCGCCCGAACACGCCAACTTCCGAGAGCGTCCGTGTGGTGAGGTATCACCACTCGGCCTCGAAAGCGGGCTCAGGCGAGGCCGTGCTCGTAGGCGAACGCCGTCGCCGCCGAGCGCGAGGAGACGCCGAGCTTCACGAACATGTTCTGCAGGTGGCGGGCCACGGTGTGCTCGCTGATCACGAGCTCGACCGCGATGTCGCGGTTCGTCTTGCCGGCCGCCACGAGCCGGAGGACCTCGGCCTCGCGGGTGGTCAGCCCGCGCGGCAGCTCCGTCGGTCCGCCGAGGAGGTCGGAGGCGACCGCGGCGTCGCGTGACGCGCCCAGCTTCTCGAACGCGGCGAGGGCGGCACGGAGCTCCATCCGGGCGCCGTCGTCGTCGCCCGCGGCTCGGAGCGCGAGCCCGAGCTGCATACGGGCGCGGGCCGCCTCGTACGGCAACCGGAGCTCCTGCCACAGCGCCGACGCGTGCCGCAGGCTCGCGACCGCATCGGGCAGGTCGCCCTCGGCGCTCCGGACCGACCCTCGCACCGTGGCCGCGGATGCCTCCAGGACCCGGGCGTCCGAGTCTCGAGCGATCGCGTCGAGCTCGTCGGCCGAGGACCTCGCCGCGTCGAGGTCACCGGCGGCGAGCGCCGCCTCGGCCAGTGCCCACTGCAGCCGCGCCGTGCGCAGCCGGTTGCCGGAGGGAGCGGCCACGGCGGACCGGAGTGCCGACAGGGCGGCGTCGATCTTGCCCTGCGCGAGCCGGAGCAGCCCCAGCCCGGGCTGCGGTTGGAAGCCGAGCTCGTGCGCCCGCTCGAACGCGGCCTCCGCGCCGGCGAGATCCCCCCGACGCCGGCGCACGTCGCCGGTCTCGTACAGCGCCTCCGCGGCCAGCGGCGGGTTCGTGATCATGAGCTGCTCGGTGGCGAGCACCGATTCGGCCTCCGCCAGCGACCATTCCCCACGCAGGCTCGCGACCTGGGCCCGGTTGACCCGGCACAGCCCCGGATACAGCGACTCGGACGGGATCGACTCGGACCACGCCCTCGCTGCCTCGGCCCACTCCGCGGCCCGGCGCACGTCCGCGATCTCCAGACACGCGGCGATGACGTTGCAGTAGACGGCGCCGGCCCAGTAGTCGCCCACCTCGCCCGCCACGACGGAGGTCATCGCCTCGTCGAGCAGCGGCACGCCCTCGGTGACGCACCCCTGGGCGATCAGGATCAGCCCCTGCGTGTGGATCGCCAACGCGAGCAGGTCTCGGTCGCCGAACCGCTCGCCGATCTCGGTCGCGCGCTGGGCGAGCGGCCCCGCGGATGCGAGATCCCCGCCGTATCGCAGGACCGTGGCCTCGAGGACCGACATGAATCCGAGCTCGACGCATTCGGGGAGACCCGCTGCGTGCCGCCTGGACCGGGCGAGCCAGCCCATGCCCGCGGCCGGCTCGTCGCGGATGAAGTGCTCGATGCACAGGCGCGCGGCCATCCACCCGGCACGTCGTTCGTCGCCGGCATCCGCGTAGCTCGTGTAGGCCTTCTGTCGCGCCGCGATCGATTCTTCCTGACGGCCCGTCCACCATGCCGCATCGGCGAACGACTCCCACTCCGCCGGTAGGAGGTCCGGGTCTTCGAGCTCCTCGAAGATGGCGTACGCCTCGGACCACGATCGCCGCTCGACGGCATCACGAGCCCGCTCGAGATCGTCGACCCGCTCGGCCATGCCATCACCTCCGTCGAGGAACGCGGACGGACGCGAGTAGCGTAGCCCCCAGTGGCGGCGGGTTCCTCGTCAGGGCCGGATCACGAACTTCTGCGCCGGCGGTTTGAGCAGACACCCGGGTACGACACCCGACGTCCGGGTCGTCGACCGCTCGTCAGCTCTGCCCTCGTGCAGCCTCCAGGACGTCAAGGATCACGTCGATCACGAGTTGCGGGTCGTCCTCCTCGACCGCATCACTCGTCTGCACCACGATCTGCTCGGCCGATGGGTGAGGACGAGCCACCCCTGCTGCGCCTCGACGTTGTCTCGCATCATCGCCTGCTCCGAGGCGAACGGTGAGGCACCCATGTCGGCCGGTGAGTACTCGACGGTGACGACCGACACCGGGATGTCGCCGATCTGCCCCCGCGCCGCCCACGCGTCATTCTCGACCTGCAGGTAGTCCCGCTGCTCAACGTTCGACGGATGGTTCCAGGTGGTCTCCTCGACGATCGGGCATGGCGGGTTGCGGAACGGGGACCCGGTGTCCATGAAGACCAAGCCCGCGACGTCGCGCGGATGCCGGAGCGCGTAGCCCGCCGTGATGAACCCTCCCCCCGAGGTCCCGACCAATACGTACGGAGGCTCGACCCGCGCCTCCTCCAGGAGGTTCCGAGAACTCCAGCCGCGAGCCGCGCGGAGCGTTGCCGTTCGAAACAGATCTTCCGGGCATGTCCGCACCCTCGGGCTCGAGAGCCAGGCGACGATATCGGGCCGCCCGGGGAACGGAAGATGCTCCGCCGAACATCCCCGGTCGGGGGCTCACACTCCGGCAGGACCCCCGTAGCGGCTCGCGAGCTCGGCACCGATCCTCGCCAGCTCGTCGCGGACCTCGGCCGGCTCCACGACCTCGACCCACCGTGCGAACGCTGCGAGCTCCCCCGCAAGGGTGTGCCCGGACCAGCTCCGAAGCTCGACCTCGAGCCGCCCGCGATCGTCGCGCAGCTCCGTGACGGACAGCCGCGTCCCGAAGTCGGAGCGCAGCCACGGGACGGCCTCGGCCTCCACGAACGCCCTCGCCCGGTAGCCGACCCGGCGCTCGTCGAGCTCCGACTTCACCGATTCCCACGTCTGTTCGAGGTCGAACCCTTCGGGCCGGTCGACCGCATCTTCGGTCGGCGCGACCGAACGCACGCGGCTCACGCGGAAGGTCCGGAGGCCGGCGTCGGTCCCCGCGACCAGGTACCAGACCGAGGCCTTCGAGACGAGACCGAGCGGATGCACGAGGCGCTCGCGCTCCGGCGAGTTCCTGCTCGCGTACACGATGCGGATCTGGACGCCGGCGACGACCGCGTGCTGCAGCGCCTCGAGATGCGCGGGCGGCGGGAACTGCGTCCGGTCCCAGCTCGCGGGGTCGATCACCACCGCGGACGCCGCGGCCTCAGCCTCCGCACGGAACGGCTCGGGGAGCGCCCGGACCAACTTCCGGAGCGCAGCCTTGATCGCCGGCGTCGCCGAGGCCGACGGCCCGGCGACGAGGAACAGCGTCCGGGCCTCGGCGGCTGTGAGGCCGGAGAGGTCGGTGCGGGCGCCGCCGATCAGCGACCACCCGCCGCCCCGGCCCGCCTGCGAGTAGACCGGGATCCCGGCCATCGCGAGGGCCTCGAGGTCGCGCCGGGCGGTGCGTTCGGAGACCTCGAGTTCCTCGGCGACCTCGGCCGCGGTGACACGGCCGCGTGCCTGCAGGAGCAGGAGGACGGCGACGAGTCGGTCGGCCCGCATCGTCCGAGGTTCTCACAGAAACCGGCCAGAAGATGACCGGATTGTTCTGACATCATGCCCAAACCGATGAATGTCGGAACGTCCCGAGGTCTCGAGTTGTCGTCAGTCCTGTAGGCGTTCGTCGAGCCGTCCACGCAACGAAGAGGTGAGGGAGGTAGGTATGTCGACTTCAGCGATCGAGGCCGAGGGCCTGGTCCGGACCTTCGGCAAGGTACGAGCCCTGGACGGCATCGACATGGTCGCCCGGGAGGGCACCGTGTTCGGCTTGCTCGGGCCGAACGGCGCCGGCAAGACCACCGCGATCCGGATCCTGTCGACCCTGCTGCGGCCCGACGCCGGGCGCGCGATCGTCGGCGGCTACGACGTCGTGCACGAGCCGGCGAAGGTGCGGAGCGTGATCGGGCTGACCGGCCAGTACGCGGCGGTCGACGAGCTGCTCTCGGGCGAGGAGAACCTCTACATGCTCGGGCGGCTGCTCGGGACCTCGAGGTCCTCGGCGCGAGCCCGCGCGAAGGAACTGCTCGAGGCGTTCGACCTGTCCGACGCCGCCGGCAAGTACGTGAAGGCGTACTCGGGCGGCATGCGCCGCCGGCTCGACCTGGCGGCCAGCCTCGTCGGCCGCCCGCGGTTCCTCTACCTCGACGAGCCGACGACCGGGCTCGACCCGCGGAGCCGTCTCGAGCTGTGGGGCATGATCCGGGCCCTCGTCGCGGAGGGCACCACGGTGCTGCTGACGACGCAGTACCTCGACGAGGCGGACCGTCTCGCCGACGAGATCGTCGTGATCGACCACGGCAAGGTGATCGCGGCCGGAACGCCGCAGCAGCTCAAGACCCGGATCGGCGGCCAGATGCTCCAGGCGCAGCCGGCCGATCCGGCCGACCTGCCCGCGACCGAGAAGATCCTGGCGGCGTTGGCCGATGGCGACGACGGCGCCCACAACGACGGCCAGCTCGTCTCGGTGTCGATCCGCGACCGGTCCGCCCTCGGTCAGGCCGTGCGGCAGCTCGACGACGCCGGCATCGCCGTGGACGACCTGTCGCTGCGGCGGCCGAGCCTCGACGAGGTGTTCCTCGCGATCACCGGCCACGTGGCCGAGGAGGAGCGGGTCGAGGACCTCGAGCAAGGCTCGACCGATGAGAGGAGGCCCACATGAGCACCGCGACCCTCGCACCTCGCGTGCGGCCGAACCTCGTCTCGAACACACTGCAGCTCGCTCGGCGATACCTCCTGCACATCAAGGCGACGCCGGAGCAGCTGGTCGAGATGACGATCCAGCCGATCATGTTCCTGGTCCTGTTCGTGTTCGTGTTCGGCGGCGCGATCCTGGGCTCGTGGCAGGAGTACCTGCAGTACGCCCTCCCCGGGATCCTCGTGCAGGCCGTCTGCTTCCTGCCGTTCACGACGGCTCTCGCGCTCAACGCCGACTTCACGCGAGGCGTGATCGACCGGTTCCGCTCGCTGCCGATCGCGCGCTCTGCCGTGATCAGCGGGCGGATCCTGGCCGACGGCGCACGCATCGCCTGGAGCATCGTGATCATCACCGGCTTCTCGATGATCCTCGGGTTCAGCTTCGGCGGGGGGACGGCCGGCGCGATCGGCTCGCTCGTCTTCGTCCTGGTCTTCGGGCTGGTGATGTGCTGGCCGATGGCGTTCCTCGGGATCACGGCTCGGACGCCGGAGTCGGTGAACACGTGGGGCTTCATGCTGATCCTGCCGCTCACGTTCGCGAGCTCGGCCTTCGCCCCTCCGGAATCGATGCCGGGCTGGCTGGAGGCGTTCGTGAACGCGAACCCGATCACGGCCGTGATCGACACGGCGCGCGGGCTGATGCTCGGTGGCGCCGTCGCCGAGCCGCTGCTCAAGGCGGTGATCTGGATGGTCGTGATCGTGGCCGTGTTCGCGCCGCTCGCGATCGTCCGGTACCGCCGGCGGATCTGACCCACGCGGAGGGGGACACCGGCCCGGCATTCGGCGGCACCCCCTCCGCCGTCGCCTTACGTCCCGACCGGCGTGAGCTCGAAGTGCAGGGTGCGCACGCGCTTCACGCGATGACCGAGCGGCACGAGGATCCCCTGGAGGATCGGGTGCTTCGCCTCGATGAGGTCCGCTGCGTGCGCCGCCTCCGCGCCCTCGAGCTGTCGAGCCCGGAATCGGGTGGGCGGACCCTGTGGCTTGCCGCCGAACGTGCTCGGCGCGACCTCGACCATCGGGTTGCGGCGCATCCGCTTCACCTTCCACGCCGCATCGAACGAGCGGACGAAGGCGTGGTCGTCCTCGACGGCGATGTTGACCGGTGTGTCGACCGGGCTCCCGTCACGCCGGAAGCTCGACAGCAGGACGGTGCGCTGCTCGGCGAAGCGGTCGAGAGGATCGCGGTTCGTGCGTCGCATGATGCGATCGCCTCCTTCAGCTTGATGGCCTCATCCCTTGAGACGGATCAGGCCTACCCGTGTGACATACCCAGAAGGTGCAGCGGGGATCGAGGCCGGTGGCCGTCAGAATGGGCCGGTTCGGACGACGGAGGGAACGCGCTGCGAGAGGCCGTCGGCGAGCTCGAGCGCGCGGGCGACGTCGTCGAGGCTCGCCCTGACCCGCGCACGGAACACCATGAGGCGGCCGGCGACGATCTCGAAGCCGGAGTCGGGCGCCTGCTCGAGCAGCCACGCCATCATCCGCTGGTCGAGCAGCGCGTTCGCGAACCGACGGTCGGCCGCACGAACGTCGAAACGCCGGTTGAACTCCTCGGACTCGGTCCGGAGATCCGAGAGCGGCACCATCGATCGCAGCACGTCGGCGAGCCCCTTCGGCATGACCGAGACGTCGGTCCACCAGGGCGGCGTCTCGGTCAACACGCACGTGTACCGGCGGTAGTCGTCGCGCTGCGGGTCCGAGCTAGGCGCGTACCAGTAGTCCGCGATCACCACCCGCTCGCCGCCGCGGATCCCGTTCGCGGTGTTCTCGATGTCGCGCACCGACGCGGCGCGTCCGAACAACGCGAAGGGGGCGTCCAGGAGCCGGAACGGGTCCCCCGCCTCGGCCCGGAGACCGGCGCGGCGGGCTTGGTCCTCGAACGACTCCCGGCGCGGACCGACGCGATACTTCTGCGAGAGCCACCACATGCCGCCGAACACGGCGGCGACGAAGACGAACCCCCCGAAGAGCTCTCGGCCCTGCGGGTCGCCGCGCACGATCGCCGTGAGCGCGGACAGGCCCAGGAGGCCGACGATCAACCAGAGGAACCGGTTCGCGGTGCCCGCTCGCATCGTTCGAAGACCTTTCCGCCGGAGCGATTCATGTATCGGTCGGACCGGCCCTCGGCTGAGGTCGGCGGCGTCGCCGAGGTCGTAGGGTGAGGGCACAGGCCGCCCCGGAGGGATCACTGGACACCGAGCCGATCGTTGCCGTCGAACCGCGGGTTCCCGACCTCGAGCCCTACCGGACCGAGCTCACCGCGTACGCGTACCGGATGCTCGGGACCGGGTTCGAGGCCGAGGACGCGGTCCAGGAGACGTTCCTGCGCGCGTGGCGGAGCTACGGGTCGTTCGAGGCACGTTCGTCGCTGCGTTCGTGGCTCTACAGCATCGCGACGAACGTGTGCCTCGACATGCTGACCGGCAAGGAACGTCGCGCGCGGCCGATGGAACTGACGCCGGCGAGGTCCGCCGACACGCCGCTGCCGGATCCGCTCGCCGAGGCGACGTGGATCCTCCCGTTCCCCGACGACCGGATCGTGCCGGTCGACGCCGATCCCGCCGAGCTCGCCGAATCGCGGGAGTCGGTCCGCCTGGCCTTCGTCGCCGCGCTCCAGCACCTGCCGCCGAAGCAACGAGCGGTGCTGATCCTGCGAGAGGTCTTGCGCTGGAAGGCCTCCGAGGTGGCCGAGCTGCTCGAGACGACCGTAGCGTCCGTGAACAGCGCGCTCCAGCGCGCGCGGGCCACGCTCGAGGCGGCGGACCTCACGAGCGAGACCCTCCGGCCGATGGACGAGGAGCAGCGAGCGCTGCTCGCCCGCTACGTGGACGCGTTCGAACGCTACGACATGGACTCGCTCACGGCGCTGCTCCGCGAGGACGCCACCTGGTCGATGCCGCCGTACGACCTCTGGCTGCAGACGCACGACGACATCGTCGCGTGGTGCCTCGGACCGGGGATCGGCTGCAAGGGCTCGCGGCTCGTCCCGGTGGAGGCGAACGGGTCGCCGGGATTCGGCCAGTACAAGCCGGCCCCGGATGGTGGGCTCGCGCCCTGGTCGCTCCAGGTCCTCGAGATCTCGAACGGCCGGATCGCCGGGATCAGCTTCTTCCTCGACACCGAACGGCTCTTCCCGCTGTTCGGGCTCCCGGCGCGGCTCGACCCTTAGGGGGACCCGTCGCAAGGCAGCACGCGGTCCAGCCCCACGAAGGCCACGAGCTCTCGAAGCTCGCCGCAGGCGTCCCGGAAGACCAGGCGACGCCCGAGGCGCCGGGCCTCGAGCTGCAGCCGGGCGAGCGCCTCGACCGTGACCGCGTCCGGGTGGGCGACACGGCCGAGATCGCACACGACCGCGTCCGCGTCGGACCGCTCGATCAGGCGGCGGGCACGCTCGCAGAAGGCCGCGATGTCGGCGCGCTCGATCGCGCCCTCGAGCGCGAGGATCGTCGCGTCGTGGTCGGGCGGGAGGCGGCCATGCGGTCCATCCGTGGTCATCGTCCACGAGACGAGCGAGGTTCCCCGAACTCATCGCTCGCGCGCTCCGCCCGTCGTGATCGCCGCTGCTACGCTCGCGTCCATGCTGCAGCGGATCGAGGGGCTGCCCCAGGGCGTCATCGGGTTCGAGGCGGAGGGCGAGATCCGGTCGTCCGACTACACCGACGTGCTCATGCCCGCGGTTCAGGAGTTCTGGGACCGGGGGGACGACGTGCGGATCGTGCTGGTGTTCGAACGGTGGGAGGGCATGTCCTCCGGCGCCGTGTGGAAGGACCTCAAGATGGGCGTCGACAACCTCCGGCGCTGGAAGCGCATCGCGCTCGTCACCGACCTCGACTGGATGATCACCGTCACGTCCCTCTTCGGCTGGATGACGCCCGGCGAGTTCAAGCGCTTCCCGGTCGCCGAGCGCGACCACGCGATCGCGTGGGCGGCCGCGAACGACGCCTGACCGAACCGATCAGGATCCGCCCGTGAGCGCGACGACGTCGTCGCGTGCGAGGAACGACGCGCGGAGATCCTCGTCCGAGATACCGGCGGCGATCCCCCTCCGCCGCCGACGTCGCGGCCCCGGACGCCGTTCGATAGCGTCGGGCCGTGCCGAGGACCCGGACCGACGTGCTCGACCGTCGAACGCTGAACCGCGCGCTCCTCGAGCGCCAGGTCCTGCTGCGGCGCAAACGGCTCTCGCCGTTGCGCGCAGTCGAACGGCTCGTCGCGATGCAGGCGCAGGTGCCGCGCGATCCGTACGTCGCGCTCTGGTCGCGCCTCGACCCGTTCCGTCCAGAGGCGCTCGCAGAACCGATCGCGGATCGGCGGGCCGTCCGGATGACCCTGCTACGCGGGACGCTGCACCTCGTGACCGCTCGCGACGCGCTCGCCCTCCGCGCGCTGATCCAACCCGTGATCGAGGGGGTCCTGTACGGCTCGAGCCCGCTGCGCACGGCGGTCGGGAGCGTCGACGCCGCGGAGCTCCTCCGGCTGATCCGCGATCTGCTCGAGGAGGAGCCGCGCACCCGTGCCGGGCTCGTCAAGGCGATCGCCGAGCGGTGGCCGGACGCCGACGCGTCCGCGCTCGGCTACGCGATGTACCTGCTCCCCACCGTGCAGGTCACCCCGCGCGGCGTCTGGGGGCAGACCGGACGCTCCGCGTTCACGACCGTGGAGTCCTGGCTCGGCCGGCCGATCGAACCGGACACCCAGCCGGACGAGATGCTGCTGCGGTACCTCGCGGCCTACGGGCCCTCGACCGTCGCCGACGCGCAGACGTGGTCGGGGTTGTCGGGTCTCCGGGGAGCGTTCGAGCGCCTCGCCCCCCGCCTGCGAAGGTTCCAGGACGAGCGACGCCGCGAGCTCTTCGACGTCCCGAACGGTGCCTTGCCGAGGGCCGGCACACCGGCGCCGCCGCGATTCCTCCCCGAGTACGACAACGTCCTGCTCGCGCACAAGGACCGCAGCCGCGTCGCGCCGCCCAACGGTGTGCCGACGTGGACCGAGGTCGGATGGGGCACCGTGCTCGTCGACGGGTTCGTTGCCGCGAGGTGGAAGCTCGACCGCGAGGACGAAGAGACGACGCTCCGGATCGAGCCGTTCGTGAAGCTCTCCCGCGACGATCGCACCGCCGTCGCGGAGGAGGGCAAGCGCCTCGCGTCCTTCGTCTCGGCGGACGCCGACCGTCGCCGCGTGCGGATCGCGGCCGCCCGCTAGCGAGCCGTCGGCTCATCGACGCTGCGGTACCCTGCTCGACCGATGGCGGCCAGCGGCGGCTCGGGCGAGACTCCCGCCACCGGTGTTCACGATCAGATGCTCCCGGCACGTCGGGGCGACGCGCTGCTCGTCCAGTACGGCCCGACGACGCGCCGAGCGGATCCGCTCGACGGCGGAACGCCGACGTGGACGCGGATCCGCGAGCGTGATCCATGATGGGAGGACGATGGACGGGCCACCCCCGGACGACGTCCGCCTCCGCGACGCGACGCACGACGATCTCCCGATCTTCTACGAGCACCAGCGCGACCCCGTTGCGAGCCGGATGGCGGCGTTCGCGTCGCGGGATCTCGACGCGTTCATGGAGCACTGGACCAGCCGGATCCTGGAGAACGAGACGGGGGTGGCCAAGACGGTCCTCGTCGGCGGGCGTGTCGCCGGCAACATCCTCGCGTTCGATCACGACGGCAGGCGCGAGATCGGCTACTGGATCGGCCGGGATTTCTGGGGACGAGGGGTGGCCACGCGAGCGCTCGCGGCGTTCCTCGTCGAGGTCACCGAACGCCCCCTGTACGCGGGCGTCGCCAGGCACAACCTCGCGTCGATCCGCGTCCTGGAGAAGAACGGGTTCGAGATCGCGGACCAACCGGTCGAACCTGCCGCCGACGGGATCGAGGAGCTGCTGCTCCGCCTGGAGGCGTGAGGTCTACAGGCGAAGCGCCTTCGGCCTCGACATCAGGACCTCGGGGTCGTCCCAATCGACCCCGGGGACGTCGACATAGAGCTCGATCTCGTTCCCGTCGGGGTCGGCGAGGTACAGGCTGTGCGTCATGCCGTGGTCCGCCGTCCCCATGAGCGGGACGCCGGCCTGCTGCAGGCGGGCGAGCGCCGCGCGGAGCTCCTCGTCGGTGTCGCCGACCTTCAGACCGAAGTGGTACAGGCCGACGCGGCGGCCCGCCGGGATCGGGGTCGCGTCCTCGCCTACCTCGATCAAGAGCAGCTCGTGGTGCGTTCGGCCGCCCGAGAACATCGCGGCCGGGAACGGCATCGTCGCGTCCGGGATCGCCTGCCGCCACCCGAGCACGTCCCGGTAGAACCGGACCGACCGCTCGAGATCGCGGACGTACAGCACGATGTGACCGAGCTCCTTCACGCTCCCGGGAACCAGCTGATCCGACATCTCGACCTCCTCGCTCATCAGGCACTCCCTCGTCCCTTCCCCGAAGGTACCGCCCGGAGTCGGTGGACGATGCTGCGCGCCGGCGTGCCGGGGCCTAGGCTGGCTGGCAGGATGGCGAAGCACGACGACGCGTACGCTACGCCGCAGGAGGAGTGGAGCGCGTTCCTGGGTGGGACGCACCCGCATCTCCAGGACCGATCGCCCCTCCGGTTCATCCCCTCGAGCCCCCGCTGCAAGCTCTGCGAGGCGCCGTTCCGAGCCCCCGGCGCCCTGCTCCTTCGCCGGTACGGGTTCCAGCCCTGGGAGAAGAACCCGAGGATCTGCGGCCGCTGCTTCAGGAACATCGACAGCGCCGCGAAGCGGTGCCCCGGGGGTCCACAGGACGAGGAGGTGAAGGGCGGCGAGGTCGAGATCTCGATGCTGTTCGCCGACGTCCGCGGCTCGAGCAAGCTCGCCCGCCAGATGCCCGTCTGGGACTTCACGCAGTTGATGAACCGCTTCTACAAGGTGTCTCGTGACGTTCTCTTCGAGACGGACGCGATCATCGAGAAGTTCGTGGGCGATGAGGTGGCGGCGCTGTTCGTCCCGTTCCTGACCGGCCCCGGCCACGCCGAGATCGCCGTCCGCGCCGCGCGCGAGCTGCTGCGGGCCACCGGACACGGCGAGCCCGACGGCCCATGGGTCCCGATCGGCGCGGGGGTCCATACCGGGACCGCGTTCGTCGGCCTGGTGGGCTCGGACAGCGCGAGCGACTTCACCGCGCTCGGGGACCCCGTGAATGTCACCGCCCACCTGGCCGCGCAGGCCGCGATCGGCGAGGTCCTGGTCACGAACGACGCCGCCACCTCGGCCGGCCTGGACGTCGGCGGCCTCGAACGGCGGAGCCTCTCGCTCAAGGGACACCCCGTCGAGGCGCTCGTGATCTCGGTGGAACCGGCGCAGACCCCGGCCGGCTGATCACCGCGTGTCGCGTGCCGCGAGCCTTCTGCGCGTCGAACCCGGCGAAGGCCGCATCGTGCTGCTCGTCGTCGCCGCGATGTTCGTCGGCACGGCCGGCTACACGATCGGCGAGAGCAGTGTGGGCGCGCTCTTCTTCGACCACGTCGGCGCTGACGCCCTGCCGACGATCTACCTCGCCCAGGGCGCGACCGGGATCGCCGCGATGCTCGTGCTCACGGGCTGGATGGGCCGGGCCGAACCGCGTCGCGCCTACGTCGCGATCCCCGTGGGCGCCGCCGCGGTCGTGCTGCTCGAACGCGTGGCGCTCGGCCTCGACGTCGGCGGGATCTACCAGGTCCTGTGGCTGACCATGGCCGTCGTGATGCTCGTGCAGGCCGTGTTCCTGTGGGGGACCGCGGGGCTCGTGACCGACACCCGTCGGGCGAAGCGCCTGTTCCCGCTGTTCGCGGCCGGCGGGATCCTCGGCTCCGTCGTCGGCGGTCTCGGGACGGGTCCGCTCGCGCGCTGGATCGGCACCGAGAACCTCCTGTTCGTGTGGGCCGCCGCGTTGCTCGGCACCGCGGCGCTGTGCGCGTCGGTGCTCCGCGGCCAACGACGAGGTGTGCGGCGCCGGTCGGCGAGCCCGTCGCCGATCCGGCAGATCGCGATCGGGTTCTCGTACGTCCGGCGGTCCCCGCTGCTCGTCTGGATGACCGCGGCCGCAGTGCTGTTCTCGGTGCTGTTCTTCTCGCTGTACCTGCCGTTCGCCCAGGAGGCGACGGCCCGGTACCCCGATCCCGACCAGCTCGCCGGCTTCCTCGGCATCTACTGGGCCGGCGTCACCGCCGCCGCCTTCCTCGTCTCCGTGCTCCTCGCGAACCGGCTGCTCGGATGGCTCGGCGCGGGGACGCTGATCCTCGTCCTCCCGGTGCTGTACGCGGGGTCGTTCGGGCTCCTGCTCGCGACCACCACGTTCGCGACGGTCGTCACGACCCGGTTCGTCGTGAGCGTGTGGTTGCAGGGCGTGGCCTCGCCCGCGTGGGAGACCCTCGTCAACGTCGTGCCGGAGAGCCGGCGCGACCAGACCCGCGCGTTCCTCAACGGGGGACCCACGCAGGTAGGGACCGTCATCGCCGGCGTCTTGCAGCTCGTCGGGCAGCAGGTGCTCTCGGCGAGTCAGCTCTCGCTGATCGGCTTGGTCGCCGCTGCGGTCACGGTCGTCGTCGCGCGCGGGATCCGTCGCTCGTACACGCGGGCGCTCGTCGACGCGCTCCGCCTCGGACGGCCGGTCGTGTTCGAGGACGCCGGCTTCGTCGGCGTGCCGATCGTCGTCGAGCCGGACGCCCAGGCGGTCGGCACCGTGGCCGAAGCGGCTCGGAGCCCGGACGTGCGCGTCCGACGGCTGGGGGTCGAGCTGCTCGGGGAGGCGTCGGGGACCCCGACGCGGGACGCGCTCGTCGCCGCGACCACCGATGCGGACCCCGTGGTGCGGGCGCACGCGGTGACGGGTCTCTCGAAGATCGGCGATCCGGACGGACGGACGGCGTTCGAGCGAGCACTCTCCGACCACGACCCGACCGTCCGCCGCGCGGCGGTCGACGCGCTTCGATCCTCGCCCGAACGCATCCCGCGCGCGACGCTGCGCGACGACGACCCTCGGGTCGCGACGGCGGCCGCGGCGGCGCTCCTCGTTTCGGACGACGCTCGGACCGAAGCGGTCGCGCTCCTGCGGGCGCGACTCGCGGACCCCGACCCCGGCATCCGGGCCGACGCGCTCGCGGAGCTCCGGACGGCAGATCCGGAGGATGCCTCGATGCTGCTGTCACGGCTGCCCGACCCGGACGCGGCGACCGTTCGCGCGGCCCTGCTCGAGACGCTCGCGCGGGTCGATCCGGAGGCGGCGATCGGCAAGGCGCTCGAGGCGCTCGAAGCCGAGGACCCGGCGCTCCGCGAGGCCGGCCTGCACGTCCTCTTGCGACTCGACCTGCGAGATCACGGAGCCGAGCTGCGCTCGATCGCCGAGGAGCAGACGGTCCTCGCGATCCTCGATGCGGAGCTCGCGGCCTCGATCCCGGCCGACGAGGAGGCGACGGCGTTGCTCCGCGACGCGGTCGTCCAGCGCGGCCGTGGACGGGCGGTCGTCGCGCTCTCGACGCTGGCCCTGCAGAGCGACGACCGCCGGGCGGCGCACGTGGCGCTCGACAACCTCGACACCCGAGACCCCCTGCAGCTCTCGAACGCGCTCGAGGCGTTGGAGGTCACCACGGATCCCGCGCTCCTTCGCCCCATGCTCGCCCTGTGGGAGACGATGCCGGCACCGCCCCGGTTGGCCGGAAGCGAGTGGCTGTCCCGCGCGAGCGTCGACGATGACCCGTTCATCCGGTCGTGCGCCGATCTCGTCCTCGCCGTCCGCGACGGTCGGGACCGGGACGACGACCCCGTAGCTTCACGAGGAGACGACATGACCAGATCCCGAACGTCGATGTCACCGATGGAACGCGTGCTCGAGCTGCGCAGGATCCCGCTGTTCGCCGAGCTCTCGCCGGCCGACCTGCATCGTCTCGCAGCCGTCGCCGAGGAGCGCTCGTACCACGACGGTGACCTGCTGGCGGCCGAGGGCGAGCTCGGCGACGAGCTCCACGTCGTGGTCGAGGGAACCGTCGTGGTGACGCACGGCGACACGCTCGTCGCGCGCCGAGGCGAAGGCGAGGTGGTCGGGGAGCTGTCGATCATCACCCGTTCGCCGAGGGTCGCCTCGCTCACCGCGGAGGCCGCCGTTCGCACGATCGCGATCGGCCAGCGCGAGTTCGAGAGCATGATCCGGGAACGCCCGGAGATCGCGCTCGCGGTCATGCGGGTACTCGCGGAGCGCCTGACCGAGCTGGACCATGCCGCGAGCCACAGCACGACCGAGTAGGACGGAGAGGATGCAGGCGCGCCCGCGTGCCTGGCTGGTCGGCGTCCTCCTCGCCGTTCCCATGGCCGGTCTCGGCGTCCTGCTCGCCGTCCCCGACATCGACGTCGAGTGGGAGCATCACCCCTCCCACTTCCTCCTCGTCCTCGCCGTCGCCCTCATCAACGTCGGCCTCGCGATCGTGACCAGCGAGGCCGCGCAGCGGCGTGCGGACGCCCGCCTGTTCCTCGTGTCCCTGGCGCTCATCACGAGCTCCGGCTTCCTGGGCCTGCACGCCCTCGCGACGCCCGAGGTCCTGCTCGAGGAGCCGAACTCGGGCTTCGTGATCGCCACGCCCTTCGGCCTGCTGCTCGCGTCGGGCTTCGCGGCTGCGTCCGCGTTCGAGATCCGCGTTACGCGGGCGGCGTCGATCCTTCGGCGTCGGGCGTTCTTCACCGGCGGGCTCGCCCTGCTCCTGATCGGTTGGGCGGTCGCGTCCTTCGCGGGCCTCCCGCTCCTCGACCGACCGCCCGAGGAGGAGGCGCCGGTCGCGTTCCGTCTGCTGACGCCCGTCGGCATCGGCCTGTACGCCTTCGCGGGGTTCCGCTACTGGCGTCTCTACCGGGCCCGGCGCCGAACGCTGCCGCTGTCGGTCGCGGTCTCGTTCGTGCTGCTTGCCGAGGCGCTGGTCGCGGTCGCGTTCGCCAGGAGCTGGCACGCGTCCTGGTGGGAGTGGCACGTGCTGATGGCGATCGCGTTCGCGATCGTGCTGTTCGCGATCCGGAACGAGTACCGGAGCGTGGGGTCGGTCGCCGGCGCCTTCGGCGGCCTGTACCTGGAACAGACCCTCGAACGCCTGGACCGGAGATCGTCCGAGGCGCTCAGCCAGCTCGCGGGCGCGATGCAGTCGGGTGAGCCGCTGGGCCCGGTGCTCGAACGGCTCCGGCGCGAGGGCTTCACCTCGGACGAGCTCGTGCTGCTCGAACGCGCGGCGCACGAGCTCGCGCGCGTCGACGACCTGTTCCGACCCTACGTCGGTCCGCAGCTGGCCGCGCGGCTCGAACGCGAGCCCGAGCTCGCCGAGCTCGGCGGCCGCGAGGCGGAGGTTACGGTGCTGTTCGCCGACCTCGCAGGGTTCACCGATTTCTCCGGCGACCGCTCGCCGATCGAGGTCGTGGAGATGCTGAACGCGTACTGGGCGGCAACCGTTCCGATCCTGGCCGGACGAGCGAACGGACTGATCGAGCGGTTCGCGGGCGACGCGATCCTCGTCGTGTTCAACGCCCTCGACGACCAGCCGGATCACCCCGTCCGGGCGGTCCGCGCGGCCATCGGCATGCAGCGCGCCTCCGAGGACACGGCGCGCGAGCATCCCGGGTGGCCGCGGTTCCGGATCGGCGTCAACACCGGCCCCGCGGCGCTCGGCAACGTCGGCGCCGGGCCGCAGCGCAGCTTCACCGCGATCGGCGACACGACGAACGTCGCGGCTCGGTTGCAGACGTCCGCGCGGCCCGGAGGCATCCTCATCGGATCGACGACGTACGAGTCCATCCGCGACGAGATCGTGGCCGAGCCGTTCGGCGAGCTCGCGCTCAAGGGCAAGCCGACACCGGTGCCGGCCTTCGAGGTGCCGGTCGGGGACGCGGACTCGGCCTAGGATTCGGCCGTGCAGCGCTGCCCGTCGTGTGGGGAGGAGAACTCCGACCGTGCGCGGTTCTGTCAGAACTGTGCGACCCCGCTCGGGGAGCCTGACGCGGCGACCGCAGAGGTCCGCAAGGTCGTCACGATCGTCTTCGCCGACGTGACTGGCTCGACCGCGCTCGGCGAACGACTCGACCCCGAAGCCCTGCGCAGGGTGATGGGCCGGTACTTCGCCGAGATGTCGGCCGTCGTCGAACGGCACGAGGGCACGGTGGAGAAGTTCATCGGGGACGCGGTGATGGCGGTGTTCGGCATCCCGCTCCTCCACGAGGACGACGCGCTGCGAGCGGTTCGAGCCGCGGCCGGGATGCGAGCGGCGCTCATCGAGCTGAACCGAGAGCTCGAGCGGGACCACGGCGTCGGTCTCGCCGCCCGGATCGGCGTGAACACCGGCGAGGTCGTCGCGGGAGACCCGACGGCCGGACAGCGCCTCGTGACGGGGGATGCCGTCAACGTCGCGGCACGGCTCGAACAGGCGGCCGAACCGGGGCAGATCCTGCTCGGCGATCCCACCCATCGCTTGGTGCGGGACGCGGTCGAGGTCGAGCCCGTCGCCCCCTTGGAGCTGAAGGGCAAGAGCGGAGACGTCGCCGCCCACCGGCTCGTGCGGGTCCTCGAGGCGCCCGCCGGACATGCCCGGCATCTCGACTCCCCGATGGTCGGCAGAGCGAAGGAGCTCGAGCTGCTCGAGCGCGCGCTCGACCGCGCCGTCACCGAGCGGACCTCCCACCTGTTCACGCTCCTGGGTCCGGCCGGGGTCGGGAAGTCGCGGTTGATCCAGGAGTTCCTCAACGGTCCCGGTGCCACCGCCCGGGTGTTGAGCGGCCGATGCCTCTCCTACGGGGACGGCATCACGTTCTATCCGCTCGCCGAGATCGTCGAGGCGGCGGCCGGCATCACGCGGGAGGACGATCTCGGGACCGCGCGCTCGAAGATGGCCGCGCAGCTCGAGGGTGCCGACGATGCCGACCGGATCGTCTCGCTCGTCGGGAGCCTGCTCGCGTGGGGTGGCGAGGCATCCGGCTCCGAGGAGGCGTTCTGGGGCGTCCGCAAGCTCCTCGAGCATCTGGCTCGGGACCGACCCGTGATCGTCGTGCTCGACGACGTCCACTGGGCCGAACCCACCTTGCTCGATCTCATCGATCACCTCGCGGACTGGACGCGCGACGCCGCGCTCGTGTTGCTCTGCGTCGCGAGACCCGAGCTGCTCGAGATCCGGCCGGGATGGGGAGGCGGCAAGCTCAACGCGACGACGATCCTGCTCGAGCCGCTCGGCGAGGGCGACGCGTCCGAGCTTGTGGACAACCTGCTCGGACGGGCGGACATCGCGAGCGTGGCGCGAAACCGGATCCTCGAGGCGGCCGAGGGGAACCCCCTGTTCGTCGAGGAGATGCTGGGGATGCTGATCGACGACGGGCTGCTCCGGTTCGACGGCGATACGTGGCGGGGCGTCGACGACCTCGAGCAGGTCACGGTGCCGCCGACGATCCAGCTGCTCCTCGCGGCGCGGCTCGATCGCCTCGACGCGGACGAGCGCGCGGTGATGGAGCGCGGCTCCGTGGAGGGCAAGATCTTCCACGCCGGTGCCGTGGCGACGCTGTCCCCTGCGACGCTGCGACCCAACGTGCGTCCACGCCTGCTCGCGCTCGCGCGCAAGGAGCTGATCCGCCCCGATCGAGCCGAGTTCGTGGGCGAGGATGCCTTCCGGTTCCGGCACCTGTTGATCCGCGACGCGGCGTACCAGGCGATGCCGAAGGAGCAGCGAGCCGACCTGCACGAACGGTACGCCGGGTGGCTCGAGCGAGCGGCCGGCGATCGGCTTCCCGAGTACGAGGAGATCCTCGCGTACCACCTCGAGCAGGCCCACCGCTACCGGGTCGAGCTCGGGCCACCCGACGAGCGAACGCGCTCGATCGCCCGGGCCGCGGCCGCGCGACTGCTCTCCTCCGCCGAGCGGGCCCAGGAACGGGGCGACTACGCATCCGCCCAGTCGTTGCTCATCCGATGCGCCGAGCTCTCGCAGGGTGCGGAGCGCGCCCGCGCGCTCACGGAGCTCGCGGGGGTGTTGAGCGAGCTCGTCGACTACCAGGCATCCATGAACGCAGCGACCGACGCCGTGAGCGCGGCCCGAGAGGCCGGCGCGGAACGGGACGCCCTCCGTGCGGAGCTCGTTCGGATCGACGCGCGATCGCACGTCGACCCGGCGTATCCGACCGCCAGCACGCGAACGGACATGGAGTCGGTCCTGCGACGCCTCGAGGAGATCGGCGACGAGGACGGAGTGTTCCGAGCGCTCCTCGCGGTCGGGCGTCTCGATTTCTACGACGGGAACTGCACGAAGAGCATCGCCGTGTCGCTGCGGCTGTTCGAACCGGCTCGAGGAAGGCCGTATCGGGACCGGGCCGCTCTTGCTGAGGGACTCGGCAGCGGTGCGTTCTTCGGCCCGATCCAGGTCGGCGAGGCGTTCGAGCTGATCGATCGAGCCCTCGGGCTCCTGCCCGACAGCATCGTCAACGAGGCAGCCCTCGGATCGGTCCGTGCGGCGCTCCTCGCGATGCAGGATCGACCCGGCGAGGCACGATCCGAGATGGCGCGGGCACGCGATCTGTGGGCGGAGCTCGGCCACCCGAGCGCCATGACCGGCACGTCCCTGGCGACCGGCATCATGGAGCAGCTCCTCGGCCGGCCCGACCTCGCCGAACAGGGCTATCGCGAGGGCGTGGAGTTCCTCGATCGCCTGGGGGAGACCGCCTACAACTCCACGATGCTGGCCGGTCTGGCGAGCGCGCTCTGCGAACAGGGAAGGTTCGACGAGGCCGAAGAGATCGCGCGCCGGAGCGCCGAGCTGACCGCCGAAGGCGACTTCGCCTCAGAGGCGTGGCGGCGCGAGGCGCAAGCACTGGTCCATTCGAGCCGCGGCGAGCACGATGCGGCGATCGAGCTCGCGGACGCCGCACTCGGCTACGTTGAGCCGACCGACTACGTCCAGATGATCGGCGAGGCTCACGAGGTTCGAGGGGTCGTGTTGAGCGCCGCCGGCCGATCCGACGAGGCACGCACCGCCTTCGAAGCGGCGACATCGAACTATGAACGCAAGGGCATCGTTCCCTTCATGGCCAGGATCCGCGAACGCCTGGCCTCCCTCGAGCCGCAGGCGTAGACCGGGCGACCGTCCTCGGACCTGCTACCGTTGGCGGCGAGGGCAACCGTTTCGCGGTATCACGCTACGAGCAGTTCCCTCCCGGCTGTCACGGCCGGCGCCGACAAGGGCACGCAGCAAGGCCCTGAGGCGGAAGGAAGGAGGGATCGCACGTGGCAACTGGAACCGTGAAGTGGTTCAGCCCGGAGAAGGGCTTCGGCTTCATCACTCCAGAGGACGGCAGCGCCGACGTGTTCGTGCATTTCAGCGCGATCAGCGGCGAGGGCTACCGCAACTTGGAGGAGAACCAGCGGGTCGAGTACGACGTGACCCAGGGGCAGAAGGGCCCCCAGGCCGCGAACGTCCGAGCCGTCTAGGTTTCGTCCCGAAACAGTTCGAGGACCCGGCGAGCGCTGGGTCCTCGTTCCTTTCCGGGCTGATCAGGCCTCGGCCTTGTCCTCTGCCCGATCCTCGGCCCCGTCCTGCGACTCTTCGGGAGACTCCGCGTCCTCCGGCATCGCGAGGAACTCGCTCTGCTCTGCAGGGCCGATCGGTGGGCCCGCCTCGATCAGGCCGGCCTCGCGGTCCTTCTTGCGCGCGGCGCGCGCGACGCGTCGCTCTTCTTTGGCCGCGTGCTTTCGGGCCGTCACGTCCCGGCGCTTGCGTTTCCCCATGCTGTCAGGCATCGCATGCTCCGCTTCGGATCGATCGCACCTCCGGGGAGGCCCCGGGACGAACAGCGTACTAGAGCAGGCGCTCCACCGCGCTCCGGCTACGATGGAACGCGTTCGGCGGAACAAGGAGGTCACGTGGCCGCCACTTCGACGATGCTCGCGCTCGGAACGCAGGCCCCCGACTTCGACCTCCCCGACGTGACCACGGGGCGGCGCGTCCGCCTGTCCGATCTCTCGGAGAAGAAGGCGCTCCTCGTCATGTTCATCTGCCGTCATTGCCCGTACGTGGCGCACGTGCGGTCCGGGCTCGCCGACCTCGGACGCGACTACGCGGACGCCGACGTCGCGATCGTCGCGATCAGCTCCAACGACGCCGACGAGTATCCCGCCGACCGGCCAGAGAGCCTGGCCGAGGAGGCCGCTGAGGCGGGCTACACGTTCCCGTACCTGTACGACGAGACCCAGGAGATCGCGAAGGCCTACACCGCCGCGTGCACCCCGGACTTCTTCCTGTTCGACGCGGATCGCCGGCTCGTCTACCGGGGCCAGCTCGACGACAGCCGCCCGGGCAACGATGTGCCCGTCACCGGGACGGATCTGCGTGCGGCGCTCGACGCGGTCCTGACCGACCGGCCGATCGGGCAGGACCAGCGACCGAGCATCGGGTGCAGCATCAAGTGGCGCGCCGGCAACGAGCCGGACTGAACGCGGCCGAACGTCAGCGACCGCGGAGCGACGCGAGCGAGGGCCGATCCGCCGCGTCCGCCGAGAGCCATGCCTCGAACGCCGCTCGCGCGCCGGGCCACTCGTCGTCGGTCATCGAGAACCAGGCCGAGTCGCGGTTGTGTCCCTTCACGATCATGTGCCTTCTGAACACGGCCTCGAACGTGAAGCCGAGCCGCAGGGCGGCCGCGCGGGAGCGTTCGTTCAGCGCGTCGCACTTCCATTCGACGCGCCGGTGACCGAGCCGTTCGAAGGCCTCCCGCAGCATGAGGTAGGTCG
This sequence comes from Actinomycetota bacterium, assembly GCA_036280655.1. Taxonomy (GTDB): domain Bacteria; phylum Actinomycetota; class UBA4738; order UBA4738; family HRBIN12; genus DASSJM01. Next base: position 32,127 of record DASUQI010000045.1, read on the forward strand.
CCTCGGTGTTCGCCTCGGTCCGCTGGGCGCCCGGCACGTACCAGATGTGACCGAGCTCGAGCCGCCGATGCGCGACGTCGATGTTCATGAACGCCGCCATGCCGACGGGGCCGTCCGCATGCGAGACGACCGTGAGGAACAGCGGATCGTCGCTCGGCTCGCACTCCCGCAGCCATTCGCGCATGCCACCGTCCTGTTCGAACGGCCCGTACGACAGGTACGTCCACACGCGCGACGCCCCGTCGCTCCCGTCGTGCGCCGCGTTCCACAGCGGCTCGGCGTCGGCGTCCGGATCCACGGGCCGGAGCCAGACGTACCGCCCCTGCAGCGTGCGGCGCTCGGGGGCGCGCGCCGGCCGGTCGTCGACGGGCTCCCCGAGGAGCGGCGCTCCGTTCACGGATCCGAGTGTCGCATGGGCGGGCAACCCTCTGGGGTTCGGTGAGGGCCGCCCTGGGTATCAACGGGTCCACCGATCACGGGGAGGTCGTCATGACGGTAGGCAGCACGATGCGTGACTACGGCCGCACGGCCCGGTTCAAGGCCGGGTCGATGAGCCATCAGATGAAGGACCGGGCCCTCGAGAAGCGGCTCGACCGCGCGAGCAGCGAGGCCGACCGCCTCCGGTTCGAGAACGAGATGCTCCGGGACGAGGTCGACGAGGCCCGGACGGAGCACCGCCGGATCCTCGACATGCTCGACGAGCGCCTGCCCGAGCACGCCGAGAACGGGGAGAACGGCGAGCACCACTCGCACAAGGGCCGCTGGTTCCTGTTCCTGCTCGCGGTCGGCGGCGGCATCTACGCGTTCGTTCGCTCGCGCCAGCAGCAGCCCGAGCCGGGCTCGTTCGGCGCCGAGGGCTCGGCGGGCATCTAGCGGCGGCGACGCCGCTCCGTCCCACGAGGGGGCGGGGCGCTACAGTTGGGCCGGCATGACGTTCGCGCCGGCCGACATCGGGTTCGTCGCCGATCCGTACCCGACGTACGCGGAGCTGCGCGAGCAGACGCCGGTCCGGTACGACGAGGCCACGGATCACTGGCTCGTCGCGAGGTACGAGGACGTCAACGCGCTGCTGCGCGACCGGAGACTCGGCCGCACCTACCTCCACCAGACGACGCACGCGGAGATGGGACATCCGGACCCGCCCTCGTGGCACGCGCCGTTCTGGGACCTCATCAACGCCGGCATCCTCGACATGGAACCCCCGGACCACACGCGGGTCCGGCGCCTCGTGTCGAAGGCGTTCACACCGCGGTTCGTCGAAGGCCTTCGCCCGCGCGTCCAGGCGATCATGGACGGGCTGGTCGACGCGGTGGCGGGCGCCGGCGAGTTCGACCTCGTCGCGGTAGCCGAGCCGCTGCCCGTCACCGTGATCGCCGAGATGCTCGGCGTCCCGGAGGCCGACCGCCATCACCTGCGGCCCTGGTCGGCCGACATCTGCAAGATGTACGAGCTCAACCCCTCGCCCGAGATGCAACGCGACGCCGTCCGGGCCAGCACCGAGTTCGGCGACTACCTGCGGACCCTCGCGCGCGAACGCACCGACGATCCGGGCGACGACCTCATCTCCCGTCTCACGGCTGTGATGGACGAAGGGGAGCAGCTCACCGAGGACGAGCTCGTGGGGACGTGCGTACTGCTCCTGAACGCCGGCCACGAGGCCACCGTGAACTCCACGCTCCTCGGGTGGTGGGCGCTGTTCCGCCGCCCCGACCGGCTGAAGGAGCTCCGGGCTGACCGCTCGCTCCTCTCGACGGCGATCGAGGAGCTCCTGCGCTTCGACACACCGCTGCAGATGTTCGAGCGCTGGGTGCTCGAGCCGATCACGATCCGCGGGGTCGAGATCCCGAAGGGCGCCGAGCTCGGGCTCCTGTTCGGCTCGGCGAACCGCGACCCCGACGTGTTCGACGAGCCGGACGAGCTCGACCTGTCCCGCGACCCGAACCCGCACCTCACGTTCGGCGCGGGGATCCACTTCTGCCTCGGCGCGCCGCTCGGCCGCCAGGAGCTCCAGATTTCGTTCGCGACCCTGATGGACCGTTTCCCGAACCTCGAGCTCGTCGAGGAGCCCCGGTGGAAGCCGAACTACATCGTCCGGGGGCTCGAGGGCCTGCGCGTCCGTCCCTGACGCGTGGCTCCGAAGCGGGGCTATCCTCGGTCCGTGCCGCTGTACGTCCTGAGCGAACCCGACGAACCGCTCGTCGCCCCGGCGATCGTGGCCGCGCTCGACGGGTGGATCGACGCGGCCGGCGCGTCGACCGCCGCGGCCGAGCGCCTCGGCGACGGCGGGATCCCGCTCGCGACGTTCGACGGCGACGTCCTGTTCGACTTCCGGTCGCGACGCCCGGTGCTCGACGTCGTCGACGGACGCTTGAGCGAGCTCACCTGGCCCGAGCTCACGCTCCGAAGGACCCGGCTCGGAGGGCGGGATCTCCTCGTCCTGACCGGCGCCGAACCCGACTTCCGCTGGCGCGAGCTCGCGCGTGACGTCCTCGACCTCGCGCTCCGTCTCGGCGTCGTCGAGTGGGTGAGCCTCGGCTCGATCCCGAGCGCGGTCCCCCACACGCGCCCCGTTCCGGTCCTCGCGACGGCCTCGGCGCCGGACCTGTTGCACGAGGACGAGCAGCTCGGGCCTCAGGGGTTGCTGCGCGTCCCGTCGGCCGCGCTCTCGACGCTCGAGATGTCGATCGCCGACAGCGGCATCCCGGCGGTGGGCTTCTACGCGCAGGTGCCGCACTACGTCGGCGGCCCGTACGCCGCGGCCTCGATCGCGATCCTCGAGCATGCCGCGCGTCACCTCGGGGTCGAGCCGCCGATCGGCGCGCTCGGCGACGAGGCCATGACCCAGCGACAGCGGCTCGACGAGATCGTGCAGGCCGACGACGACTCGCGCGGCTACGTCGAGCGGCTCGAGTCGGTCGTCGACAACCAGGAACTGCCGACCGGCGACGAGCTCGTGAGCGAGATCGAACGCTTCCTCCAGCAGGGGGGCGAGGGCGGGCCCGGCTCGTAACCACCGTCGGGCGGAGCGCCGGAAGGTAGCATCGGACGCATGGAGGAGCGCACCGCCGAGCGGACGGGGCCGCCCACCGAACGCACACGCGTCCGGCGGCTCCCCGAACGCGGCGTGTACGACCGCGAGGCGATCGACGCGATCCTCGACGAGGCGCTCATCTGCCACGTCGCGTACGTGGTCGACGGCCAGCCGCGGGTGATCCCGACGATCCACGCCCGTGACGGCGACGTCCTCTACATCCACGGCTCGAACGCGAGCCGCACGCTGCGCGCGGCCAAGGGCGGCTCGCCGGTCGCGATCGAGGTCACGCTGCTCGACGGGCTCGTGCTCGCCCGCAGCGCCTTCCACCATTCGATGAACTACCGGTCGGTCGTCGTCTACGGGCTCGCGCGGGAGATCACCGACCCCGATGAGAAGTGGCGCGCGCAGCAGGCCCTCGTCGAGCACGTCGTCCACGGTCGCTCGGCCGACGCGCGGATGCCGAACGAGCGCGAGCTGGGCCAGACGACGATCCTCGCGGTCCCGCTCGACGAGGCGTCGGCGAAGATCCGGACCGGTCAGCCGAAGGACGAAGAAGAGGACTACGTGCTGCCCGTCTGGGCCGGCGTGGTGCCGCTCGCCACGGTCCCCGGCGAGCCCGAGCCCGACCCGGCGATGAGCGGGGGCATCGACGAGCCCGGGTACCTCAGGCCCTACCGCCGATAGGCTGCCGCGGTGAGCGCCCCCGCGCGCGGTCCGAGCCTCCGCGAGAACGTCCGCGCGATGCCGCCCGCGGCCTGGGTGTTGTTCGCCGGCACGTTCGTGAACCGGCTCGGGACGTTCGTCTTCCCGTTCATGATCCTGTACCTCACGGGCCTCGGATACTCGGCGGGGCAGGCGGGCGTCGCGATCGCGCTGTACGGCCTCGGCGGGTTCGCCTCCCAGCTCCTGGGCGGCTGGCTCACCGACCGCATCGGCCGCCGGAACACGATCGGCCTCTCGATGCTCACGGCCTCGGGCCTCACGCTGGCGCTCTGGCAGGCGGAGAGCCTCGTGATGATCTACCTGCTGATGTTCCTGCTCGCCCTGGTCGCCGAGACCCACCGTCCGGCGGCATCGGCGCTGATCGCCGACGTCGTCTCGGACGACCGTCGCGTCACGGCGTTCGCGATGTTCCGTCTCGCGATCAACATCGGCTGGGCCGTCGGGCTCACGCTCGGCGGCCTGCTTGCTGACCGGTCGTTCGGGTTCCTCTTCGTCGGCGACGCTGTCACCTCGGCCACGTTCGGCGTGATCTCGCTGGTCGCGCTCCCCCATGGCGTCCGGACGTCGCGCAGCGAGGAGCGTCACCTCGGCGGCGCGCTGCGAGCGATGATCGCCGACCGCGGCTTCCTCCTGTTCCTCGGGTCGATCCTGATCGGCTCGTCGATCTACATGCAGAACGTGTCGACGTTCCCCCTGCACATCCGGCAGGAGGGGTTCTCCAACACCGTCTACGGGATGCTGCAGGGGCTGAACGGTGCGTTCGTGGTGTTCCTCGAGCTGCCGATCTCGGCATGGACCCAGCGGCGCTCGAGGACCTCGATGGTCGCCCTCGGCGGCCTGTTGATCGGGTTGGCGTTCGGGTCGCTGCTGTTCGCCGTGACGATGCCGCTGCTCGTGGCGATGGTCTTCGTGTGGACGCTCGGCGAGATCGTCTCCTCGCCCCCCGCGAGCGCGTTCGTCGCGGATCGCTCGCTCGAGCACACGCGCGGCCGATACCAGGCGGCGCTCGGCGCGATGTTCTCGCTCGGGGCGATCGTCGGGCCGCTGGCCGGCACCCTCGCGTACGAGGCGAGCCCCGACGCGCTCTGGATCGGGTGCCTCGTCGCCGGCTTCGCCTCGGCGGCGCTCGCGCTCGCGGCCGGCCGGCACCCCGCCCGCGTCGACGCCGTGCCCCCGCCGCTCGACGCCTCCGTCGGCCCCGGTTGACGCCGGTGGCAGGTAGCGGGTAGATATATCGGACCGATATAGTTGGTCGATATATCGCCCGGACACACGGGCTTGGGATAGGAAGGATCGACATGCTGGAGCTCGCCATCTTGGGCCTGCTCAAGGAGCGGTCCATGCACGGCTACCAGCTGTCGAAGCGCCTGACGGACTCTCTCGGCGGCTTCTGGCGCGTCTCGTACGGGTCGCTGTACCCGACGCTGAAGCGCCTCGAGCGCCAGGGGGCCGTGGAGCAGGTGTTCGACAGCCAGGAGGTCGGCCGTCGCAAGAACGTCTACCGGATCACGGATCCCGGCGAGCAGCTGTTCCGCCAGCTGCTCGAGGAGACCGGACCGGAGTCCTCGGGCGAGGACAACCGGTTCCGCGTCCGGATGTCGTTCTTCAAGTACCTGTCGCCGGAGATGCGGATCCGGCTGCTCGAACGCCGTCGCGCGTTCCTCGAGGAGCGGCTGTCCACGATCCGCACGTCCCAGGCGACGATCAGCGGCGACACCTACACGATGTCGCTGATGCAGCACGGCCGCGAGAGCACCGAGCAGGACATCGCCTGGCTCACCGGGCTCATCGCCGCCGAGCGCCGCAACACCGAGACGAGAGGGGGGTCGAAGCGCCGGTCGACCAGGTCGACCAACCGGACGCTTCGCCGAAAGGAGCGCGCCACATGAGCAAGGTCCGACTCGCGATCGTCGGCGTGGGCAACTGCGCGTCGTCGCTCGTTCAGGGGCTCGAGTTCTACCGGGACGCCGACCCGAACGACATCGTGCCGGGTCTGATGCACGTGGATCTCGGCGGCTACCACGTCGGCGACGTCGAGGTCGTCGCCGCGTTCGACGTGGACGAGAAGAAGGTCGGCACCGACGTGGCCGAGGCGATCGCGTCCGAGCCCAACAACACGATCCGGTTCGCGGACGTGCCGCCCACAGGCGTGCTCGTCGAGCGGGGGCCGACGTTCGACGGCCTCGGCCGCTACTACCGCGAGACGATCGTGGAGTCCGAGCTGCCGCCGGTCGACGTCGCCGCGGTGCTGCGCGAGTCGCGCGCGGACGTCCTCGTCTCCTACTTGCCGGTCGGGTCCGAGCAGGCCGCCAAGCACTACGCGCAGGCGGCGCTCGACGCGCGCGTCGCGTTCGTCAACTGCCTGCCGGTGTTCATCGCATCCGACCGGACGTGGGCGCAGCGGTTCGTGGATGCCGGGGTCCCGATCGTGGGCGACGACATCAAGAGCCAGGTCGGCGCGACGATCGTGCACCGCGTGCTCACGAAGCTGTTCGAGGACCGTGGCGTGAAGCTCAACCGGACCTACCAGCTGAACTTCGGCGGCAACATGGACTTCATGAACATGCTCGAGCGCGAGCGGCTGACGTCCAAGAAGGTGTCGAAGACGCAATCGGTGCAGTCGCAGATGCGCAAGAAGCTCGACAAGCAGAACATCCACATCGGGCCTTCCGATCACGTGCCCTGGCTGGAAGACCGCAAGTGGGCGCAGATCCGGCTCGAGGGCCAGGCCTTCGGCGACGTGCCGCTGAACGTCGAGCTCAAGCTCGAGGTGTGGGACTCGCCGAACTCGGCCGGCATCGTGATCGACGCGATCCGGTGCGCGAAGCTCGCGCTCGACCGGGGCCAGGGCGGCCCGCTGATCGGCCCGAGCGCCTACTTCATGAAGTCGCCGCCGGTGCAGTTCAGCGACGAGGCGGCGCACGAGATGGTCGAGCAGTTCATCCTCGGCAACGGCGCCTCGAAGGACGCGGACTGGACGGCGTTCTTCGACACGGAGCCGGCCGAGGCGTAGCGCTCGTCCTGGCAGGGATCGGGGGGAGGCATGCGGTTCCTCGTGAAGTGGGGCATCCTCGCGGCCGCGGTCTTCGTCGCGGCGACGCTCGTCGGCGGCGTCGACCTCGAGCGGGGCTTGGTCTCGCTCCTGATCGTCTCGGGGGTCCTCGGGCTGGTGAACGCCCTCCTGGGCACCGTCCTTCGGATCCTCAGTGCGCCGGTGTTGATCCTCAGCCTCGGCCTGTTCGCGATCGTGATCAACATGGCCGTGCTGTGGATCACGACGCTGCTGACCGACCGGGTCGAGATCGAGGGCTTCTGGTCCTACCTCTGGGCGTCGCTGATCATCTCGATCGTCACGATGATCCTCCACGCGGTGCTGCCATCTCGCTCGTACCAGCGAACAAGCTGAGCGTGGCTCGATCGGGCGCCAGCGACCGAACTCGCCGCTCCTCGTAAACCTTCCCTCGCCCCCAGGTCTCTTCCAATCTGTGCAGCGACTCGCCGGCGCCCGTCGCGGATCCGTCCCGCCCGTCCGAGGCGCAGACTGAGCTCGATCACGCTGCGCCGAAGGG
>DASUQI010000046.1:0-13882 GCA_036280655.1 Actinomycetota bacterium
GTGCGCCTCTGCCCATCGCTCGACGGCGAGGTCGACGTTCACGAACCCGATGTCGCGCCGGATCATCCAGACGAACACGCCCACCAGCGCGCCCGCGACGACGATGCCCAGGAGAGCAACGGTGAGCGCGAGCCCGGTGGCCGTCGCGGGATCCAACCGCGAACGGAGGAAGCGGCGGACGCTCCGACGCCTCCCGAGGTGCTGTCCGATCGACTGGGTGGCGCTGAGCGCCGGGTCGGCCTGGGGCCAGTGCCGGACGAGGAAGAACCCGGCGACACCGGCCGCGGTCGTCACCGCGACCAAGGTCACGAGTGGCAGCACGGGTGGTCCTCCATGTCCATATCGGTCGACGGAGGTTTCCCCGACCCCGTTCGATGGGAAACACCCTGCGATGGAAGGGACCCTGTTCGAGACGGAGCCGGGGCGACTGCCGCATCGCCTCGCCCGCCGTTCGCGGACGCATCGTCCGCTCGTCGCCGGCGCCGCGGTGGCCGCGTTCGGCTACTTCGTCATGACGGCGGTCCTCGTCAGCATCGGCCTGATCCTGACGAAGCTGCTCCTGGAGGGAGCGGTCGGACGATGGGACGCCGCGGCCGACCGGTGGTTCTTCCGGGCTCGAACGCCGACGTTGAACACGCTGACCGAGTGGGGATCGTTGCTCGGCGACACGCTCACGGTGATCGGCGTGGCGGCCGTCGTCGTGGTCGTCCTTGCGATCGGGCGACACTGGGCGCACATCGCGTTCCTCGTGACGGCCCTCGTGCTCGAGGTGACCTCCTTCGTGACGACCACCTTCGTGATCGATCGTGAGCGACCAACGGTGCCGCACCTGGAGCCGGGGCCTCCCACGTCGAGCTTCCCGTCGGGTCACGCGGCGGCGTCGATCGTGCTGTACGCCGGGATCGCGATCATCACGACGTCGTTGGTCCGCAACCGCCTCGTCCGCGCGGTCGTCTGGATCGTCGCGGTCGTGGTGCCCCTCGCCGTCCTGCTCTCGCGCCTGTACGCCGGGATGCACCATCCGACCGACATGATCGGCAGCGTGGTCGGGGCCCTGGGGTGTCTGGCGTTCGCGCTCCTCGCGACCAGGACCGGCGTCGCGGTGCACGAGGCGAACGAGACCGTGGAGACGCGGGCCGCCGCGGGCGCATCGCCGGCCGCGAGCGGCGACGCTGCCGGCGTTCGGGTGGCCCCGTGACGTCCGTCGGCGTGATCGCCCACGCGGGCAAGCGGCTCGGCGGTGGCCTGTCGGAGCTTCGGAGGGCGCTGTCCAGGTACGGCATCGACGACCCTCCCTGGCGAGAGGTCCCGAAGAGCAAGCACGTTCCCGCGCAGGTGGAGAACCTCGCCGACCAAGGGGTCGACCTACTGTTCGTGTGGGGCGGCGACGGGACCGTTCAGAAAGCGATCGACGCGCTCGCCGGGCGTCCGGTGACGCTCGCGGTCCTGCCCGCGGGCACGGCCAACCTGTTCGCGAGGAACCTAGGGTTGCCGGACGACCTCCAGGCCTGCGTCCGGATCGGGCTCCACGGTCCTCGGCGCGAGATCGATGTCGGCAAGATCAACGGAGAGCACTTCGGCGTCATGGCCGGGGCCGGGCTCGACGCGCTGATGATCCGCGACTCCGACGGCCTCAAGGATGCGGTCGGACGGCTCGCGTACGTGTGGACCGGGGTGAAGAACGTTCGGCTCGAGCCGATCCCCATGAAGATCGACGTCGACGGCGCGCCGTGGTTCCGGGACGCCGCGACGTGCGTCCTCGTGGGGAACGTCGGCGACGTCCTCGGCGGGTTGTCCGTGTTCCCCGACGCCCGGCCGGACGACGGCCGACTGCAGATCGGCGTGGTGACGGCGGACGGCGCGATGGACTGGGCCCGAACGCTGGGCCGGGCGATCAGCGGTGACGTGGCGGCATCCCCGTTCGTGCGGACGACGAGCGGAACCTCCTTCGAGGTGCGCATGAAGAAGGGAGTGCCCTACGAGCTCGACGGGGGCGACCGAAAGGCGAAGAAGAGGCTGCGTATCAAGGTGAAGCCCGCTGCGATCACGGTCTGCGTTCCCGAGGAGGCTGCGGCATGAGCACGGCGAACCCCGTCCCCGAGACCTGGAACCTGACCGGTTCCGACGCCAAGGAGCTCATCGAGCGAACGGGGTTCCGGCACCTGGTTCGAGACGCGTTCCAGCGATTCCGCGCGTCCGACGGCTTCAGCCACGCGCGTTCGATGGCCTTCGCGACCGCGTTGATCCTCGTGCAGGGACTCATCGCGCTCGTCGGACTCGCGAGCGCGATCGGTGAGGGGCGCATCAGCGACGCGATCGTCGGGATGGTTCGGGACGTCTTCCCCGGGCCGGCCGGCGTCGTCCTCACCGATGCCGTGAAGCAGGCGCACGAGGCCGGGGCGCAGCACCGCTCGCTCGCGCTGACGCTCGGCACGATCGGCGCGATCATCACCGGGACGACGCTGCTGGGTCAGATCGAGCGCGCGATGAACCGGATCTACGGGATCGAGGAGGATCGACCGACGCTCCGGAAGTACGGCCGGGCGTTCCTGCTGACGATCAGCGCCGGGCTCCTCGCCGCCGCGGCATTCGTCGCGATGACCCTCGGCCGCGGCCTCGGGGCGGCGTTCGAGGGACAGGCCGCTCGCGACGTCTGGAGCGTCGTCCGGTGGCCGCTGGCGTTCGGTCTCTTGACCGGAGCCACCGCCTGCATCTTCCGGTGGAGCCCGCGCCGCCACCAGCCGGGCTGGTCCTGGCTGTCGATCGGTGCGCTGCTGTCGGTCACCCTGGTCCTGATCGTATCGCTCGTGTTGAGCGCGATCATCGAGCTCGGTTCCACCCTCGGCGAGACGTACGGGCCGCTGGCGGGGTTCGTGGCGCTGCTCCTGTGGACGCTGCTGACCTCGATCGCCCTCCTCTACGGCGTCGCACTCGCGGCCCAGCTCGAATCCGTTCGCGCGGGCGTGCCGGCCCCCAAGCGCGCCGCGGCGACCGACGCGGAGGCGCCGAAGGCCGAGCCGACCTCCCCCGTCCCGGCCACCTCGTGACGTCGTGAGCGCGACCCTACGTGGGTCCGAGCAGCGGTCGTCGTCCGATCGGCTCGACGAGTTCCGTCGCGCGCTCGAAGGGATGATCGGGGTCCCGGCGACCGAGGGCAACCGGGTCGACGTGCTCACGAACGGCGACCGGATCTTCCCGGCGATGCTCGAGGCGATCACCGATGCGGAGCACACGATCGACTTCCTCACGTTCGTGTACTGGCGCGGCGAGATCGGTACCCGGTTCGCCGAGGCGCTGTCCGAGCGGGCTCGTTCGGATGTCCGGGTCCGCGTCCTGCTCGACTCGTGGGGCGCGCACGGCCTCGATCGGGACCTCATCGAGATGATGGAGGACGCGGGGGTTCGGGTCCGCTGGTTCCGTCCCCTGCACCGGCTGCAGCCGACGAAGGTCAATCACCGGACCCACCGGAAGGTCCTGATCTGCGACGAGGCGACGGGCTTCACCGGCGGGGTGGGCATCGCCGACGAGTGGAAGGGCGACGCGCGTGACGAGACGGAGTGGCGCGACACCCACTTTCGCGTCCGCGGTCCCGCCGTCGACGGTCTCCGGGCCGCGTTCCTCGACAACTGGATCGAGACGGATCCCGAACTGTTCGATCCGCGCGTGGACCGGTTCCCGGACCAGCCGAAGCCGGGCCACGCCGTGATCCAGTGCGTCCGGGGGGCTTCGGAGATGGGCGCGAGCGACCTGTCCACCCTTCTCGTAGCGCTCCTCCAGCTCGCGCGAGAGCGCATCCGGATCACGACGGCGTACTTCGTGCCCGACGAGGACCTGGCCGACCGTATCTGCGCCGCGGCCGACCGAGGGGTGTCGGTCGAGATCTTGCTGCCGGGTCCGCACGGCGACAAGCGGTTCGTGCAGATCGCCGGTCAATCCGTCTACGAACGGCTCCTCGAGCACGGGGTCCGGATCTGGCACTTCCAGCCCTCGATGCTGCACGCGAAGGTCATGACCGTGGACGGCCAGGTCGCGAGCCTCGGGTCGGCGAACTTCAACGCGCGCTCGACCGAGCTCGACGAGGAGATCAACCTGGTGGTCCTCGATCCGAGCCTCGTGCAGGACCTCGACGCCCAGTTCGACGAGGACGTCCGGCGAAGCGAGGAGATCGCGCCCGGACGCTGGAAGGATCGCTCGGTCGCACGACGGGCGATCGAGGGACTGACGAAGCCGCTCCGACGCAAGATGTGAGCGCCCGCCGGCGCCGCGGGATCACTTCCGTCGCGAGGTGGCCTCCGCCAGTCGGGTTCGGACGACCTTCTTGACGAGCGTGACAGGGAACCGCTCGCCGTAGTCGAAGCTGATCGTCCCCTTGCCCGTCACGCGCTCGCCGAGCTGCTTCCGGTGCGCGTCGATCGCCTTCGGGCTCATCGGGAAGAAGCTGTAGTGGTCCTTGAACGCCATGTAGCCGACGAATCCCTTCCCGCCGATCAGGAACCCGGGCATGCTGTAGGTGATCCCCTCCTCGGCCTCGGGGGCCGCCGACGCGATCGTCTCGCGCAGCTTCTGGAGCGGCTTGCGCTGCTCCGGTGGCAGGGAATCGAAGTACGACTCGACGCTCTTCGGCTTCTCCATGGGGACCTCGCGGCCGCTCGTGGGCCCGCCATCATGGCACGGTCACGGCTCAGCGAGCCGCTCGCACCCGCTTCCAGACGATCCGGCCGGCGATCGCGAGGGCGATCGCCGCGAGCACGGCCCACCCGAACGTGGAGACGATGCGGTCGAGCGTCTCGACGTGGTCGCCGACGAGCGTGCCGAGCAGCACCAGCGCGGTCGCCCACACCAGGATCGTCGGGACCGCGAAGAGCAGGAACCGGCCGAACGGGATCTCGGCGGTGCCGGCCGCGAACGGAAACGTGCCACCGGCCCCGGTCGCGAACCGGCCGATGACGATCGCCTTGCCCGAGTTCCTCCGGAGCGCCTCGGCGGCCTTGTCGACCCTCGGACGCAGGCGGTTGGAGAACGGGAGGCGATCGATGATCGACTGCCCGAAGCGGCGTCCGAGCCAGTACCCCGTGATCTCGCCGGCCGTCGTCCCCAGTACCGCGAGCCCGACGACGACCGGGAACGACAGCTCGCCGCGGCTCACGTAGACGCCGGCCATCGCGAGGATCACGTCCCCCGGGACGACGACCCCGAGCAGGAGCCCCGACTCGAGGAACATCGCGCCGGCCACGAGCGCGTAGCCCGCGGTGTCGTAGGCGGGCTCGAGCCACTCGATCACCGTTTCGACGAATGCCTGCACGGTCGAGCCTTGCCCGGTGTCAGGCTGGGGCAAACGGAGGGGGGCACTAGGGCAGGTCCCTAGGCCTCGAACTGCACCGAGGAGAGCACGGGCGTGTCGAGCGCGTCGTCGTCCGGCAGCTTGGTCTGGAGCAGGAAGACCAGCAGGATCCCGCGCACGTCAAACGCGATCGCCCGCTGGCGCCACGGGGGTTCGACGTGCAGGACCCCCGCCTCGAAGCGGAGAAGCCCGGCGCGGCGATCGACCGAGAGCGACATCTCGAAGGCGGGGTGGCCGTCGACCTCGGTCTCGGTGATCGGGCTCGGGTCGTCGACGATCCTCGCCATCGCCCGGAGCGCGGCTCGAGGGCTCAGCGTCTCGATGTCGATCCTGCCGTCGGGGCCCGGGACCGCGCTCGGTCGTCCGAACCCGACGACGAGGTCGGTGCCGTTCCAGACGTCGAAGTAGTCGGCGTGGGCGTGCCCCCCCTCCCAGCCCTCCGGCACGACGAACGTGAACGCCGGCGCGAACAGCGAGTACGTCGTGACGCCGGGTTCGAGGGGCGCGCTGCCCAGGAACTCGTGGACGGCGTCCGCGTTCGGGCTCGGGGAGGGTGACGTCGCGGCGGGCGAGGACGCGCCGGGAGGTTGCGGCGTCGGTTCCCCCGCACCTGAACACGCGAAGAGCGTCGCGGCAGCGAACGCCACCACCCGTCTCACGCCCCGACCTCCAGGTCCGCGGCGGTGAGGTCGATGGCGCGCCGGAGGTCCTCGAGCGCGGCGCGCACGGCCGGCAGGCCCGTTTCGAGGCGCTCGGCGATGGCGTTCGCCAGCATCCGGATGTGCGGACCCGAGGCCCGCAGCCGCCGGTGTCCGCGCGGCGTGACCTCGATCAGCCTCGACCGCCCATCGGCAGGGTTCGGGACCCGCCGGACCTCGCGGCGGCCCTCGAGCCGATCCACCTGGTCCGAGGTCGTCATGAACGCCTGTCCGAGCAGGTCGGCGAGCTCGCTCGTGGTCATCGGACCGGGCGAGGCGGCCGCCAGCACGGCGAGCAGCGTCCCCGAGGCCCCCCGCCGCCGGAGCTCGTCCTGGACGAGCCGGTCGATCGACTGCCCGAGCGCCCACAGCTGGACGAGGTCGAGTCGCTCCGTCCTCCTGGGCCGGGTCGGGGATCGCTGTTGGCTGGCGCTCGGACTCACCGTCCGAGGACGATATCACGGAACCGTGATATCTCGCTGGGGCGGCAATCCCGCGACCGGCCGGATGTGCGCGAACGCGCTCCGTGCGTTCCAGGTCGGGAACGCCCTGGCGAGCTGCGCCGGACCAGCAACGTCGATCCGGTCGTCGCGCGTGGCCTCGGTCCAGCTGAGCTGACCGGCGTGCCACTTGACGAAGGCCTCCGCCTCCGCCGTGACGAACAGGTCCTCATCGAGGCCGGGGTATTCCTTGCAGATCTCGGTCTCCCGGTGCTCGATCAGCAGCCAGTACCGCTCGCGGGAGCCATGACCGGAGAAGTCGAAACGGATGACGACGCGCCGGTCCGGCAGGCGGTCCCGGCGCAGCCGAAGGCACATCGACCACAGGGCCACGAACGGGTCGAGGTTCTCGGGGGCGATCTCCAGCCATCGGGCGCCCCACTCGCCGAGCGACTCACAGACGCGGTAGAGCTCCTGACCGGAGGGCGTGAGCTTGTAGGTGTGGCCCCGCCCGCCCGGTTTGGGTGTCGACTCGACGACCCCGAGCCGCTCGAGCTGCTTCAACCGCTGCGAGAGCATCGTGCGCGGGAGCCCGGGCGCGCCCTCGAGGATCTCGCCGAACGTTGCACAACCGAGGTACAGATTCCGCACGATCAGCGGCGTCCAGCGTTCGGCGAAGACCTCGGCGCCGCGGGCGATCGGGCAGTACTGGCCGTAGGTACGCATGGGGCCAGTCTCGCCCCCCTCCAAGCGCCTGTGAAGTCCAGATCCTGAACTTCACGCCCACCTGCCCGCGGTGGTGCGATGCCGGTTCACGGAGCGAGGAGGTGGCCAAGATGCAGATCGACGGGTTCCGAGGCGCATTGATCACCGTCGACCATCCCGACTACGACGCCGCCCGGGCCGTGTGGAACGGTTCCGTCGACCGCAGGCCTCGCGTGATCGCCCGGTGCACCGGGGCCGCCGACGCCGCGGCGGCCGTGCGCTTCGCCCGAGCCCAGGACCTCGAGATCGCGGTCCGCGGCGGCGGGCACAACGTCGCCGGCACCGGTGTGTGCGACGACGGCCTAGTCGTCGACCTCTCGGCGATGCGGGCCGTGTCGGTCGATCGCGCGACCCGAACGGCGTGGGTGCAGGGTGGCGCGCTGTGGGGCGACGTCGACCACGAGACGCAGACGCACGGCCTCGCCACCACCGGCGGCATCGTGAGCCACACGGGGGTCGGCGGCGTCAGTGTCGGGGGCGGCATCGGCTGGCTGATGCGCAAGTACGGACTCACCGTCGACAACATGGCGGAGGCCGAGGTCATCACGGCCGACGGCGACGTCATCCGCGCATCGGTTCACGACCACCCCGATCTGTTCTGGGCGCTCCGAGGCGGTGGAGGGAACTTCGGGGTCGTCAGCTCGTTCCGGTTCAGGTTGCACTCCGTCGGCCCGGTGGTCGTGGCCGGGCCGGTGTTCTGGGCCGCCGAGGACACCACCGACGTCGTGGCCTTCTACCGCGAGTTCGTCGGTCACGCGCCGGACGAGCTCGGCAATCTCATCCGGCTCGGCACGATCCCGCCGTGGCCTGACGTCGACGAGGAACTGCACTTCCGGCCGGCGATCGCCGTGGCGAGCTGTTACGCCGGGCCCGTCGACGAAGGCGAGCGAGCGATCCGTCCGCTCCGCGAGTTCGGGACCCCGCTCGTGGACCTCGTCGGCCCGACGCCGTACGTCGACCATCAGCGGGGCATCGATGACACCGTCCCGCACGGCTGGCGCTACTCCTGGAAGTCCACGAACCTCACGGGCTTGTCGGACGAGGTCATCAGGATCGTTGCCGAGCACGCATACAAGGCCACCTCGCCGCGGTCGATGGTCGTGATGTTCCACATGGGTGGCGCGGTGGCCAGGGTTCCCCGCGACGCCGCCGCCTACCCGGGTCGCGACGCGGAGTACAACATCGTGATCGAAGGGGTATCGCTTCCCGAGCAGAACGACGAAGTTGCCGCGGCCGAGGCGGCGTGGGCACGGGGGTTCCTCGAAGAGCTCCGTCCCCACCGCGCCGGCGTCTACGTCAATTTCCTCGACGCCGACGACGACGCGAGCCGCATCCGCGAGTCCTACGGCGACGACACCTACCGACGGCTCGCCGAGATCAAGGCCACGTACGACCCTGACAACGTCTTCCACCACAACAAGAACATCGTGCCGAGCGAAACCGCGCGCGCCGCCTCAGCCCTTCGCCCGTAGCCGCTCGAGGCCGTCCAGCACGAGGTCGAGGCCGAACTCGAACTCGAACTGCGTGTCGCACCCTACCCCGACCGCGGGCCCCTCGTGGGTGCCGATGGCGACCGGGATCAGCTTGGCGATGTTGGGGTAGACGTCGGCCAGCTGCGTCCAGACCTCGGCCGCCTCCTCCTCGGGCATGCTGGCCGCGTCGTCGAACAGCTCCTGCGAGAAGCCGAGGATCCGGCTGCCCATCACGTGCATCGCGTGGTGCATCAGGTCGATCGAGAAGCCGCCCTCGAGGAACACGCCCATCATCGAGTCGATGTAGGCGATCACGGTGGGCGTGGGCTCCCCGCGGGACTCGAGCACGCTCGACGCCCAGGGGTGGCGGAGCAACGCGCGGCGGGCGGAGAGGATGCGCTCGCGCATCGTCGCCTTCCAGTCCGCGTCCTCGATCGGGGCGTCGATCTCGGCCACGACCACGTCGACCATCCCGTCGAGGAGCTCGTCCTTGTTCCCCACGTGCTTGTAGAGCGCCATCGGCACGACGCCGAGCTCCTGCGCGAGCCGGCGCATGCTGATGGACTCGGCGCCGCCCTCGTCGGCCAGGGCGACGGCGGCGCGCAGGATCCGCTCCCTGGTCAGCGGCTCGCGGGCCCGCGCGGCCTCCTCGATCTTCGTCGCCATCCCACCCCCTGGTCCGAGCCCGAGACCACGGCCCTTCGGCTGTCGGGCTTGACAAGTGTACGCCGTACACCCTAGGGTGGCCAGGAAGGTGTACGGCGTACACCGCTACGGTGAAGGGAGTGACCATGAAGGCGATCGTGCAGGATCGATATGGCGAGGCGGACGTGCTCGACTTCCGGGACGTCGAGGACCCGCAGGTCGGGGAGCACGACGTGCTGATCCGGGTTCGGGCGGCGGGTGCCGGCCCCGATGTGTGGCACATCATGGCCGGCAAGCCGTACATGGCCCGACCGGTGCTGGGATTCACGCGGCCGAAGGTCCGGATCCGCGGATGGGACGTCGCGGGGACGGTCGAGGCCGTCGGCGCGAAGGTTACCGAGTTGCGGCCCGGCGACGAGGTGATGGGCGAGTCCCAGCGCGGCTCGTTCGCCGAGCTCACGGCCGCGCCGGAGGACAAGCTGGTTCGCAAGCCCTCGCGCCTGTCGTTCGAGCAGGCGGCGGCGGTGCCGGTGTCCGGGGTCACGGCGCTTCAGGCCCTCCGCGACCGCGCGAAGGTGCAGCCCGGAGCGCGTGTGCTGGTGATCGGCGCCGCCGGCGGTGTGGGGACCTTCACGGTGCAGATCGCCAAGGCGATGGGGGCGACGGTCACCGGCGTGGCGAGCACGTCGAAGCTCGACCTCGTGCGCTCGATCGGCGCGGACGACGTGATCGACTACACGCGCGAGAGGTTCACGGACGGTTCGCGAGCCTGGGACGTGATCGTCGACACCGCGGGGCGACGCCCGCTGCGGGAGCTTCGCCGGGCGCTCACGCCGAAGGGCACGCTCGTGATCGTCGGGGGCGACGGCGGCGGGAAATGGACCGGCGGCTTCTTCAAGGGGATCTTCCGCGGGCCGATCGTTTCGATGTTCGTCGGACAGAAACTGGGCGGGTTCACCGCGAAGACGACGAAGGAAGACCTGCAGGCGGTCTCCGAGCTCATCGAGGCCGGCTCGGTCACGCCGGTGGTCGATCGGACGTTCGACCTGGTCGAGGCGGCCGACGCGGTCCGATACCTCGCCGAGGGTCACCCGGCCGGCAAGATCGTGGTCACGGTCTAGACGGGCTCGGGGTCGATGCCCTAGACGCCGCGATCCGGCAGCGAGAACCGGTACTCGACGATCGGCACCTCGATCCCGTGCTGGTACAGCAGCGTGTTGAGGTCGCCGTGGTGCTGGCGCTCGTGGAGCAGGACGTGCACGAAGATGTCCACCCGGCTGTAGCGCATCGTCGCGCCGTCGACGTTCATCTCGCGCACGACCGCCAGCGCCTCGTCGTCGAGTGCGTCGACCGAGGCGCGGAAGTCGTCGCGAAGCTGCTTCCGGTACGCGTCGAGCTCGTCCCAGGTCTGGACGGTCTCGACCGGCTCGTCGGTCGTCGCGTTCGGATCCGCCAGCCAGCGGACGTACGCCCAGTTCGTGTGCGTGAGCGCATCGCGGAGGGCCGGCCAGCCCGACCCGGGCGCCGGCCGCGTCAGCAGCTCGTCGCCGAGGGGCCGGATGAGCTCCTCGTACTCGCGCCAGCTGTAGTCGGTGAAGCGGTAGAGCTCGTCGATCGCCGTTCGGTCCATCGGCCGATGATAGGCGGCGGGCACGAGCGCCGGAGCCCGCTGCTATACATCCCCCATGGCCCTCTACGTCGCCCTGCTCCGCGGGATCAACGTCGGCGGCAAGAACCTGATCAGGATGCCCGAGCTCAAGGCCGCGTTCGAGGCGGACGGATTCGGGGACGTGGCCACCTACATCCAGAGCGGCAACGTGCTGTTCTCCTCGTCCGGTGCTTCGTCGCACGCCTTGACCGACCGGATCGAGGCGATGCTCGCCGACGCGTTCGACTACGTCCCGACCGTGGTCGTGCGGAGCCGAACGCAGATGCGCGCGATCGTCGGCCGGAGGCCGAAGGGGTTCGGCGCGCAGCCGGCGAAGTACCGGTACGACGTGCTCTTCCTGAAGGAGCCACTCTCGGCGAAGCGCGTGGTGTCAAAGGTGGAGACGAACCCGGCCGTCGACAGGATCTGGGCGGGGACCGGCGTCCTCTACTTCTCGAGGCTCACCGCCAGGGCGACCGCGAGCCGGCTGAACAGGTTCGTCGTGTCGCCGACCTACCAGAGCGTGACTGTGCGGAACTGGAACACGACGACGAAGTTGCTGTCGCTGATGGACGCGGCCTCCTAGGGTTCGTTCCGTTCGCGTTCCCTCGCAAGGGTTCGCAACCGTTCCTCGTGCCGCTTCGCGTCCTCGTCCGAGATCCACTCCCGGCGGACGCTGCGGCCGACGGTCGAGATGTGGTTCTCCTCGACCGCCTCGCCGACTTCCCAGGCCTCGCCGCGGCGGATCGCGAGGATCGCGTTGATCTCTCCGGCGTGGTACGTCCAGTGACCGGCCACCATCGCGACGATCTCGCGGAGCGGGTGCCGTTCGCCCCAGTGCACCGGCCTCGGCTCGTCGAGGTCGGCCGCGTCGTCGACCGAGGCGAGCCACCGTTCGGCGCCACGCTCGAACCACGCCAGGACCTCGTCGACGTATTCTGGCGACGGCTCGATGCGTTCGCGCAGGCCGCGCGGCCAGTCGGCGTCGTCCCAGTGGTGCGGCTCGGCGTCGAACGCGAACGAGTGGTAGACCTCGCTCCAACCGGCCGTGTGCTTCAGCAGGCCGAGGACCGACCGGTAGCCGCCGCCGGCGTCCAGCGCCTCCTCGAGCGTCAGCCCGCGGACGTTGTCGACGAGCGTCCGGCGCGCCTCCTCGAGCTCGGACCTCGCGACCCGCTGCTCGGTACCCACGGGGTCGATGCTGGCAGAGGCGACGGGGGGCGGGCAATGGGGCCCTTGGACCAACCCCTCGCGGATCCGTCGGCGTATCCCCTTCTGTATGCGGAAGGTCTGGCTGACGATCGCCGCGCTGGCGCTCGTCACGGGGGCGTGCGGCGGCACGGATGAGGAACCGCCGGCGTCGGCAATCGGCGCCACGGCGTCCTCCTCGGCCTCGCCCGAGGCCACCCCTTTCGAGGCCGCCGAGGTCTCGAGCTTCCCGGCGTTCAGCCGCGAGGAACTCATCGCGATGTCCGAGCCGGTGAAGGTCCGGGCGGCCGAGGGGGTCCGGATCGCGGGCAGGCTGTTCGGTTCCGGCGAGGTGGGTGTGATCCTCGATCACATGGGTGCCGGCGACCAGTCGCAGTGGTTCGAGTTCGCTGGGCAGCTCGCGAAGCAGGGCTACCTCGTGCTGACGTACGATCGGCGGGGGAGCTGTCCCGGCGGCGAGCTCGGCTGCTCGAGCGGGACCGACGACGGCGACGGGTGGAGGGACCTCGCGTTCCTCGCCGACTTCCTTCGCGGCGAGGGCGCCGAGCGCGTGGTCGTCGGCGGCGCGAGCCAGGGCGCGATGGAGTCGCTCTACGCCCTGAGCGAGGGGCTCGACGCGGACGGGCTCATCTGGGTGGCCGGCGTCGACCTCTACAACGGCGTCCCGCTCTCCGAACAGGTGGCGGACGTGCGCGTGCCGAAGCTGTTCATCTCCGGCGACGCGGACGGCGAGGCCGCCGCCACTCTCGACGAGTTCGAGACCGCTCCGCCACCCTCCGAGATCGTCCGGCTCGACACCGGCGAGCACGGGACGAACATCCTCGCGTACGCGCCGGTGGCGGTCGCCGACAAGTTCCGGCAGTCGGTCGTGGACTTCCTCGAGACGATCTGAGCGGCCGGTCCCGTCTACCGAGAGACCCGGCTCACCCGCCGTCTCGTCACGGGCCGGTCCCGATCGCGCCCGGGCCCCAGAGCGGAGGATGTGGAAGCTGCTCGACGTTCATCTTCCCATCCCCCTGGCGCGCATAGTCGCCATCGTGCGTCCGGGTGACGGGCTCATCGCGGCGACGCCAGTACCGTCACCACCGGCGTCGAGGCCGGCGGGGGCGTGCGAGATCGCTGCGCAGCTCGTCTGACCTGCGGTGCGCGGCAGAGGCGCCCTGTCCCGCGACGGGGACGCCGCCGTAGTGCTCTGCTCCGCCGATGTCGCCGAACTCGCTCATGGCGACGACGGTACCGCAGGCGGCTTCCAGCGTCGATAGACGGGCATCTCGTCATCCGAGTACTCGGTCACCACCGCCTCGTCGATCGAGCACGCGTAGTGGACGAGTCCGTAGGGAGGCCGGCCCGGGCGCGCGATCAGCGCGGGATGCGTCGCGTCGATCAATTCGAGCTTCCCGCGCGCCATGAACTCGCCGAAGTCACCACCGTGGTCCTCCCACGGCTGCGCCGTGTGCAACGCGTAGCGCGCGTCGTGCTCTACCTCGCGCAGCTTCACGCTCGTGTCGCGGAACGAGACGCAGAGCAGCCCCGCCGCGATCCACGGAGAGACCGGGTGCACGCGTGGTCCGCCGTCGAGCCGCAGCGTCGCCTGGTACACGATCCGGCCCTGCATCCGCTCCCGACCGAAGGAGGCCAGCTCCGGCTCGGCGTGCTCGAACTCC
>DASUQI010000047.1:0-25798 GCA_036280655.1 Actinomycetota bacterium
TCTGCACCGCGGTGAGGAACGAGGCGACCGCGACGCCGGCGAGCACGAGGCTCGTCGCCCCTCGGCCCCCGACGTTCGAACGGCCGAGCCCGTACGCGAGTCCCACGCCCACGAGCGCGCCGACGAACGCCGCCATCGGGACCGTGACGTCGATCGCCCCGGTCGGACCGTACGCGACCGCGATCGTGGCGCCGAGCCCCGCCCCGGCCGCGGCGCCGAGCAGGTACGGGTCGGCGAGCGGGTTGCGGAACACCGCCTGGTACGCGGCGCCGGATGCGGCGAGCGAGGCGCCGACCAGCCCGGCGACGATGACGCGCGGGAGCCGCAGCTCCGCGAGGATCAGCGCCTCCTGTTCGGACATCCCGGACGGCGTCTGCCCGAACGTGACGAGCCAGCGGAAGACGTTCGCGGCGCCGATCCGGACGGGCCCCACGAGGAGGCCCGCCAGGATCGACGCGATCAGCACGGCGAAGCCCACGACGAACGCGCGGCTGCGCCGGCTCGCGATCACCGTTCGAACGCTCACGCCGCGTTTGCCTCCGCCGACTCGGCGGCGCTCGCGATCTCGTTCAGCAGATCGATGACCCTGGGCCCCCACCGCTGCGCGACGTCCTCGTCGAGCGGCACGACGCCGCCGTTGCTCACTGCGGCGATCTCGTCCCAGCCCGGCCGCTCGGCCACGGTGTCGGGTGTCTGGCCGCAGCACTCGGTGTCCGCGAGGAAGATCAGGTCCGGGTCGGACTCGATGATGTACTCGGCGGACAGCTGCGGGTAGCCGCCGCTCTCCTTGCCGGCCGCGTCCGCGATGTTCTCGAGCCCGAGCAGGTCGAACAGCTGCCCGATGAACGTCTTCGAGGTGACCGAGTAGAAGGTGTCGTCGAGCTCGAAGTAGAAGGACAGGGCCGCCGAGGGAACCGCCCGCTCGACGAGCACGTCGACCTGCGCCCGCAGATCGGCGACGACCGTCTCGGCCTCGGCCGCGTGCCCGGTCGCGACGCCCAGCTGCTCGATCTGGTCGAACGCGACCTCGAGCGTCGGCGCGGCGTCGAGCTGCAGGGCGGTGATCCCGAGCGCCTCCAGGGAGGCGCCGAGGTCACCGGGCTCGGTGGCGAACACGACCAGGTCCGGCCGGTATCCGGCGATCGCCTCGACGTTCGGCTCGAACCCGGAGAGGTCCGTCGTCGGCGCCTCGGGCGGGAAGTCCGACTGGTCGTCGACCGCGATCACCTGGTCGCCGGCGCCGATCGCGAACAGGTCCTCGGTGGCCGTCGGCGACAGCGAGACGATCCGCTTGGGTTGCGCGTCGATCGTGATGCTGCCGTTCGTGCCCTCGACCGTGACGGGGAACCTAGCCGCCTCCGGTGAGGGCGAGCCCCCGGTGTCGGCGGTGTCGCCGGTTGCCGCCGGATCCGAACCGCCGTACGAGCCGCACGCCGCAAGCGCCAGCGCGAGCCCGAACGCAACGAGGATGGTGCGAGGTCTGCCCATCTGCCCTCCTTCCTCTGGAAGGAGGGCTGCGACTTCCTTCTCGCGCCCACAAACCGCCCTTCCGTCGAGGACCGTCGTCTGCGGCACGGGGGAGGCGACCCGACTCGTCCCCGGAAGGGGCTTCACGGTTGCGGGACAGTGCCGGATTCCAACCGGTCTTCGCTGCACCCCGTACCACCCGGGCTCCCGCGCCCGGGCAGTGGAGTTGTACCACCGGGCCTCGACACGCCGCAACGACGAAGCACCCGAGCCGTCGCTCGGGGTACCGTCGGCCCGTGGACGGCCTGCGCGTGACGATCCTGGTGATCCGGTTCCTTTGCGAGCTCGGGCTCCTGGTGGGTCTCGCCTACTGGGGGTTCACGGTCGGCGAGGGGGCGACCGCGTGGCTGCTCGGTCTCGGGGCGCCGGCGGTCGCCGCGGTCGTGTGGGGGCTGTTCGTCGCGCCGAAGGCGCGGTATCCGGTCTCGATGCCGATCCGTCTGTCGATCGAGCTCGACCTGTTCATCCTCGCGACGCTCGCACTCTGGTTCGCCGGCGCCCCGGTCGCCGGTCTGCTGCTCGGCCTGCTGGGCGCGACGACCTCCGGGCTGAACGCCCTGACCGAGAACCGCGCGGCGTTCTGATCCTGAGGCGACTACAGTCGGCGGTGTGACCGTTCGGCGGATCATCGTCGACCACGTGCTGTTCGTGGTGGAGGATCTCGATGCGTGTCGTCGGCTGTACACGGCCGCGCTCGCGCCGCTCGAGTTCGTGGAGCTCCACGTCCAGGAGGACGGCGTGAGCTACGGGGCCGAGGACCTGGACGACTTCGTGATCGCCCAGGGGAGCCCGGTGACCACGGCAGCGCATGTCGCGTTCGACGCCGAGGGGCGCGGTGCGGTCGACGCGTTCTTCGAGGCCGCGGTCGCGAACGGCGCCTCGGTGCGCGGCGAGCCGGGTGTCTGGACGCAGTACTCCGAGCGGTACTACGCCGCGTTCGTGAACGACCTCCACGGCAACAACGTCGAGGCCGTCTGGCACGCGCCCGAACCGGTGGAGGGCGCTCCGCGACGGGCGGGTGTCCCCTAGGGATCCTCCGCTCGCCGAGGCGTACGGTTCGGCGGTGACGGGTGAACGGATCCCCTCGCTCGGTCCTCGTGGCGAGGGATGGGTGGTTGCGCAGTCCGCCTGCTTCGTCGCGATCGTCGCGATCGGGATCCTCGGACCGGACTGGCCCGACGCCGCGCGAATGGCGGTCACCGCGATCGGATGGGCGCTCGGCGTCGCCGGGACCGCGCTGCTCGTGGCGGGCGTCGTGTCGCTCGGCCCCTCGCTGACGCCCTACCCGAAGCCGTCCGAAGGCTCGACCCTGCAGGAAAGCGGTGCCTACCGGCTCGTGCGGCATCCGATCTACGGCGGGTTCGTCCTCCTGGGGAATCGGCTGGTCGCTGGTGCTGTCGCCGCTCGCCCTCCTGCCGACCGCGTTCCTTGGCGCGACGTTCGAGCTCAAGTCCCGGTTCGAGGAGCGGCTCCTCGAGGAGCGGTATCCCGGTTACGCGGCGTACCGAACGCGCGTCTGGTGGCGGCTCGTGCCCTGGGTGCACTGACCTCTCATCCGGCTCTCATCGGATGGGCCTACGCTCCTCGTGGAGGCCGGGATGCGCCTGCTGGTGGTCGAGGACGAGGTCAAGATGGCCGGCCTCCTCAAGCGCGCGCTCGAGGAGGAGGGCTACGCGGTCGACGTCACCGGGAGTGGCGAGGAGGCCGTGTGGCTCGGGACCGAGCACCCGTACGACGCGATCGTCCTCGACCTCATGCTGCCGGACGTGGACGGCTTCGCGGTGTGCAGAGGCCTCCGCGAGCGCGGTCGGTGGACGCCGGTCCTCATGCTCACCGCTCGCGACGCCGTCCGCGACCGCGTGGCCGGGCTCGACGCCGGCGCCGACGACTACCTCACGAAGCCGTTCTCGCTCGCCGAGCTGCTCGCGCGCCTGCGCGCGCTGATCCGCCGCGGCGCGACCGAACGGCCCTCGGTCCTCCGCGTCGGCGATCTCAGCCTCGACCCGGCGGCCCGCAGCGTCGCGCGCGACGGCCAGGCGATCGAGCTCACCGCCAAGGAGTACGCGCTGCTCGAGTTCTTCATGCGACATCCCGGCGAGGTCCTCACCCGCACGCGGCTGATCGAGCACGTGTGGGACTTCGCGTACGAGGGCGACTCCAACGTCGTCGACGTCTACGTCCGGTACCTACGGAACAAGGTCGACCGCCCGTTCGGGCGCGACTCGATCGAGACCGTGCGCGGGTCCGGGTACCGGTTGCGCTCGGAGCCGGCGGCATGAGCCTGCCGATCCGGACGAGGCTCACGCTCGTGTCCGCCTTGATGATCGCGATCGTGCTCGCCGCGGCGGGTGCGTTCCTCTACCTCCGCCTGCGTTCCGATCTGGTGCACGCCGTCGACGTCGGGCTCCGGTCGAGGGCGGACACGCTCCTCGGGGCGGACGGCGCGCTCCTGGCGCCGGCGTCGCCGACCCTGATCGAGTCCGACGAGGCGTTCGCGCAGGTGATCGATCCCGACGGGAGCGTCCTCGCCTCCTCCGGGGGGATCGGTGATGCGCCGCTCGTGACCGAGCCCCTGACGGTCGGGTCGGCGCCGACGTTCGTCGACGCCAACGTCCGCACGAGCGAGGGCGAGACGATCCCGGCGCGGATCCTCGTGGTGACCGGCGGCGATGGACGGATCCTGTTGGTCGGCGCGTCGCTCGACGATCGGAACGAGGCGCTCGCGCGGCTCGCGGCGGCGATGGCGATCGGCGGCCCCGTGGCGCTCGCCGCGGCCGTCGGCGTGATCTGGCTCGTCGTCGGCGCCGCCCTTCGACCGGTGGAGTCGATGCGGGCCGAGGCGTCGGCCATCTCGGCCTCCGAGCCTGGGCGACGCCTCCCCGTCCCCGACACCGGGGACGAGCTCGCGAGGCTCGGCGAGACCCTGAACGCGATGCTCGAACGCCTCGAGGAGGCGATCGAACGCGAGCGCCGGTTCGTCGACGACGCGAGCCACGAGCTCCGGACCCCGCTGTCGAACCTCAAGGCCGAGATCGACCTCGCGCTCCGCCGGTCCAGGACGGTGGACGAGCTGGAACGAGCGCTCGCGAGTGCCGCCGAGGAGACCGACCGGCTGTCGCGGCTCGCCGAGGACCTCCTCGTCCTCGCCCGGGCGGACCGCGGCCGCCTACCGGTTCGGCGCGAACGCGTCGGGGTCGGCGAGGTGGTGGGCTCGGCGGTGTCGGCGTTCGCCGTTCGGGCCGCCGAGCGCGACGTGACGATCGAGGTCGCGGTGGACGTTGAGCTGCGCGCCGAGCTCGACGCCGTTCGGATCCGTCAGGCGCTCGGCAACCTCGTCGACAACGCGATCCGGCAGACGCCGCCCAGGGGGACCGTCACCGTGCGGGCCGCCCGCGAGAACGGAGCCCTCCGCCTCGAGGTCCGCGACTCGGGGCCGGGGTTCCCCGAGGGTTTCCTGCCGGTCGCGTTCGAGCCGTTCGCCCGGCCCGACCTCGGGCGGTCGAGGCCCGAGGGGGGCACCGGCCTCGGCCTGGCCATCGTCCGGGCCGTGGCCGAGGCGCACGGGGGCCGAGCGGAGGTGTCGAACGCCGAGGGCGGCGGTGCCTCCGTCGTGCTCAGGATCCCGGACTGAGTTCCACCAGGGTGCTTCGCACAACGCCGTACCCCCATCGGACCGATGCCCACGGCCGGCGGCCGAAGGGTAGGGTCGGGGCGTCATGACGATGGGGACGGAGCACCCGAACATCCAGAGGATCCGGGAGGCGCTGTCCACGTACAACGCGGGCGACCGCGAGGCGATGCGGGCCTTCCTCGCGCCCGACATCCGGTGGCACGTGAGCGGCGACCATCCCCTCAGCGGCGACTACGAGGGCATCGACGAGGTCCTGGCGTACTTCGACCGGGTGCGGGAGCTCACCGACGGCAGCCTCCAGGTCGAGCCGACGCAGATGCTCGCCGACGACGGACGTGCCTCGATATTCATGCGGGTGACCGCCGAGCGCGACGACCGCAAGCTCGACGTCGAGATGGCCGAGACCTTGCTCCTCGACGAGGAGGGGCGCTGGGCGGAGTACTGGGCGCTCGCCGACGACCAGGCGGCCGTCGACGCGTTCTGGTCCTGACGATCGGCGGTCAGGACTCCCAGGTCTGAACGTCGCCGCACGCGATCTGCGACAACGGGTCGTCGAGTTCGAGCTGCCAGTCGGTGTAGAGGGCGAGGTTGCTGACGCCGACCACCCACTCGCCGTTCCGCTGCACGAGCTCGTACGTCCCGAGGAACCGGTCGCCCGGGATCGTGCTGTCCGGATCGCCGAGGCCGACGAGGTAGATGAGATGGTGCGAGACCCCGTCGCCGCTCCCGCACGTCGATACGCCGACGATCTGGGGCTCCGACCCGCCGAACTCGTCGGTGAACTCGTCGTCGACCGCCTCGACGACGAACCCGAGGTAGCCCCGGTACCGGTTGTCCGACAGGTAGAAGACGTGGCCCTGGTAGTCCCCGACGGCGTAGCCCCGCAGCACGTTGCGGTCCTCGCACTGCGGGAAGATCTCGTCGTCGAGCCCGGCGCAGTCGAAGCGTTCAGACAGGCTGAGCCGGAGGACCGCCTCGCCGTCGTGCTGCAGGAGCGCGTCCGCGAGGGCCGAGGCGCGCCGGCAGAACGCCGGGTCGTCCACCGGGCACCCCGCCGGGTCGAACGCCACCGGCGTGGCCCCGGTCGCCTGCGGCGACTCGGATCCCGTCGACCCGGTCGCTGCCGTCGGCCCGGTGATCCCGGACACGCCGGTCACCCCGGGACGGGCCGGCCCGGGGTCGTACGCGCAGGCGGCGACCGCCATCGCCAGTGGGACAAGCGCGAACCGAACGAGTCCTCGACGCACCGATGGAAGATACGGTTCCCGCCGAGGGAGCGGTTCAGCCGCCCGATCCCCAGCCCTCGTACGGCTCGACGGCCCCCTCGGCGGCGTTCCAGTAATCGCGCTGCTCGACGACGCGCCCGTCGGGTCCGAACCGCAGCAGCGCCACGCCCGCGATCGTCTCCGTGGTGCCGTGCCGAGGGATGCTCACGCCCCAGTACTCGACCGCGGCCCGGTCCGTTCCCACGACGCGCGGCTCGGCGAACCACACCCTCGCCTCGGCCTCGTCCTGGAAGGCCCAGGCGGCGTAGTCCGCGGGCGCCTGCGGCTCTCGGAACGGCTGCGACCGGAACTCCACGTCCTCGGCGTAGAACGGCCGCAGCAGCTCCACGTCGTGGGTCCGCCACGCAGCGCGCCACGCCTCCGCCCAGCGCCGAGCAACGGCGAGCACGTCCGCCTCAGTCATCCGAGCTCCCGGCGATCGTGTTCAGCGTCGACCACGCGTTCATCGCCGGCGGGAACCCGGCGATCACGGCCGTCTCGATCAGCACCTCCCGGAGCTCGTCGACCGTGAGCCCTGCCCGGAGCGAGGAGCGCAGGTGTACCGGCAGCTGCGACGAGCGTCCGGTAGCCACGAGCGCAGCGACCGCCGCGATCTGCCGCTCGCGGGTCGACAGCCCGGGTCTGGAGTAGACCTCGCCGTACGCGGTCTCGATGATCAGCCGGCCGAGGTCGCCGAGCGACTCGATCGTGGCGAGCGCCCGCTCGCCGTGCACCTCGCTCAGCTTCGCGCGACCCCGCTCGTACCGCTCCTCGTCGGGCATGGCCGGACCTCCCCTTCGCGATCGTGTGATAACGGCGGACGCTACCGGGTCGGGCGCAGGCCTGCTGGGATACTCGCCCCCGTGGACGAGCCCACCATCGCCGAGGAGACCGAGGCGCTGGGCGCATCGCCCCGCACGGGAGACCACGCGCGCGACCAGCGGGTGATCCTCGGCAACACGGGCCAGAACGTCCTCGGGCTCGTTATCGGGGCGGTCGCGACGTTCGCGGCGCAGGTGATCATGACCCGGCGCCTCGGCGACGAGGGGTTCGGCATCGTCACGCTCACGACGCAGTTCGCGTTCATCGCCGCGGCGGCCACGAAGTTCGGCATGGACGTCGCGAACGTCCGGCTCGTCGCGATCCTCGTCGGCCGGATGCAGTCGGCGCGCTCGCGTGGCCTCGTGCTCCGGGCGGGCATCATCGCGGCCTCGGTCTCGATCCCGTTCGCGATCGTCGTGCTCGCGCTCGCCCCGTGGCTCGCGGACACGTTCAGCGGGCAGCCGGACGTCGCCGAGCCCGCCTTCCGGGCGGCGGCCGTGACGATCCCGTTGGCGGCGCTCGCGTTCACGTACCTGGGCGCCACGCGCGGGCTGAAGATCATGCGTTTCACGCTCTACGCGCAGTGGATCGGGCAGCCGATCGGTTGGATCGCGTTCACGCTCGCGATGTGGGCCGCGATCGCGACGACGGCGCCGGTCGCGACGTGGGCGTTCGGCGTGTCGTGGGCGCTCGCGCTCGTGATCGCATGGTACGGGTGGCACAAGGAATCGAGGAGGTTCCCCGAGTCGGTCGCGGGTGCGGTGGACCAGGGGATCCCGGAGGAGCGCACCGGGGCGCTCCTGCGGTTCGGTGGACTCCGGGCACCGGCCACGCTGTTCAGCCAGCTGATCTTCTGGTCCGACTTCTTCGTGCTCTCGGTCCTGTGGAGCGGGCAGGGGGCCGAGGGCGCGGCGGTGACCGGGATCTACGGCGCGGTGCTTCGAGCCGGGCAGTCGCTGTTCCTGTTCCTCACGAGCGTGTCGCTCACGTTCAGTCCGTTCGTCGCCGACCTGCACTACCAGGGCCGCCACGACCGGCTCGACGAGCTCTACAAGCAGGTGACGCGGTGGACGCTCGCCGCGACGATCCCGGTGCTGCTCGTGCTCCTCGTGATGCCGGGCGAGGTGCTGCGGATCTTCGGCGACGGCTTCGTCGAAGGCGAGACCGCGCTGCGGATCCTCGCGGTCGGGATGATCGTGCCGGTCATGGTCGGCACCGTCGGGTTCATCCTGATCATGGCGGGCCGGACCGGGTGGGACCTGCTCGTGTACGTGGCGGCGTTCGCGATCGACGTCGGCGTCGCGTTCGCGCTCGCCGGCCCGTCTGAGCTCGGGATCGAGGGGGCGGCGATCGCGCAGGCGTGCACGCTCACGTTCAGCGCGATCGCGCGGCTGTACCTCGTCAGGCGGTTCCTGCGGATCTGGCCGTTCGAGGGCGAGTTCGCGCGGCTGATCCCGGCCGCCGTGGTGGGCGCGGCCGTGATGGCCGCCTCGACCGCGATCCTTCCCGAGGCGAGGTGGTTCGTGAACCTCGTGGTCTCGGCCGGGCTCGGAACGCTCGCATACGCCGTGGCACTCCTCGCGTTCGGGCTGAAGCCGGGGGAGCGGGCGACGATCGGCCGGCTCGCGCGCAAGGTGTTGGGGCGGAAGGCCGCCGAAGCATGACCGTCCGCGTCCGCGCGCTGACGGAGCCGGATCGAGCGTGGGTCGCCGCCATCGCGACCCAGCGCTGGGGCTCGACGGTCGTCGTCGCACACGGTGAGGTCCTCGAGCCCGCGACCCTTCCCGGCTTCGTGGCCGAGGGCGACGGCGAGCGCGTCGGGCTCCTCACCTACCGTGAGGACGGCGACGCGTGCGAGGTGGTCACGATCGACGCCTTCGAACCTCGCCGGGGCGTCGGCTCCGCGCTGATGGGGGCCGCGATGTCGCTCGGGCACCGCCGCGTCTGGCTGGTCACGACGAACGACAACGTGCCGGCGCAGCGGTTCTACGAGCGTCTCGGGTTCCGTCTCGTCGCGGTGCGCGAGGGCGAGCTCGAACGCTCGCGCCGGCTGAAGCCCGAGATCCCGCTCGTCGGCGTCGGCGGCGCGCCGATCCGCGACGAGCTCGAATACGAGCGCGTCCGGCCGGGCTAGGCCCGAACCCCGGCGAGCCGGAGCGCCGTCGCGACCGCCTCCCGCGGATCCGTGACCCGCACGATCGCGTCCACAGGCTCGCCGCCCTTCGCGAGCTCCCACGTGCCGAGTCCCACGACCGGCTTGCCCATCTTGAGCGCGAGCGCGATCTCGGAGAGCGTGCCGAACTCGCCGTGCACCGCGATCACGGCGTCGGCGGTCCGAACGACGATCGAGTTGCGGCCCTCGCCCATGCCCGTCGCGACGGCCACGGTCAGGTAGGGGTTCGCGTCGAGCCGGTCCTCGGTCGGCAGGATCCCCACCGAGCGGCCGCCGGCCTCGGCGCACCCGCCCGCCGCGGCCTCCATCACGCCGCCCATCCCGCCGCAGACGAGGACCGCGCCGGCCTCCGCGATCCCGCGGCCGACCGCCTCGCCGAGGGCGAGCTCCGCCGGGGTGCCGGCCGACGGTCCCACGACGGCGATGTAGGGCTCGCGCGCCATCGATCCAGCCTAGCCCCACGTGCGACCGAGCATCGCGGCGAGCAGCGCGACCGCGCCGGGCTTGTCGAGCGGCTCGTTCCCGTTGCCGCACTTCGGCGACTGGACGCACGAAGGGCAGCCGTGCGAGCAGGGACAGTTCGCGACGGTCTCGAGCGTCGCCTCGAGCCACCGCGCCGCCGAGCGGAACCCGCGCTCGCTGATCCCCGCACCGCCCTGGTACCCGTCGTAGACGAAGATCGCGCAGGAGCCCGTGTCCGGGTGGAACGCTGTCGAGACGCCGCCGACGTCCCACCGGTCGCACGTTGCGACGAGCGGCAGCAGGCCGATCGCCGCGTGCTCGGCGGCGTGGGCCGCGCCCGGCAGGTCCGCCTCCTTGATCGCAGCACGGGCGATCGTCGGCGGCGGGATCGACCACCACACGGCCTTCGTCTCGAGCTCGACCGGCGGCAGCGCGAGCGGCACGACGTCGAGCGTCTCGCCGGTCGCGACGTGCTTGCGCGCGTACGCGACGACCTGGTTCGTGACCCGGACCGTGCCATACGAGGTGGGCACGTCATGGGCGACGACGCGCTCGTCCTCTTCGATGACGTCGATGTCGGTCACGTCCCGGGACTGTGTGTAGTAGTCGGGGTCGGCCCGCGAGACCACGGCGGCGTGTCCGGCCTGGTCGAGCTCGCGCACCTCGAACTGCTCGCCCTGGTGCAGGTAGATCGCCCCCGGGTAGACCTGCCAGAACGCCCGCGAGCCGTCCACCGTCCCGAGCAGCTCGCCGGTCTCCTCGATCACGATCCGGTACCGGTCGCCGCCGGCGCTGCGGATGTCGACGCGGCGGTGCGGGGCCTCGCGCCCGGCGTGGTGCAGCGTCCCGCTCCGCCGCCGGAGCTCTCCGGCCTCCACGAGCCGTTCGACCGAGCCGGCCGACCCCGGCCAGAACCGCTCGAGCTCCTCCTCGGCGAGCGGATACTCGCGCGCGGCGCACGCGAGGTGCGGCTCGAGCACGAACCGGTTCGACGGGTCGATCACCGCGGCCTCGGTCGGCTTGTCGAACAGGTCCGCCGGGTGCGCGACGAGGTACTGGTCGAGCGGCTCGTCCTGCGCGATGAGCATCGCGAGCGCGCCGTCCGAGCGGCGCCCTGCCCGCCCGGCCTGCTGCCACATCGAGGCCCGCGTCCCCGGGTACCCGACGAGCAGCGCCGCGTCGAGCGACCCGATGTCGATCCCGAGCTCGAGGGCGTTCGTCGAGGCGACCGCGACGAGCTCGTCGCTCGCCAGCTGGCGTTCGAGCTCGCGACGGTCCTCCGCCAGGTAGCCGGCGCGGTAGGACTTCACGCGTGAGCGGGTCTCGGCGGGGAGCTCGCGGCGTGTGAACTCGGCGAGCAGCTCGGCCGCCCGCCGCGACCGCGCGAAGCCGATCGCCTTCGCCCCCGACTCCACGACGCGCGCCATCAGGAACGAGGTCTCGGAGAGCGCGCTCCGCCGGGCGCCGGACTCCTCGTCGACGATCGCCGGGTTCCAGAGCGCGAACACCCGGCCGCCCGACGGAGACCGGTCGTCGGCCACCGCCTCGAACGGCTCGCCGACGAGCCGCCCGGCGAGCTCGGCCGGGTTGCCGATCGTCCCCGAGGCGAGCACGAACCGCGGCTCGCCCCCGTAGTGCGCGACGAGCCGGCGGAGGCGGCGGACCACGTGGGCGACGTGCGAGCCGAACACGCCGCGGAACACGTGCGCCTCGTCGATCACGACCACGGACAGGCGGAGGAAGAAATCCGCCCACCGCGCGTGGTCCGGCAGGATCCCGGCGTGCAGCATGTCCGGGTTCGTGAGCACGAGGTTCGCGTTGCGACGGATCAGCGGCCGCTCGTCGCGGGGGGTGTCGCCGTCGTACACGCCGGCGCGCAGCTGCGGGAGCTTCAGCTCGCGGATCTGCCGCAGCTGGTCGCGCGCGAGCGCCTTCGTTGGGAACACGTAGAGCGCGGTGGCCTTCGGGTCGCCGAACACCTCCGTCGCGAACGCGAGGTTGTAGACCAGCGTCTTGCCGCTCGCCGTCCCGGTTGCCACGACGACGTCGCGACCTGACCGCACGAGGTCGAACGCCCGGCGCTGGTGCTCGAACAGCCCGGTGACGCCGAGGAGCCCGAGCCGCTGCCGGACGAGGTCGGGCACCTCCTCGGGGAACGGCTCGGGGGCGACGGTCCGGGCCGGGAGCGTCCGGACGTGGACGAGCTCGTCCTGCGCGTCGAGCGATCCGAGGAACGCCTGGGGATCCACCCCCGCGATGCTACCGAGGGCCGTCCGGCTCCCCGTCGTCCGGGTCGCGCCCGCTGAGGCGAGGGTATGAGGTCCGGAACCCGTCGCGGATCAGCGGCCTCACCAGGTCGCGCCCTCGAAGGATGATCGCCGTGCCGAGTACCAGGTAGACGATCCCGACGCCGACGCGTTCGGCGGCGTGGAGCGACTCGGGCACGAGGCCGCCGACGATGAACTGCGCCCAGAACAGGCCGAACAGCAGCATCGCCTCCTTCGTCGTGATCGACAGTGTGAGGAGCACCGCGATCGCGAAGAACGACTGCGCGGCCGTGAGGAACAGCTCCTGCCGCTGCACCGAATCCACCGGGAGGCCATGGAGTCCTCCCGCGCCGATGCTGAACACGATCGGCAGGGTCCCGACGAGCAGCGTCCACTGGTTCACCTTCGAGGAGACGAGCGTCCCGAGACCCGCGTTCGTGTTCAGGCGCCACGCGTACAGGCCGGCGACGAGCAGCTCGGGCGCCTCGGAGGCGAGCGGCGCGAGCCACTGGATCAGGAGGAATTCGTTGATGCCGAACTCCTGACCGGTCTCGACCAGCGCCTCGGCGAACTGCTCGGCCACGAGCAGGATCACGGTCGCGGCGAACACGAACATCGCGATCACGGAGACCCGGCGGCCGACCTTCGAGAACGTCCCGACCAAACGGGCCGGCCCGACGAGGTGTGGCTCCTCCGCGGGCGCCCGCGAGATCCGCCAGGTGTAGGCCACGAAGATCGAGACGAGGACGATCGCGTCGACCGGCGTGATCGAGTGCTTCAGCGGGAGCGTGAGCGAGTAGAGCGTCGCGAGCGCGAGGAACGAGACCTCGACGGCGTGCGGGCGATCCAGGACGACCTCGCGGAGCACCGGCGGCCGTTTCCGTGTCCGGTACCACGCGATGAACACCACCATCGACCACCCGATGCCGATCAGGAGCCGGTTCGCGCCGGTCATGTTCGCGAGCGCGAGCGAGCACGGGCTCTCGCCGGGATCGGTCGCCGCCTTGCAGGTCTCGCCGAACTCCGCGAAGCCCTGGCCGCCCTGGAACGCCAGCACGAAGTCGACCGCGTACTCGGGCAGGACCGCGATGAACGCGAGGACCGCGATCGCGAGTCCCGCGGAGATGTCGAGCTGCGCGGCCTCGGCCGCCCACGACAGGATGAACGCAGCGCCGACGATCGCGAGGCCGAAGAGCACCGCGTCGAGCCAGTTCTCGGTGTGGATGTCGGCGATCCGAAGGACGATCCCCGGCGCGGTGGCGGCGACTGCCAGCAGGATGCCGAGGCCCTGCCGCGCAGGGTGGACGTCGTGAAGCTCGTCCTTGAGGGTGGTCACCTCGCCGACGCTAACAGACCGGTCGGATGATCAAGCTCGGGTGTTACGCCTCGCCGGCCTGCGGCCCGTTCGGCGACGGCGGGATGTTCGTGACCTTGAGCAGACCGTCGTTCTCGAGGTCCCTCGAGATTGCCTGCACCGCCGCCTGGTCGAGGTTCACGACCGACGTCGTGCCGACCATCGCGTTGGTCCCCGGGAAGACGGCGTTCACGACCCGCTTCGGGCTGATCGCCGTCGCGGTGAACGCGAGATCCGTCAGGTCGTCGAGCGCCACCGTCGTCTGGGCGTGCTGCAGGAACGAGCTCACCCATATCAGCATCCGGCCGGGGTCC
Organism: Actinomycetota bacterium; assembly: GCA_036280655.1. GTDB lineage: Bacteria > Actinomycetota > UBA4738 > UBA4738 > HRBIN12 > DASSJM01. The sequence goes on from DASUQI010000047.1 coordinate 13,816, forward strand.
TTCGTGAACTCCTTCTTGAACTGCGCGAGCGCCGAGACCATGAGCAGTCCCTGGTTCTCCGAGCGGCCGAAGTCCCCGGCGAGCAGGTCGTGCCGGTTCCGCGCGAACGCGAGCGCCTGCTGGCCGTCCAGCCGCTGGATGCCGGGTTCGAAGAAGGCCTCCGAGAATTCGTCGTTCATCGCGAACGGTACGTCGACGACCAGACCATCCACGCCGTTGACCATGGCGGTGAACGTCTTGAAGCCCGTCAGCGCCCAGTAGTCCAACGTGATCCCGGTCAGCTCCTCGACGGTCTCGACGACGAGCTCCGGTCCGCCGTAGAACATCGCCGTGTTGATCTTGTCCTGGCCGCGACCGGGGATGTCGACGTAGGAGTCTCGGGGGATCCCCACGATCGTCGCCTTCGCCTTCGCCGGGTTGATCGCGAGGATGTGGAGCGAGTCGGCTCGCGTCTCCGCGATGTTCTCGCCCGGGCGGGCGTCCGACCCGATCAGGAGGACGAAGATCGGCTCGGAGCCGTCGAGGACCGGGACGAAGGATGCGTGCGCTGGCTCGAGCTGGAACAGCGGCGCGGCCGCGGCGGTCCGTGGCCGTGGCGCGGCGCCGAGCACCGACCCGACGACCCAGGCGACCACCAGGACGCCCACGAGCGCGATCCGCCGGCGCGAGGATGGCTGCGTCATGAGGGGGAGGCGGAGACGGACGGCGAGGGAGGCTCGGTCTCCTCGTCGCTCCGGGTGACGTCGAACGCCGTGATCTGCCACCCGTCGAGGTCCCGCAGGAAGTACTGCCCCTCGCTCACGATCTGGACGAACGTTCCGTCGGTCCGTTCGCCGAGCGCCGTGAACCTGACCGAGACCACGGCGGTGTCCGGGTTCCCGTCGAGGTCGAACAGCACCTCGTAGGACAGGACCCCCTTGCCCGGGTCGACCGACTCGAAGTCGTCGCCGGCGGTTGCGCCGAGGGTGAGCGAATCGAGGTTCTGCTCCGCCGCCGCCGCGGCGTCGGGCGTGAACGCGGCGAACGCCTCCTCGTAGTCGCCCGACTCCCAGTTCGACGGGTCGATGAACGCGTTCGTGTACAGGTCGTCGATCGTCGGCGTGATCTCCGTGCCGACCGCCTCGGCCTCGGTCGCGAGGGCCTGGACGTCGGCGTCGGCGGCCGTCGCGACGGCGACCGAGCGCTTGACGGTGAAGTCGAACGCTGGGACCGGCTTCTCCTCGCCGCCGAGGATCGGCACCTCGCCGCCCTGCAGGAGCAGGATCACGAGGGCGGCGGCGGCGACGAGCACGATGGGGACGACGATCAGCAGGATCGGTGTCCGACGCTTCTTCTTCGAAGCGCGCTCCACTCGATTCGCGGTCACGGTCTGGGGGCTTGAACCATCGGTCAAAACGCGGCCAAGGGTAACAGGGCCTTCAACGCCGGGCGGGGAAGTAGGATGAAGAAGTTCTGGAGGTGTGCCGGGAAGACTGGTCGGCGGGCGGTTCGTCATGACCGACAGTCAAGGCTCTCCGACACCGGACGATCTGCGTCCCACCTGGTCACGCTCGGGTCGTCGGCTCCCGCGCCGGGTCGTCCAGCCGCTCCAGGCGTTCCTCCGAACCGAAACCTCTTCGGCCGTCCTGCTGCTCGGCGCGGGCGCCATCGCGCTCGTGTGGGCGAATTCGCCGTGGCGCGACGGGTACGAGGACCTCTGGCGCACGGTCCTCACGATCCGGGTGGGCGACTGGTCGATCACGGAGGATCTCCGGCACTGGGTGAACGACGGCCTCATGTCGTTGTTCTTCCTCGTCGTCGGGCTGGAGATCAAGCGCGAGTTCCTGATCGGCGAGCTCCGGGATCGCAGGGCGGCGGCCCTGCCGGTCCTCGCCGCCCTCGGAGGCATGGTCGTGCCGGCCCTCATCTACCTCGCGCTCAACGCCGGGGGTGAGGGGTCGAACGGCTGGGGGATCCCGATGGCCACGGACATCGCGTTCGCGGTCGGGGTCCTCACGATCGCCGCGCGCAACGCCCCGGCCGGTCTCCGACCATTCCTGCTCACGCTCGCGATCGTCGACGACATCGGGGCCATCGTCGTGATCGCGTTCTTCTACTCGGGGGGCGTGTCTGCCGTCCCGCTGCTCGTCGCCGCGATGATCGTCGTGACGATGCTCGCTCTGCAGCGTTTCGACGTCCGGGCGACCGCCGTCTACCTGGTCCTCGGGGTGGCTCTCTGGGTCGCCCTCTTCGAGTCGGGGATGCACCCGACGATCGCCGGCGTCATCCTCGGGTTCCTCACGCCGGCCGAGCCGTTCCAGCGGCCGGGTGCGGTGAGCGAGGAGGCGATCAAGACCGCCGAAGCCACGATGGACGAACCGGACCCGCCGGACGCCGACGCACCCCAGTGGCTGCGGCTCGCCTGGCTGTCGCGTGAGGCGGTGTCCCCGCTCGCGCGCGTGGAGGCCGCCCTGCACCCCTGGACCAGCTACGTCGTGGTGCCCCTGTTCGCGCTCGCGAATGCCGGGATCGAGCTGTCGGGGGAGGCGATCCGACGATCGGCCACGAGCCGGGTGACCCTCGGCGTGATCCTCGGACTCGTGGTGGGGAAGGTGATCGGCATCACCGGGGCGTCGATGCTGGCGGTACGAGCCCGGCTCGGCCGGCTTCCACCGGGTCTGGGCAGCCGCTCGGTCCTGGGGGTCTCCGCCGTGGCCGGGATCGGCTTCACCGTGTCGCTGTTCATCACCGACCTCGCGTTCCCCGAGCAACGGCTGGTCGACCAGGCGAAGATCGGCATCCTGGTTGCGTCCGTGCTCGCGAGCGTGCTCGGGTTCGCGCTCCTGCGCGCCTCGTCCCGCCGCGACCGCCGATCGGTGGACGCCGGACGAGGGGGGTAGCTTCTTCTCTATACTTCTCCGGTCCCAGGCGCAGCCGGGACCTGAGCCCCAACTCCAATCCGAGGAGGTTCCGAGTTGTTGAACGGTGTCCTGGCCCAGGAAGGCGGCCCCATCGTGGCCGACTTCGGGTCGTTCGAGATCAACGCGATGTGGGTGATCCTCGCGATCTCGCTGGTCGCCCTCGCCTTCGCCTACTACCTCGTCCGAGAGGTCCTCGCGGCGCCGGAGGGGACCGACAAGATGCGCGAGATCGCCGGATCGATCCAGGTCGGCGCCAAGGCCTACCTGAGCCGCCAGTTTCGGACCGTGGCGATCTTCATGGCGATCCTGACGGTGGTCCTGTACTTCGCGCTCCCCGTGTCCGAGAACGCGGCACACAGCGAGGTCTCGATCCGGCTGGGCCGGTCGGTCGCGTTCCTCCTCGGAGCCGCGTTCAGCGCGATCACGGGCTACGTGGGGATGTGGCTCGCCGTGCGAGCGAACGTCCGCACGGCGAACGCCGCGCGCGAGTCCGGCCTCCGCCGCGCGCTGAAGATCGCGTTCCGCGCCGGCGGTGTCGCCGGGATGTTCACGGTGGGCCTCGGCCTGTTCGGCGCCACGCTGATCCTGCTCCTGTACCAGGAGGACGCGACGGCGGTGCTGGTCGGGTTCGGGTTCGGCGGCGCGCTGCTCGCGATGTTCATGCGGGTGGGCGGCGGCATCTTCACGAAGGCCGCGGACGTCGGCGCCGACCTCGTGGGCAAGGTCGAGAAGGGGATCCCCGAGGACGACCCCCGCAACGCCGCGGTGATCGCGGACAACGTCGGCGACAACGTCGGTGACTGCGCCGGGATGGCGGCCGACCTGTTCGAGTCGTACGAGGTGACGCTCGTCGCCTCGCTGATCCTCGGCGCCGCCGCGTTCGCGGGCACCGAGGTGGGTGCGATCGCCGGCGTGATGTTCCCGCTGTTCGTCCGCGCGGTCGGCGTGATCACCTCGATCATCGGCATCCTCGCCGTCACGCCGCGGAGCGAGGAGGAGCACGGGATGAAGGCGATCAACCGTGGCTTCTTCATCTCGGCGGCGATCTCGGCCGTCGCGGTGTTCGTGATCAGCGGCGTCTACATGGACGACTTCCGCCCGGCGATCGCCGTCCTGCTCGGCCTCGTCCTCGCGAGCGTGATCCAGATCCTCACGCAGTACTTCACCGACACGAAGTTCAAGCCCGTGCAGGAGATCGCGGAGTCCACGCAGACCGGCCCGGCCACGACGATCCTGTCGGGGTTCTCGGTCGGGCTCGAGTCGACCGTGTGGTCGATCCTCATCATCGGGGGAGTGATCGCCGGCGCGTACGTGCTGGGCGACGGGGTCACGGAGGCCCTCTACTTCATCTCGCTCACCGGGATGGGGATGCTCACGACCGTCGGCGTGATCGTCTCGATGGACACCTTCGGGCCGGTGTCGGACAACGCGCAGGGCATCGCGGAGATGTCGGGCGAGTTCAGCGGTCGTCCGGCGCAGGTCCTGACGGGCCTCGACGCGGTCGGCAACTCGACGAAGGCGATCACGAAGGGGCTGGCGATCGCGACCGCGGTGATCGCGGCGACGTCGCTGTTCGGATCGTTCGAGGAGGCGCTCCGCCTCGCGGGCCTCGAGGGGTTCGTCGGGGTCCGCGTCGACCAGCCGAACGTGCTCGTCGGGCTCCTGATCGGCGGCTCGGTCGCGTTCCTGTTCTCCTCGCTCGCGATCCGAGCCGTGGGCCGCGCCGCCTCGCAGGTCGTCGTCGAGGTGCGGAACCAGTTCCGCGACCACCCCGGCATCATGGACTTCAAGGAGAAGCCGGACTACGCGCGCGTCGTGGACATCTGCACGAGGACCTCGCTCCGCGAGCTGATGACACCCGGCCTGCTCGCGGTGCTCTCGCCGCTCATCGTCGGGTTCGCGTTCGAGGCGGAGGCGCTCGGGGCGTTCCTCGCGGGCGCGATCCTCACCGGCCAGCTGCTCGCGGTGATGCTCTCGAACTCGGGCGGCGCATGGGACAACGCCAAGAAGTTCATCGAGGACGGTCACTACGGCGGCAAGGGCAGCGAGTCGCACAAGGCCGCCGTGATCGGCGACACCGTAGGCGACCCGTTCAAGGACACGGCCGGACCGGCGCTCAACCCGCTCATCAAGGTCATGAACCTCGTCGCGCTGCTGCTCGCGCCGGTGATCGTCGAACAGGCGGAGAACGAGGTCGTGCGGGTCGTCGTGGTGGTCGTGGCGCTCGCGATCGTCGCCGGGGCGATCTGGGTCTCGAAGGCGCGCAAGTCCGAGCTGATGGTGGAGGCCGGCCCCTCGCAACCCGCCCGCGAGGCCTCGCCGGTCGGCTGAGACCGGCTCCCGCGATGGGACTGCTCACTCCCGTCCGACGGTTCTTCCGCCGGATGGCCGAGAGCGACGAGCAGCGCTACGCGGCCGAGATCGCGTCGTGGGCCGCGAAGGTCCCGGGCGCCGTTCCGATCAGCGAGGCCACGCCGCGGTCGAAGGTCAAGCTCGCCGGGGTGGTCCGCCGGATCACGGTCCGGCCGATCGAGGGCTCGGAGTCGCTCGAGGCGCTCCTGGACGACGGCACCGGTGAGGTCCGCGTCGTGTGGATGGGGCGACGCGCGATCAAGGGGCTGAACCTCGGCACCCGCCTGATCGTCGACGGGCTGCTCGCCGAGCATCAGTCGGAGCGCCGCCTGGTGAACCCGACGTTCGAGTTCGCCGCCTGAGTCTTGGGCCCCGGCGCCTCAGGCGGTCGGCGGCGACGACTCCCCGACCAGGATCGAGCGGACCTCGCCCTCAGCGTCGGGCACGGTGAGCGCGAGCACCTCGTCCCCGTCGGCCACCACCGTCTCGGGCTGCGGGATCACGACGTGGCCCCCGCGGATGATCGCGACGATCGCGCAGTCCGGCGGCAGCCGCAGCTCATAGAGCGGCCGTCCCGCCGTGGGGGAGTCCGGCGGGATCGTGAGCTCGACGATCGAGATGCCGCCGCGTTCGAGCGGCAGCAGGCGAACGAGGTCGCCCACGGTGACCTCCTCCTCGACCATCGCGGTGAGGATGTGCGGCGGGGACACGGCGGCGTCGACGCCCCACTGCTCGGTGAACAACCACTCGTTGGACGGGTGGTTCACCCGTGCGAGGACCTTCGGAACCCCGAACTCCTGCTTCGCGAGCAGCGCCGTGACGAGGTTGTCTTCGTCGTCGCCGGTCGCCGCCACGACGACGTCCGCTGTGTTCATCTGCACTTTCTCGAGTACCCACGGCTCGCACGCGTCGCCGATCTGATGGTCGACGTCGGGCGCCCACTCCTTCGCAGTCTCGAGGACGTCGGGGTTCTGCTCGATCAGCGTTACCGAGTGCCCGCGCTTGGCGAGATCGCCGGCCAGGTGTCGCCCCACCGCCCCGGCACCGCTGATCACGACGCGCACCTCAGTGCTCCCCGGTCGGCTGGAGGAGCTCGTCGAACAGCTCGTGCGCGTCCTTCTGCACGATCACCGCGGCGAAGTCGCCCTCCTGGAAGGTGCTCGACCCGACGGGGATGAAGCCCTTGCCCCCGCGGTCGACGCCGGCGACGAGGATCTTGCCCTCGACGTTCAGGGAGGAGACCGGCTTGCCGACCAGGTGGGACGGCACCTCGATCCGGACCCGGAACAGGTCACCGCCCGCGAACGTCTCCTTGATCTCCTCGCCGGGGTGCGTGAGCATCAGCTTCATCTGCTTCACGCCCCACCGCGTCGTCGAGACCGTGGGGATGTTGAGCTTCTCGTAGATGTCCGCGCGCATCGGGTCGAAGATCCGGGCGATCACCTTGGGCACGTGGTAGTGCTCGCGCGCGACGCGGGCCGACACGATGTTCGAGTTGTCGCCGCTCGAGACGGCGAGGAAGGCGTCGGCCTCCTTGATCCCGGCCTCCTCGAGCACTTCCCGGTCGAACCCCTTCCCGACGATGGTCCGTGCGTCGAAGCCCGGGGGAAGCCGGTCGAACGCCGCGGGGTTCTTGTCGATCACCGTGACGTCGTGTCCGGCCTTCGCGAGCTCCTGTGTGAGCAGGATGCCCACGCGGCCGCAGCCCATGATGATCACGCGCACGGTTCGGTACCTTAGCGCGCCCGATCGTGGCTCGCCGGGCGTGAGCGGTGCCCGTCCCGCCCGGCCTTCCCGATGCGCTCCGCGAGGCCGTCCTCGTCGAAGTGATACGGCACGACGGCGATGTCCACGTGCTCGTATCGGCCGAGCGCCCTCGCGATCCCGCGGCTCGTGCGGTCGTGCAGCAGCCGCTCGGTGAGGCGCGGGAAGTCGCGGCGCGGGACCACCACCGTGATCTCGGTCATCGGGTCCATGAGGTCGACGACGTAGCGCTCCACCGAGCGGGCCACGTCCCGGTCCCAGCACTCGACGAGGTCGAGCTCGACCGGGATGCGCAGGTCCATCCACCGCTCGATCAGTTCGTCCTGCATCTCCGGGTCCACGGCGGCGTGGACGGCCACGACCTCGTCCGCCCCGAGCGACAGGGCGTACCGGAGGGCGCCGAGCGCCGCCCGGTCGGGCCGGTCGACCAGGACGACCGCCTGATGAACGGTCCGCGCGGGGAGGCGGACGCTGGCCGCGTCGTCGCCGTCGTGCGGGTGGTCGCGGACGAGCGTCACGTGCACGCGTGGGTTGGGCGCCAGCAGGCGGGTGAGCCGCGCGCCGGTCCGGCCCCGGCGGAGCCGCTCGAGGCGGCCCATCCGGGCGGGGCCGGGGACCAGGAGCGCGACGTCGGCGCCCTCGGCCAGGTCCGCGGCGTGGCGGGCCACCGCCATCACCGGGTCGTCGGCGCCCGCGATCACCTCGAGTGGGACGTCGTCCACGAGCTCGGCCCACCGGCGCTGGAGCCGCTCCGCCTCTTCCGGATCGCGTTCGACGTGGACGGCGCTCGTGGACCTCGAGCGGATCGTCTTCGCGTACTGGAGCGCGTGGATCGTCTTGCGGTCGAGGTCCTCCACGACGATCGACGTGACGGGGTGCGTGACCGTAGCGCGTTCGAACGCCGGGACGTCCTGGTCGAGCTCGGCGTGCTCCCGCGTGTACTGCTGGTTCAACCGAACGAGGACCCATACCATCGCGGGGACGAACACCATCACCGCCCATGCGCCGTCGGCGAACTTCGTGACCGCGATCACGACGGTGACGACCGCGGTCGTGATCGCCCCCAGACCATTGATGAACAGTCCGTGCCTCCATCCGGCCTCACGCAGGCGGAGGTGCCGCTTCGCCATCCCCGCCTGCGACAACGTGAACGAGGTGAACACCCCGATCGCGTACAGGGGGATCAGCTGGTGCACGTCTGCCCGGAAGAGAACGACCAGCGCGGTCGAGGCGATCGCGAGGCCGATGACCCCGTTGGAGAAGACCAACCGATGACCTCGCTTGGTGAGTGGCCGCGGCAAGAAGGCATCGCTCGCCTGGAAGTTGGCGAGACGAGGGAAGTCCGCGAACGACGTGTTGGCCGCCAGAATGAGGATCAGCGTCGTCGCCACCTGCAGCATCAGGAACAGCGTGGTCCCTACGGCGCCGCCGCCGAACACCGCACGCCCGACCTGAGAGATGACGGTCTTCGACTCGGTCGGCGTGGTCTGCAGCTGCATCGCGAGGAAGGAGAGCCCGAGGAACATGGCCCCCAGGAGTATCCCCATCCACATCAGGGTCGCCCGTGCGTTGCGCCACTCCGGCGGCTTGAACGCGGGGATCCCGTTCGAGATCGCCTCGACGCCCGTGACGGCGGCCCCGCCGGACGCGAACGCGTGCAACAGCAGGAAGACGCTGATCGCTCCCGTCGTCTCGGCGACGTCGGCGGGGATCGGCATCGGGTGCAGATCGCCGGCGAGCGCCTTCGCGATCCCGGTGCCGAGAAGCAGGAACATCATCCCGATGAAGAAGTAGGTGGGGACGGCGAAGATCCGTCCGGACTCGCGAACGCCGCGCAGGTTGCCCCAGGCGATGATCCAGATGAACGCTACGGAGAGCCAGACGCGCTCGGGGTAGAGCGACGGCGCGGCCGACGTGATCGCCGCCACGCCGGCCGCGACAGAGACGGAGACCGTGAGGACGTAGTCCGTCAGCAGGGCCACCCCGGCGAGCTGTGCGGCGAGCACGCCGAAGTTGTCCTTCGTCACGATGTACGCGCCGCCGGCGCTCGGGTAGGCCTTGATCGTCTGCCGGTAGGAGAACAGCAGGATCGCGAGGACGGCCAGGATGCCGAAGGTAACGGGCATGACCACCGAGAAGGCGAGGACGCCGATCGCCGGCACGGCGACCTTGAGGATCTCCTCCGTCGCGTAGGCGACCGAGGACAGGTTGTCCGACGCGAACACCGCGAGCGCCGTCGGCTTGCCGAGTCGCTCGTGCTTCAGCTGAGCCGTCGGCAGTGCGGGGCCGAGGAGCAGCCGCTTCCAGGCGTGACCGGGGCCGCGCAGCTCCGGGGCGCGCTTGCCCCCGCCGCCGGGGTCTGGCGGCGTCGCGGTCGGTGCGGGGGTCCTCCGTAGGTCGGTGGTCGCCATGCCTGCCTCCTTCGCCCCAAGGGTCCCCCCGGCCGCGTAAACGGCCCGTCAAAGGGCCGCGCGGACGCGTGAAGAAGGCGTATCGAGGCCGTAGCGTGAGGTCATGAACGCGCGATCGCTCCTCGCGCCCGCGGGGGGCTCGCGGCTCCGGGCCGCGGTCGTCTCCGTCCTCGCACCCGCGGCCGCCCTCGTCGTGGGACTGATCGTGCAGCCGGAGCGAGAGCTCGGCGCCCTCTCGCTGTTCCTGCTCGCGGTCGTGGCGGCCGCGGTGATCGGCGGGATCTGGGCGGGCGTCGGGAGCTCCGTGCTCGGCTTCCTCGCGCTGAACTGGTTCTTCACCGAGCCGCTGCACACCCTCCGCGTGGACGACCGCGACGACGTGGTGGCGATCGTCACCTTCCTGGTGGTTGCCCTCGTCGTGGGCTCGGTGGTCGCGCGCGCCGTCGAGGAGAGCGTCCGGGCGACCCGCCGGGAGCGCGAGGCCCGGCTCCTCAACCTGTTCGCGATCAAGGCCCTGTCCGGGCAGCCGCTCGAGCAGGTCCTGGACGATCTCGCGACGGCACTGATCGATGCGCTCCGCCTGTCGACCTGCGCGATCGAGGCGAGAGCGGGCTCCCGACCGATCGAGATCCGCCACACCGCACCCGGACACACGCCGGGGGCCACCACCTCGGTGACGATCGCGAGCGGGAACGAGACCTACGGGACCCTCTCGGCCGCCCGGCCGGCGGACGGCGAGGGGCTGTCCCCGGAGGACGAGCGGCTGCTCGAGTCGGCGGCCCGGCAGATCGCCGTGATCCTCGATCGCGAGACGCTGGACGAGCGCGCCCGCGCCGCGCGGACCGACGCCGAGGAGAGCCGGGCCCGCGCCGCGCTGTTCGCCTCGGTCACGCACGACCTGCGGACCCCGCTCGCGTCGATCAAGGCCTCGGTCACCACCCTCCGGCAGGAGGAGCTCGAGCTGGATCAGGAGCAGCGCCTCGAGCTGCTGCGCACCGTCGTCGAGGAGACGGACCGGCTCAACCGTCTGATCGGCAACATCCTCGAGCTCGCACGGGTCCGCGCCGGCGCGCTCGTCCCGGCGACGGAGCCGACGGCGCTCGACGAGGTCGTGGAGTCGGTCCTGCATCGGATGCAGCCCGCGCTCGGAGGCGTCCGGGTCCGGACGATGCTCCGCGACGCGCCCGACGTCGCGGCCGATCCCGTCCAGATCGATCAGGTCGTCTCCAACCTCATCGAGAACGCGGCGCGGTTCGCCCCGGCCGGGAGCGAGATCGTCGTGTCGGTGGCGCCCTGGCACGCCGGTGTGCAGGTCCGCGTCGCCGATCACGGGCCCGGGATCGCGCCCGCCGACCGGGAGCGCGTATTCGAGGCCTTCGCGCGGGTCGGGTCGTCCGACCGGGACGCATCGGGCGGCAGCGGGCTCGGCCTCACGATCGCGAAGGCCATCGTCCTCGCGCACGGCGGCCGGATCTGGATCGAGGGGGTGCCGGGAGGCGGCACCGCCGTGACTTTCGAGCTCGCCGTTGCGGACGCGAAGCCGGTCGGCCCCAGGTCGCGGCCGTGAGCAAGGTCCTCGTCGTCGACGACGAGCCGCAGATCCGCCGCGCATTGCGGACGAGCCTCGGCGCGCACGGTCACGAGGTCCGCACGGCGCCGAACGGCGAGGAGGCGATCGTGGCGGCGGCCGAGGAGCCGCTCGATCTCGTCTTCCTCGACCTCGGCCTGCCCGACCTCGACGGGACCGAGGTCATCCGCCGGATCCGGTCGTTCTCCGACGTGCCGATCATCGTGCTCTCCGTCCGGGACCGGCAGGCGGACAAGGTGGACGCGCTGGACGCCGGTGCCGACGACTACGTGACGAAGCCGTTCGGCGTCGAGGAGGTCCTCGCTCGGCTGCGGGCCGCGATCCGCCGGAGCCAGGCCGGAGAGCCGGCGCCCGCGACCTTGACGTTCGACGACGTCGAGGTCGACCTCGGTCGCCGGCTCGTCACGGTCCGGGGCGAGGCCGTGCACCTCACGAAGACGGAGTACGCGCTGCTCGAGGCGCTCGTCACGAACCCGGGCAAGCTGCTCACCCACCAGTGGCTCCTCCGCCGCGTCTGGGGCGTGGGCTACGGTGAGGAGAGCCACTACCTGCGCGTCTACGTCCGGGCGTTGCGACGTAAGCTCGGCGACGATGCGTCGGCCCCCCGGCTGATCCTGACCGAGCCCGGGGTCGGCTACCGATGGATCGCCGTTCCGCCACGGCCCGAGCCGTCGTAGCATCCGCCTGCGCATGTCGGCCGACGCCACCTCTCGCCCCGCCGGCTCCATCCTCAAGCGGATCCTGGTTGGACGGGCGTTCACCAGCCACAAGCTGGAACACACGCTGTTGCCCAAGTCGCTGGCACTGCCGGTCTTCGCGTCGGACGCGCTGTCCTCCGTGGCCTACGCGACGGGCGAGATCTTCATCGCGCTCGCGATCGTCAGCACGGATTTCAAGCACTTCGTGATGCCGATCTCGTTCGCAATCGCCGCGCTCATGGCGATCGTCGTGGCCTCCTACCGGCAGAC
>DASUQI010000048.1:0-51383 GCA_036280655.1 Actinomycetota bacterium
GGTACATCGCAAGACCTCCCGCGGTGGGCGTCGGCTTCGGATGGACCTTGCGGTCGGACGGCTGGTCGATCCAGCCGAGCCGCAGGGCGAGCCGACGGACGACGGGCGTGACCGCGAAGGTCACACCGGCACTGACCGCGAACACCAGGAGATACGGACGCACGCTGTGAGGCGATGCTACCCCCTGGCGGGTGCCCCCCGACGGTTCGGCCGACGAGGCCTCACCGCGGGTAGGCGGGGAACCGAGCCACCAGCTCGGCCACGCGCGCGCGGCTCGCGGCCGCGACTCGTTCGTCGCCGGGGTTGCGGAGGGCCTCGCCGATGATGCTCGAGACCTCCTTCATCTCGGGCTCGTCCATCCCGAGAGTGGCCGGCGCCGGGGTGCCCACCCGGATACCCGAGGGGTCGAGCGGCGGCTGCGGGTCGAAGGGGATCCCGTTCTTGTTGATCGCGATCCCGATCTCGTCGCAGATGGTCTCGGCCTGCTTGCCGCCGATCCCGAGCGGACGAAGGTCGCAGAGCGACAGGTGCGAGTCGGTTCCCCCCGACACGAGCCGAACGCCTTGATCCGCGAGGCCGGCCGCGAGCGCGCGCGACGTGCGCACGACCCGGGCCGCGTAGTCGCGGAACCCGGGATCCATCGCCTCCTTCAGGCAGACCGCCTTGGCGGCGATCACGTGCTCGAGCGGACCGCCCTGCATCATCGGGAAGACCGCCTTGTCGATCGCCTGGGCGTACTGCTCGCGGCACACGATGATCGCCCCGCGCGGGCCGCGCAGTGTCTTGTGCGTCGTGAACGTGACGACGTCGGCGAACGGGACCGGCGAGGGGTACGCCCCGCCCGCGCACAGACCGATGAAGTGCGACGCGTCCACCCACAGGATCGCGCCGACCTCGTCGGCGATGCCCCGGAACGCCTCCCAGTCGATCACGCGCGGGTAGGCCGTGAACCCGGCGAGCACGATCTTCGGGCGGTGCTCCTTGGCGAGGTCCCGGATCCGGTCGTAGTCGAGCTGTTCGGTCTCGCGGTCGACCTCGTACCCGACGAACGTGAACCACTTGCCCGACACGTTCACCGGCGAGCCGTGCGTGAGGTGTCCCCCGTGCGCCAGGACGAGCCCGAGGACCTTGTCGTCGGACCGCGGCTCGAGGAAGGCGCCGAACACCGCCGTGTTGGCCTGCGCGCCGGCGTGCGGCTGTACGTTCGCGTGCTCGGCGCCGAACAGCTCCTTCGCGCGATCGATCGCGAGCTGCTCGGTGACGTCGACGTAGCGGCATCCCCCGTAGTACCGGCGCCCCGGATACCCCTCCGCGTACTTGTTGTTCATCGTCGAGGCCTGCGCGGCGAGCACCGCGGGGCTCGCGTAGTTCTCGGAGGCGATCAGGCGGAGGGTCTGCCGCTCGCGCTCGAGCTCGCCCGCGATCGCGCCGGCGACCTCGGGGTCCTGCCTCGCGAGCAGGTCCCAGTCCGCGACGAACCCCTGCGCGTGGTCGGGCATCAGCGTTCTCCTCGTTCGATCTCGGCGACCTGCTCCAATCGGCGCTCGTGCCGCCCGCCCTCGAACGGCGTGTCGAGCCAGAGCGTCAGGATCTCCTTCGCGAGCTGGTCGGCGACGATGCGCCCGCCCATCGCGAGGACGTTCGCGTCGTTGTGCCGGCGCGACAGTTCGGCGAGGTGAAGGTCGTTGCAGAGCGCCGCCCGGGCCCCGCGGACCTTGTTGGCCGCGAGCTGCTCGCCCTGCCCCGAGCCGCCGAGCACGATCCCGCGCTCGGCGGGCCCGTCGACGACCGCGCGGGCCGCGGCGGCGCAGAAGTCCGGGTAGTCCACCGACTCCTCCGAGTCGGTCCCGAAGTCGAGCACCTCGTGCCCCTGCTCGGATAGGAACGCCTTCAGTACCTCCTTCAAGGGATACCCCGCATGGTCGCAGGCGATCGCGATCTTCACGTCATCCCTCCTCGGCGAGCCCGGCCGTGGGCGGGCGCGCGGCCGACCAGGCCGTCCGCCAGGCGTCCGCACCACTCCTCCAGCTCCCAGGCGACGGCCCGGAACGACTGGAGCGGCATCCCGAGCGGGTCGGCGACGTCGAGGTCGTGGGGGTTCCCCTCGAACCCCCCGCCGCGCAGCGCGTCCGCCGCCTCGACGCGCGCGCGCAAGTCCTCGCCGGCGGCCGGCGACGGGAGCGCCTCGACGAGGCGGACGAGCTCCTTGAGCGTGAACGTCCTCGCCGCGGCCTCGGGGGCCTCCCGGACGACCGCGAGCGCGTGCTCCGAGCTCATGGCGAGCACGAGGTCCGCAGACGCGAGGACGGCCTTCGAGAGCGCGCGGGCGACGTGCCCGGAGATGTCCGCGCCGCGTTCGGCCGCCGCCGCGATCGAGTTCGGGTCGGCGCCGGAACCCTCCCAGCCCATCGTGCCCGCCGATCCCACCTCCGGCGCCCCGTCGCCGAGTCGTTCGAGGAACGCCGCACGGAGCAGCCCCTCGGCGATCGGCGACCGGCACACGTTGCCGGTGCACACGACGAGCACCCTTGCCATGGGGGGCGAGTCTACTCCCGCCCCTTGCCCGAGCCCGTGGCAAACGCCGCGACGATGTCGTCCTCGCTCACGGAGCCCACGCGCAACACGCGAGGGTCACCGTGCGCGAGGTCCAGGACCGTCGACGCCAGCTCCGAACGCGCCGCCTCCTCGCACAGGTAGACCTCGACGCGCTCGCCGAACATGGCTTCGATCTCGTCGCACGCGCCGGGGGTGGGCTCGCCGCTGCGGTTCGCGCTCGACGTCGCGAGCGGCCCCGTGAGCGCGAGCAGTGCGAGGGCCAGGGGATGGTTCGGCACCCGGACCCCGATCGTCTCGGGATCGCCGCCGAGATCCCACGGACGGCTCCGGTCCGTCCGCGGCAGCACGATCGTGAGCGGCCCGGACCAGAAGCGCAGGACGAGCGCCTCGGCCCGCTCGTCGAACGCGGCGATCTCCCGCGCGACGGACGAGGACGGCACGAGGACCGGCAGCTCGAGGTCCCGGGAACGCGCCTTCGCCTCGAACAGCCGCGCCGTGGCCCCCGCGTCGTCCGGCCGCGTCGAGATCGCGTAGACGGTATCGGTCGGATACACGACGAGCCGGCCCTCGAGCGCCGCGGCCGCGGCCTGCTCGACCGCCTCGGCCGGCGGGATGTCCGTCACGGGCTGCGGGCCACAACGACGCGGTCCCGGCCGGCGAGGTCCGGCTCGACCCGGACGTCGGCGAACTCCCGGTCCAGGACGCGGACGACGTCGCCCCCGCGACGCTCGTCGATCTCGACCGCGAGGACGCCGCCCTCGCGGAGCCACCCTGGCGCGTCGACCGCGAGCCGTCGGTACGGCTCGAGGTCGCCGACGAGCGCGAGCGGCGGGTCGGCCCGCACCTCCGGCGGCAGGTCGTCGAGCTCGGCCTCGGACAGGTAGGGCGGGTTGCTGACGACGAGCGCGACCCGGCCGCGCAGGTCGTCGGGCAGCGGGGACAGCAGGTCACCCTCCAGCACCGAGACCTCGAGCGCGAGCCGCTTCGCGTTCGCGCGCGCGAGCTCGACCGCCTCGGGCGCGAGGTCGGTGGCGAACACCGACGCGTCCGGCCGCTCGTCCTTGATCGAAAGCGCGATCGCGCCCGTACCGGTGCCGGCGTCGACGATCACCGGGGCGGTTCCGTCGCCGAGCGCCGACAGCGCGTGCTCGACGAGCAGCTCGGTCTCGGGCCTCGGGACGAACACGCCGGGACGCACCTCGACCTCGATCCGGCGGAACCCCTGGCGCCCGGTGAGGTGCTGGACGGGCACCCCCGCGCACCGCTGACAGATCGCGCGGCCGAACATCCGGGCCTCCCATGCGTCGAGCCCGCGCTCGCGGGTGTACAGACCGGCCCGGTCGGTCTCGAGCACGTGCATCAGGAGCACCTCGGCCGTTGCCTCCGGGCTCTCGACGCCGTGGCGTTCCAGGTAGCACTTGGCGCGCCCCAGGACCTCGGACGGGCGCACGCTCACTCCCCCACGAGCTGTTCGGCGCGCTCGGCCGCGAGGAGCGCGTCGACGAACGGGTCGATGCCCCCCTCGAGCACGTCCTGCAGCTGATGCACCGTCAGCTTGACCCGGTGGTCGGTGACCCGGTTCTCGGGGAAGTTGTACGTGCGGATCTTCTCGGCCCGCTCCCCCGTCCCGACCTGCGAGCGCCGGTCGGCCGCCTCCTTGGCGGCCGCCTCGTCCTGCGCCTGCTTGAGGAGCCGCGCGCGCAGGTACCGCATCGCCTTCTCCCGGTTCTGCAGCTGCGATCGCTCCTCCTGGCTGCCGACGACGATCCCCGTCGGCTTGTGCGTGATCCGGACCGCGGAGTCCGTCGTGTTCACCGACTGCCCGCCCGGACCGGACGATCGGAAGACCTGGAACTCGAGGTCCTCGGGCCGGATCTCGATCTCGACCTCCTCGGCCTCGGGCAGGACCGCGACGGTCGCGGTTGAGGTGTGGATGCGGCCCGAGGACTCGGTCACCGGCACACGCTGCACACGATGGACCCCGGACTCGTGCTTGAGTCGGGAGTAGGCGCCTTTGCCGCGTACCTCCAGGACGATCTCCTTGAAGCCGCCGAGGTCCGAGGGTGAAGCCGAGAGCACCTCGGTCTTCCATCGCTGGCGTTCGGCCGCGTGCCGGTACATCTCGGTGAGCTCGCCGGCCCAGAGCGCCGCCTCCTGGCCGCCTGCTCCGGCTCGGATCTCGAGCACGACGTCCTTCGCGTCGTTCGGGTCCTTGGGGACGAGCAGCTCCTCGAGGCGCGCGCGGAGCCCGGCGGCCCGGCGCGCGCCGGCCTCGGCCTCCTCCCGGAGGAACGATGCCATCTCCGGGTCGGACTCGGCCTTGGCCAGCTGGCGGGCCTCCTCCGCCTGGAGCGAGGCGGTTCGGAACTCACGGAGGGGCACGACGACCTCGCCGAGCTCGGACAGATCCTTGCCGAGCCGGCGCAGACGCTCGGGATCCCTGGCGACGTCCGGCGAGGCCATCTCGGCCTGCAACGCCTCGTACCGCTCCTCGAGCTCGGCGAGCCGATCCATCAGGTCCATGCCGGGATTATCCAGGTCCCGGCGAACCCGAGGAGCGGTCGGCGCGTGCGGTCCGCGCCTAGTGCTGCGCTCCCTCGTCGTCGTCGTCGTCGTCGAGCTCGCCCCAGTCCAGGTCAAGCGCGGGGATCTGAGGGATCTCGAGCCTGATGGCCTCGGTTCCCGCCCAGAGCTCGTCGTACGAGGGATCGACGATGGCCGGGCCGTCGTGGTCGTCGTCCTCGGCCTCGCCGACGACGATCGTCCCGAACGGGTCGTCGGTCCCGTCGTCGTGGGAGCTGTCGGGCTCCTCGACGGAGCCGTCGTCCGTCTCGGCCGTGTCGGGCTCGACGTACCCATTCTCGGTGTCGGCCTGGGGGGGCACCGCGAGCATCGGCTCGATCTCGGGGAGCGAGACCTTCACGTCCATCGCCCGCTCGAGGTCGTGCGCAACGCCGAGCAGCCGCTCCTGCATCGATGCGAGCTGGCCGACGAGCGCGTCGCGTCGCGTCGCGAGGCCGGCGATCGTGCGGTCGGCCTCTTCCCTCGCGACGCGCACCGCGGTGTCGGCGCGCTCGCGGGCCTCCTCCACCCGCGCCTGCGCGTCTGTGCGGATCCGGTCGGCCTCGGCGCGCGCCTGGCCGGTGAGCTGTTCGGCGTCGCTCTGCGCCTCCGCACGGATCCTCTCGGCGGCGCCGTCCGCTTCACGGATCACGCCCGAGACGCGGGCGGCGAGCTGCTCGTACGGATCGGTCCTCGGCTCGGCGGCCGCGCGGAGGGCCGACCTCGCCTCCGTGCGCGCCTCGTTCACCATCGAGCGCATGACCTCCATCTGGTCGGCCAGCTGCTCGAGGTACGCGCGGACCTGCTCCGGGTCATAGCCCCGCCGGATCGTGACGAACGCTCGGCGCCGGATCTGGTCCGCCGAGATCAAGACCGGCAGGTCGAGGTTGGTCGCGGACATGGGGGAAGCCTCCTCGAGCGCTCGGGATCGGCCCTGGACGCTACACCCGTTGAGCGGCGATGCAAGCATCTCGGCCGTCGGCCGAGGCTGGGTCTCAGGCCTCCGCGGTCGCCTCGCGCTCGCGACGCAGCACCTCGTTGAACGAGGCGATCGCGACCTCGATCTGCTCTCGGTCGGGCGGCTTCGTCGTGATCTTCTGCAGCCAGAGCCCCGGCACCATGAGCGCCTGGATCACCCGCGACCTCGGGAAGCGCGCGCCGAGCCGCAACAGCTCGAACGCGATGCCCGCGATGATCGGGATCGCGACGATCCGCGAAAGGACCCGCCACCACACGCCCGGGCTCCCGAACAGCGCGAAGACGAAGATCGTGATGACCATCACGAGCAGCAGGAAGTTCGTTCCGCACCGGACGTGCAGTGTCGAGTACCCGTCGACGCGATCGGGGACCAGCGGCTCGTCGTGCTCGAACGCCGCGATCGTCTTGTGCTCGGCCCCGTGGTACTCGAACACCCGGCGGATGTCCTTCGTCCTGCCGATCAGCAGGAGATATCCGAGGAACAGGGCGACGCGGAACACGCCCTCGAGCGCGTTCACGAGGATGCTCGAGTCGACGTTCCGGCCCACCCATCCGAACGCCACCGCCGGCAGGACGATGAACAGCCCGAGGAAGATCACCGCGGCGATCGCCATCGAGAGTCCCATCTGCCTCGACGTGAGCCGTTCCTCCTCGGGGACGGACTCGCGCGCCGAGACGGACAGGGCGCGGAACCCGATCGCGAGCGCCTGCCCGAGCGCGATCACGCCGCGCAGGAACGGCTTGGCGAGGAGCGGGTGGCGCCTGGCCACCGAGTCGATGTCGTGCGACTCGAGGTGGACGTCACCATCGGGCCGGCGAACCGCGACCGCCCACACGTCGCGGCCGCGCATCATCACGCCCTCGATGACGGCCTGGCCGCCGTAGAAGTGGGTCGGCTTGATCGCTTCGTCGGCCATGCAGGCCCGGGGTCAGCTCTGCTCGGTCTCGGTGGTCGGTTCCTCGGCGCCCGCGGGCTCCGGCGCGGCCTCGGGCTCACTCGCCACCTGAGCCTCGGCGGCCGCCTTGGCCTCTGCGGCAGCCTTGGACTCGGCGGCCGCCTTGGACTCGGCAGCAGCCTTGGCCTCTGCGGCAGCCTTCGCACGGTCGGCCCGCGCCCTGGCGGCGGTGCGGACCTCGGCCGCCTTCGCCTGGTCTGCCTGCTGCTGCGCGTAGCGCCGCTGGAACCGCTCGACCCGGCCTCCCGTGTCGACCAGCTTCTGCTTGCCCGTGTAGAACGGGTGGCAGTTCGAGCAGATCTCGACGCGGAGCTCGGACTTCGTGCTCCGCGTCGTGAACGTGTTCCCGCACGAGCAGTGCACGTTCGCGACCACGTAGTCGGGATGGATGTCGGTCTTCATCGTTCTCCTCGTCTCGGTGTTCGGCACCCAGCTTACGAGGCCGGGGCCTTCGCGATCTCCCGCAGGAACTGCTCGTTGGACTTCGTCGCCCGGATCTTGTCGGTGAGGAGCTCGAGGGAGGCCGCCGGTTCGAGCGCGTGGAGCACCCGGCGCAGACGCCAGACGAGCGCGAGCTCCTCGCTCGGCATCAGCAGCTCTTCCTTGCGGGTGCCGCTCGCCTCGACGTTGATCGCGGGGAACAGCCGCTTCTCGGCGAGCTGACGGTCGAGCCGCAGCTCCATGTTCCCCGTGCCCTTGAACTCCTCGAAGATCCCGTCGTCCATCCGGGACCCGGTTTCCACCAGGGCCGAGGAGATGATGGTGAGCGATCCGCCCTCCTCGATGTTCCGGGCTGCCCCGAAGAACCGCCGCGGGGGGTACAGCGCGGTCGAATCGATGCCCCCCGACAGGATCTTGCCCGACGCCGGCGCCGCGAGGTTGTAGGCCCTCGCCAGCCGGGTGATGTTGTCCAGCAGGATCGCCACGTCCTGGCCCATCTCGGCCAGGCGCTTGGCCCGCTCCAGCACGAGCTCGGTCACCTGGATGTGCTGGTCCGGCGGCTTGTCGAAGGTCGAGTAGACGACCTCGGCCGCCTCGACGGTCCGCTGCCAGTCGGTCACTTCCTCCGGCCGCTCGTCGACCAGCAGGATGATCACGTGCATGTTCGGGTCGGCATTCAGGAATCCGTTCGCGATCTGCTTGAGGATCGTGGTCTTGCCGGCCTTGGGCGGTGAGACCACCATGCCGCGCTGGCCCTTGCCGATGGGGGCGACGAGGTCGATGATCCGCTCGCTCACCGCCGTGGGGCTGTGCTCCAGACGGACCCGCTCGTTCGGGAACAGCGGCGTGAGCTTCTCGAAGTTCGGCCGCTGCTTCGCGGGCTCGGGGTCCATGCCGTTCACGGACTCGATCTGCAGCAGCGCGAAGTACTTCTCGTTGTCCTTCGGCTGCCGAACCTTGCCCGTGACGGTATCGCCCTTGCGGAGCATGAATCGTCGCACCTGCGACAGCGACACGTAGATGTCCTGCGGTCCGGGGAGGTAGCCGGAGGTCCGCATGAACCCGTACCCCTCCGGGAGGATGTCGAGGAGACCGGTCGCGGTCGGCGCGTTCGCGATCTCCTCCTCGCGGATCTCCATCTCCCGCACCCGGCGCTCCTCGCGCTGGCGGCGGCGCTCCTCGCGCGACGGCCGGCGCCTCGGCCCGCCCTCGCGCTGTCCGCCCTCGGGACGGCCGCCCTGCGGACGACCCCCCTGCTGGCGATCGTCGCGCTGTCGCTCGTCCCGCGGCCGCCCCTCCCGCGGGCGCTGGCGCGTGTCTCCGTTACCGGAGGACGAATCCGCGTCGTAGGTCTCGGCGCCGGCGGGCTCCGCCGGAGGGACGAAGGTCTCGGAGGTCGCCGTCGCCTTCGAGGCCTCGCCGTTGGTGTGCTCGAGGATCTTCTCGACCAGATCGGCCTTCTTCAGGCCCTTGTGGCCCTCGATGCCGAGGTCGGCCGCCATCTGGTGCAGTTCAGCGGCGACCTTCCCCTCGAGGGCGCTCTTGTCGGTCGTAGCCACTCAGGCTCCTTTCTCCAGTTCCTGCTTGAGGGCCTTCCAGTCCCCGAGGAACTTCTCCAATCCGATGTCCGTGAGCGGGTGCTTCACCAGCTGGGTGAAGACCCCGAACGGCATCGTCGCGATGTCGGCGCCGGCGAGCGCCGACTCGACGATGTGCATGGGGTGACGCAGCGACGCTGCGAGGACCTGCGTGTCGTACCCCTGGATCTCGTAGATATCGCAGATCTTGCGCAGGACGTCCATGCCGTCGGCCGCGACGTCGTCGAGGCGTCCGAGGAACGGCGAGACGATGTAGGCGCCGATCTCGGCGGCCAGGATCGCCTGCGCCGGCGAGAAGACGAGCGTCACGTTGATCCGGATCCCGTCCGCGACCAGGCGCTTGCCGGCAACGAGGCCGTCGGGGGTCATCGGGACCTTGACGACGGCGTTCGGCGCCATCTGCGCGAGGTCCCGGCCCTGCTCGTACATCGGTTCCGACTCGAGCTCGGTCGTCTCGAGCGAGATCGGGCCCTCGACCTCGGTCAGGATCTCCTTCCAAACGCGCTCGGGGTGGTCGGCCTCCTTCGCCACGAGCGACGGGTTCGTCGTCACGCCGCCGAGGACGCCCCAGCGGTTGATCTCGCGGATCTCCTCGATGTTGGCGGTGTCCAGGAACAGTTTCACGCTCTGCCTCCTTCGGCTGCCGGCACGGATGCGGCCTCCACGCCGGGCATGTCCACGCGATGCTGCGCCGCGCGCTCGGTCGCGCGCTCCATCACGAGGTCGATGACCGCGGCCAGGGCGCGGTCGAAGCTGTAGTTGGCGATCACCGGCACGCCGTGCGTGAGCGCCTGACTCTTGATGTACCGCTGCACGCGGCGGATGTCGTCGAAGTGATCCAGGTACCGCTGGGCCGGCCGGCCGACGTGCTCCGAGGCCCGCACGGCGAAGTGGCTGCGGTGGATCTCTTCCTCCTCGATCGTCACGACGACCGGCACCGCGAGGATCCGCTCGCGCCACGGCTCGTGGTCGACGAAGCCGGGCACCACGTGCGCGCCCTCGACGATCAGGTGCGTCCCCTCGAGCGCCGCTCGCTCGACGAGCGCCTGGATGCCGACTGCGACGGCGGCGGTCTGCTCGCGGAACCCCACGATGACCGCGTCCTTCGACGGCGGCTCCCGGAGCACCGAGCCGGCCTCGAACGACGAGGCATGCAGCGACGGCATCAGGTCGTGGGAGAACAGCGCGCGCATCACCTCGCGGATCGCGTCGGTCGCGACGACGCGGACCACGCCGAGCCGGGTCGCGAGCTGGGTCGCGATCGTCGACTTGCCGACGCCGGTCGTCCCGCCGATCAGCACGACGAGCGGCACGTCGAGCGCGTCCATCTCGCGCCACCGCTGGAAGTTCCTCGCGTAACGTTCACCGGCCAGGTCCGTGAGCACCTCGAGCGCGAGCTCGGACAGCTGCGCACTCGAGACCTGCTGCAGGCCGAGGTCGTGCAGGCGCTCCTCGATCGCCTCGGCGACCTGGTACGCCCGAACCGGGGAGAGCCCGGTGACCATCACCTGGGAGGCCATGAGGCCCTTCGAGTACGGCAGGCCGCTGTCCCGATCCGAGATCAGGATCTGCGGGCTCTTGGGTTCCTTCGTCATCGCTGGTCGCGTCGCTCCCGTGCGAGGTCGAGCGTCTCGGCGAACGCCGCGGGCAGGTCGGTCCCGTCCACCGCGACCGCCGTGTTGTCCGTGAAGATCACCTCGGCACCCGCGGCGACGGCGCGATCGCTCGCGACATCCACCGCCGCTGCCTTGATCTCCGTGAGAAGCACGTCGTAGGCCTCCGCGCCTTCCAGGTCGTGCGTCAGGCCGGCCCGATCGGCCAACCTGGCGCTCCACCCGACCACTCGGCATCCGTGGGATCGCTCGAGGAGAGCAACCTGCCTCTCGGCAACCGCCTCCGGAGCCGTCGTGGTGAAGAACACGTCCCGTCCCCGCACATCGCCAAGTGGCTGTGGCTCGAAGTCCGTCACGATGAGCCGGGCATCGGCGTACAGCCGTTCGACGTGGGACCTGAGGGTAGGGATGTTCTCGAGCCCGGCTGGGCTGTTGGCCATGGTAACAACCACCAGGTCCGATAGCAACAGGCGCAACGGGCCGAGGTAGCCGCCCAGGTACTCGGGCGGCACGGTGGCCGGGACCACGAGGATCCCGGCGTCCCAGGGCACCGAGGGGACGGCGGCGCCGCTCCCGTCGACGATCACGACCCCGGCCCCGAGCCCCGCCGCCAGTTCGGCGGCCTCGCGGACGTTCGTCGCCATCGGGCGGCCGCCCAGTCCCCCGCCGGCCCTGCGAGCGCCCACGGTCGTCACCCCGCTCGTGAGCGCCACCTCCAGGTAGTCGGAAGCCGCGTGCTCGCCGCGCCGGACCCGCTCGAACAGCGTCTCCAGCGTCACGCTCCCGGCCTCTGCAACCTCCGGCTCGGCCGGTCCGCCGCGCCCCATCGCGACGACCACCGGATCCAGCCCGCGGTCGGCCGCGATCCGCGCGATCTCCCCGGCGATCGCGGTCTTGCCCGCGCGTTTGCCGGTCCCGATCACGGCGAGCGTCGGCGCCGCGATCGGCGGGCCCTCGACGGGCGGGTCGAACCGGAAGTCCGGCCCGAGGTACGACACGCCGCGCGCGAGCGCGACCGACGCGAGCTCCATCCGCTCGCGGTACCCGACGATCGGCTCGTCCGACAGGTCGAGGACCCCCTCGGGGCGCTGCTCGTCGATCGCCTCGGCGAGCGCACCCGCCCGAGATCCCTCGACGCGCCGGACCGGCACGCCGAGCTCCGGGACCTCCGCGGCGCCCAGCTTCTCGATACCGCCGAGCAGCAGCGCCAGCACGGGCTCGAAGCCGCGTTCGCGCGCGGCCTCGATCCCCCATCGGGTGACCGGGGGATAGTGCTCGCCGTCGACGAGGACGAGGACCCTCATGCTCGCTCCAATCGGAACGGTCCGGGACTACGCTCCCTGCTCTGCCGCGGGCGCACGACGCTGCTGCACGGGCGCCTCGAGCTCGCGGAAGTACTGCTCGCCGCTCGACAGACAGAAGTGCGCGATCACGTTCCCGCCGCCGAACGGGTACCGGCGGGTGATCTTCACCTCGTCGTCCCCGAACTCGAGCACGTTGTAGCAGGGACGGGTGTGGCCGCGGAGGCGGAGCGAGGCCACGGTGCCGGCGTTCGCCACGTACAGGTCCTCGAGACGCCAGACGTAGGGCACGTGCTTGTGGCCGGACAGGACGATGTTCACGCCGGACTGGATCAGCTCCTCGAGCAGGTCGCCCGCGTCCATCACCGTGCTCCGTTCGCGCCCGGTCCCGGGGATCGGCAGCAGGTGGTGGTGCAGGACGAAGACCTTGAGGTCGGCCGCCACGTCGAACCGCTCGTGGATCCACGTGTAGCGCTCGCGCCCGATCTGCCCCTCGTTGATGTCGGGTTCGCTCGAGTCGACGCCGACGAGGCGCACGCCGCTGACGTCTTCTGCCCAGTGGCGGGGTCCGATCAGCTCCTCGAAATGGAGGTAGCCGACGTTGCGCGCATCGTGGTTGCCCGGCACGGTGAACATCGGGGCCTCGACGCGCTCCGCGTACGCGACCCAGTTCTTGTACTCCTGCCGGTAGCCCTCGTTCGTGAGGTCGCCGCTGCAGATCACGACGTCGGGCCGGAGCTCGTTCAGCTCGACGATGACCCGATTCATCATGTTCGGGACGAAGTAAGGCGAGCCGACGTGCGGATCGGAGATGTGGGCGATCGTGACCACGTCAGGCTCAGTGTAGCCCCCGCACCCTCGGAACCCTGCTCTTGAGCGTGGGACGATATGGCCGCCGTGAACCTCCTCGACCTCCTGCTGCTCGGACTGCTCGTGCTCGCCGGCGTCGTCGGGTACCGCCGCGGGCTCACGTTGCAGGCCTTCGGCTTCGGGGGGCTGCTCGTAGGGCTCGTCGTCGGCGCCCTCCTCGCCCCGGTCGTCGCCGGGGTCGTCGACAGCCCTCTGTCCAAGGCCGCCGTCGCGGCGATCGTGCTCCTCGCCGTCGCGGGGATCGGCAACGCGCTCGGGTGGTACGTCGGCGCCCACGCCCGGACGCGCGCGAAGGCGACGAGGTTCGGTCGCGCGGACGCGGTCGCCGGTTCGACGATCGCGGTCGCCGCCTCGCTACTCGCGATCTGGTTCCTCGCGCTCAACCTCGTCAACGGCCCGTTCCCGAGGGTCTCCGAGCAGATCCGCGGATCCGCCGTCCTGCGAACGCTCGACGCGGCGCTTCCGGAGCCGCCTTCGCTGCTGGCCCAGGCGCGGCAGCTGCTCAACCGCTTCGGGTTCCCCGACGTCTTCTCGGGGATCCCGCCGCCCCCCGCCGAACCCGTCGACCCGCCGACCCGGGCCGAGGCGCGCGCCGCGGTTGAGGCCGGTGAAGCGAGCACCGTCCGGGTGACCGGCGAGGCCTGCGGGCGGATCCAGGAGGGGTCGGCGTTCGTCGTCGCCGACGGCTTCGTGGTGACGAACGCGCACGTCGTGGCCGGCGTGGACGAGCCGAGCGTGGAGTCGCCCGGCCTCGGCTCGAGCGACGCGAGCACCGTCCTGTTCGACCCGGACCTCGACCTCGCGATCCTGCGCGTCGACGGCCTGACCGGGCCCGTCCTCGTCCTCGCGACCGAGGCGATCGACCGGGGCGCGCCGGGCGCGGTCCTCGGCTACCCGGGCGGGGGGCCGCTCGACGCGCGACGAGCGGCGGTGCGGCGCACGATCGAGGCGATCGGCCGCGACATCTACGGGCACGGCCAGGTCGAGCGCCTCGTGCTCGAGCTCCAGACGGTGGTCCGGCCGGGGAACTCGGGCGGGCCGTTCGTCCTCTCCGACGGGCGCGTCGGCGGCGTCGTGTTCGCGGCGTCGTCGAGCGACGACGAGGTGGGCTACGCGATCGCGGGCCGCGAGGTCGAGGACGCGGTCGGCGACGCGCTCCTCGCCGACGGCGAGGCGCCGACCGGTCCCTGCATCGAGTGAGGCCTCACTCCTCCATCACGACGCGGACGTCGCCATCCCGGGCGAGCAGCGAGAACGACGTGATCTCGCCCTCGCGCCGGAACACCATGCTGATCGTGCTCTCCCCCACCTTGAGGTTCCGGACCTCGACCGTGTTGAGCCACGGGGGAAGGTGCGGCAGGTTCACGGTGAGCCGGTTCTCGTGGGCCCGGGCAGAGACCCCGAGCATCGCCTGCAGCATGAGGAACGGCGCGCCGGCCGCCCACGCCTGCGGCGAGCACGCGATCGGGTAGCTCACCGGCCGGTTCGGCGTTCGGCGCGTGAACCCGCAGAACAGCTCGGGCAGCCGGGGCGTGTCCGCCGACACCGCCGCGTCGAACAGGGCCGTGACGACCCGGTTCGTCGCCCGCGCGAACCCGTACCGCTTCATCCCCGCCGCGATCAGCGCGTTGTCGTGCGGCCAGACCGAGCCGTCGTGATAGCTCATCGGGTTGTAGGCGGCGGCCGACCTGGCCATCGTCCGGATCCCCCAGCCCGAGAACATGTCGGGCGCCAGGAGGGTCTTCGCGAGCGGCGACGCCTTGTCCTCGTCGACGATGCCGCAGTACAGGCAGTGTCCGGGGTTCGACATCGGCGTCCGGACCTGCCGCTTGTCGGCGTCGAGCGCCGCCGCGAAGAACGAGTGCTCCTCCATCCAGAAGGCCTCGTTGAACCGGACCTTCAGCCGCTCGGCCTCCTCCTCGAGCCGCGACGCGTCCCGCTCGCGGCCGAGCGCGCGGTAGACGTCGGCCATCCGCGTCTTCGCGAGGTAGACGTAGCCCTGCACCTCGGCGAGGGCGATCGGCGGCTCGGCGAGGCGACCGTCCTCATGGACAATCGAGTCGTGGGAGTCCTTCCAGCCCTGGTTCCGGATCCCGCGGGGCGAGCGACACAGGTACTCGACGAACCCGTCCGCGTCGAGGTCGCCGTAGCGGTCGATCCAGGTAAGCGCGGCCTCGGCCGCCGGGAGCAGCTGCCGCGCGAACGCGACGTCCCCGGTCCATCGGAAGTGCTGCGCGTACAGGATCAGGAACCACGGCGTCGAATCCACCGAGCCGTAGTACGTCGTGTGCGGCAGGATCCCGGCGCGCGAGAGCTCGCCCTCGCGCACCTCGTGCAGGATCTTGCCCGGCTGCTCGTCGCGCCAGTCGTTCACCTCCCGGCCCTGCCGCTCGGCCAGCAGCTCGAGCGTCTCGCGCGCGGGCCCCGTGTTCACCGCGAGGAGCTGGTGCGACGCGATCAGCGAGTCGCGGCCGAAGATCGCGACGTACCACGGGATCCCGGCGGCAAGGATCCCGCCGTCGCCGACG
This sequence comes from Actinomycetota bacterium, assembly GCA_036280655.1. Lineage (GTDB taxonomy): Bacteria > Actinomycetota > UBA4738 > UBA4738 > HRBIN12 > DASSJM01. The sequence continues at coordinate 15,404 of DASUQI010000048.1, forward strand.
CGCGTGTAGAGCGCGCGCAGGTCGCGGAGGCTCCGGTGCAGCAGCTGGTTGAACAGCTCGTTGTCGGTCACGATCTGCGTCGAGCCGCGCTCCCACTCCTCGTAGGAGCGGCGGAGGTCGTGGAACGCCTGCTCGAAGCTCGGGGCGGCGGCGCCCTCGCCCTCGCCGTCGGCCTGGACCGGTTCGACCGAGCACGTCACGTGTCGCGTCTCGTACGGCCCGAGGTGGAGGGAGAACCGCGCGGTCGCGGAGGTCTCGTCGAGCTCGATCGCGTCCGGCTCGGCGCCGAACCGGATCCGCGTGACCCGCCGGACCGAGTCGAGCCCCGCGCGCGCGAACTCGATCACGCCGTCCTCGACGGTGGGCGCGCTCGATCCGGGGGCGCGCTCGGGCGTCATGCCGCGGACCTCGAAGATGTCGGCGAAGTCCGCCGCGAACCGCAGCTCGACCTCGAGGTCGACGTCGAACGGGTTGTAGTTCTTGATCCGGTTGCGCTCGAATAGGTTGCCCTCGATCGTCCGCACCCGTCGGACGTTGATCGTCTGCTGTGGCGCGCTCAGCCGGTCTCCGTCGAACAGGTCGGGGTTCGTGAGGTCGACGTAGCCGAGGTAGCCGCGCTCGGACGAGGACGAGAGCAGCACGAGCTCGCGATCGTTGACGCGCAGGCGGAAGTGCGACAGGAACCTGGTGTCCCGCGAGTACAGGCCGAGCCCGTAGTCGCCCCCCCGGTCGATGTTCCCCTCGAGGTCGGTGTACAGGAAGGTCGGGCCCTCCTTGATCGCGAGCGTCTTGCTCGCGAGGTCGGTGACGAGGACCGGCTGCGCCGGCTGCTCCTGCGCGGCGGCGGGCTCGGCGACCGCGGTTCCGCCGGCGTCGACGTCGCTGCCTGGTTCGGTCACTGCGCTCATCCTCGCAGGAGTCGCGTGGGTGTCACGCCTCGAGGATCTCGACGCCCGTAGCGCGCACGGGGACGCGCAGGACCCGCCAGCCGTCTCCGGGATCGGGCGGGTCACGCCCGTCGCGCTCGAACGCGAGCAACGTGGGCCCGCTCCCGGAGACGCAGACGGGGAGACCCGCCTCCTCGATCGCCAGGTAGAGCTCCCGGGCCTGCGGGACAAGCGCGAGCCGCGCGTCCTGGTGCAGGCGGTCGCGCATCGCGAGCCGGAGCCGGTCGGGATCGTGCAGCAGCCGGGCCACCGTGAGGGCGGCGTGCCCGACGTTGAACACCGCGTCCTCGCGGGTCACCGTCTCGGGGATAGCCCGGCGCGCGTCCTCCGTCGACAGGCGGATCTCGTCGGGCACGAACAGGATCGGCCGGACGCCGGGGTGCGGATCCAGCCGCTCGACGTCGTCCGCCGCGACGATCGTGAGGCCGCCGAGCGCCGCCGCCGCCGCGTTGTCCGGGTGTCCCTCGATCTCGGCCGCGAGCCACAGCGCGGTGGTCGCGAACGAGTCCGGGTCGTCGAGATCGAGCAGCCGATACGCGAGGGTGACGCCGGCGACGGCCGCAGCCGCGCTCGAGCCGAGCCCCCGGTCGAGCGGGATCCGGTTCGTCCCGTGCAGCGCGAGCGCCGGCACCTCGAACGCGCCCGCGCCGTGCGCCTCCGCGATCCGCCGCTCGGCCACTCGCATCGCCCGGCTCACCATGTCGGAGCCGTCGGTCGGGAGCTCGCCCGCGCCCTCGCCCTCCCACGTGATGCCGGGCTCGGCCTCGGTGTCGACCGTGAACTCGTTGCAGAGGTCGAGGGCGAGCCCGAGGCAGTCGAACCCGGGTCCGAGGTTCGCCGCGGTTGCCGGGACGCGCGCCGTGAGCCGCACGGCTACAGCCCGAGCTCGGCCGCGACGGCGCTCGGGTCGGCCGGCACCGTCGTCTGCTCGCCGGCGCCGGCGATCGCCCACTCCGGGTCCTTCAGCCCGTGGCCGGTGAGGACGCACACGACGGTCGCGCCGGACGGGAGCCTGCCCTCGGACGACAGATGCAACAGCCCGGCCACGCTCGCGGCCGACGCGGGCTCGGCGAACAGTCCCTCGCGGGCGATCCGGCGGTAGGCGGCGAGGATCTCCCGGTCGGTTACGGCCAGGATCGCGCCCTCGGACGCTTTCGCGGCCCCCGTCGCCAGGTCCCACGACGCCGGGTTGCCGATCCGGATCGCGGTCGCGATCGTGTGCGGGTCCGAGACGGGCTTGCCCGAGACGAGCGGCGCCGCGCCGGCCGCCTGGAAGCCGAACAGGCGCGGCGGCTCGTGGATCGTGCCGTCCGCGAGGTAGTCCGAGTAGCCGATCCAGTGGCTCGAGATGTTGCCGGCGTTGCCGACCGGCACGCAGTGCAGGTCCGGAGCGCGCCCGAGCGCGTCGACGATCTCGAACGCGCAGGTCTTCTGCCCCTGCAGTCGGTACGGGTTCACCGAGTTCACGAGCGTGACCGGGTGCCGTTCGGCGAGCTCGCGCGCCAACACGAACGCCGCGTCGAAGTTGCCTTCGACCTCGAGCACTCGAGCGCCGTGGACGAGCGTCCCGGCCATCTTGCCGAGCGCGACCTTGCCCTTCGGCACGAGCACCGCGCACGTGAGCCCTGCCTTGCCCGCGTATGCCGCCGCGCTCGCGCTCGTGTTGCCGGTCGAGGCGCAGACGACCGCCTTCGCGCCCTCCTCGAGGGCCTTGCTGATCGCGACCGTCATCCCGCGGTCCTTGAATGAGGCGGTTGGGTTCGCGCCCTCGTACTTCAGCCAGACCTCGCACCCGGTCTCGACCGACAGCGACTCGGATCGCACGAGCGGGGTGCCGCCCTCGCCGAGCGTCACGACCGGGGTCACGTCGCTCACCGGCAGCCGGTCGCGATACTCCTCGATCACGCCGCGCCAGGGCCGCGCCACGCTACTCCTCCGCCTCGACGCGGAGCACGCTGCGGACCTCCTCGACGACGGGCAGGTCCCGGAGCGCGTTGACCGCGGCCTGGAACGCGCCTTCTTGTGCCCGGTGCGTGATGAACACGAGCTGCGCGTCGTCGCCGAACCCCTCCTGCCACACGCTCTTGATCGAGACCTCGCCGCGGCCGAACACGTCCGCGATCTCGGCGAGCGCGCCCGGGCGGTCCTCGACACGCAGCAGGATGTAGTACTGGCCGGTCATCTCCTCCATCGGGCGGATCGTCCGCTCGAGGAAGCACGTGCACCCGACGCCGCGGGCGCCGGCCGAGAGGTTCCGCGCGACGCTCACGAGGTCGCCGACCACCGCGGTCGCCGTGGCGTCGCCGCCGGCACCGGGGCCGTAGAACATGAGCTCGCCGACGTTCGGTCCCTGGACGAAGACCGCGTTGTGCGCGTCGCGCACCGAGGCGAGCGGGTGCGAAGCCGGGATCATCGCAGGGTGGACGCGAGCGGCGATCCGCTCGTCGTCTCCCATCTCGGCGATCGCGAGCAGCTTCACGACGTAGCCGAGACGCCGCGCGTACTCGATGTCCTCGGGGGTCACGTTCGCGATGCCCTCCCGGTAGACGTCGCCCGCCACCACCCGGGCGTTGAACGCGATCGACGCGAGGATCGCGCACTTGGCCGCGGCGTCGTCGCCCTCGACGTCGGCGGTCGGGTCCGCCTCCGCGTACCCGAGCCGCTGCGCCTCGGCGAGCGCGTTGGCGTAGCCGCTCCCGTCCTCGGTCATCCGCGTGAGGACGAAGTTCGTCGTGCCGTTCACGATCCCGAGCACCTTCGACAGGCGCTCGCCCGTGAGCGACTCCTTGAGCGGGCGGATCAGCGGGATCCCTCCGCCGACCGCGGCCTCGAAATAGAGGTCGAGGCCCTTGGCGTCCGAGGCGTCGAACAGCTCCTGTCCGCGGTTGGCGAGCAGCTCCTTGTTGGCGGTCACGACCGGCTTCTCGCGGTCGAACGCCGCCATGATCAACGACCCCGCGGGCTCGTTGCCGCCGATCAGTTCGCACACGATGTCGACGTCGGGGTCGTCGATCACCGCCATCGGGTCGGCGACGAAGACCTCGGAGTCCAGCGGGACGTCGCGCTTCCGCTTCGGCTCGCGGACCGCGACCGCGGTGATCTCAAGGTTGCAGCCGGCCCGCCGCGCGATGTCCTCGCGGTGCTCGTGGAGCAGGCGCGCGACCGCCGAGCCCACGGTCCCGCAGCCCAGCAGCCCCACCCGAAGGACCCGCTCGCTCATCCGCCCCTCCGCACGCCCCGGCTCGCTCGAACCCTACCCATGGAGGCGTGGCCGTAGCACGCACGCGTCATGGCTCCGCCCGCTCCATCGACTCCGGCGCCGAGACGCCGAGGAGCCCGAGGAGGTTCGCGATCACCTGCTTCGTCGCGCGCGAGAACCACAGGCGCGCCTGCGTGAGCTCGGCGTCGTCCGACAGCACGGCGCACTCCGTGTAGAACCGGTGGAACCGCGCCGCGAGGTCCTGGGCGGCGTGGGTCAGCCGGTGCGGCGCGCGCAGCGCGGCCGCCGAGGCGATCTGCGCCGGCACGTCCGCCAGGCCGCGCAGCAGGTCGAGCTCGGCATCGTGCTCGAGGCGCGAGAGGTCCGCCTGCTCGATCGGCCGGAGCTCGACGCCGCGCTCGGCCGCCTTGCGCAGGATCGACGCGATCCGCGCGTGACCGTACTGGACGTAGTACACCGGGTTCTCGAGCGACTGGCGCCGGACCGCCTCGATGTCGAAGTTCATCGTCACGTCGCTGCTGAACATCAGCAGGTGGAACCGGGCGGCATCGGTCCCCACCTCGTCGATCAGCTCGTCGAGCGTGATGAACGTCCCGGCCCGCTTGCTCATCGCGACGGGCTCGCTGCCCCGAAGGAAGGACACCCACTGGTACAGGACGATCTCGACGCGCGCCGCGTCGTAGCCGAGCGCCGCCGCCACGCCCCGGACGCGGGCGATGTCCCCGTGGTGGTCGGCGCCCCACACGTAGACGAGATGGTCGAACCCCCGATCGAACTTGTCGATCACGTACGCGGCGTCCGCCCCGAAGTACGTGTGAAGGCCGTTCGAGCGCACGAGCGGCCGGTCCTTGTCGTCGCCGTGGTCGGTCGAGCGGAACCAGATCGCGCCCTCCGCCTCGTAGGCGGCGCCGCTCTCGCGAAGTTGGCGCACCGCGGCGTCGATCTCGCCCTTCTCGGCGAGCAGGCTCTCCGAGACGTAGGAGTCGAACCGGACACCGAACCGCTCGAGCGTCCGCTCGATCTGCGGGAGCACGCGCCGGACGCCCTCCTCCCGCAGCCGCGCCATCCGCTCGTCGGGTGGGAGGTCGGCCAGCCCCGGGCCGTGCTCCTCGAGGACGTCCCGCGCGAGGTCGACGATGTGCTCGCCGTGGTAGCCGTCCTCCGGGACGTCGGCGTCGCGACCGACGAGCTGCAGGTACCGCGCCTCCACCGACGAGCCGAACCGGTCCATCTGGCCGCCCGCGTCGTTGAAGTAGTACTCGCGCTCGACCGACCACCCGGCTGCCTCGAAGACCCGGGCGAGCGAGTCACCGAGGGCCGCGTTCCGCGCGTGGCCGATGTGCAGCGGCCCCGTGGGGTTCGCGCTCACGAACTCGACCTGGACCCGCCGGCCGGTCGGCTCGGCGCGGCCGAACGCGTCCCCGCGTTCGGCGATGGCGCGGAGGACCGACGTCAGCGAATCCGTCGTGAGGCGGAGGTTGATGAAGCCGGGCCCAGCGACCTCTGCGGACCGGATCAGGGGCGAGGGCGGGAAGTGGCGGACGATGAGCTCGGCCACCTCGCGCGGCGGTCGTCCCGCTTCGGACGCCACGACGAGCGCGACGTTCGTCGCGAAGTCGCCGTGCTCCTTCTGGCGGGGGCGCGTGAGCTCCACCTCGGGTAGGTCGCCGGACAGACCGAGCTCGGATGCGGCGGCGGCGAGCGCCTCGGCGATCAGCGAGCGGAGCTGTTCCTCGACCATGGGCGGGAAGCGTAGCCGACGCCCAACGGCCGGCCGAGGATGCGTTGCTACACTCCGCCTCGTAGCCCTCGTAGCTCAGGGGATAGAGCGCCGGCCTCCGGAGCCGGGTGCGCAGGTTCGAATCCTGCCGAGGGCACCCGTCACCCGGAGGTCCGAACGTTGAAGCGTCTCCTGTTGATCCGGCACGCGAAGTCGAGCTGGGACGACCCGGCCCTGGCCGACCACGAGCGGCCGCTCGCGCCCCGAGGGCACAAGGCGGCCGAGCGGATCGCCGAGCACCTCGGCGCCTCGGACGCGAGCATCGATCTCGTCCTGTGCTCGTCGTCGCGGCGGACCCGCGAGACGCTCGAGCGCCTGTCGGGCGCGTTCGGCGAGGCGGAGGTGCGCGTCGAGGACGGCCTGTACGGCGCGAGCGCCGGCGATCTGCTCGACCGTCTGCACGAGGTGCCGGAGGCCATGGGCGGCGTCGCGGTGATCGGGCACAACCCGGGCATCCAGGACCTCACGATCGAGCTCGCACGCGACGGTCGTCACGTCGGGCGGGCGCTGAAGAAGTTCCCGACCGCGGCGGTCGCCGTGCTCGAGTTCGACGCGCCGTGGTCCGGGCTCGCGAACGGGAACGCGCGGCTCGTGGACTTCACGGTGCCGAAGGACCTGGAGTGACCGAGAACCACGGAGGGCCAGGCCTCTCGGAAGCCGACCTCGGGCCCGACCCGATCGCCGGGTTCCTCGCCTGGATCGAGGATGCCCGAGCCGCGGGGATCGCGTTCCCCGAGGCCGCCGCGCTCGCCACCGCAGACGCAGACGGGCGGCCCGCGGTGCGGCACGTACTCGTGAAGGTCGTGGACGCGCGAGGCTTCACGTTCTTCACGAACCGCGAGAGCCGCAAGGGGCGGCACCTCGCATCGAACCCGCACGCCGCGCTCGCGTTCTACTGGCGCGAGATCGACCGCCAGGTCTGTATCACGGGGACCGCCGCGCCGATCGCGGACGAGGAGTCCGCGGCGTACTTCGGCACGCGGCCACGCGAGGCACGCATCGGCGCGTGGGCATCTCTTCAGAGCCGCCCGGTGGGCTCGCGCGAGGAGCTCGACGCCGCGGACGCGGAGATGCAGGCGCGGTTCCCGGGCGACGACGTCCCGCTCCCACCGCATTGGGGCGGCTACCGGCTCGAGCCCGACACGATCGAATTCTGGAAGGGCCGCGAGCACCGGCTCCACGACCGGTTCCGGTTCATCCGTGGAGGCGACGGCTGGCGGCTCGAACGCCTGTGGCCGTGAGCCACTGCTATCGTCGGCGCCCATGAACGCCGGGGAGCTCCGCGCCGCGATCGCCGAGGGCATGCCTCGGACCGTCGACGAGCTGGCTCGCCTCGTGCGGATCCCCTCGATCGCGTTCCCCGGGTACGACGAGAAGCCCGTGCGCGCGTCCGCCGAGGCGACGGCCGAGATCCTCGAGGTCTCCGGCTTCGGCGGCCTTCGGCTGATCGAGCTCCCCGACGTCGATCACCCGGCCGTGTACGGGGAGGTCCGCGGGCCGGCCGGGGCCCCCACGGTCCTGCTCTACGCGCACCACGACATCCAGCCCGAGGGCCCGCTCGAGGAGTGGACCAGTCCCCCGTTCGAGCCCGAGGTCCGCGACGGCCGCCTCTACGGGCGCGGGAGCTCCGATGACAAGTGCGGGATCGTGATGCACGCTGCCGCACTGCGTGCCTGGGACGGAAGGCCTCCTGTCGGCGTGAAGGTGATCGTGGAAGGAGAGGAGGAGGCGAGCGCCGAGCATCTTCCGTTCCTGATCGAGGGACACAAGGAACTCCTCTCCGCCGACGTGATCGGCGTGGCCGACGGTGGGAACTGGCGCGCCGGCATCCCGACGCTCGAGACGAGCATCCGCGGCGTCGTCGACTGCGTCGTCACGGTCCGTGCGCTCGACCTGGCGGTGCACAGCGGCACGTACGGCGGACCCGCGATCGATGCGATCTCGGCGCTCGCGCGCATCCTTTCCACCCTGCACGACGACGACGGCGCCGTCGCGATCGAGGGCCTCACCCACGGACCATGGGACGGCCTGCAGCTCACCGAGGACGAGTACCGGAACGACACCCCCCTGCGACCGAGCGTAAGTCTGGTCGGCTCGGGTTCGATCTCGGAGCGGCTGTGGTCGAAGCCGGCGGTGGCCGTGCTCGGGCTGGACGCGCCGCGCGTGGTCGAGGCATCGAATCAGCTCGTCCATCTCGCCTCGGCCAAAGTGAGCCTTCGGCTCGCGCCCGAGGAGGACGCGCAGCACGCGATGAACCTGTTGACCGCGCACCTGGCCGAGCGCGCCCCCTGGGGCGTCGAGGTCGACGTCGCTCGGGGCACCTCGGGGCAGGGCATGCGCGTGAGGACCGACGGGCCGGGGTTCGCGGCCATGCAACGCGCGATGCAGACCGCGTACGGTCGCGAGGTCGTCCAGAGCGGGAGCGGCGGCTCGGTGCCCCTCGTCCCCGAGCTCTCGGCCGCCATGCCGGATGCCGAGATCCTGATGTACGGCGCGTCGGACGAGAAGAGTCAGTACCACTCGGTCAACGAGAGCGTGGACCTCGGCGATCTCGAGCGCGCCGCCCTGGCGGAGGCGCTGCTCTTCGGCGAGCTCGTCCGCGACCGACGCGGAGACCTGTAGGCTCGAACGATGGATCCGAGCCCGCAGCTGCCCGAGGTCCCCGCTCCTCCGGCCGAGGCGAGCGAGTCCATCACCCAGCCGGCGAAGCTGCTCCGGATCGCGAGCATGGTCCGGGAGCTGCTCGACGAGACCAGGCAAGCGTCGCTCGACGAGCCGGGGCGGATCCGGCTCCGCCAGATCTACGAGCGCGCGATCGGCGAGCTGTCCGAGGTCCTGTCGCCCGACCTGCAGGACGAGCTCGCGACGCTCGCGCCGCCGATGCAGGGCGTGCCGACCGACGCCGAGATCCGCGTAGCGCAGGCGCAGCTCGTCGGCTGGCTCGAGGGGCTGTTCCACGGCATCCAGGCCGCGCTCTTCGCACAGCAGGCGGCGGCGCGGGCGCAGTTCGAGGAGCTTCGCCGGCGCGGGCTGCCCGCGGGCCAGCCCGACGAGCCCCAGGGGCCGGGGAAGGACTCGAACCGCGGACAGTACCTGTAGGAGGTTTACAGGCCCGGCGCCTGCGCCGCCTGGGCCTTCGAAGCTGCGGCCCTGACGTCCGGGCCACCTGCCATCCGCTGTGCGATGTAGACCGGGATCAGCATGAGGATCAGCACCGCGATCGCGACGACGTTCACGACGGGCCGGTTCCTGGGCAGCCGGAGGTTGTTGTAGATGAACTTCGGGATCGTCAGCGTGCTGCCGGCGGTGAAGTTCGTCACGACGATCTCGTCGAACGACAGCGCGAACGCCAGGAGCGCGCCGGCGATCACGGCGGTGCGGATCGACGGGAAGGTCACGTAGCGGAACGTCTGCCAGCCGTCGGCGCCGAGGTCCATCGACGCCTCGACGAGGGACGTCGGCGTCCGGCGCAGCCGGGCGATGACGTTGTTGTAGACGACGACGATGCAGAACGTCGCGTGCCCGATCACGATCGTGAGGACGCCGAACGGCACGCCGAGCACGTTGATCGTGGAGTTCAGCGCGATCGCGGTCACGATGCCCGGGAGCGCGATCGGCAGCACGAGCAGGAACGACACCGAGTTGCGACCGAAGAAGCTGAACCGGTGGACGGCGAACGCGGCCGCGCTCCCGAGGAGCAGGGCCGCGAGCGTCGCGATCGAGGCCACCGTGAGCGAGGTCGACAGCGCCTCGCGAACCTCGGGCGAGCGCCACGCGATGCCGAACCACTTCAGCGTGTAATCCGGGATCGGCCACACCTGACCGACGCTGTCGTTGAACGCGTACAGCACGACCACGACGAGCGGCACGTAGAGGAACAGCAGCGTGAGCACCGTCCCGGCCTTGATCAGGATCCGCGCCGCCCTCGACTCCATGGCTACAGCGCCTCGAACGCGCCGGCGCGCTTGGCCACCAGCAGGTAGATCGCCATGATCGCCACCGGCACCATCGCGTACGCGGCCGCGAACGGGATGTTCCCGGCCACGCCGACGTTGTCGAAGATCACGTTGCCGATGAACTGGGTGTTGCCGACGAGTTCGGGCGCGATGTAGTCCCCGAGCGTGAGCGAGAACGAGAAGATCGACCCGGCGACGATCCCCGGCAGGATCAGCGGGAAGACGACGCTCCGGAAGGTCGTCCACCCCTTCGCGCCGAGATCGTTCGAGGCCTCGAGGAACGAGCCCGGGATCCGCTCGAGCGCGGCGTAGATCGGCAAGAGCGTGAACGGCAGCCAGAGATAGACGAACGTGATCCACACCGACCAGTTGGAACGGCCGAGCTGCAGGGAGCCCATGCCGGTGAGCTCGACGAGCCAGTTCAGGAAGCCGCTGGGCGTGAGGATCGTCTTCCACGCGAAGATGCGCACGAGGTAGTTCGCCCACAGCGGGAGCACGACCGCGATCAGCAGGACGTTGCGCATCCGCGGCGTCGCCAGGCGCGCCGCGTAGTACGCGAGCGGGAACGACAGCACGACGTCGGTCACCGTCACCGCGAGGGCGATGCCGGCGGTCCGGATCGTGATCGTCCGGTACACGTCGTTCTCCCAGAGCTCCTGGAAGTTCACGAGCGTGAAGCCGCGCACGATCTCGGAGGTGAAGACGTCGAGGTGCCAGAACGCGGTCGCGAACAGCACCACGAGCGACCCGAGGTAGATGACGAGGAACCAGGCGAGCGGCGCCCCCAGCGAGAGCGTGAGCTTCGTCCGAGGGTGCCGGAACAGGAACGCTGAGGTCCGGCGCACCGCGCCGGCGTCGCCGCGTTCAGCCGTGACAGCCACCTGGCTCCCTCACCTCGATGCCGGAGAGCCCCGGCCGGGGTGGCCGGGGCTCTCCCTCCGTCCCGAGGGGTGCTACGCCCCGCGGATCTCTGTCCAGGCCTGCGTCCACTCGGAGTAGTCGATGCAGACCTCGCCGCGGTCGTCACCGCAGTCGACCGACGGCGTCTTCCACAGGTAGAGCGAGTTCAGGAACTCGGCGTCCCCACACTTGCTGTACCGCAGGGTGTCGACGAGCGCGTCGAACCCCTCGCCCGGGTAGGCCTCGTTCAGGAACGTCCGGATCTCGTCGCACGATTCGACGTTGCTCCCGGCCGCCCCGTAGTACACCGCGACCTCTGCCTGGGTCGCGGCCTGCATCGTCCAGTCCATCCACATCAGCATGCAGTTGGGGTGCGGCGCGTTCGCCGAGATCATCCAGGTGTCGGCCCAGCCGGTCATTCCCTCCGACGGCTCGACCGCGTCGACCGGAGCCTCGAGCTCGGTCAGGCTGAAGTTCACCGGCCATGCGGTCCCGATCACCATCGAGCCGTCGACGAACCCGTCGATCTGGTCGGTGTACAGCGCCCAGTAGCTGCCGATCAGCTCGGACTGCTGCTGCAGCAACTCGACGGCCGCGTCGAACTGCTCCTGGTCGAGCTCATACGGGTCGTTGATCCCGAGCTCCGGATTCGTCGCCATCAGATACATCGCGGCGTCGGCGATGAAGATCGGCGAGTCGTAGGCCGTCACCGAGCCCGCGTACGGCGAGTCGGCCGCCCACGTGTCGCGCCAGCTGGTGGGAGCCGGGCTGACAACGTCCGTGTTGAACATCAGGAAGTTCGGCCCGTACATGTACGGCGTGCCCCACACGTTGCCGTCGACGACGTAGTGCGCGTTGTTCGTCCCGCCGTCCGGGTTGAGCGGCGCGATCACGTTCGCGAACTCGGGGAACAGCGCGGGGTCGACCGCCCCCACGTCCCCACCCGCGATCAGCCGGTTCGACGAGTCCCCCGATGCCGACACGCCGTCGTAGACGCTGCCGCCGCCCTGGCGCATCAGCGTCACCATCTCGTCCGAGGTGTCCGCGTAGGTCACATTCACCTGACATCCGGTGTCGTCCTCGAACGGCGTCACCCAGTCGAAGTCCTCGTAGCCCTCGGTGGTGCCGTCCTCCGTGTAGCCGTGCCAGGCGATCAGCTCGAGCGCTCCTTCGCCCTCGCCGATCTCCGAGTAGGTGACGGCCGGCTCGCCGCCGTCGCCGCCTCCCCCGTCACCGCCGTCGTCGCCGCAGGCGGCCGCCACGACCGCGAGCACCGACAGGACGGCGAACCACGTTCGCGCCTTCCTCATCAACTTCCCCCCTCTGGGTCCGTGGACCCATCCATCTGCCCCCCGGCCCCCTCGACCGGGCGGTTGTTCCGTCGATCCCAGACCAGGCGCACCGCCTTGCCACGCACCTGGAGGGCCTCCATCGAGGACGTGGTGAGGTTCTGCTGCATCACCACGAGCTCGCCGCCCACGTCCAACGGAACGATGTACCGGGTCACCGCGCCGAGGTACACGACCTCGCGCACGTGCCCCGTGGCCGTGCACTCGCCGGACCCGGCCTCGTGGCCGGGTTCGACGAGCGCGATCTTTTCCGGGCGGATCGTGAACGGGTGCGGGTCGCCGGCCACCGCTCGCGCCGCCTCGCCCTCGAGCACGTTCGAGGTCCCGACGAACCCTGCGACGAACCCCGTCGCGGGTCGCTCGTACACCTCGGAAGGCGTCCCCACCTGCTCGATCCGGCCGTGGTTGAACACCGCGAGCCGGTCGCTCATCGTGAGCGCCTCTTCCTGGTCGTGCGTCACGTACAGGAACGTGAGCCCGACACGCTGCTGGATCTCCTTCAGCTCGATCTGCATCGCCTGGCGGAGCTTCAGGTCCAGCGCGCCGAGCGGCTCGTCGAGCAGCAGCACCTTTGGACGGTTGACGAGAGCCCGCGCGAGCGCGACCCGCTGGCGCTGCCCGCCCGAGAGCTGGCTCGGCTTGCGCCCGGCGAACGCCGAGAGCTGCACCATCGCGAGGGCGTCGTTCGCGCGGTCGCGGCGTTCGGCCTTCGGCACGCGCTTGACCTTGAGGCCGTACTCGACGTTCTCCTGCACCGTCATGTGCGGGAACAGCGCGTAGTCCTGGAAGACCGTGTTCACGTCGCGCTCGTACGGCGCCAGGCGCGTGACGTCCTCGCCCTCGAGCAGGACCGTGCCCTCGGTCGGCGACTCGAATCCCGCGATCATCCGCAGGCAGGTGGTCTTGCCCGACCCGGAGGGGCCGAGCATCGAGAAGAACTCCCCCTCGCCCACCTCGAGATCGACGCCGTCGACCGCGACGACGTCCCCGAACTCCTTGCGGACCCCTCGGAGCGCCACCGCCGCCCGGGCGTCACCCGGCGAACGGGCGACCTCGACCGATGCTTCCGCTTGTGACAATCCCCCTCCGAGGAATTTCGGTTCCGTTCGGAACCGCGCCATCTTGAAGGGTCCCCTCCGGCCAGGCAACCCAGGCGACCGAGAGCCGCTAGGACCCGCCGGTCCGGCCCACCGCCGTCGACCTGGCCCGCCGCCGCGCCGACGCGATCCCCGCGGTCAGCTCTCCGACGATGCCGGGCCCCTCGAAGATCAGCGCCGTGTACACCTGCACCGTCGTCGCGCCCGCCTGCAGGCACGCGAGCGCGTCGGCTGGGGTCACGATCCCACCGCTCGCGTTGATCGACAGCTCCCGGCCCGTCTCGCGGGCCATGTCCTCGACGATCGCCAGCGTCCCCTCGAACAGCGCCCGGCCCGAGAGCCCGCCCGCGCCGGTCGCCAGCCGAGCGTCGCGCACCGGGAGCGTGTTCGAACACGTGAGGCCGTCGGCCCCGCCCTCCTGCGCGATCCGGGCGAGCGCGAGCACGACCTCGCGCTCGATCGCGCTCCGGAACGGCGGGAGCTTCACGAACAACGGGACACTTCGCCGACGTCCGAGCTCGCGGACCAGGGTCGACAGGTGGTGCTCGTTGTCTCGGTCGCGACCCCACGAGACGTTCGGGCAGCTCGCGTTCAGCTCGACGGCGTCCACGTGGGGTTCGAGAAGCGCGTGCGTCTCGAGCACGTCCACGAGATCCTCGTCCGCGATGCTGGCGAGCCGGGGTGACGTTCGCGGCGTGGATCGCAGGGTCGTCGCGGCCGCCTCCGCGCCGGGGTTGGGCAGTCCCATCGCGTTCGTCATCGATGCGCGGTGCCGATAGCGCGCGATCCGGGGACTCGGGTTCCCCTCGCGGTGACGACGCGTGAACGTCCCCCCGACGACGTAACCGAACCCGAGACGCCCCAGGGCGCCCAGCCGCGACCCGCGCTTGTCGAAGCCGGCCGCAAGGCCCACGGGGTTCGCGAGCTCGATCCCGGCGAGCCGAACGCGCAGCGTTGGATCACGATCGGCGTCGCCGAGTCGTTCCCACGGCAACGGCAGGCCGAGCAAAGCGTGGGCGACCCGGTGTGCGGATTCGGGCGGAAGCGCGAAGAACAGCGGCCTCGCGATCGCGCGGTACCAGCCGATCCGCGTCGAGGTCCCGGGGCTCATCGGGGCCCTATGCTACGCGCCATGCCCGAGGACCTCGCGGAGCGATTGATCGCCGCGTCCGAGCTGCACGGCGACTTCGTCCTGTCGTCGGGCCGCCGCTCGAGCGTCTATTTCGACAAGTTCCGCTTCCTCACCGAGCCGGAGCTGCTGAAGGACACGGCGGATGCGGTCGCGGCGCTCCTGCCCGTGGGGATCTCCCGTCTCGCGGCGCCCGAGGGAGCGGCCACCCTCCTCGTCGCGGCCGTGGCGCTCGAGACCGGGCTGCCGATCGCGGTGGTGCGCAAGGAGCCGAAGGCCTACGGGACGATGTCGCAGATCGAGGGCCAGGCGCCCCCCGGCGCCGAGCTCGCGCTGATCGAGGACGTCTCGACGACCGGTCACCAGGTGCACGCGGCGGCGAAGGTGCTCGAGGAGGCGGGGTGCCGGATCGGCATCGTGGTGCTCGCGATCGACCGCGGCGGCGCGAAGCATCTGCGCGACGCGGGCTACTGGGTGAAGTCGATCGTCGAGGTCGAACCGCGCGACTGACGCCTACGGGAGCGGCGACACGGCGTCGGTCGGCATCTCGCAGCGCCAGATCTGCAACCGCCAGAGCAGCCGGCTCCCGCGTGCGTGGAGGTCGAGGATCCCCTCCTTCATCATCTGCCCGACGGCCTTCGACTTCGCGACGACGTCGGGCAGCGGCAGCTCGCGCTGGAGCAGCGACTGGAGGTTGGCCGCGCCGAAGATCCGCCGCGCGACCTCGAGGATGCGGCCCTCGGCCTGCAGCGTCCCGGTCGGGAGGAACAGCTTGCCGCCGGGGACGAGCGAGTCGTTCGCCCGGATGCTCTCGAGCATCGCCGCGGGGAGCTCGGCGCCCGTCGGCCCTCCGGCCCGGCCGTCGGGGAACCAGCCCGAGACCGCCGCGATCTCGTCCGGGATGCCCGACACATCGCCGATGATCACGTTCGCCCGCAGCTCGCGGACGGGTTCGAGCAGGTTGCCCACCCGGAACTCGACCCGGTCCTGGAGCCCGAGCTTCTCGGCGTTCCTCCGTGCGATCTCGACGGCCTGAGGCGACAGGTCCACGCCGTAGACGCGGGCCGCGCCGAGCCGTGCGGCGACGAACGACAGCACGCCGCTGCCGCACCCCACGTCGATCACGACGTCGCCGGGCTCGATCTCGAGCGCATCCGCGAGCGTCCGGCTGGTGTGCGTGGGCGCGAATACGGTCGGGTCCACCTCGAGCTCGAAGGGCCCCGTGCGGCCCTTCCATTCGAGCACGCCGGAACCGGCTTGTTCGGCCATGCACCCATGGTGGCCCCTGCGAGGCAAGACAGTCAACCTTTGACGCTCGAGGTCAAATGACCGGTGGTTCGAACGCCGCGTCATCGCCGGGCGTCACGCGACCCTGCTCGACCGCGTCCGCGAGCGCCTCGGCGGCCGCCGCGACCCGGGTCGTGTCCACGCCCCGATGCCCTTCGGGGTAACCCCGGACCCTCCCGGCGCCCCGCCGCAGCAGCTTGGCCGCGCCGTGCGCGTTCCCCCGCATCAGGTGCACGTAGCCGGCGCCGAGCTGCGACAGGCCCTTGTAGAACTCCGCGTCGGGGGTGTCGCGGGCCTGCTTCCAGGCGGTCTCCCATGCCTCGTGTGCCGGGAAGTAGCGTCCGGCGTTCAGATGGCCGCGGCCGAGACGGTCGTTCTCCTCGAGCGGGAGCGCGTCGAACTCCTCGAGCTCCAGGGTGTTCTCGGCGTCCCACGGCTGTGGCCTGCCGAGATGATCGCGCGGTCGCTCGGGCTTGTTCCGCGTCTCGGTCGGGCGGCCGGTCTTGCCTCGCGCCTCGTCGGGCATGCCGACATGGTAGCGACGGCGTTGCTGGCGGAGGCACATGGCGGCCGATACGCTCCCCGCATGGACCCCGCCGGACCGCGCGAGGAGCCGCCGCCCGCCGACGGTCGCGAGGAGCCCGCCCTCGCGCACGCGCAGGCCCGAGGCGCCGAAGAGGTCGGTACCCCGCCCGGCGAGAGCGCCGGACTGCCGCCGTGGATCCCTCGGCTCCTCCTTGCCGTCGTCATCACCGCGTTCGCCGCGTACGCGACGTTCAGCCTGATCCGCACACTGAAGCAACTGCTCCTGTGGCTCGTCGCCGCCCTGTTCCTGTCCTTCGCGCTCGAGCCCGCGGTGAACTGGCTTGTCGATCGGGGGTGGCGGCGGGGGGCGGCGGCCGCGGTCGTGCTCTTCGGTCTCGCGCTCCTCGGCCTGTTCTCGGTCGCGTTGATGGTCCCGCTCGTGATCGACCAGGTCCAAGAGCTGATCCGCCGGTTGCCGGCGTGGCTGGACCGGGCGAGCGAGTACACGCAGCGGTGGTTCGACACCGAGCTCACGAGCGAGAAGATTCTCCAGGACATCGCGAGCGCGGAGGCCGATGTCCAGGGCATCGCGGCGAACGTGGCGTCGGTCGGCGCGTTCCTCCTCAGCCTGATCTTCCAGGTGCTCACGATCGGGCTGTTCACGTTCTACTTCGTCGCCGACGGGCCCCGGTTCCGTCGCGCCGTCTGCTCGATGCTGCCCCCGAGGCGGCAGCACGAGATCCTCGCGGCGTGGAACGTCGCGATCGACAAGACCGGCGGCTACCTCTATTCGCGGCTGCTGCTGGCCCTCGTGAACGCCGGCGCCACGTTCGTCGTGCTGCAGGCGCTCGGGGTCCCGTTCGCGGTCCCGCTCGCCCTGTGGCAGGGCTTCGTCTCGCAGTTCATCCCCGTCGTCGGCACGTACATCGCGGCCGCCGTGCCGCTGGTCGTCGCGCTGCTCGACGACCCGTGGACGGCGCTGTTCTTCCTGATCTTCGTGCTGATCTACCAGCAGATCGAGAACTACCTCCTCGCGCCGCGGATCACCGCGAAGACGATGCAGCTCCACCCAGCGGTCGCGTTCGGCGCCGCGCTCGCCGGCGGCTCGATCAGCGGGCTGATCGGCGCGTTCATGGCCCTGCCGGCGGCCGCCGTGATCCAGGCGACGGTGTCGACCTACCTGAAGCGCCACGAGGTCGTCGAGACCGAGCTCACGCGCGAGGACGAGGAGGAGGTCGAGGAGCGGGAGCGCGCGATGAAGGCGGCGACGGACGAGGGCGGGAAGGACGGCATCTTCGGCCGGTTCTCGGCGAAGCTGCGCCGGGGCGAGGGCTGACGCGACCGCACCCTTCGGTCGACGGTTCGACACGCCACGGATGTGAGGACCACCGACGAGGTAAGAGCGCTCGTGAGCATGCCCTCGTGGGACCTGTTCGACGCGCAGCAGTCCGGGTACCGCGACGAGGTGCTTCCGCCCCCCGTCACCGCGCGGATAGCGATCGAGCAGGCGTCCACGTTCGGCTGGGAGCGCTACGTGGGCGCGAACGGCGCCATCGTCGGCATGGACACTTCGGGGCGTCGGCGCCGCTGAGCACCTGCAGACGAAGTTCGGCTTCACGCCCGAGGCGGTGGTCGGTCTGGCCAGGGAACGCGTGGAGCGTTCGAGGGCCGGGTAGCCTTCCTGCGATGTCGTCGACCGGGTCGCCCCAGGGGCTGTCCGAGCAACACCGAGAGACGAAGGAGCGCCTGCCCACGCTCACCTCGTTCGTCCGCAAGCTGCGCGGGAGCCGGATGACGATGGTGCCGCACCCCGGCCCGACGGACGGGGGAGAGGAACAGCCCTTCGGCGGCAAGTCCGGCGCCCTAAGGGCGGCGATCTTCGGCGTGAACGACGGCCTGGTGTCGAACCTCTCGCTGATCTTCGGCGTAGCAGGTGCCGGCGTGGACAACGAGGTCGTGATCATCGCCGGCGTCGCGGGACTGCTCGCCGGCGCGTTCTCGATGGCCTCGGGCGAGTACATCTCGGTCCGCGTGCAGCGCGAGGTGTACGAGCGGCTGATCCACCTCGAGGCACACGAGATCGGGACCGAACCCGACGAGGAGCGCGAGGAGCTGGCCGAGCTCTACGAACGCAAGGGGATCCCCCGCGACGTCGCGGACACGATCGCGACCGAGCTGATGAAGGACCCCGAGATCGCGCTGCAGACCCACGCGCGCGAGGAGCTCGGACTGGACCCCGACGAGGGACTCGGGTCGCCGGTGGCCGCGGCGGCCTCGTCGTTCGTGTCGTTCGCGCTCGGGGCGTTCGTGCCGCTCCTGCCGTTCCTCGTCTCGGAGGGGTCGGCAGCCATCGTCGCCTCCGCGGTGGTCTCGGGCATCGCGCTGTTCGTGGTCGGCGCGGCGATCTCGTACCTGACGGGGAAGTCCTGGCTGCTCTCCGGGCTTCGGATGCTCTCGTTCGGTGCGGCCGCGGCGAGCATCACGTTCCTGGTCGGCAAGCTCCTCGACGTTAGCTTCCTCGGCTAGCGGCAGCGAGCCCGGACGCGGCGGCGCGGTCCGCGACCACCAGCTGATCCGCGGCGGCGACCCGCCCCGCGGGG
Source organism: Actinomycetota bacterium (assembly GCA_036280655.1). Classification (GTDB taxonomy): domain Bacteria; phylum Actinomycetota; class UBA4738; order UBA4738; family HRBIN12; genus DASSJM01. The sequence goes on from DASUQI010000048.1 coordinate 34,194, forward strand.
ATCGACGCGTCCCGGGCGAGCAGGAGCGGCAGCATCGCGGCCTTGTCCTCGCCGGCGATCAGCCACAGGACCCTCCGGGCGCGATCCAGGACGGGATACGTGAGCGTCATCCGTCGGCGTCCCCGGTACTCGCCGGTGAGGGCGACGTCCTGGTCGGTCAACCCGAGCACCGGGTCCTCCGGGACGAGCGACGCCGTGTGGCCGTCGTCCCCCATCCCCAGATGGATCAGGTCGAACGCCTCCGGCAGCGTGGCGGCGTAGCGCTCGGCCGCCGGGCCGAGATCGGCGTCGGTGACCGGCATCGGGTGGACGTCCGCCTCCGCAGGGATGATCGGGGCAAGGCTCGTCAGGTTCCGGTCCGGGTCGCCGTCGGGCGCGACCCGCTCGTCGACCTGCCAGATCCCGACCCGATCCCACGCGACGTCCTCGGCGGCGAGCTCGCGGAACATCTCCCACGGCGAACGCCCGCCACTCACGGCGAAGGTGAACCGCCCGCTCGCCTCGATCGCCCCGCGCGCGGCGGCGGCGACCTCCTCGGCGGCGCGCCGCGCGACGGCATCGGCGTCGGCGAGCACCTCGATCCTGGCGCCGGTCATGATCCGTCCAGCTCCTCGACGCCGCCGGTCAGGTAGTCGAGCGAGTCCCGGAGCGCCTCGTACCGTCGTTCCCCGAGCTCACGCCGCGCACGCGCCTCGACTGCCGCGACCGCCCGGCGCGCCTCGGCCACGAACCGCCGCCCCCGCGCCGTCAGCCGGACCACTTTCGCGCGGGAGTCCTCGGCGTCGGGGACGCGGCGGACGTAGCCCCGGTTCTCCAGGTCATCGACGAGCAGCATCATCCCCTGCTTCGACATCCGCGCCCGCCGCGCAAGATCGGTGAGGCGCGTCCCCCATCGGCGGTCGATGTGCATGAACAGCGCGGCGTGACCCGGGCGTGCGTCGGGGAACCCGCGCTCCTCGAGCCCGGCGACGACCTCCGCGCCGAGGACGCGCGAGGCCTCGAGCAGCAGCCGGGAGAGATCGGGTTCGCCCACGGTTCGCATCGTCGACGACCTCGCTCGTGTCGTCAACCTCGTTGACCAGAGACGGCGGGTAGCCTCGGGGTGATGGCGATCGAGGTCCGGCCGGTGACACCCGACGAGTACGATGAGGCGGGCCGCGTGACGGCGGACGCCTACCGCGAGTTCGCCGACAGCGACGACTGGGAGCGGTACCTCGGGAAGATCGCCGACGTCGGCCGCCGTGCGGAGATCGCCTCCGTCCTCGCGGCCGTGGAGGGTGGCGAGATCCTCGGCACCCTGACCCTCGAGCTCGACCGGCGGATCGACGACGACGACGCGCCGCTGCCTCCGGGCGAGGCGCACATCCGGATGCTCGGCGTCGCACCCGGCGCGCGCGGACGCGGCGTCGCCCGCGCGCTGCTCGACGCCTCGTTCGAGCTCGCGCGCGAGGCGGGGCGGACACGGATCTCGCTGCACACCACCCAGCGGATGCGGGCGGCGCAGGCGATGTACGACGCGCTTGGCTTCGAGCGCCTGCCGGACCGTGTCTTCCCCGACGGGTTCGTGCTCCTGTCCTACGCGAAGGCGGTCCCGCCCGCGTGGACGCTCAGCCGCTGGTGGTCCGGACGACTTCGCCGGTCGAAAGGATCACGCCGTCCTCGGTGACGGCCTCGACGAGCCCCCCGCGGAACTGCTGCTCGTACAGCTGCGCGTAGAGCCCGCCGTGCGCGAGCAGCCCCTCGTGGGTCCCACGCTCCACGATCTTCCCGCGGTCCACGACGAAGATCACGTCGGCCGAAAGGATCGTCGAGAGGCGGTGGGCGATCGCGATCGTGGTCCGGCCCTCCATGAGCGGCACGAGCGCGGCCTGCACGAGACGCTCGGACGTCGTGTCGAGCGAGGATGTGGCCTCGTCCAGGATCAGGATCTTCGGGTCCTTCAGGATCACCCGCGCGATCGCGAGGCGTTGCTTCTCGCCGCCCGAGAGCTTGTAGCCGCGCTCCCCCACGATCGTGTCGTAGCCCTCGGGGAGCTCGGCGATCCGGTCGTGGATGTTCGCGGCCCGCGCGGCTGCCACCAGCTTGTCCTCGGTCGCGTCGGGGTTCCCGTAGAGCAGGTTCCTGCGGATCGTCGTGTGGAACAGGTAGGTCTCCTGCGTCACGACGCCGATCGTCTCCCCGAGCGACTCGAGCGCGACCGACTTCACGTCGAGGTCGTCGATCTCGACCCGACCTCGTTGCACGTCGTACAGGCGCGGCACGAGGTACGTGATCGTCGTCTTGCCGGCGCCCGACGGCCCGACGAGCGCGGCGAGCTGCCCCGGCTCGATCGAGAGCGAGACGTCCTCGAGCGTCCACTCGCGCGGCGCGGCGTTCGCGATCGAGAGGTCGCTCGGCGAGACGGGCGTGGTGCGCTCCTCGGCCGGCGAGTCGTACCGGAAGTAGACATGCTCGAGCTCGACCCGGCCGCGGACCCGCTCCGGCGGGATCGTGACCGCGTCGTGAGCATCCACGATCTCCTGGTCGAGGTCGAGGTACTCGAAGATCCGGTCGAACAACGCCATCGACGAGTGGATCTCGGTCGAGACCTGCAGCATCGAGCCGATCGGGAAGAACAGGCGCGACTGTAGCGTCGTGAACGCGACGATCGTTCCGGCGGTGATCGCGTCGTTCGTCGGGTCGTTCGCGAGCACCCACCCGGCCACCAGGTACACGAGCGCCGGCGTGATCGAGAAGAACGTCCCGACGATCGCGAAGAACGACCGGCCGATCATCGTCTGCCGCATCTGCAGGCCAGTGAGACGCTCGTTCTCGCCCCGGAACCGGTCGATCTCGTGGCGTTGGCGGCCGAACGACTTCGACAACAGGATCCCCGAGACCGATAGCGTCTCCTCGGTCACGGCCGTGAGGTCGGCGTGGGTCTTCGCGGTGCTCGTCGCCACCTCGCGCCGCGCCCGTCCCACCTTCACGGTGAGCCACAGGAATAACGGGAGCATGAACAGCGAGAGCGCCGTCAGCTCCCAGGACAGGATGAGCATGGCGATCAGCGTGCTCACGATCACCACGACGTTCGACAGGATGTTCGACATCGTGTCGGTGACGACCGCCTGGACCCCGCCGACGTCGTTCGCGAGTCGCGACTGGATCTCGCCGGTCCGCGTCGTGGTGAAGAATCGCAGCGGCATGAACTGCAGGTGGGTGTAGAGGTCGTTGCGGAGGTCCTGCATCACGCGCAGGCCGACCCAGTTCGCGTGGTACGTCTGCCACACGCCGATCACGCCGGTCACGATCGGGATCACGATCATGAGCGCGACCCCCACGTAGACCGTGTCGAGCTGCGGGCACGGGTCGCCGCCGCCGCAGGTCCCCGGCGGGTTGCCGAAAAGGCCCTGGTCGAAGATCCATTTGATCAGCAGCGGGTTCACGACCCCGAGGCCGGCCGTGACGACGATGAGGAGGCCGACGAGCGTCACCCGGGCCCGGTACGGACGGAACGTCCCCACGACCCGGCGCACGGTCTTCGCGCGGATCGGGCGGTCGTCCTCCTGGGCGGGGACGCGGAGGTAGCGGCCGTGCATGCCCATGCATCGAGGATAAGACCGCCCCGCGACTCCGTATTCCCCGTCGCCGGTCCTGGGGCTACGCTTGAGGCGTGGAGGACCTGGCGACCCAGGCGACGTTGATCGGCCGGGTGGCGCTCGGGGCGTTCCTCGGCTACGTGATCGGGTTCGAGCGCGAGCTCCGGGGCAAGCCCGCAGGCGAACGCACGTTCGGTCTCCTCGCGCTCGGCGCCGCTGCGGTGACCGCGGTCGGGGTCCAGTACTTCCCCGCCTCGGCCGAGAAGGTCATCGCGGGTGTCGTCACCGGCGTTGGGTTCCTCGGGGCCGGCCTGATCTTCCGCGAGCGCGACGAGGAGCAGGGCGCGTTGGTGCTCGGCCTCACGACGGCGGCGTCGTCGTGGGCCGCGGCCGCGCTCGGGATCCTCGCGGGCGCGGGGATCTACTTCTCGGCCGTGATCGCGTGCGTGATGGTCCTCGTCATCCTCGAGGTGAACCGGCTGCCGCTCTACAGGAGGATCGTAAGCAAGGTCCGCCAGCACGACGGGTCCGACGGCGATGCGCCCCGGTACGGGACCACGGCCTACCAGATCCGCGACGAGGAGCACCGCACCGGCGAGTGACCGGCGCTAGCTCCCGAGCTCCTTCGCGCGCGCGAACACGGCATCGAGCATCTCGGGCGTGAGCTTGCCCGTGAACGTGTTCTGCTGGCTCGGGTGGAAGCACGCCAGCATCGCGAACGGCCCTACCTCCGCTTCGGCGGCGTGTCCGAACCGGGGACGCGGCCGCGCGCGGTGCCCGAGCTTGGCGAGCGCTCGGAGCACGCCGTCCCAGGCGAACGCGCCGAGGGCGACGACGACGCGGAGCCGTTCGAGCGCCTCGATCTCGCGGCGCAGGAACGGCAGGCAGGTGTCTCGCTCGACCGGCGCGGGCCGGTTTCCGGGCGGCGCGCACCGGTTCACCGCGGCGACGTAGGCGCCGCGCAGCCGCAGGCCGTCGTCCAAGGAAACCGAGGTCGGCCGGTTCGCGAGACCGGCCCGGTGCATCGACGCGTAGAGGAAGTCGCCCGAGCGATCGCCGGTGAAGATCCGACCGGTCCGGTTGCCGCCGTGCGCGGCCGGCGCGAGCCCGACCACGAGGATCCGCGCCGCCGGGTCGCCGAACCCCGGAACCGGCCGCCCCCAGTACTCCTGGTCCGCGAACCGTGCCGTCTTCTCGCGTGCCACCCGCTCGCGCCAGTCGACGAGACGGGGGCACGCGCGACACCGGACGATCTCGGCCGAGACCTGCCCGAGCGCGCCGGCGCTCACCGCTGCAGCTCTCGGAACCGGGTCGCGGCCGCCTCGAAGGCCTCGAGCGGCGCGAGCAGGTCGCCGATCAGGCCGATCAGCTCCTCGAACCCGACGGGCGCCCGCGCCTCGGTCCGGAGGCGTTCGGCGAGCTCGAGCGCCTCGTCCAGACCCGCGGACGCGGCGGACCACTGCTCCTCGACCTCGGGCACACGCCAGCCGTCCATCCCCGCTCGGACCTCGCGCAGCCCGGTCTCGAACTCCCAGAGCGTCTCGCCGAGCGGACGGCCGGGAAGCCGCGTCCCCGGCACCGACTCGGTGAGGGCGGCTTTCGCCCGCTCGAGCACCGGCACCAGCTCGTCGAACGCCCGGGATGGACCCTCGAGTCCCTCGGGCGGTCGTCGTCGTCGCCTGATCACGGCCGGGCGCGCTCGCGTTCGGCGAGCACCGCGAGCGCCATCGCGGGGTCGTTCGAGGCCACGGCGTCGAAGCCGCGGTCGAACAGCAGCCTCAGCGTCTCGGGATCGTCCACCGTCCACGTCCCCGCGCGCAGGCCGGCGGCGTGGACCTCCTCGGGGAACGACTCCCCGGCCGGGATCGACGCCCACGTGCCCGGCAGCACCATGTCGTGGCCCTTCGCTGCGGCGTACGCGAGCGCCTCCCGAGGGTCGACGAGATCGGTCGTGAGGAACCCGGTCGGCACGTCCGGCGCGAGCGCCTTCGACGCCTCGATCGAGCTCGGGTTGAACGAGATCACGAGCGCGACCCCGCCGAACACACTCCGCTCGAGCTCGGCGTGAACCGCCGCCACGATCGGCTCGCCCGCCGGGTCGTACGCCGGCTCCCCCGGGATGTTCTTGATCTCGACGGCGAGCGCCGCGCGGCCGCTCGCCGCCTCGAGGACCTCGGCGAACGTCGGCACGGTCGCGTCCGGCCCGACGCGAAGGGCGGTCAGCTCGGCCGCCGTGAGCTCGTGGACGAAGCCGGTCCCGTCCGTCGTGCGATCGACGACCGGGTCGTGCATGACGATCGGGACCCCGTCGCGCGAGAGCCGGACGTCGAGCTCGACGATCTGCGCGCCGAGCGCGATCGCCTCCTCGAACGACGCGAGCGTGTTCTCGGGCCGGGTGGACGACGCGCCCCGGTGCGCGACGATCGCGGGAAACCCGAGCCGCGACAGCGCGCGACCGTGCGACGACATTCAGACGAGGCTCGACGGGCAGAGGTGATTCACCGGGCACTCATCGCACTTCGGCTTGCGCGCGATGCAGATCGCCCGCCCGTGGTCGATCAGGACGTATGTGAAGTCGAACCACCGCTCCCTCGGGATCAGGCGCATCAGGTCCTGCTCGATCTTGTCGGTGTCGGCCTGCTCGCTGAACCCCAGGCGGTTCGCGAGGCGCTTCACGTGCGTGTCGACCGCGACCCCTTCGACGATCCCGAACGAATTCCCGAGCACGATGTTCGCGGTCTTCCGGGCGACCCCGCGGAGCGTGATGAGGTCCTCCATCGTGTTCGGCACCTCTCCCCCGTAGGCCTCGACGATCCGGCGGCACGCCTCCCGGATCGAGATCGCCTTCTGGTTGAAGAAGCCCGTCGGCTTGATGTCGGCCTTCAGCTCGTCCTCGGGGACCCTGAGGTAGTCCTCCGCGGTCCGGTACTTCTGGAACAGGGTCGCCGTGACCTCGTTCACCTTCTCGTCCGTGCACTGGGCCGACAGGATCGTCGCGACGAGCATCTCGAGCGCGTTCGAGAAGTTGAGGGCGACCTTCGCGTCGGGGTAGGTCTCCGACAGGATCCGGACGATCTCGGGCACCCGCTCCTCGATCGGCGCGTCGCGCGTGAGCGCCGGGCTCATGCGCCGTCGAGCTCGAGCGCCAGCTCGAACGTCTCGCCGGGCGCGTACCGCGTCCACTCGCCGTCCCGCAGGACGTGCATCTTCGACCTGCCGATGACCTCCCAGGCGCGGCCGTCGCCCACCATCGCCGTGTCCTCGTCCAGGCCGACGAACGTGTCCGTCGGCCCGACCGACTCGACGATGAACGTGGTCGCTCCAGGGATCCATGTGTCGACCATGTCCCAGTGCGGCGCGAACCGCACCCCCCGCACGTAGCCGAGCCCATCGGTCCAGATGCCGGCCAAGCCCTCCGTCTCCGAGTTGAACGTCGTCTCGGTCAGGCAGGCCACGCCGGCGCTGCACCCGGCGTACGGGAGCCCGTCGGCCTGCGCGCGGACGACCGCCTCCCAGAACGGCGTGTGGCTCAGCACGCCGGCCAGCCGGGCGGGGTTCCCGCCCGAGAAGAACACGATCGACGCGTCGTCCAGCCGCCGGACGAGGTCGTCGCGGTGCGCGTCCTCGCGCGTCTTGAGCGGGAGCACCTCAGCCGGGATCCCGAGCGCCGCGTAGTGCTCCAGCCCCTTGTTCGCCCATCCGTCGAACGACGCATCCCCCTCGTGCGCGGCCGCCGTCGGCGCGACGAGCACGGGGCCGGACGGGTTGCGCGAACGCTCGAGCGCCCACCGGTCGACCGGCTCGGACCACGGGTCGAACTCGCCCGACCCGAGGAACGCCATCCACGGTCCGCTCACGCCCGGACCTCCCCGAGGCGGAACATCTCGGTGGACATGTCCTTCCACCACACGTCCGCGCCGACCGCCTCGACGATCGCCTCCACCTGGCTCACGTGCGCGTTGATCGCGTCGACCTTGAGGGCCAGGATGTCCTCGGGGAGCTGGTAGAAGACCGCGAGATCCCCCCGTTGGGTGATCGGCGGCGTGCCGGGGCGGAAGACGTCGAACGGTTCCCACACCGGCAGGAACTCCGCGGCCCACTCGGGGGTGACCGTCGCGTAGAGCACCCGGGACCCCGGCGTGCCGGCCTCCCGGACCGCCCTCGTCGCCCAGCTCGAGACGTCCTTGTGCGCCGCATGGCCGGTCATCCCGTCCGGGCCGAACGTGAGGACCGTGTCCGGCTGGATCTCGGCGACGAGCTCGCGGACGCGCTCGAACCCTTCCTCGGGCAGTCCCGTGTCCATGTCGAGGTCCAGCATGTCGAACCAGACGTGCTCCTTCACGCCGAGGATCTCGAGGCTGCGTTCGAGCTCCCCGGTGCGGACCTCGGCCATCTTCTCGGGCGGCCACTTCTCCTCGTCCATCGAGCCGCCCTCGCCGCGGGTCGCGGTGATGCACACCACCCTCGAGCCGTTCCGGACTGCGCGGGCCATGATCCCCGCGGTCAGGTACGCCTCGTCGTCCGGGTGCGCCCACACCCCGAGGATCGTTCCGAGCTCGTCCATCCCCCCTCCTGCGCCGTCAGTCTCCGACCGCACGGACGAAGTGGTACGCGACCGTGTGGCCTCCGAAGGTGAGCGGGATCATGTCCGTCTCCGCCGGGAACGCCGAACCGTCCTTGCGGACCCCCCGGAACCGGAAGGTCACCGGGGACGCCAGCTCCTGAACTCGGTTCCAGTAGTTCGACGAGAACTGCTCCTGGTCATCCTCGTGGACGCGCAGTTGCAGGAAGTTCGGCGTGTTCTCGAGCTCGGCCACGGTGAACCCGAACAGGTCCGCGAGGTTCTCGTTGCACGTCCAATGCGTCTCGTCGAGCCAGACGTAGACGCCGTCGGGGCTCGCTGCGAACACCGGCTGGAGGTGCTCGGCGAGCCGTGGGATCGCCTCCTCGTGGGCTACCGCCTCCACACGCTCCCCTTTCCGATGCCGTCGGCGGGCGTGAGCATCCTAGCGAGCGGTCGGATCGGACGGCAGACGTGGAGAACGGCCCCGTCCGGGGCCGCTCTCCTTCCCGCGCGAGGGAGGGTGGCGCGGGGGTCGTCAGGACCGCCGGGCTAGGCCCGGTCGGTCCGCAGACGCTTGCCTCGGTAGTTCGGGAACACGACGTCGGCGTGTTGCCAGCAGGAGTCGCCGGCGTTGTAGACCGAGAGCTTCGTCCGGCACCCGGGATGGGCGCACTCGCGCCCCTGCTCCTCGGTGCGCGAGGGCTGGGGAAGATGGCCCGGTCGGGTGCCCTTGGTCACGCTCGACATTCGACGCGGCCGAGCGCGGGGTTCGGTCCGGTGGGGCGTCCGGGGGCTAGCGCCGGACCGGCGGGGCCTCGCCGAACATCGCGCGGATCCGCTCGGCGAGCTCCTCGGGCACGTGGTCGCAGCCGCACTTCGAGCGGAGCATCTCCTTCAGTTGCCGCTGGAAGTCGGCGTGCCCGCTGCAGGGATGGCAGTCGCCGAGGTGGCGCTCCACCTCGAGGCGGATCTGGCCGACGAGCTCCCCGTCGAGGTAGAGCTCGATCTGCCTCAGCACGTGTTCGCAGTCAGTCGGTGACAAGTCCTCGCTCCCGTACGGTCTCCCACAACGCCTTCTGGAGGGCTTTCCTTCCCCGGTGCAACCGGGACATCACGGTCCCGATCGGGACGTCGAGGATCTCCGCGATCTCCTTGTAGCTGAACCCCTCCACGTCGGCAAGCAGCACGGCCATGCGGAACGCCTCGGGGAGGGCCTCGAGCGCGCGCTGCACGTCCTCGTCGGGCAGCTGCTCGAGCACCTCGGCCTCCGCCGAGGCCTCGGCGCCGGCCCCGCCGAGCTTGTCGTACAGGTACCAGTCGGGCGTGTCGTCCTCGGGGACGGTGACCGGCTCACGCTGCTTCTTGCGGTAGGCGTTGATGAACGTGTTCGTGAGGATCCGGTACATCCACGCCCGCAGGTTGGTCCCCTCGCGGAACCCGCCGAACCCGCGGTAGGCACGCAGGTAGGTCTCCTGCACCAGGTCCTCCGCGTCCTGCGGGTTCCTCGTCATGCGCAGGGCCGCACCGTACAGGTTCGGCAGCAGCGGGAGGACCTCGTGCTCGAATCGCGCTCGGAGCGCGGGATCCTCGGTGGGCGCGGCCTGACTACGCGCCACCTCGACCACCCCATCGCTCCCGCTCCATCGGCACCTCCTGCCCGAGCCCCATCGCGCGGACCCCGCCAGTATGCGTGTCGCCGGGGCCGGCCGGCCACGACCCGCAGCGCCCGCAGGCAGGACACCGCAAGGCCTCGGCATCTCGTCGCTGTCGACCGTCGAACATCGATGGGAAGATTGGAGACCGGATGGCCGACAACGACAACCGTCGCGGGCGCTGGCAGGGGTTCGACCTCGGGGGGTCCTCGGGGCAACCCCGGCGGCTCCGCTCGTCCCCCTGGACCTGGATCCTCGGGTTCCTGGTGGTGCTCGTCCTGTTCAACTACCTCGCGGCCCCGCGGCCGAACACGATCGACTACTCCCAGTTCCTCGGCCACGTCGAGAACGGCGAGATCGTCGGGACGCTCGAGATCTCGCAGACGTCGGTCAGCGGGACCTTCCAGGACACGGCCGGCGAGCAGGACTTCACGACGACGATCCCTCCGATCCTGCAGGGCACGTCGCAGCTCACCGAGCAGCTGAACCAGGCGGGGATCAGCTACACCGGCGTCACGCCGAGCGGGCTGCAGAGCTTTCTGATCGGCTGGGTCGCGCCGCTGCTGCTGTTCGGCCTCCTGTGGTTCTTCCTGATCCGCCGCATGAGCGGGGCGCAGGCCGGCGCGGCCCTCAACCTCGGACGCAACAAGGTCAAGATCTACGACCGCAAGGAGATGAAGACGACGTTCGCCGACGTTGCGGGGGTCGACGAGGCCAAGGAAGAGCTCCGCGAGATCGTCGACTTCCTCAAGAACCCGAAGAAATACCAGCGTCTCGGCGGCCGGATCCCCAAGGGCGTGCTGCTGCTCGGCCCCCCGGGGTGCGGCAAGACGCTGCTCGCGCGCGCGGTCGCCGGCGAGGCGAACGTCCCGTTCTTCTTCATGTCCGGTTCGGAGTTCGTGGAGATGTTCGTCGGCCTCGGCGCCGCCCGCATGCGCGAGCTGTTCCAGCAGGCGAAGGACAAGGCGCCGGCGCTCGTGTTCCTGGACGAGATCGACACGATCGGCAAGGGCCGTGCCGGCGCGATGGGCGCCGGCTTCGGCGGGCACGACGAGCGCGAGCAGACCCTGAACCAGCTCCTCGTCGAGATGGACGGCTTCGACGCGAGCAAGGGCGTCATCATCATGGCGGCGACGAACCGGCCCGACGTGCTCGACCCCGCGCTGGTGCGGCCCGGGCGGTTCGACCGACAGGTCGTGGTCGACCGTCCCGACCTCCGCGGCCGCGAGGCGATCCTGCAGGTGCACGTTCGCGGTGTCGCGCTCGATCCCTCGGTCGAACTCCACGTGCTCGCCGCGCGGACGCCCGGGTTCACCGGCGCCGACCTCGCCAACGTCGTGAACGAGGCCGCGCTGCTCGCCGCCCGGCGGGAGAAGGACGCCGTGACGATGGAGGAGCTCGAGGAGGCAATCGACCGCACGGTCGCCGGCCTCGAACGCAAGAGCCGCGTGATGTCGGAGAAGGAGAAGGAGCGCGTCGCGGTTCACGAGATGGGGCACGCGCTCGTCGCGCTCACCGCGCCGACGGCCGATCCGGTGCACCGCGTCTCGATCATCCCGCGCGGCGCGGCGGCGCTCGGGATGACGATGCAGCGGCCGCTCGAGGACCGCTACCTGCTCACCGAGCCCGAGCTGCGGGATCGCCTGGCGATCCTGCTCGGCGGGCGCACGGCCGAGGAGCTCGCGTTCGACAACGTGGTCTCGACCGGCGCGCAGAACGACCTCGAACGGGCGACCGAGATCGCGCGCGCGATGGTCACCGAGTACGGCATGAGCCCGAAGATCGGCCCGCTCTCGTTCGGCGACGGGTACCGCAACCCCGAACGCGGCCTGCTGTATCCGGGTGCGTCGCCCAGCCTGTCGGACGACCTCTCGGCCCTCGTCGACGAGGAGACCACGCGCTTGGTGAACGAGGCCCACGACCGCGCCACCGAGGTCCTGACGCGCCATCGCGAGATGCTCGACGAGCTTTCCAAGATCCTGATCGTCAACGAGGTGATCGACGGCCCGGACCTGCACGCGTACTTCGAGGGGACGAAGCCGATCCCCTCCCCCGAGGACCTCGCGCGCGAGGCCGCGAGCAACGGAGGCCGGGGCTCGAGCGGTCCGGACATCGTCGTCCAGCCACCGGGACGCGGCTAGCCGTTCCCCGGCGCCGGGGGTTCGACCAGCAGGTCGAAGCGGTCGCGGAACCGTTCGAGGAACCGGTAGTAGTTGCGCTTGGACAGCCGGTCGCGTTCGTCCGGCGGCGTCGAGTGGTACACCCGATGCTCGTACTTGCGGACGGGCACGTCGACGAGGACCGCCTTGAAGCCGGCGTCGCGGACGCGGAACGAGCACTCGATATCGGCGGTCCGGTACCAGCGGAACTTCTCGTCGAACAGCCCGACGTCGCGGATCACGTCGCGGCGGAACGCCATCAGGTAGCCCTCGATCGCGTCGACCTCCCGGTCCGGGCCGGTCCCGTCGCTGTCGTGGAACTCGCGCAGGTCGTTCGTCGAGATGCCGAACGGCCCGCACACCCCGACGGACGGGTCCTCGAGCGCGCGCTCGAGCGGGCCGAGCACGTCGCCCTCGGGCTCGACCGACCCGTCCATCACGAGGACGATCCGCCCGCGAGAGCGCCGGAGTCCCGCGTTCCGAGCGGCGCCCCAGCCGGTTCCCGGTTCCAGGGACACGACCTCCACGCCGTCGCCGTAGGTTGAGGGATCGGTCTCGGTGACGTCCGCGACGACGTACTGCACCTCGCGTCCGTCCTCGTGAGCACGGAACCCGCGGAGCGCTCGAACGACGTCCTCGGGCCAGCCCTCGACGACCCAGTGGACGCTCGCCTCGAGGGTCGACGGGTCGTCGAGGACGCTCTCGACGTCCGCCGCCCGGGCGCGTTCCGGCGCCGTCGCGGCGATGGGTTCGAGCCGTGGTCCCTCGGCGGTGTCGACCACCGTGAAGCCGAGCTCGGCGATGCGGTCGCGGAGCGCGTCGGCCGCCGCGAAGTCCTTCTCGTCGCGGCGGCGGTCGCGTTCGGCGGCGAGGGCGCGGACCTCGTCCGGGACGTCGGTCACCGCCGGCGCTTCCGCACGGTGATCGCTAGACGGGCTCCTTCGTGACGGAGCGCAGCCGTCCGGCCACGGACTCCAGCGTCCGCAGCGCGATCGACGGGTGCTCCATCAGCAGTCCGCGGAAGACCCAGCCGGTGATCCCGACGAGCCGCACCGGGCTCATCGCGGTCACGGTGGCGGTCCTCGGCCCGCCGTCGAGCAGCGCGACCTCGCCGAAGAAGTCGCCCGGCCCGAGGCGCGCCTTCGTCTTGCCCCCGATCGTGACGTTGCACCGCCCCTCGAGGATCAGGAACAGGCCGATGCCGCGTTCGCCCTCGCGGGCGATGACGGTGCCCTCCTTGTGGGAGACCACCTTCGAGGCTCGGGCGATGATCGCCAGCTCCCGCTTCGTGCAGCCGGCGAAGATCGGGACCTGCGCGAGCTTGTCCGCGACGTTCGGCTCTGCCACCTGGTGCTCCTCCCGTCTTCGGCTCGACGTCCGAGGGCTCGTGATCCTATCCCGATCGGTTCGGCCCGTGCGACCCCGCTAGGATGGCGGCGTGAGCGAGGGCAGACGGCTGGCCGCGATCGTGGTGCTGTTCCTGATCGGGTTCGGCCTCATCGGGCTCGCGAGCCAGGTGGACTCGACCTGGCCGCTGTTCGTGACCGTGATCCCCTACAGCGTGATCCCGTGGCTCGTCGTCCACGAGGGCGGCGGGGGCTCGGACGCCGGACCGGCTCCCGCCGACGCCGGCTAACTCCCCCCGACCGACCTAGGTGCGGGTGGCCAGGAGCCAGCCGAGGTACGCGAGATGCGCAACGACGAACAGGCCTCCTTCCGCCGACCGATCCGTGGCCCCGGTGAGCATGACCGGCAGCGATCCCCGTGGCCGCAACCAGCAGCACGAGATCCGAGGCGATGACCTCCGCCGGGACCGGCACGCCGGCGGGAGCGACGACGACGGTGAAGCCCAGGATGACGGCGACGTTGTACACGCTCGACCCCAGCAAGTTGTCGATCGCCAGGTCGCGTTCGCCTCGGAACGTCGAGACGAGCGTGGTCACCAACTCGGGCGCGGTCGTTCCGATCGCGACGATGGTCAGGCCGATGACCGTCTCGCTGACGCCGAGCGCGTGGGCGATCTCGGCGCCACCGACCAGGAGCTGGGCTCCGATGAGGATGGCGGCGACGCCGATCACGAGCTCAATGACGAGTCGAACGAGGGAGGACCCGCGTTCGGGCGGCCCTCGCATGTGGCCCGCGCCGACGGGGTCCGGGTCTCGTCGGCCCGCGTAGAGGATGCCGCCCGTGTAGACGACGCCCCCCAGCAGCAGGAGGATGCCGTCCGCCGCGCCGAGGACGCCGTCGCGCGCCAGCGCGTAGAGGACCAGCGCGGCGACCACCATCGCCGGCAGGTCGAACCGCAGCGACCCCCGCTCGAAGGCGACCGGCACGAGCAGGGCGGCCAGACCAACAGCAGGTTGACCAGGTTCGCTCCGACGATGTTGCCGACCGCGAGCGCCGGGCTTCCGCCGCGTGCCGCATCGATGGCGACCGCCAGCTCCGGGAGGCTGGTGCGATCGAGACCACGGTCAGGCCGATCACCATCGGCGGAACCCTGAGTCACCGGCCAGGCCCGTCCCGCCCCGCACCAGGACCTCGGCGCCGACGAGCAGCGCGACCAGTCCTCCGACGAGGAGCAGGACGGTCAAGGGCACCCTCCGAGCCCGAGTGCTTCCCTGCGTGCCGTCGGCAGCGGGACGTGTGCCGAGCCTAGTAGCGGGTAGGGTCAACGCCATGGAAGATCGCTCCTACATCGACACCAACCTCCGAGGACTCGAACGGCTGCGGAACCTCGTCGAGGGGGCGGACGAAGATGCGTTGACCGCACCGGTGAACGAGTACTGGTCGGTCGCCGGTGTCCTGGCGCACATGGCCTGGTGGGACGCCCGCGTCGTCGTCTTCGCGGACAAGATCGACCGCGGAGACCCATGGGTGCCGACGGATGAGGAGCCCGAGGGCGACTGGCTCAACGACACGACGCGTTTGGTGATCGAGGGACTGGCGCCCCATGCCCCTCGAGCCGCGGCGGAGTTGGCGCTGCGGATGGCGGAGCGAGCGGATGCGCGGGTCGCCGAGCTGCCGCTCGATCGGATGGCCCCCCGCGACCCGGCGAGCCCGATCTCCCCGGACCGCGCCGACCATCGGGTCGAGCATCTGGATGAGATCGAGGCGGTGCTCGAGCGACGCGCCTGACCTCGCCGACTCGGGGATTTCCGCAGGCAGACAGACCGAAGGCCCTCCGCGTGGAGGGCCTTCTGATCGTCGCGGGGACGGGATTTGAACCCGTGACCTCTGGGTTATGAGCCCAGCGAGCTACCGGACTGCTCCACCCCGCAGACCGATGCTACCGAACCCCCGCTCGGCGCGACAAGAGACCCCCTACAGCCCGACGACCACGAGGCCGCGCATCCCGTAGTCGTAATGACCGGGCAGATGGCATCCGAAGATCAGGTTGCCCCCGTCGAACGTGTACGTCGTCTCGACCGTCTCGCCCGCCGGGATCGTGACCTCGCCGGGTCGCGGCGGATGATACGACTCGGTCCCGAGCTCGTGGGCGTCCTGTAGCGACCCGTCGCCGACGATGAACTCGTGGTCGATCGGGTCGGTGTTCGAGATCACGAAGCGGACGGTCTCCCCCGGTCGGACGTCGACCGTCGCAGGATCGAACCTCGAGTAGTGGATCCCGATCTCGACCGTCCGCGCGTCCGGCGCCGCCGACGCCGGCGAGCACGCGGCGGCGAGCACGAGGAGTGCCGGCGCCGCGAGCCCGCGCAGCATGCTCAGACCGCCGGGCGGCCGGTCCGGCGCCGTTCGAGGAGGCCGGCCACGCCGAGCGCGACGAGGATCCCGATCGCCGTCCAGAGCGCCGCCCGATATCCGTCGAACCGCACCGGGTCGGGCTCGGGGATCGGCTCGAGCCCAGCCGCCACGGGCGAGGGCTGTCCCGCCCCGCTCGCGTCGATCGCGAGGTCGTAGTCGAGCTCGCCCGCCTCGGCGTCGAGCCGCAGGTACGTGAGCCACATCTCGTCGGAGGGCACCCACTTCATGCCCTTGTCCGAACGCAGGTCGGCGAGCAGCGACGTCGACGCGGGCGCGCTCTGCTGCAGGATCAGGCCCGGGTGGCTCGTCCCCGGGATCGAGGCGACGCCCGGCGCGAGCGGCGCGGGGAGCATCGCCGGCTCGATGTCGGTGAGCAGGTAGACGTCGGCCTCGACCGGGGCGTCGGCCGCGGCGCCGAGCCCGAGGATCCGCAGCGGGACCCACGGGTTGGGCGTCGGGATCACGACGTGGACGGGCGTGCCGTCGCCCTGCGAGAGGCCCTCCTCGGCGGCGCGATCGGCGTCGAACCGGACGGTCATGAAGATCGGGCTGCGCTCGGCGTAGAAGTCGAGGACCTCGGGTGCGTCGGGGGGCAGGAAGAACCCGTGCTCGCGGGCCCAGTTGCCGACCGCGGCCCCGCCGCCCTCGAGCACCACGATGTCGAGCGCGTCGATCTCGGTCTCGAGGATCACCTTCGCGGCGGGAGCGGCGAGTGCCGCGCCGGCGTCGAAGGCGAGCTCGGCGACGCGTTGCGGCTGCGTCTCCTGGACGAGCCGCTGGAGCGTCCAGTCGCCCCCGCGGATCACCTTCGTGGGGACGCCCGGCAACGGGATGATCGAACCGAACTCCCCTTCCCCGCCGGCGAACTCGAACGACGTCACGTAGTGCTCGATCCCCTGGTGGTACGCGGCCATCGTCGTCGTGCGCACGAGGGTCACGCTCCCGTTGGTGTTCACGAGGCCGCCGCACGCCCAGGCGGGCACGGCGACGAGGAGGACGAACAACGCACCGACGATCGGCGCGAGCACACGGAGAGGTCGCACGAGGAGCTCCTTCCGGTCGGCGGACCGCGGTTGGACGACCCGCGGCCCGCCCCCGGTTCCCGCCGCTTCTCAGCCTGAGGGACTCGGCGAGGGCGACGGCGTCGCCGTCGTGTCGACGCCGAGGAGGCCCGCGATGAGGTCCTGTGCCTGCGCGGTCGCCTGCTGCGCGGCCTCGATCTCGGTCTGGTACGTCGCGAGATCACCCTCGCGGAGCGCGGCATCGGCGGCCGCGAAGTGCCGCGCAGCCTCGTCGAGCAACGCCTGGATCTGCTCCTCGACCGACCCCTCGGGAGGCGGCGGCTCCTCGCCGTCCGGCGGAGGAGGCGCCACGGCACCGGACACCGAGTCCTCGAGTGCCTCGGTCAGCGTCGCCCCCAGACCGATCCGGGAGCCGTTCACGACCACGACGCGCCTCAGCTCCGGGATCGCGTT
>DASUQI010000049.1:0-20050 GCA_036280655.1 Actinomycetota bacterium
CCGCCTGAGCTCACCGCGTGCTTCACGCTGTCCGCCTCAGCTTGAGATGACGACGGGCAAAACCTGATGCCCACCGGGCTTGAACACGCCCTGGGGCCGGATCTCGGGCACTCCACCTGGCCGTCGAAAGACCTACCCCGCGTCGTATGGACGGACCCCCGATCGGGGGAAATAGACCATCGGCCGATGGTGGGGGCCTGGGCCCGGCTGGAGGATACTCGGTAGGTGCCAGCCGAGAGAGCGAGAGAGCTGGTGGGCCAGGCGGTGAGGAGGTGACATGACCAGACCGGACGCCGTGTTCGCGGAGTCGGTCTCGGCCATGTTGAGGTTGGCGCAGTGCGACCCGGAGCAGGCCCGGGTGGCGATCGTGGCCCGCGGAGACCAGGTCCTCGCGGCCCTGCGCGAGTCGACGCTGCCGGCGGCCAAGGACCTGCAGCGGATCGTGGCTCTGATCGACCTCTACGTGCAGGCGACCTTCGAGATGCTGTTCGAGGCGGCGCGTTCGGACGACCGGATCGAGTTCGGCGAGGCCGAGTTCAAGGCCTGGGCGGTGGCCGAGGCGCTGGACCGGGGCGCCGAGGAGGCGCGCGACGGCGATCGGGATGCCATGACGGCCTCGATGCGCGAGGCGGAGACGATCCTGGGTCTCGACTTCATGTCGTCATAGCCATCCGACGCACCGGACCTGAAGGTCGCTCGGTCAACCCGGGATCGGCTAGCGGTCGAGGGAGTCGCGGCTCGCGAGGTGTTCCTCCGGGAGCTCCGTCACGCGGTCGGGCTCCGATGCATCCGTTGCTTTCGTCGAAGCGTCCAGCGGTGCCCCCAGGCCACCAAGGGACGCAAGCTGCGTGGCCAAGCCCCTCACGGCGGTCGAGACGGGTCGGAGGGCGTCGTCGACGCGAAGGCCGATCTCCGACGCTTGGCCCTTCATCTCGTGCATGGCTACCTGCAGCGAGGCGATCACCGGCCCGGCTCGATCTCGCCAGGCGGTCATCGCCTCGACCTCTCGACTGATCCGCTCTCGCTCACCGTCGAGGGCGCGGAGCTCCTCGTCGGCGCGCGCTTTGGTCGACTCGAGGATGCCCGCGACCGCCTGTTCCGCGACCTCGATCACGGCGGCCAGCTCGCCGGCTGTCGAGGGGCCGACGGGCGGCTCAGGCAAGGTGCCCGGTTCGGCCGATGCCGCCGCGGGGGCGTTCTCGCCATCGATCAGCTCCCGATAGCCCTCGACGAGCTCCTCGAGTTCGGCCACCCGCTTCTGTTGGGCGTTCATCGCCGCCTCGACTCCGGGCGAGTCGTCGAGCGCCCGAAGCGCCGCCTGGCTCTCCGCGGCCTCGGCCGCCGCCCGCTCCAGGCGCTCGGTCTGCTGCCGCAGGTGCTCCTCGAGCCTCGCGGACCCCGCTTCGGCCGCGCGGAGCTGTTCGTCTCGCGCGAGGATGGTCTCCTTGGCGTCGCGCAGCTCGGTGCGCAGCTCCTCGAGCTCGCGGCGGAGGTGGAGGGCCTCGGCCTCGATCGATTCGCGCTGGGCGACCGATCGCTCGAGATCCGCGGTCAGCGAGGCGGAGAGTTCATGGGCGGCATCGAGCTGCTCCTCGAGCCCCGCCAGCCGGCCCTGCGTCTCTGCGAGCTCGGAGGAGAGGCGTTCGGCCCGCCGCTCCGCCGCACTCGCGTTCTTCGAGGCCAGGTCGAGCGCTGCGTCTCGCTCGGAGAGCGCCGACCGAACACCCGCTTTGCCGTAACCGAAGAGCCTGCGCTTCAGGCCGTCCATGACGAAGTCCTCTCATGAGCACCTATGGCTTGCAGGGATTATGTGGGGGCTCTCCAGGCGGTTCAAACATCTCGTGCCGGTTCTCGCTGCCGCGCTCGCGCTCCCCCGCGGCATCGCCGGGCCGAGGGGGGAGTCGTCGGCTGGGAGGCGCGAGAGCGATCCACACGCCAGCGCGGCAACGGATGGTCGTGACGTGGCGCGAAGCCGGCGGCGGCCGTCAGGCGGCCCGGGCCGGACACGCGAGGTCCGGAGGCGAGCCCACCCCGATGTCCTTGGGGAGCTCGACCCAAGCGTGCTTGGTGAACCCCAGCACGCGGTACGTCACCTGGAACCGCGTGTACGTCTCGGAAGCGCCGGCCGCGAAGCGATCACAGTTCCCGAAACGCGTCCGAACCACGATCCATCGGCGATCGCCGCCGGCCAACGTGAACGGGTGGAACTTGTCGAGGGACGGATCGACCTCGCCGAGACCGCCGGCGTAGCGTTGCGCAGCCGTCTCGACCCTGACCGGGATCAGGAGATGGCTCTGGCCGGTCATCTGGATCCTCTGGATGCTCACCGGGAGCTGGCCGTCGTTCACGATCAGGAACCCGAAGGAGAAGGCCGCGCCGTTCGCGTATTCCAGCCGGACCATGGTCGGCGCAGACTGCGCCACCGGCCCCGAGGCGAAGTTCGTCGCCGAGAGGGGTTGATAGCGAACGGCGAAGAGCACGATGGCCGCAACGGCCGCCAGGACCGCCAGGTACGCGACCAGGGCCCAGGCGCGCGCCGTCCAGCGAGCCACGGGGTCGAACGCCGTGACCGCCTTAGGCGACTTCCGGACGACGCTCATGGGTCCTTCGCTCCTTGCCAACAGCATCGGCCGGGAGGGCCGCAGCCTTGAGCGATCGATCCTGATCTCCTGCATGCGCTCCGATCCCGCAACGAGGCGGTCTCGAGCGTCTCATGGTGGCCGCGGTCTCGTCCGATACAGGCGGGGTGGGGTCTTCAAGCCATCGGCGGGGCGGCTGGATCAGCTGACCACGAGGCCGTTGCTCACGATCACGGCCACTCGGCCGGCAGATCGGCGACCGAAGCCCGGCTCGCCTCCTACGTAGAACTGCATACGCAGAACCCGTGGAAGTCGGGATACCAGGGGCCTCAAGCCCCTCACCCACGTTACCGATGAACGCACGGAAGACATTTCGCCCCAGTCGTGTCGAAGGAGGTGAACAGATTGTTCCTCACTCTCTACGTTGGAGCGCAGACGCTCTTCGCGGGCCTGCGCAGCAAGATGCGGCGGGAGGACGGTGCGGTGGCCACGGAGTACGCGCTCCTGCTGGTTCTGATCGCTCTCGCGATCATCGCCGCCGCCATCGCCCTGGGTCTCGCGATCGCTGGTGTGTTCAACGAGGGGGCCGGCGTCCTGGAAGGGGTCGACCCGAACACGCCTCCGGCATAACAACGCATCAAGAGCGGCCGTGTCGGCCGCTCACTCTCGGAGGTCGGGGAGAGTGAGGGGCCGACACAAGTCGGTCATCAAGGCGGAGGCGGAGGAAGGCACGCGATCATGACGTTCATCAGGCATCGCATGTCGCGGGACGACGGGGTGGCGGCGGTCGAGTTCGCCCTCATCCTGCCGGTCCTGGCGCTGCTCCTTTTCGGGGTCCTCGAGTTCGGGCGGGTGTGGAGCCAGTACCAGCTGTTCCAGGGCGCGGCGAGGGAGGGTGCCCGGTGCGCCGCGGTCGCCTCCACGAGCGACTGCGTCGTTCAGGACGAGATCGACCAGGCCGCGGCGCCCTTCGATCCCGACGAGAACGCCGCCATCGACGTCCTCGGCGGGGGCGGCGGCGCGAACGGGTGCACCGACGCCGACCGAGGCAAGGACGTGCAGGTCTCGTGGGAGCAGCCCCTCCAGATCAACATCCCGTTCTGGAACGACGTGACGGTGACCCCGACGATCAAGGCGGTGTTCCGATGCGAGTAGGAGGGTTCAGCCTGGCCCGGGTGCGCGACGAAGAGTCGGGAGCGGTGCTGGCGATCGTGGCCATCTCCCTGCTGGTCCTGCTCGGCATGATGGTGCTGACGTTCGACCTGGGCCGCGGCGTGGCCATCAAGCGGAACGCGGTGGTCGCGGCCGACTCGGCCGCCCTGGCCGCGGCGATGGAGTGCGGGCTGGCCAACGGTGAGGTCAGCGCGAAGCAGGCCGCCGACGACCTGGTCGCCGACAACAACACCACCGCTCAGGTGACCGGCTTCGAGCTCGATCCGGCGGAGTGCAGCGGAGCGGGCTCGGACGGCGAGAACACGGTCACGGTCACGGTCAGCGTTCCCCAGGATTACGTCTTCGCGCCGATCTTCGGGTTCGACAACGGCAACGTCGTGGCCTCCGCGACGGCGGAGTGGACCATGGGCGTGCCGAACCCGGTGCCGCTCAAGCTGGACATGTTCCAGGTGCAGGACTGCAACGACGGCCATCCGCCCGGCTACACGGGTCCCGAGTGCTTCTTCACGTTCGAGAAGTCGGGGAGCGGGAGCCAGCGCGGATGGCTCGACTTCCCCCAGGGGTGGCCGGTCCAAGGCCAGGACCCCAACCCGTTGGACTGCTCGTCGCAGGCCGGCGGGGTGAACGAGCTCCGCGAGTACATCGAGCAGATGGGGCTGGGAGGGTCGACCAACTTCTCGCCGATCCTGTGGAACCCGCCGCCGACGTACGTGTGCGCCGCGGGCGGCGTGCCGAATTCCCTCGTGCAGGCGATGCAGGACTGGCTGATCCTCGTCGCGAACATGGACCCCAAGCCGGCCGTCTTCTTCCCGGTGGCGGCATGCGACGGCTCGGCACCACCGTGCCATCCATGGATCACGACGTCGGGCCGCGAGGCATATCCGGTCATCGACTTCGCCGGCATGCGGATCGTGAACGCCTGGAGCGGGCAAGCGGCCCGTCAGCAGGAGAACTGCGTGTTCGAGCGCAGAGGCTCGGATGTGTTCTGCATCCAGTTGGAAGTGGCCTCGCCGGATGATCCCGTTCTCAACGCCGATCCGGAAGTTCGGCTGATCGACTAAACCTCGGCCGATCGCCGGCCGAAAGAGACCTGACCGAGAGAGCGTAGGGAGGATGCGTCATGAAGGGTAGAGGGCTCGTCGTGGTCCTGGCGTTGATCCTGGCGACGGTCGCGACCGCAGGGGTGTTCCTGTACGCGCGCGGCCTCGAGGAAGATGCCCAGGCCGGTGGGACCATGGTCCCGGTCGTCGTGTCCAAGGTCGACATCCCGGCCAGGACCGACCTGGACCAGTTGATCAAGAACGACCAGTTCAGACTCCTAGAGGTGCCGCAGGACGCCGTGGTCGACGGCGCGATCACCTCGCTCGACCAGATGAGTGGGAAGAGCAACAGCGTGGCCATCCTGGCCGGCGAGCAGATCCCGGTCGCCCGAATCTCTGGAGAGGTCCCCGGTGGGGCCCTCGCCATCCCGGAGGGCATGGAGGCGCTTACCGTTTCGTTGGATGCCTCCCGGGCGGTCGCCGGTGCGATCCAGGCCGGAGACAAGGTGTCGATCTACTCCACGTTCAAGGGTGTTTCGCTGGATCCCTTGGGTGAATCGGCCACTCAGACGGTCCAAGCAGATTCCGTGACCGTCAAGTTGGTGCCGACGGTCGACGTGCTTGCGGTCTTCCGTCCGGTGAGCAGCACCGTGTTCAACGGCGAGGAGACCACTCAGAGTGAGCAGCTCCCCGGCTCCGTGGCCATCACCCTGGCGCTCTCCCCCGAGGACGCGCAGCGCTTCGTCTTCGCGATGGAGAACGGGACCACATGGCTGGGCCTGCTGCCGCCGGACGAGAACGGCCAGTCTCAGGATCCGATCACCTACGCCGAGGTGCTCACGTGACACAGCAGCACGTGATCGCCGTGGGAGCGACGCAGTCCTTCCGGGCCGCGCTCGCCAGGTCGATGGAGGTCGAGACCGACGAGGTGGGCTGGGTGCAGAGCGTCATCGCGGCCGAAGAGATCCTCGCGGAGCAGACCGACCACACGGCACGGGTGCTGGTGCTCTCACCCGAGGTGAAGGAGCTCGACGCGCTCGGCCTGGCCGAGTTCGTGGGCCGGACCGCTCCGATGACCGCGATCATCGCGGTCCAGGAGAAGGCCTCGAACGGGTTCCTGCCGACCGCCATGCGGGCCGGGATCCGGGACGTCGTGGATCTGACCAGAGGCAGCGATGAGCTCCGCGACGCTGTGGAGCGAGCCATCCAGTGGACGGAGAGCGTCACCACCGTGAGGGGGCAGATGGCCGCCACCCCGCAGCACCGGGGGTCGATCATCTCGGTGTTCGCTACCAAGGGCGGGGTGGGGAAGACCTTCCTCGCCACGAACCTGGCCGCGGCGCTGTCCGACATCTCGAAGCAGGACACCGCGGCGGTGGATCTGGACGTCGACATGGGGGACGTCTTCACCTTCTTCGGCCGCGAGCCGGTGAAGCCGATGGCGGACCTGATCTCGCTCGGCGGGGGCGCCGACCGGGAAGCCGTGTTCGCGAACGGGACCAAGCTGGCCGAGCACCTCTGGGGCTTCGGCGGGATCCCAGACCCCTCTGCGCCGCAGCCGAGCGGAGAGGCGGTGGGCAAGTTCCTGCGGGTCCTGCGCTCCAACTTCCCGTTCGTGGTGGTCGACGCTTCGGTCGACTACACGGACCTCGCCTGGGCCTGCTTCGACCTGTCCGATGTCATCTGCCTGGTGACGCAACTCGACATCGTGGGGGTCAAGCATCTGTCGAACGCGCTCGAGACGCTGCTCGCGATCGGCCTGCCGGCCGAGCGGTTCCGGCTGGTCCTGAACCGGGCGGACAGCCGGGTCGGCCTGGATGCGCAGGACGTGGAGCGCGTGATGAAGGTCCGGGTGGACACCAAGATCCCGTCAAGCCGTCTCGTGCCAACATGCCTGAACAAGGGACGGCCTCTCGTCTTGGAGGAACCGGACTCCGAGGTCGCCGACAGCATCCGCCGGATGGCCTCGCGGTTCATAAGCGAACCCTCGGCCGATGATCGCGAGCTCGCGCTGACCCCCTCCCCGGGGAAGTGGCGCCTCTTCAAGCGGTAGGAGGACAACGACATGTCGATCGCAGAACGACTTGCCAAGCCGGCACAGACGACACCGAAGGACCGGATCACGGAGATCCGGAACCAGATCCAGGGTCGCCTGGTGGAGACGCTCGGGCCCAAGCTCTACGATGCTTCGCTTTCCGACACCGAGCTCGAGGGTCTCGTCCAGCAGCGCCTCCGCGAGTTGCTTGACGAGGACGACTCGGGCCTCTCCCCGCAGGAGAAGCTCCTCATCATCCGGCAGATCGGGGACAACGTCCTGGGGTTGGGGCCGCTCGAGCCGTTCGTCCGCGACGACGACGTCACCGAGATCATGGTGAACGGCTGGAACTCCATCTACGTCGAGCGCGCCGGTAAGATCTATTGGAGCGGCGCGAAGTTCCACGATGAGGCGCAGCTCCGTCGGACCATCGACAAGATCGTGGCGAGGGTGGGTCGCCGGGTCGACGAGTCTTCGCCCTACGTGGACGCGCGCCTGCCCGACGGCTCGCGCGTGAACGCGATCATCCCACCGCTCGCGATCGACGGGCCCAGCCTGAGCATCCGCAAGTTCCCCCAGCACGCGTACGGGGTCGATGAGCTGATCTCGTTCGGGACCCTCACGGCGCAGACCGGGGACCTGTTGGATGCCTGCGTCCGTGGGCGCCTGAACATCCTGGTCTCCGGCGGGACCGGCGCGGGGAAGACGACGACGCTGAACGTGCTGTCGTCGTTCCTGCCCGACGACGAACGCATCGTCACGATCGAGGACTCGGCGGAGCTCCGGCTCCAGCAGCCGCACGTGGTGCGCCTCGAGTCCCGGCCGCCCAACATCGAGGGCCGGGGAGAGGTCACGATCCGCGACCTGGTACGCAACTCCCTGCGCATGCGGCCCGACC
This sequence comes from Actinomycetota bacterium, assembly GCA_036280655.1. Taxonomy (GTDB): domain Bacteria; phylum Actinomycetota; class UBA4738; order UBA4738; family HRBIN12; genus DASSJM01. The sequence continues at coordinate 7,726 of DASUQI010000049.1, forward strand.
GGATCGTGGTCGGTGAGGTCCGTGGCGCCGAGGCGCTGGACATGATGCAGGCCATGAACACCGGCCACGACGGCTCGATCTCGACCGTTCACGCGAACTCCCCGCGCGACGCGTTGTCCCGCGTGGAGACGATGATGCTCATGGCCGGGATGGACCTCGGGATCCGGGCGATCAGGGAACAGATCTCCTCTGCCCTCAATCTCATCGTCCACCAGACACGCATGAAAGACGGAGTGCGGCGCATCACGCACGTCACGGAGGTCGCGGGCATGGAGGGCGAGATCATCACCCTTCAGGACCTGTTCCTCTTCGACTACGGTGCCGGGATCGATGACGACGGCAAGTTCCGCGGCCAGCTCCAGGCCACCGGCATCCGACCTCGATTCGTGGAGCGCCTGTCCGAACTGGGCGTTTCGGTCTCGGCGAAGATCTTCGCGCCTCGAGGGGGTCGCGACGCATGACCGAGATCCAGAAACTGTTCGGCACCGACGCCTGGCTGACGATCGTTCTGGGAGCGGCCTTCGTGGCGGCGTTCCTGGTGGCCGTGATGATCCTGTCCACCGGGGAGAGGCGGCGGCGGCGGAGCCATGCTTCGCGGATCCTGGGCCGGGGTCAGGACCAGGAGGCCAAGGAGACCACGTGGATGCCATCAGGATTGGCGCAGGCCGGAGAGCGTGTGGCCACGATGGGCGGCTTCAGCGCTCGCATGGACGACAAGCTCGAACAGGCGGGTCTCCCCATGAGGGCCGGCGAGTTCGTCGCGTCCACGGTGGTCTGCGCCATCGCCGGCGGGCTCCTGGGAGCCGTGCTGGTGAGGAACATCCTGTTCGTCCTGTTGATCGCCGTCCTCGCGAGCCTCATCCCGTACGCGTGGCTCGTCCGCGCGCGGAACCAACGCCAGAAGAAGATGGCCGAGCAGCTCGCCGACGTCCTGTCGATCCTCGCGAGCTCCCTCCGGGCGGGACACGGTTTCCTCCAGTCCCTCGACCAGGTGGCCAGCGAGATCAGCGAGCCGTCGGCCTCTGAATTCCATCGGGTCGTGTCCGAGATCCGACTCGGCCGGCCGATCGACGAGGCGATGATCGCGATGGCCGACCGCATCGGCAGCGAGGACATGCGGTGGGCGGTCATGGCCGTGAACGTCCAGCGGGAGGTAGGCGGAAACCTCGCGGAGGTGCTCGACATCGTGGCCAAGACCGTGCGCGAGCGCGCGTACATCCACCGTCAGGTGAGGGTCCTGTCGGCGGAAGGACGCATCTCGATCGGGATCCTGGCCGCTCTGCCCTTCGGCCTCTTCCTGTACCTCGCGCTCGTGAATCCCGAATATGTGACCCCCCTCTTCACACACCCCATGGGTCAGATCATGTTGCTCACAGGTGCGACGCTCATGGGCATCGGCATCCTGGTGATGAAGAAGATCGTGAGGATCGATGTTTAACGATCAGGTATGGCTGGCGCTTGGACTCATCGGAACGTTCCTGACCGTCGTCCTGTTCGCCCTGGCGGTCGAGATGGGACTCAGCGCGCGGCGCCGCTCCGTGTCGGTGCTGCGCACGCAGGTCGGTGACGTTTCGGAAAGCGTGTCGAACCTCCGGCAGGAGCAGCTCAACAAGTCGCCCCTGGAGCGGCTCGTGCTTCCGTTCGCCGGCAAGGTGGTCTCCTCGATCACCCGCCTCACGCCACTGGACCTGCACGGGCGCACGAACCGCTTGATCGTGCTGGCGGGGAGCCCGCCGGGTTTGACGGCGGAACGGATCGTTGCGTTCAAGATCGTCTTCGCCGTCGTCGGCCTGGTGGTCGGCCTCGCGGTGGGCTCGGTCCTCCCGGTGTCGGGCTTCCTGAAGGTTGGGACGATCGTCCTGTTCGCGTTGTTCGGGTACACGATCCCGAGCGCAGCCATCTCGGCCCGGGCCTCGAAGCGCCAGAAGGAGATCCGCAAGGCGCTGTCCGACACCATGGACCTCCTCACGATCAGCGTCGAGGCCGGCCTCGGCTTCGATTCGGCGCTCGCCCAGGTGGTCAAGAACGTTCCCGGCCCCCTGTCCCAGGAGATCGCTCGGACGCTTCAGGAGATGCAGATCGGTGTGAGCAGGATCGACGCGCTCCGCCATCTCAGCGACCGGACCGAGGTCGACGAACTCGACGGGTTCGTGCTGTCGATGATCCAGGCCGACAAGTACGGGGTCGGGGTCGCGGCGGTGCTTCGGGCTCAGTCGACGGAGCTCCGACAGAAGCGTCGTCAGCGAGCGGAGGAGACGGCCCAGAAGGTGCCGCTGAAGCTCCTGTTCCCCACGATCTTCCTGATCCTGCCGGCGCTGTTCATCGTGATCCTGGGACCGGGCGCCATCCAGGTCTACGAGACCTTCTTCGGGAAATAGGAGCCGGGTCGCCCGGCGTTCAGCGATCGCGTGGTCGGTCGTCTGCGCGGTCCGCCTCTCCCGGCCGCACCAGGCTCGCCACGACCCGCAGGACCGCAGAGCTGCTGAGCGAGCGGCGCCGGCCCGTGACGAGGTCCATGACGTCCTCGATCGAGACGAGGTAGGCCTTCCGAAAGCGCATCGGGGAGCGCGACACGGAGGCGCGCGCGGCGACCACGACGGCCTCGACCCACAGGTCGATGCCGGCATCCAGGAGGAGCTGGTGGACCTGCGCCGCGGCGCCCTGCGCTTGCCGCAACACGTGCTCGGCCGGCTTCCCGTTGCAGAAGAGCCGACCCCTGCTGCGGTAGAACGCGCCCTCCCAGGCCTTCGTCTCGAGCGCGAACACACCCGTGGGGCCGATGACGACGTGATCGACGTCCCCGTGCCCCGTCGAGACGCTGTGGAGGACCCAATACGAGGACGGCAGCCCGGCCAGAACGTCCGCGACCGCCTCCTCGCCGAGGATCCCCTTCCGGAGGTGCTCGGGATCGAGGACGCGGCCCTCCCCCGCCTGCCGCTCCAAGACGAACAGGAGCCCGAGCGCCAGCGGGACGGCAGGCCACCACCACAGGCCCATCAGGCCGAGGACGGCGGCGGCGGTGATCGTCGCCGCGAAGACACCGATCCGCAGGCGCAGCTGCGACCTCAGGAACTGGGCTGGTTTCCCCATGCACCTCTTATCGGTCGATCGGCCCGCCGGTGCAAGCACGGGTCACAGGACCCCAGGACGCCTGCCCAGACCGGATCTCCGCTGCTACAACTTCAGAGCCGCCGCACCGCGCCCCCGAACCACGGGGCTCCCGCCGAGAGCTTCCGCTCCGACGCTCCCTCTCTCGTCGTGATGAAAGGATGGGACGCGATGGGTTCACCGCTCGCAAGGCGTCCGGCTCCGGCAAAGGCCGCCCCGGACCGGGTCCCGGCCCCATGAACCGCCTCGCGCACGAGACGAGCCCTTACCTCCTCCAGCACGCGGGGAACCCCGTCGACTGGTTCCCCTGGGGGCCCGAGGCGCTCGAGCGCGCCCGGGGGCTGGACCGGCCGATCCTGCTGTCGATCGGATACGCCGCATGTCACTGGTGCCACGTGATGGAGCGGGAGTCGTTCGAGGACCCCGCGACCGCTGAGCTCATGAACGAGCACTTCGTCTCGATCAAGGTCGACCGGGAGGAGCGCCCCGACCTCGACGCGATCTACATGGACGCCGTCCAGGCGATGACCGGGAGCGGCGGGTGGCCGCTCACGGCCTTCCTCACGCCCGACGGGGAGCCCTTCTACGCTGGCACCTACTTCCCGAACGAGCCGCGCCACGGGATGCCGGCGTTCCGCGCGGTGCTGGAGGCGGTCGCAGACGTCTGGGAGCACCGCCGCGAGGAGGCCACGGCGCAGAGCGCGCGCATCGTCGAGGCGATCGACCGACCGGGGCGGCTCGCGGCCTCCGCCGAGCCGCTCACGGACGAGATCCTCACGCAGGCGTCCCAGGCGCTGCGACGCGCGTTCGACCCTGCCTGGGGTGGGTTCGGCGGCGCGCCGAAGTTCCCCCAGCCGATGACCCTCGAGTTCCTCCTGCGGATGCACCTGCGCGGGGCCCCGGACGCCCTGGACATCGTGCGGGTGACGCTCGAGAAGATGGCGGCGGGCGGGATCTTCGACCAGGTCGGCGGCGGGTTCCACCGCTACTCGACCGACGAGCGGTGGCAGGTCCCCCACTTCGAGAAGATGCTCTACGACAACGCGCAGCTGATCCGCCTGTTCGTCCACGCCTGGCAGGTGGCCGGCGACGATCGCCACCGCAGGGTCGCGACCGAGACGAGCGACTACCTGCTCCGCGAGCTCCGCCATCCGGACGGCGGCCTCTTCTCCTCCCAGGACGCCGACAGCGAGGGCGTGGAGGGGAAGTTCTTCGTCTGGTCCTGGGACGAGCTGGTCGGGGCCGTGGGCCGGCCCGTCGCCACCGCGCTCGGGGCCACGCCGGAAGGAAACTGGGAGGGCACGAACGTCCTGTGGCGCCCGGTGTCGCCCGGCGCGATCGCCGGCGAGCTTGGGCGGGATCCCGGCGAGCTCGAACGCGACCTCGAGGCCGCGCGCGGCCGGCTGTTCGAGCTCCGGGAGCGGCGCGTCCGCCCGGCGACCGACGACAAGGTCCTCGCGGCGTGGAACGCGATGGCGATCACCGCGCTCGCCGAGGCCGGGCGGGCGTTCGACCGGCCCGACTACGTCGAGGCCGCGGTGCGGGCGGCGGACTTCGTGCTCGAGCACCTGCGCGACGAGGGCGGACGGCTCCTGCGTTCGTGGCGGGACGGCCGGACCGGGAGGCCCGCGTTCGCCGACGACCACGCGCTCTTGGCCGACGCGTGCCTCGCGCTGTACGAGACGACGTTCGAGCTCCGGTGGTTCGAGCAGGCGCGTGCGCTGGCCGACGACCTGCTGCGGCTCTTCCACGACGAGGAGCAGGGCGGCTTCTTCCAGACGGGCGCCGACGCCGAGCGCCTCGTCGTCCGACCGAAGGAGCTCGTCGACAACGCGGTCCCGAGCGGCAACTCGGTCGCGGCCGACGTGCTCCAGCGCCTCGCGCATCTCACCGGCGAGGAGCGCTACGAGCAGGCGGGCGTCGGGGCGCTGCGGCTGGTCCGCGACGCGATGGCAGGGGCGCCCGGCGGGTTCGGCCACGCGCTCGGCGCGCTCGACCTCTACCTGTCGACCGCGAAGGAGGTGGCTATCGTGGGCGATCCGGGGTCGCCGGCGACCCGGGCGCTCGCCGCGGAGGTCACCTCGAAGCGGTTCCTGCCGAACCACGTGCTCGCCGTCGCCTCGGCGGCAGACAGGCCCGCCAGGGAGGCTGTCGCGCTGCTCCGCGATCGTTCGCAAAAGGACGGCGAACCCACCGCGTTCGTGTGCGAGCGCTTCGTCTGCATGCTGCCGGTCACCGATCCGGGGGCTCTGGTGGCTCAGCTCGCGACTTGACAGACGACAGGCGTAAGTCGTAACTTACCGTAAGTCATGGTTTACCAAGGTGCCGCGGCGAAGGCGCTGGACGCCCTCGGGGACCCCACCCGGCGGGCGGTGTTCGAGACCCTCGCGATCGGGCCCCACCCGGTCGGGGAGATCGCGGCGGGCCTGCCCGTGAGCCGGCCGGCCGTGTCCCAGCACCTGCGCGTGCTGAAGGAGGCGGGGCTCGTGCGCGACCGCAGGGACGGCAATCGGCGCGTGTACAGCGTGGATCCCGCGGGCCTCGCGGCGCTGCGCGACTACCTGGAGCGGCACTGGGATTCGGCCCTGGAGTCGTTCGAGAAGGCCGCGGCCAAGGCCAAGGCCGAGGAGGCCAAGGAAGGAGACGAGCGATGAGCATGGAACCGATCCGGCGTTCGGTCACCGTGGGGCTCGACCCCGAGCGGGCGTTCCGCCTGTTCACCGAGGAGATGGGCTCCTGGTGGCCGGTCGAGATGCATTCGCGCGCGGTCGACGAGTTCCCCGGGGAGGACCTCAAGGTTGAGCGGATCGAGTTCCAGACGCACGTCGGCGGACTCGTGCTCGAGTACATGAGCAACGGGCAGGCCCTGCCGTGGGGCAAGGTCCTCGCGTGGGAGCCGCCGGGTCGGTTCGTCCTCGCGTGGCACCCGAGCTCATCCGAACGCCCACCCACCGAGGTCGAGGTTCGCTTCACCGCGGGCGCGGACGGCACGCTCGTCGAGCTCGAGCACCGGGGGTGGGAGCGACTCGGGCCCGAGGTCGCCGAGGTCTACGGGAGCTACGGCGCCGGATGGGTGCCGACGCTGGAGCGCTTCCGCGCGGCGGCCGCCGAGGCGGCATGAGCGCGGCTACGACGAGGCGTCGGTAGACTGCCGCCTCCCGACCAGGAGGCACATCCATGACCGATGCCGCGTTCGTCACGTCGATGGGCACGTTCACCGTCCGGCTGATGCCCGACCATGCGCCGAAGACCGTCGCGAACTTCGTCGAGCTCGCGACCGGATCGAGGGAGTGGACGGATCCGCGCGACGGCGTTCGGCGCTCCGAGCCGCTCTACGACGGGACGATCTTCCACCGCGTGATCGAGAGCTTCATGATCCAGGGCGGCGACCCGGAGGGGACCGGACGAGGAGGTCCCGGCTACACGTTGGAGGACGAGACGCCGGACGACGGCCCCCGCTTCGACCGGTCCGGCCTGCTCGCGATGGCGAACGCCGGACCCGACACGAACGGCTCGCAGTTCTTCGTCACGGTCGCGCCGACCGACTGGCTCACGGGCAAGCACACGATCTTCGGCGAGGTCACGCGGGGCTACGAGGTCGTCGAGGCGATCTCGAAGGCCGCGACGGGTGGCCAGGATCGTCCGAGCTCCGACGTCGTGCTCGAGCGCGTCGAGATCATCGACTGACCCGGAGGAACCGCGGGCCACCCTCCCGGGGTCTGCGATCGACTTCTGGATGCCCGACGAGGTCGAGCTGCAGGTCCGGAGACGGGAGGGCTCAGGTCTCGCAGCCCCGGCGGGCGGCGCCCTGCCCGCCGGGTAGGCAGGTGTCGGTGCCCGCCCCGCCGTCGAGGACGTCGTAGTCGGCTCCGCCGCGCAGGGTGTCTGGCCCGCCGCCGCCGATCAGCACGTCCTCGCCGTCCTGGCCCTCGACGATGTCGTTCCCCCTCCCGGCGATCACGAGATCGGCACCCGCCCCGGCAGAGACGTGGTCGGAGCCCTCCAGCGCGCAGATCACGTCGTTGGCGTCGGTCCCGAGGAGGGTGTCGGCGGAGGGGGTCCCGGTGATCGTGCAGTCGGGCAGCGGCTGCCAGTCCGGCGACAGGTCGGGGCCCGCCTCCTCGGTGAGCCGTGCCTGAGCCGACCCGTCGGCGTTCATCACCCAGATGTCGACGTTCCCGTTCCCGACCCCGAACGAGACGTACGCGATCCTCGTGCCGTCCGGGGACCAGACCGGATCGAAGTCCTGGTGCGTCGTCGACGTCGTCAGGTTGGTCTCGAAGCGGGTCGCCACGTCGATCGAGAGCACGTCGGACGTCCCGTTCTTGCAGCAGCGCTCGAACACGAGGCGCGTCCCGTCCGGGGACCAGGACGGGTTCCCGTCGATCTGCGCGTTGTTCGTCAGGCGCGTCACGCCCGAACCGTCGGCGTTCATCACGTACAGCTCGGGGAACCCTCCGTCGCGGTCGGACACGAAGGCGATCCGCGACCCGTCGGGCGACCAGACGGGCGAGCGGTCCGCCGACCCCGCCGCCTGGTCGGTGATGCGCGTTCGGCCGGAGCCGTCCGCCCGCACGAGGAAGATGCGGAAGGGGCCGGACTTGCTCACCCTGGCCGCGAACGTGAGCCGCGTTCCCGTCGGCGACCACGCCGGGTCCCGCTCGGCGACCGTGGTCGACGTCAGGCGCTGGCGGCCGGAGCCGCCCGCCCCCATCACCATCAGATCGAGCCGGCCGGTCGGGAATCGGTGGAGGAACGCGATCCGGCCGCCGTCCGGCGACCACGCCGGCTGCACGTCGACGGGACCGAGGCCGTCGGTGAGGTTGGTGAGGTTCGAGCCCGCGGGATCGACCGCGAACAGGTCGCGCTCCCCGGCCCGGTCGGAGTGGAACGCGATGAGCCCGTTCCCGGAGCCCCAGATGCCCGGTTGCGCGAGGGCGGGCCCGGGGGCGAGGGCCGGCGACAGCGCGGCGAGCACGATGACGGCCGACAGGAACAGGGTGGTCTTCCTCACGGGCTCCCTCTAGGATTCACGGTCTTGCCGAAAATGAAACCCTCGGAACCTATCAGACGCCGCTGGACGCACCAGGCGGCGGTGCTGTGCCTGACGGCGGTGCTGTGCCTGGCGCTGGGCAGCTCCACGTCGGCCGGGGGAGCCGGCGACGGCACCGATCGCCCCGCGCGGGCGCCGATCGTGAAGACGCGCATGATCGCGCCCGGGGTCCGGTATCAGAAGATCGTCCGGCGCCAGGTGCCGCTGAAGACGTACGTGCTGACCCTCGATCTGTCCAAGAAGATCACGCTGGACACCGCGCTCGCCGACGCGGCGCTGCCGTCCCGCCGCCCCCTCACGGACATCGTTCGGAGCGGAGGGGCGCTGGCCGGCGTCAACGGTGACTGGTTCGACCTCGGTACCGGGATACCGGCCCACGCGTTCGCCCAGGACGGGGACCTCCTGCGCACGACCACCCTGGGTGGGACCGGTTTCGGGGTCACCCGCGACGAGTCAAACGTCCTGTTCGAGAACCCCCGGGTCTTTGTGACGCTCACCGACACCTCGACCGGACGCACGTTCACGATCGATCGATGGAACCAGGGCGACCCCACGGTGGGCGAGCTCGCGGGCTTCTCACCCCTCGGGGGAACCGCCGAGCCCCCGCCGCGCTTCGCCTGCTCCGTGCGGCTGCTGCCCCTCGGCGAGCCGACCGTGGCGGAGCCCGACGGCGTGAACCGTCCCTACGTGGTGGACGTCGCGAGATGCTCGGAGGACCCGCTCGCGCGGCAGGGCGGCGTGGTGATCTCGGCGGAGCCGGCGACCGACGAGGCGGTCGAGCTGCTCGCGCTCGAGCCGGGCACCGACATGCGGCTGCACTGGACCGCCGGATGGTCGAACGTCTTCGACGTCATCGGCGGCGGGCCGCTCCTGCTCCGCGACGGGAAGCTCGTCGGCATCTGCAACTCACAGTGCGGGCGCCACCCGAGGACTGGCGTCGGCGTCACGGCGACCGGCAAGATCCTCCTCGTCGTCGTCGACGGTCGCCACCGCCGCTCCCGTGGCGCCACGATGTTCGAGTTCGCCCGCATCATGAGGGATCTCGGCGCGAGCACCGCGCTGAACCTCGACGGCGGCGGCTCCTCGGAGATGGTGGTGCAGGGCGAGGTCGTGAACGTCCCGTCGGACGGCCACGAGCGGGCCATCTCGAACGCGATCCTCGTGCTCCCGGGGCCAGATCCGGGCGAGTAGGCCACCACCGGGTCGGGCAGGCCTCACGACACGTCTAGAGGGTGATGTCCTCGCACCCCGTGAAGCTGTCGGCTCCCGGCCCTCCGACGCAACCGTCGACGCCCTTGCCGCCCCTGAGCTGATCCGGGCCGGGGCCCCCGCTCAGCTCGTCGGCTCCGCCCCCGCCCCGGAGAATGTCGCTCCCGCCCTCCCCCGCCACGACATCGTCGCCCTGCCCGCCCCTGACCGTATCGTCGCCGTTCCCGCCGGCGACCGCGTCCGGGCCGTCGCCTCCGGCGGCGGCGTCGTCGCCCGCCCCACCGGACACGATGTCAGTGCCGTCGCCGCCGTTCAGGTCATCGCCTCCACCGCCGCCGTCCCCGAGATCGTCCCCCCGGGAACCGCGGAGCAGGTCGTCGCCTTCGCCGCCCTGGAGCGCATCGTTGCCGGTTCCACCCCGCAGGGTGTCGTTCCCTGCCCCCCCGTCGATCGTGAGGCCGACCGCGAACGGTCCGCCCAGGCTGCCGCCACCGTCGCCCGAGACCTCGTCGTCGCCGTCGTTCGCGCTGACGGTGAAGCTCTCCACCGAGTCGACCCCCGTCACGTCCGGCGTCTGGCCGGCGTCGAGGCTGATCCCGTCGGCCCCGAACCCGATCGTGTCGGCCGTGTTCTGTCCGACGATCATGAGGGCATCGGAGCCACCACCGAGCGCGAGCTCGATCGAGGCGGTGTTCTCGTGGGGGAAGGGCGCGCTCCCGGCCTGGTCGATCGTGACAGCCTCGTTCCCGTCCGCGCCGTTCACCCGGATCGTCGTGGTCGTCGAGGTGTCGAAGCCCCCGCAGCTCGGATCGGAAGGAGTCACGACGATGGTGCGAGGATCGGCGTCGCCGCTCAGCGAGAGGGCGACGGACTCTCCGCTCGCGAGGTCGATCGTCATCGTGGCGGCGCCCGAGCACGTGACCGCCCACGCCGGGACGGCGCTCAGGCCGACGACGAACGAGGCGAGCCCGAGCGCGGCGCACGCCGCCACGACCCGACGGATCGTGCCCCGCCGAACCGATGGACGTCGTTCGAGCACCGTGCCCTCCGCTCCAGTTCCTCGCAGCGCTCTTCTCGAAGAGGGCCCCCCGGTGATCCGGGAGGCCCTCTCGGGTTCGCTACAGCGTGGGACAGCGCTTGTCCGCACCGACAGCCTTAGGCGTGCCCGCTTTCGCAGTTCTTGACCGAATCGCTCCCGGATCCGCCGGAGCAGTGGTCGTTCCCGGCGCCACCGTTGAGCCGATCATTGCCCGAACCACCCTTCAGGTTGTCGTTGCCGGCAGCGCCCTTGACCGCGTCGTTCCCGGAGCCGCCGCCGACCGTGTCGCGGCCAGCCCCGCCGTTGGTCGTGTCGTCACCGGCTGCGCCCTTGACGGCATCCTTGCCGTCTGCGCCCTTGACCGTGTCGTTGCCGTCGCCGCCGTTCAGCGAGTCGTTGCCCGCGGCGCCGTTGATCGCATCGTTGCCGGTGCCACCCCTGAGCGCGTTCCCACTGCCATCCCCGGTGAGGGAATCGTCCAGGTTGGAACCCGTCGCGTCCTCGACACCCGTGTACGTGTCGGTGCCTTCGCCGGAACCGGTGCCGGTCCCCAGGTTCACCGTCACCCCGGCCGCCGCGGCGGCGTAGTTGGCCGTGTCGGATCCGTTCCCTCCGTTGAACGCGTCGTTGCCGCTGCCGCCCGACAGGCTGTCGTTTCCGTCGTCGCCGTTCAGCGTGTCGTTGCCGTCGCCGCCGTTGATCGAGTCGTCGCCCACGCCGCCCGAGACGACGTTGTTCCCGGTGTTGCCCGTCAGCGTGTCGCCCCCGCTGCCACCGGTCAGGTTCTCGTTGGTGTTGTTGATGGTGTCGTTGCCGGCTCCGACCGTGTTCTGAGCAGCAGTGATCGCGAGGCTCACGGTCACGGCACCGGTGGTCGTCGAGTAGCTGGCGGTGTCCGTCCCCGCTTCGCCGTTGATCGTATCGTCCCCGGCCTCTCCGCGGAGGGTGTCGTTGCCGTCCCCGCCGTTGAGGGTGTCGTTCCCGTCTCCACCGTTGATCGAGTCGTCCCCACCGCCACCGTTGATCGTGTTGACGCCGGTGGAACCCGTCAGCGTGTCGTTACCGGTTCCGCCGGTGAGGTTCTCGCAGTTCGTGATCGTGTCGCTCCCGGCACCGACCGTGTTCTGCGCCGTGGCGATCGCCAGGCTGATCGTCAGCGCTGCCGTGTTGCCGGCATAGCTCACGGTGTCGGTCCCGTTGCCGCAGTTGACGGTGTCGTTGTCGGTGCCGGTCCCCGGGTTGAGGGTGTCCGCTCCGGCGCCGCCGGTGAGCGTGTCGGCGCCGGCCTGGCCGTTCGCCGTCAGCACGCCGGCGTACGTTCCGCCGCTCACCGTGTCGGTGCCCGCGGCGGCGTTCACGGTGACGTTCTCGACCCCCGGCAACGCGTCGCCGATCGTGACCGTGTTGTTTCCCGCCGACCCGTTCACTTCGATCGTCGAAAAGTCCCCCGGGGCGTTGCCGTCGCAATCCGGCGCATCGCTATTCGGATTCACGACGATATTGCCAGCGGCCACCGTGAGCGTGACCGAATCGTTCGCTTCAAGATCCACAGTCAGGGTCATGTTCGGAATGCTGCCGGACGTGGTGCATGTCACGGCGGCAAGAGCCGGAGTCGCGGTCAGCCCGATGACGAACGTTGCAAGCATGCCGACGAGGATGGCGGCCCCTGCCCGGCGAGCCGCGCGAAACGGTCCTGAGGACAGCGACAAACTCCGACCGAACATACGGAACCTCCCCGCTCGGGCGTCCAATGGGCCCCCCTGGCCCGGCGCCACCCTAAGGGCGGCTGGCCAAGGAATCAAGAGGCCCGGCCCGGGAACCAGTCGGCCCCTCGGCGCTGTCTTTCCTTGTTCGGACACAGCATCCACTCATCGGGCCTGCGCCACCGCAGCGGCAACCGGGTGGTGCCGGGAGGC
>DASUQI010000050.1:0-8164 GCA_036280655.1 Actinomycetota bacterium
TAAGAGAGGGATGCGTAGCACAGGCACGCAAAGCGTCGCTGGACCGCGGTGCTCCGGGCTGTTGGAAGGCCCAGACCGCGAAGAGTTGAGCTACCGCAACCCAGGTGGTTGTCGCTCTGCTGGTCGACGCCATCGCCGCCAAGCGGGGCGCCGATCTCGAAGGCCTTGACGTTCCGTCATCGGGTCGACCTTCGAGATCGTTCCTTCTTCGTTGTTGATGACCGAAACGGTGCCCAACCCGACCCCCTCGTCCGCTGGACACTTACCAGATCGATGCTTGCGTTCGCCACCTTGATCAGGAGACGAAGGCCCTCCGCACGTTGGCGGCCGTCCATTTCTTCCATCCGCGCGTGTCAGATTCCGGCCGCGTCGAAAGCCTCGTTCCTCGTGGGTCGTTCGCAAGGAGTTCCTCCAGTATCGTCCGCTTCGTGTCCGACCGGCTCGACTTACTGATCCTGGGCGATGCGAACCCCGACCTGGTGCTGACCGGGAACGTCGAGCCCATGTTCGGGCAGGCCGAGCGGCTCGTGGACGAGGCTCGGCTTACGGTGGGGGGCTCGGGGGCGATCGTCGCGTGCGCCGCCGCTCGGCTCGGGCTTCGGGTGGGGCTCTGTGGCGTCGTTGGTGACGATCTGTTCGGTCGCTTCATGCGTGACGAGCTCGAGCGCCGGGGGGTCGTCGTGGAAGCGCTCGTCGTCGAACCCAATGGAACCACCGGGGTTACGGTGGTCCTCGCGCGCCCAGACGATCGCGCGATCCTGACGCATGCCGGGAGCATCGGGGACCTTCGGGCGTCGATGATCGCTTCGGCGCTGCTCGAGAGCGCCCGGCACGTGCACGTGAGCTCGTATTTCCTCCTACCGAGTCTGACGCCCGGACTCCCGGAGGTCTTCGAGCGGGTCCGCGCGCGCGGCGCCACCACGTCCGTCGATCCCAACTGGGATCCGGTCGAGAGGTGGGATGGCGGCCTGCGCGACCTGCTTCCGCTGATCGACGTCCTCCTGCCGAACGCCGCCGAGGCGGTCCGCATCATGGGGGTGGCCGGGATTGACGAGGCGGTCCTTGCGCTGGCCGAACACGCTGGCCTCGTCGTAGGGAAGGCGGGCGCTGACGGCGCCATCGCGGCCCAGGGCGATCGGATCGTTCGGGTCCCTGCGCCGAGGGTCGACCCCGTTGAGGCAACCGGCGCGGGGGATGCGTTCGACGCCGGGTTCCTCGCCTCCCGTCTCGCCGGCGACCCGCTCGAGCGCTCCTTGACGATCGCGAACGTCTGCGGGGCGATCTCGACGCGAGCCCTCGGCGGCGTGGACGCCCAACCGACGATGGACGAGGTTCTCGCGTTCCTCGGGGAGACGTGACGGCGCTCAGCCCGTGCACGCCAGTCGAGCGTTGCCCCAATCTGCGTGATCGAACGCATTGCCGTCCCCGCCCGGCTTCACCACGAGTTCCATCCGTGAAACGCCCTCGAGGTCGGCCGCGATCGGGACAGCGGCCTGCGGACCGCGCACGATGCCGCTAACGGCGAGGCGCGCGCCGTCGCCCCACACTTCGAACACTACGGACCCGCGGTCGCCCACCTCCTCGTCGAGACCCACGTCCGCCAGGAAGAGCGAGCACCGGCCGTCCAGCTCCACCACGATCCGGGAGGGCGCGTGTGCCCCGATCCCTTGGTCGTATGCGGATGTCCCGATCACGATCGGCCCGCCGTCGTCCGGTGCGCGCTCCCCGTTGCTCCGATCGATCTCCGGCGGTCCCCATCCGTTGCTGGCGTCCACCCAGGTGAGGTTGCCCGCGTAGGTGATGGGCTCCGGGATCGACGGGGTCGGCGAGGGCGGGGGCGCCGCCACCTCGAATGCCCCCAGGTCGATCCCGCCGGCCTGCGCGCGGGGGTGGCCGCCGAAGTCCGTCGCGCCCGACGCGGCCAGGAACGCCCCCGCGTCGACCGCGGGCGAGCCCGTCGTAAGGGAGAAGTCCTCCGCGGCCGGGTCCACGAACCCAGGGTCGGCGAAGATCGAGTGGCGGTCGTTCCCCGACCGCGCGCTCCACCGGTCGAAGTCGTCGTAGCCGACGCCCTTCCACCGCCACACGCCGGCGGAGCTGCCGTCGACGGAGAAGTAGAGGTTGTAATCGATCGTGTTGCCGACGTTCTCCTCGTAGACGTTCTCGATGAATGCGTGCCGGGGACCCGCGACCAGCACGTTGTTCGCGATCACGTTGTCGCGCGTGTCGAACTGGACGAGCAGCTCGACGCCGTGGGTGTTCACGACCGTGTTGTTGACGATGACGCAGTCCTCGGTGCTCCCCCGGCGCCGGTCGTAGCCCCCGATCGCGATCCCGATCGCCGTCGAGTCGACTACGAGGTTGTTGCGCACCGTGACGTTCCTCGTGGACCGTCCGGCGTGCTCGCTCGCGAGCTCGATGCCGATGTTCACGTCGTGGATCTGGTTGCCCTCGACCAGGATGTCGCGGCCGCCGTCGACGTAGATGCCGTCGGCGCTCCGGTCGTTTCCATATGCGGGGTTGCCGTAGCTATCGACGTTCCACACCTCGTTGCCGCGGACGATACCGTCGCGCGCCTGGTCGACGGTCGGGTCGGGCGCGGTGCCCTCGAAGCCGATCACGTCGATCCCGATGTTGTTCGTGTCGTGGACCTTGTTGTCTTCGATGAGGAAGTCCTTCACGTTGCCGTTCACCACCAAGGCCTCGGACGAGCCCAGGCTGAGGTTCGCGAGCTCGTTTCCGACTATCTGGACCTCCTCGATCGGGTGGCCGGCCTCCGTGCCGAACACGCCGATCCCGTGCGCGTCCCCGCCGTTGCGGCCCTCGAACGTCGTTCCCATGTCGTGGATGGCGTTCTCGATGAGCCGGACATGGTCGGCGGCGCCCGTCACCAGGATCCCGATCGGCACGTGGCCGGAGGCGTCGCTCCGGTAGCCGCTGATCTCGAACCCCCGGATGACGACATGGCGCCCGCCGTCGATCGCGATCATGGCGTTCTGCCCGGCGGGCACCTCGAGCGATGAGCCGTCGAGTACGACCCGTTCACCGGGGGCCGCCGCGAACGTGATCGGCCGCCCGGGCTCCCCCGAACCCCGAACCTCTACGCGTTGCGCGTACACACCCTCGCGCACGACCACCGTGGCGCCTGGACCGATCGAGTCTGCCGCATGCTGGAGCGTGGCCCAGGGTTGGTCCACGGTCCCCGGCCCGGCATCGTCGCCGTCGGTGGCCACCCAGTATGTCGAGTCCTCGGCCTTGGACGGCGCTCCGGTGTCGCGGGTTGCGATCGCCCACACGGAAACGCCGACCAGCGTCAGACACGAGATCGAGAGCACCGAGATGACGGCGCGTTCGCCGGTCATCGGGGCCGAACGGCAAGACCGGTCGCCGGATCGAACAGCTGAACGGTGTGCTCCGCGATCTCGACGCGCAGTCGCGACACCGGCTTCGGGGCTTCCTCCGGCGGGAGGCGCAGGATGACGCGCGCTCGATCGCCGTCACCTTCGGCCAGGAGCGTCCCGTTCTCGGACCGGCTCTGCACGTCCACGTCTCGTCTCTCGATCGACGCAGGCACGAGCACCCCTTGGGGCAAGCCTACCCCGTTTCCAGTCGCGGCCATGACGCCTCCCGTCCTTCATCAGGAGATACTGCGCTCCGGCGCTACATGATCGCCGTCTGTCCGCCGTCGATGACAAGTGCCGCGCCGTGAACGAACGAGGCCTCGTCCGAGGCGAGGAACGCGTACGCGGCGGCAATCTCTTCGGGCTGGCCCCGGCGGCCGAGCGGGATCTTGGCCCGTTCGTACGCACGCATCTCCGCCTCGGTGGCGATCGCCTCATTGAGCGGTGTCTCGATGAACCCCGGACAGACGCAGTTGACGCGGATACCGTGCTCGGCGAGCTCGACGGCCATCGTGCGCGTGAGTTGGAGGACACCGCCCTTCGACGCGTTGTAGTCGGCGAAGTTCTCTTCCCCGCCGAGCGCGTTCGTCGAGGCCATGTTGACGATTACGCCCCCGGCGCCTCGAACGATCATGCGCCTCGCGACCGCCTGGGCGACGAGGAACATGCCGCGAAGGTTCACGGCGATAGTGCGATCCCACGCCGACGGATGGACGTCGAGGAACGGAGCTTTGTGCGCGATGCCGGCGTTGTTGATCAGTATGTCGATCTCGCCGAGCCATCCGATCGCCGCCTCCACAAGGCCCTCCACGTCAGCCTCCCGGCTCACGTCCGCAACGAGGCCCGCCACCGCGCCCGCGGTCGTGAGTTCGGCGACCGCCCGCTCGACCTCCTCTTCATCGACGCCACACAGGAAGACGCGCGAGCCCTCGTCGAGAAAGCGCCGAGCGGTCGCGAGCCCGATCCCACTGCTGCCACCGGTGATCACGATGCGCTTATCCGTCAACCCGCGCACATCCATGCACCTTCCCACGGCCCACGATTTCAAGCTCGCGCTCCCGGTGACATCGGGGATCACGTTTGGGTCGAACTCGTTCCGCGGCCGGTATGTGCAGCCGGATCACCCCAGCCGATCCCATCGGTCTCTCGCTCCTATAGGAGGTAGAGCATCTCGTGCCGGCGTCGATCACGAGGCGCTCTCGTCGGGACGCGAGACGACCGTGGCGGGTCGTCCCAGCGACGGTTGCCGAACCTGTTAGCCGATGTCGACCTCGGTGAAGGCCTGGGAGCGCTGTCACGAGCCGGCCGAGGCCCTCGGCCACCTCGACCGAGTCGATCGTCGTCTGGATGACGAGGGGACGATGCCTTCGTCGATGAGGCGCAGCTTCTCGTTGTTCAGCCGAGCGAGGTCCTCGTCGAGGGTCATGGCCGCGATGACCGCCATGCGGGCTCATCCTACCGGCCGCCGATCCCCGTCCGGCGTGCCGGGACCGACTACCGTCACTGTGACGCCACACTCTCGGATCCGAGCCAGCTCTTGGGCGTCGGCCTCGTCGTCCGTCACGAGCTCGTGGACGACGGCGATCGGACTGATCCGTACGAACGCGATCCGGCCGAGCTTCGAGCTGTCCGCGACGACCACCACCTTCGCGGCGCTGTCCATGATCGCTCGATCGGTGTGCGCCTCGATCTCGTGATGCGTGGTCAGCCCCGCATCGGCGGTGAGACCGTCCGTACCGATGAACACGATATCGAGGTGAAGGTCGACCACCGCTCGATCGGCGATCGGACCGACGAGCTCGTACGTCTCGGACCTCGCGACGCCGCCGGTGACGAGGAGCTTGACGTTGCGGCGGATCGCGAGCTCGCTGGCGATATTGAGCGCGTTCGTCACGACGGTGAGTGGCCGGTGCGCGACTGCCCGCGCGACCTCGGTCGTCGTGGTGCCCCCGGTGAGGCCGATCACCGCGCCGTCGTGCACGCGCGTGGCCGCCTCCAGACCGATCCGGCGCTTCTGCTCCTGTCGCCGGGCGGAGCGGTATCGCAGGGGCAGCTCGTACGAGACCATCTGGGCAACCGCCCCCCCGTGCGTGCGAGTCAACAGTCGCTGCTCTTCCAAGAGCTCGAGGTCCCGGCGAACCGTCGCGGCCGACATCCCCAGGCGCTCGCAGAGGTCCGTGACGCCGACCGATCCGACCGCCGAGAGCTCCTCGAGGATCACCCCGAGGCGCTCGGCTTGATGCATGCGCCGAAGTATAGGGAACCGCGTTGCGCGGATGATCGGTTCTGTCCTATAGTCCGCCGAAGTGAGCGAAATCGCGCGTGAGATCGCTAGCCAGCCGACCTGCTGGCAGCGAGCCGGCACGCTCGCAGCTTCGGTCGCCGACACCCTCCCGCCCAGGGGAGCTCGCGTCGCCGTCGTGGGATGCGGCACGTCGCTGTACATCGCGCGTGCGTACGGCGCCCTCCGCGAGGCGGCTGGACACGGCGAGACCGACGCCTTCGCCGCCTCTGAGTTCCCGCCCGGCCGGCGGTACGATCACGTGCTGGCGATCAGCCGCAGCGGGACGACGACGGAGATCCTTCGCCTGCTGGAGCGGCTGCCCGACGGGGCGATCTCCACCGTGATCACGGCCGACGACGCCACACCGGCGGCGTCGCTCGCCAACCGTTCGATCGTGCTCGATTTCGCCGATGAGCGCTCCGTCGTGCAGACGCGGTTCGCCACCTCGGCGCTCGCCTTGCTGCGCGCGCACCTCGGCGAGGACCTTTCGGGACCGATCGAGGACGCGCGGACGGCGCTCGAGGCGGAGCTCCCGACCGGTTTGGACACGTATCAGCGTTACGTGTTCCTGGGACACGGCTGGACCGTCGGGATCGCCGAGGAAGCCGCGCTCAAGCTGCGCGAGGCGGCGCAGCTCCACACCGAGGCGTACCCGGCGATGGAGTATCGGCACGGACCCATCAGCCTCGCAGACCCGGGGGCGCTCGTCTGGCTGATGGGATCACCCGACCCCACCGTCGCGGACGACGCCGAGGCGACGGGCGCGTCGGTCCGGATCGCGTCGCTCGATCCGATGGCGGAGCTCGTGCTCGTCCACCGGTGCGCGGTCTCGCTCGCGGACGCGCGCGGGCTCGACGCGGACCACCCGCGGAACCTGACGCGGTCGGTGGTCCTTTCCGTACCGGGGGTCGTCTCAGGCGGCGGCGCCGCACGTATGTCCATGCACTAGCGAGGGGGATCCATGAAGCCGAAGGTGTTCAGGTCGATGAGGTCGATGAGATGGGTCCTGGTGCTCGCGTCGATGATGCTGCTCGCCTCCGCGTGTACGTTCGGCGAGGGCGACGACGGAGGCAACGGGGACGGTGGAGCCGGTGGATCGGTCGAACTCACGATCTGGGCGCACCGGAGCCCCTCGTTCAATCAGGCGATCCGGGACGCCGCGCGCGCGTACGAGGAGGATCACCCCGGCACGGTGATCACGCTCGAGACCTTCGCGTACGACGAGTACATCCAGACGCTGCAGACCGCCCTGCCCGCCGGCAACGCTCCGGACATCCTCCACCTGTTCGGGACATGGGCCTGCACGTACACCGACTTCCTCCGCCCGGTGCCCGAGGAGGTGATCTCGCTCGCCGACGCCCAGGAGCGCTTCTTCCCTGGTCCGCTCGGAGGCTACACGTGCGACGACACCCTGTACGGCCTGCCGCAGGAATCGAACGTCGAGTACGGGGCGATCCTCGTGAACACCCAGATGGCCGGCGAGGCCGGCACCAGCACCGATGGGTGGGCGAGCTGGGACGAGTTCATCGCGGACGCGCAGGATCTGACGGTCGTCCAGGACGGCGCCATGACCCGTGCGGGCTACCATTTCACCGCCGGTGACGGCCTCGCGCACTCGTTCCTCACCCTGATCCTCCAGGCGGGCGGGAGCATCCTGAACGAGGACGGGACTGCGTTCACGCTGAACACGCCCGAGGGTCAGGAGGCTCTTGGACTGCTCAAGCGAATGGCGGACGCGCCCGTCATCGACCCCGTGCTGTTCAACGACGAAGAGAACTGGGTCGGCGACTGCTACTTCACCGAGCTGTGCGCGATGGGTCTGGTCGGCCCCTGGGCTGTGGCTGATTACTCGCCCGACTACCCAGAGATCGCCGAGAACACCGTGTACGCCAAGCTGCCGCCGCTCGAGGACGACGAGACGTTCGTGGCCGACTCCGGGTGGGGCATGACGGTGTCGACGGACAGCCCGAACGCCGAGGTCGCGTGGGACTTCGCGGCGTTCGCCACGCTCGACGCCGAGGCGGCCACGCAGTGGAACCTCACGTCGGGCACGCTGCCGGCCCTCGTCGAGAACGCCGAGGGCGAGGCCCGCGACGAGCTCATCTCTGCGTTCCCACACTTCGCGACGTGGTTCGAGGTCCTGCCGAACGCGCGGTTCGTCGGCCAGCTGCCGGATCGCGACAAGCTCTACTACGAGATCATCTACAACCACGGGCTGGCGGCGCTCCGCGGCGACGAGACGATCGAACAGGCACTGCTGGCGATGGAGACCGAGGCGAACGAGACTTTCGGATAGCACCTCGATCGACGGAGCACCTATGGCGAGCGAGACGATCCGGCTCGAGCGGCGCCGCCGGCTCTTCGGCGGTCGTGAAGGTGCGCAGAGACGGTTCGTGGCCGCCGTGATGAGTCCGGCCCTCGTGTTCATGGCGATCTTCATGGTGCTGCCGATCGTCTGGGCGCTCGCGCTCTCGTTCTT
>DASUQI010000051.1:0-60450 GCA_036280655.1 Actinomycetota bacterium
CGACCCACGCAGCTCTCGCGTCCCGGCACTCCTGCGCCGCGGCCGCGAGGGCGCCGACGTCTCCCGAGCGGCGGTTGAGCTCGAACCCCACGGCGGCTCGCATCTTCGCTGCGAAGAAGCGCCCGAGCGCCGACGCGATCCGGATGTCGACCGTCCACCGGCGCGCGTCCGCCGACCCGATCGAGTCGAGGCGCGCGAGATCCTCGAGCCCGACCCGCGCGAACCGATCCAGCAGGGCCGCGACGTCGATCGGAGACACGCGGGCGTCGGGCTCCCCGGCGAGGAGCGTCTCCACGTACGACACGACGCTCGAGAACACCTCGGGATCGAGCGGGTCCACGGTGCCGAACCGACGCGGCACCGGCGTGTCCCAGTACGGATGGGTCTGCTCCCCGCCCTCGTCGGTGACGATCGGCATGTCCGTGTAGAGCTCGGGCCAGTAGTAGTTGTTCGACGCGGACGGGTGATGCGCGACCGTGACGAGCGGCAGGATGCGGCTCGCGTTCGCGAGCGCGGACTCGGCGTCGGGGGCCGCGTCGCCGAACTCGTGGCGCACCGCTCGCCGCCACCCGTTAGCCGGCGACTCCGGGTCGTAGGTCAGCCGTCCGAACAGGCGGTACGAGTACGCGAACTTCTCCCAGTCGTCTCGCGGTACGAGCGATGGATCGGCGTAGCCGGTCCTCGAGCCCGCGATGCCCGTCCCCTCGCGACCCTTGAACGTGAGCGGCTCGCACCACTCGAGCCCCCCGGCCCCCGCGATGCTCGACGCGCGACCGTAGCCGGCCGCGAACGCCGGATCGCCCCACAGCAGCACCCGCTGCGTTCCGGCCCAGAGGCGGAAGACGACATCGTACGGACGGTCCTCGCGCAGGAAGTCGCCGTACCCGTAGCGCGTGAATGGACGGCTGCCCTCGCTCACCCGCATGTACGAGTGCCACTCGCTGCGGTGCCCGGGGTCCTCGCGCGGGATGCGCTCGGCCTCGCGGATCGCCGCCTGGTGGTACGGCAGGCCCATGTGCTCGGCCCAGAACTTCGGCGACACCGTGACCGGCATCCCGGTGTCGAGCGCGGCCCGGAGCGTCGGTTCGTCGAGGCCCTTCGCGTGGAGGTCGATCCCCACCCGCCGCCCGCTCGCGACGACGCCGTCGAACACGGTGCGCCAGAACGCCCAGCTGCCCTCGGGCACCCCGCCCTCGCCGTGGACGCGGAACGTGATGCCGCCGATCCCCGGGCAGGCCTCCAACAGCGTGGTCACGGCGTCGCGGCAGTACGCGGCGTGGGTCTCCAGGGTGAGGCCCTCGACGGTCTGGTGGGCGTCCGGGCTGTCGATCCACTCGAACGCGTGGGTCCACAGGCCGAGCTGGACGTCGAGACCGAGCGTCCGCGCCTCCTCCGACAGGAACCGCAACGCGGCCAGGTTGCGCTCGCGCTCCTCGTCCGGGAGCTGGGGGACGCGGACCGCGTAGCCCGGCACCGACACGAGGAACGGGTACGCGAAGTACAGGTACGCATCCGTCACGCCCCGATGGAAGTTGTAGCCGAGACCGAGGGTGAGGCTGAACCGGTTGAACCGCTGGGCGACGAGCATCGACAGGTACCGCCGCCAGAACCCCTCGTCGCGGAACCAGCCGAGGTCCTCGACGTCGCTGCAGAACAGCCGTGCGACGCCCCGCACGCGATTCGCCGGCTCCTGGACGAGCGGAAGCGCCGTTCGGATCGCCTGGAGCGGGTCCGGCTCGAGCTCGACCCGGTCGGCGAGCTCGAGGATCGCGTACACGAGGCCGCGCGCGTCGGCGCCGTACGCCGTGAGTCGCGGGACGTCCGTGCCGTGATCGACGATCGCGAACGCCTCCGCCCGCGACGGCGCCTCGACACCGGCCCGCCCGAGCGCCTCGGCGGCGCCCGGCAACGCGGCTCCCGAGACCGAGATCGCCGAGACGACCTCGGCCGGCTCGTCGTGCCCGACGCGTTCCTCGACGCGGACCCCGCGCTCCTCGAACGCGGCGCGCAGTCGCTCGGCGGCTCGGACGACCGGGACCGCGGAGGCGACCGGGTCGGACGGGTCGCGGAGCAGCACGAGGGTCGTCACGGCCGTCTCCCGATCGCGGGTTCGGCGTCAGGCCTCGTCGGCGCCCTCCATGTAGGTGTCCCAGTCGCCCATCTCGACCTCGGGAGGCCACTCGGACGGACCGCCCGGTCGGATCGAAAGGTGACACGTGCCGGTCTCGGCCGTCGCCCCGTGCCAGTGCCACTCGCCCGCGGGGACGACCGCCATCCCCCCGGAGCGGTACCGGCGCCGAACGCTCCGGTCGGCCACCACGCCCTCGCCTTCGAGGAAGACGAGGAGCTGATCGGTGGTGTGCGTGTGCGGCTTGGTCCGAGCGCCGGCGTCGAAATACACGGCGAGCACCTCGATCTCGGGGGGCTCGCCGCCGTCGTTCAGCGTGTGGACGAACACAGGCCCGCTGAACCACTCGGGGTGGGGGTGCGGTGTGGCCGACGAACGCGACGGGACGATCGTCACCATGGTTCCTCCTCTCTCAACCCGGGCCGAGGCCGTCCGTCTGCGCGACGGATCCGATCTCGGCGAACAGCTCGGGCGTCAGGGCCACGTCGGACGCGCCGATCCACCCGTCCACCTGCTCGGGGGTCCGGGCGCCGCAGATCACGCCCGTGACGTCCGCGTTCGCGAGCGCCCAGGCGACGGCGAGCTCTCTCGTGGTCACGCCGACCCGATCTCCGATCTCGTGCAACCGTTCCTGGAGGGACAGGCCTCTCGCCAACAGCGCGTCGTCGCCCTCGCCCTGGCCGTGGGTCGCCGCGTCCTCCGCCCGTGCGAGGGCACCGGTCCCCAGCGGCGAGTAGCCGATGACCCCGGTCCCGTGGGCACCGCACCACGGGATCACGTCTTCGAGCGCCTCCCGGCGCAGGAGGCTGAGCTCGGGCTGCACGCAATCGACGTGCCGGATCGCCTCGCAGCGTTCGAGGAGCTCGACGTCGAAGTTCGACACGCCGGCCCAGCGGACCTTCCCCTCGTCGACGAGCTCGCTCATCGTCGCCCACGAGTCCTCCACCGGGGTCGAGGGATCCGAGTGATGGAACTGATACAGGTCGAGGCGCTCCACGCCGAGCCGCCGCAGGCTCCCCTCGCACTCGCGCCGGATCGACGCGGGGGCGAGGTCGGTGCGGATCCTGTCGGGTGGCTCCCAGGGGTGTCCGCACTTGGTGAAGACCAAGACCTCCTCCCCGATGCTGCGCGGTGCGATCGCGCGCGCCACCACCTCCTCGGAATGCCCGAGCCCGTAGGAGGCCGCCGAGTCCACCCAGTTCACGCCGCCCTCGAACGCGCGACGGATCGCCGCGATCGCGGCGTCGTCGTCCGCCCGCGGTCCGCCGCCCCACGGGCCCGTGCCGCCCGCCTGCCACCCTCCGATGCCGATCCGGCTGATCGTCGGACCGGCGGTGCCGAGCGAGACCGTCCTCACCAGGCCCACGCCTCCGGCCCGGGGCCGCCGGGGCCCGGGAACAGCCGGTCGAGCTCGGCGAGGGTCTCGTCGGCGAGCGTCAGGTCGAGCGCCGCCACCGCGTCGTCGAGCTGCTCCACGGTTCGCGGACCGATGATCGGCGAGGTCACGACCGGATTGGACAGCAACCAGGCCAGGGCGACACGGCTCGGCGCCTGCCCGAGGTCGGCGCACAGCTTCTCGTACGCCTCGAGCTGCCCACGCCGCTGCTCGATCTCCTCCATGGTGTCAGTGCCTGAGCGCCGTCCCTGCTCCGCCTTCTGCAGCGCGCCGCCGAGGATCCCGTAGGCGAGCGGGCTGTACGGGATGACGCCGAGGCCGTAGCGCTCGCACGCGGGGAGGACCTCGAGCTCGACCTCCCGGACCGTGAGGTTGTACTTGCACTGCTCGGACACGAGCCCGAGGAAGTAGCGGTCGCGGGCCCGTTCGTTCGCCTCGGCGATGTGCCAGCCGGCGAAGTTGCTGCTGCCGACGTACAGGATCTTGCCCGCCTGCACGAGCGTCTCCATCGCCTGCCAGATCTCGTCCCAGGGGCTGTCGCGGTCGACGTGGTGGAACTGGTACAGGTCGATGTGTTCGGTCTGCAGGCGCCGAAGGCTCTCGTCGCAGGCCCGGCGGATGTTGAGCGCGGACAGGTGCGACTCGTTCGGCCACTCGCCCATCCCGCTGTACACCTTCGTGGCGAGCACCACCCGCTCGCGCCGATCGCCGCCCTGCGCGAACCACCGGCCGAGGATCCCCTCGGTGATCCCGTCGCCCTGCTCGGCGTCGTCCCGCCACCCGTACACGTTCGCGGTGTCGAAGAAGTTGATGCCGTGCTCGAGCGCCCGGTCCATGATCGCGAATGACTCGGGCTCCTCGGTGCCCATGTGCTCCCAGCCGAAGTTCATCGTGCCGAGGCAGAGCGGGCTGACGACCAGTCCGGTTCGGCCGAGATGCACGTAGTCCATGACTCCTCCTCCGTGTCGGGGGGCCCTCAGCCGGGCTCCGGGTCCGCGTCCACGAGCGGCTGCACCACGCGTTCGAAGAAATTGTCGAGCCGGCCCGGCTCCCACGGGAGCATGAGGTTCAGCCGGTCGACGCCGAGCGCGGCGTAGCGGGCGGCGGTCTCGAGGTCGACGTCGCCCGGCGGCGTGATCGTGATCTCGAGGGGGCCGAGTCCCTCGCCCCGCGGAACACGCGACGCCGTCTCGCGCAGCTCGGCGAGGCGACGGCCGGTCGCGTCGAGGTCCATGCCCCAGCCGTACCATCCGTCCGCCTCTCGGATCGTCCTGCGCATCACCGGCGCGGCGTAGCCGCCCATCACGATCGGCGGGTGCGGCCGCTGGACTGGATGTGGGAACGCCTGCACGCCCGAGAACGACACGGTCCTCGCGTCGAAGGCCGGCCGCGGCTGCGTCCAGATCGCGCGGATCGCCGCGAGGTACTCCTCGGTACGGACGCCGCGGTCGCCGAACGGGGCGTCGAGCGCATCGAACTCGCGCTCCACGTAGCCGACCCCGATCCCGAACACGAGCCGCCCGCCGGACAGCACGTCGACGGTCGCGAGCTCCTTCGCCAGGATCAGCGGGTTGCGGAGCGGAAGCACGATGATCCCGGTGCCGAGCCGCACGGACTCGGTCCTGGCCGCGAGGAACGCCAGCGAGGTCACCGGGTCCAGGATCGGATCCTTCGGATCCATGTTCGAGGGCGGCCGCTTCGGATCCGGCACGACGAGGTGCTCGGAGACCCAGATCGAGTCGATCCCCGCCTTCTCCGCCGCCTCCGAGAGCCGGATCAGGGCGTCTCGGGTCGTGTACGGCCCTGAGTTCGCCGAGCAGACGCCGATCCTCATCCGCGTCGCCCCGGCGCGGGGTTCACGCGCCGGATCCCTTCCTGCGGCCCCGCACCAGCTCGAGGGCCTCGAGGAACGGTCGCTCGAGGTACTCAAGGTGGTCCGTCTCGCCATGGTGGTGGGACACGAGGTCGGCGGGGTGCTGCGTCGAACGCTCGCGGACGTACGCGAGGCTCCCCTCGATCACCGCCTGCATGTACGCGGCGTGCTCCTCGTCGAACATCCGCCACTCGTTCCCCGTGGTTACGTACACGGGCGAGGTGTGGGCGAACACGCGCCGCTCCCACACGTCACGATGCGCGAGGCCGTCGAAGTGCTCGGGGCCGCCGCACCGCGCGGCGAGCCAGCTGTCCGTGTCGATGCGGACGTCGGCGGAGAGCTCCAACCGCCGCGCGCCCTCGTCCTCGACGGACGATGCGACCACGCGGCCGTTCTGGACGATCTCGAGGGTCGAGACCGGGAAGATGCTCTCCACGCTGGCCGAGACCGACATCGTTCCCGATCCCGAGATCGAGACCGTCTCGCCGATCCCCTGACCGTCCACCTCGAACGCGATCAGCGGGCCGCCGCTGAGGAAGGTCCGGCCCAGCCGGACCGCCCGGCACCAGGCCTCGTGGCTGAACGCCTCGTCGCCCAGCTGCGCGTACGTGCGGTACAGCCCGACAGGCACCTCGGAGGACATCTTGTCGGTGCCGCCCACGAGCGGCAGCCGGTAGCCGGTGTTCAGGTACCGGTACCACTCCTCGTGGAACGGCCGGCGCTGCACGATCATCTCGATCGCGTCAGTGCGTCCGGTCGCGACCAGGACCGCCGGCTCGCCGTTCGGCCTGGGGAAGTGCGGGATCACGACCGTCCCGCCCTGCTCGTGGCAGCGGTCGGCCCACTCGCTCTCGGTGATCTCCATCGACCCGCCGGTCTCGGCCTCGATCGGACCGTCCGAGCACCACGGCATGATCGGCGTCTTGAGCCCCCACAGGACCAGGTGGCCGAGGAAGTGCTGCCGGTTCTCCTGGCTCACGTACGTCACGTACCGCCCGTCCGCCGTCGCGTGCGGCGCGCCGGTGAAGTCCTCGGTGTTCGTGAACAGGCTCCCCCACTGGCTCTGCAACAGGTTCACGACGTTCAGGTCCTCGCCCTGCTGTTCGGTGAGCGCGCCCTGCGCCGACAGGAAGTGCACGTGGGAGTCGCCCGAGTACCACCCGCGCTCGTTCATCGAGGTCATCCGGCGCAGGCGCAGCTCCAGCTCGCGCTGGCCCCGCTCGATCCTGACCTGTTGCCGGAGCGGCTCGACCTCGAACCCGCGGGCGACGTCGACGATCACGTCGCCGGTCGGCAACCAGCCCTGGCACGTCCCGTCGATGTACGCGTAGGTGATCCGGCCGAGCCGGAGGTCGCCCCCGACGTCGATGTGCCACGTCCCCATGTCCGAATTCACGTGGTCGTGGTGTCCGTACGGCTGATACGGGACACCCTCGACCGACCGGAAGTGGACGCGACATGGGACGGGCAACCCGGTCTCGTCGTCGACGACGCGCACGTGGACCCAGTTCCGTCCGTGCTCGACGACCTCGACCCCGACGTCGCCCGAGACTAACCCGTCCGAGGTCACGTCTCCCCACCGGAACGACGCGAGCTCGTCGTCGTCCTCCTTCACCGTCACCGTCGCGGACGGCAGCGCCGCCATCCGCACGTACGCGTGCGGGGTCTCGGGATCGGCCGGCTGACC
Source organism: Actinomycetota bacterium (assembly GCA_036280655.1). Lineage (GTDB taxonomy): Bacteria > Actinomycetota > UBA4738 > UBA4738 > HRBIN12 > DASSJM01. Next base: position 7,085 of record DASUQI010000051.1, read on the forward strand.
CCAGCCGCTCAGCGGGTCGGTGAGGAACTCGTGCAGGTCCTTCGCCGGCAGCGGGTAGGCGTAGCCGACCACGCCGCGGTCGACCTCGACCTCCAGCCGGTCGGCGCGCGTCTTCCGATCGGCACCGTTCAGCGAGATGCGGACGGGGACCGCGGCGTCGCGAAGGAACGGGCGCTCGCCGGCGTTCGAGAGCGTGATCGCGACCACGAGCACGCGTCCGCCCCGGGCGGACAGGCGCACGGACCCAAGCGGCGTCGCCGGGTCTGGGTTCTCCCACGCCCACAGGAACACCTCGCCGATGCCCCACCGGAACGGCAGCTCGGTCTGCCGGAGCCCGACCTCCTCCCACCGGCCCTCGTTCCGGCCGATCCGCTCGGCGCTCCCTGCCCCCGCCGCCAGGAACGGCGAGTCGGAGTCCCATCCCTCCTTCTCGATCGAGCAGAGCTCGAACCGCTCCCGGATCGGGACGACCTCGGGATCTCGCCCCTCGAGCTCGAACGCGTAGGCGGCGACCTCATCGCCGACGGCGGGCCTGGCCCCGTCCGGCTGCGGGAGCCGACGGTGGGCGACGATCACACGTTCGGCGGGCCGGCCGACCGGGATCACGACCTCGTCGCCGCCGGGCTCGAGCAGGACGAACCGCTCCGCCCCCTCGGCGACGAGGAACGGCAGACCGAGGTATCGGCGTTCGCCGCCGGCGATCGTGGGGAAGCCCGCGATCGCCTCGTCGCCGGCGTTGCACCGATCGGTGAGGTCGAGCGGCTCGTACCCCCCCATCACTGGAGCAACGCGACGAAGTACAGGGGGACGTTCTCGAGCTCGATCCGGTGCATCTCGCGGCGCTCTCGGCTGAAGGTGAGCCGGTTGCCCACCTCGCCCGTCGGGCTGAGCACCGACAGGGACCGGAACGGGCGGGACAGCCGCACGTCCAGCGTCATGCGGTCGAGCACCGGAACCTCGTCACGCTCCTCGTCGTAGTCGTAGCGGATCACGTGGATCGCGGCCTCCTTGTCGCCCACGCGGGCGAGGTTGATCGCGAGGTCGACGCCGGGGTCGACGAAGACCTGCGGCCCGCCGGCGAAGTCGTCGGGCCGGACCTCGGTCGCCCGCACGAGGTGCGGATGCGCGAGGAGCGCCGCCCGGGCGGCGTCGTCCAGGTTACGGCCGAGCTCGCCCGTGGCGATCGCGCGCCCGCCGCGGTCGAGGTACCCGCGGATGGCCTCGACCTGCGCCGGGGTGAGCGACGTGCACTCGGGCAGGACGATCGTGCGGTACTTCGCAAGATCCTCGGCCGTGATCCAGTCCTCGCGGAGCTCGCCTTCGGGCAGGACCACGACGTCGAACGGCTGCTGCTGTTCGACCAGGCCGTCCGCGGCCGTCCAGAACGGGAACCGCTGCTTCCAGCCCTGGTGCTCCTCCCAGTCGTAGGCGCTCTGGATGCTGAACAGCAGTGCGACCTCGGAGAACGTGTCGGTCGAGTACAGACGCTCGTTCTCGTAGATGAAGTCCTGGATCTCGACCGTGATGTCGTGGGGAGCCCAGAACGAGTCCTCGATCACGCTCCCCATCCACGCCCCGTACGGGACGCTCATGTTGATGCCGAGCGCGGATGCCTCGTACTGCATCATCCGGTAGAGGTCGTAGCCCTTGCCGTTCTGCAGCTTCGGCAGGAGCTCTGGGCCGACCCCACCGTACGGGTTCTCGACCACGATCACCGGCTTGCCTCGCGCGAAGCCCGCGGCGTACCGGCACCACGAGGGCTGCCGGTAGCTCGTCGCGTTCATCTCCGTCACGAGGACGTCGGCCTTCGGCTCGAACGGGTAGTAGTGCGGCGACAGGTAGTAGTAGTTGCCGCATACCAGGAGGTCGCGGCCCTTGGACCGGCCGTACTCCTTGATGTAGTCGGCGAGCTCAGCGAAGTAGCCGACGATCGTCTTGCGCTGGAACCGGATGTAGTCCCAGTACAGCGGCGTGCTCTCCCGGTCCGACTTGAAGTCGTACCCGCGTTCGAGCAGCCACGACCCGTAATGGAACGTTTCGAGGTCGGTGTCCTTCAGCGGTTCGGGCAGCTCCTCGGCCGGCAGCGCCTGCAGGTACGCCTTGAACAGCTTCATGCAGTCCTTGCAGAAGCAGCCGCCGTAGCCGGTCGCGAAGATCGGCAGGTCGGCCTCGTCGAGGTGGACGCCCGCGACGCCGGCGTCGATCTGGATCCGGATGATCGCCTTGAGGTACTCGCGCCAGACGGGGTTGTTGCGGTCCATCAGGTAGGCGTAGTGCTCGTTGCCCGGGACTTCGACCCAGGTCGAGTGACACGCCTCGCCGTAGATGTCGCGCGAGGTGCACTCCTCCAGGATGTCGGTGACCTTCTCCCCGTCGCTGTTCACGAGCCCGTCGGGGAAGTAGTCCTCGAGCGGCTTCCAGATCTTCGGATAGGTGTTCTGGGTGAACTCGCGCAGGCCGAGGAACGCCTTCTTCCCGACGCCCCGGAGCTCGTTCATCGACAGGACCTCGGTCTCGTCGTCGTTGAGCTCGACCGGGAACTCCCAGCCCTGCACCTCGAACACGCAGCCGAACACCTTGATGCCGCGCTCCTGGCAGGCGGCGATGAACTCGGAGTCGTTCACGAACCCGTAGAAGCGGAAGCGGGAGTCGACCTCGCCCCAGGCCTCCTCCTCGAGGTACGGCAGCGAGATCGACCCGCCGCCGAGCGACGCCCACACCAGCGAGGTCGCGTGGTAGGCCTCGAGGTCCTCGATCATCTTGAGCCGCCGTGGCGGCAGGCTGGGGTGATAGCAATGCTGCCGGGGGAACCATGCGTCGAAGTAGACCCCGCGCTCCAAGCTCAATCCCTCCCTACGAACGCTCGCGACACCACCGGGTCGGACCTAGGCCTCGCTCCAGCGGAACACCATCCCGAGCGTCTGCTCGGGATGCTCCACCACCAGCCGATACGCCGACTCCGCCTCCTCGAACGGGATCCGGTGCGTGATGAGCGGCTCGATCGAGATCCGGCCGGCCGCCATGTCGTCGGCGAGGTCGTCGTTGAACTCGTCGTCCCAGCCGCACGGGAAGATCACCGTCGGCCGCTGCATGTGGGTGGGGTGGAAGTCGATCGAGATCGGGTCCGGATAGTACCCCTGCATCGAGATCCGCCCCTCCCGCCGGATCAGGCCGAGGAGCCGGTCGAAGATCCGATGATCGCCCGTCGTGTCGATCACGACGTCGGCGCCCTCGGGTGCCTCCTCCTTGATGGCCTCCTCGAGGCTCTCGGAGCTCGCGTCCACGACCCGGTCGGCCGACTGCTTCTCGGCCAGCTGCACGCGCGACGAGATGAGGTCGGTCGCGATCACCCGCGCCCCGACCCGGCGCGCCGCCTGTGCCGCCATCTGCCCGATCATGCCGAGGCCGATCACCGCGACGAGGTCGCCGGACCGCACCTTCGCCAGCCGAACGCCGTGCCGCGACACGCCGGCCATGTGGAACAGCGAGGCCGCCGCAAGGTCGACCGACGGATCGACGCGCCACACCTCGGAGGCGTTGGCCACCAGGTAGCCGGAGTGCGAGGCCTGGCACGGGCCCGGGTAGTGGTGGCCCGGATCCGTGAAGTGCGTCCCCATCGTGAACACGTGGTCCCCCACCTGCAGGTCCGAAACGTCGACGCCCACCACGTCCACGACCCCGGCCCCCTGATAGCCCGGCGAGCACGGGTAGTAGGCGGAGTAGTCCCGGTCGAAGTGGCCGTAGCGACCCGTGTACGCCCAGCGCTCGGTCCCCTGGCTGACGCCGGAGTAGACGGTCCGGATCCCGACCTGATCGGGCCCCGGCTCCGGGGTCTCCATGTCCCGGACCTCCACCCGATCAGGTTCGGCGAACACCACGGCCTGGGTCTTCATCGTCGGGGCCCCTTTCGTTGCCGTTCACCGAGCCGGGGGCTCGAATGTGGGAACGATATCATGCGCTCCTGCCCGCTCGAGAGCCGGTACGGACCGGCACGGGAGAGGAGCCGGATGGACGCCAAGGAGTGGTACCGACAGGTCCAATTCGTCTCGGCCGTCGCGATGCCTCCGGAGGAAGAGGAGGCGTTCGGAACGACGGTGAACGGGATGTGGGCCGACCCCGAAAACCGGACGGCCGACGACGTCGCGGCCGCCCACGAGGCCGGGCGGCGGGTCCTTTTCTCGGTGCCGATGATCGCGCTCACACCGAAGTTCTACGAGGATCCCCCGAACGCCTACCTGCTCGACGAGGTCTGCAGCGACATCGGCGGCGCGCCTTCCGAGTGCGATTGGTACTACTGGGAGTCCAAGCCCGTCTACGCGGCGTGCATCTACAGCCGGGTGTTCCGCGACTATCTGCTCGAGCGATGTCGCCTCGGCGTCGACCGAGGCATGGACGTCGTGAACCTCGACGAGATCATGACCAGCATCGGGCTCATGGATCGCGACCCCGGCGGGTGCGGTTTCTGCTTCCGGTGCCTCGAGCGGTTCCGAGCCCATGCCCCCGATGCGCTGCCCGTCGACGACGGGGACGCCCGGACGGCGCTCGCCGAGGACGACGAGCTTTACGCACGCTATCGCCGATTCCAGGAGGAGGAGGCGTTCCGCGTGATGGTCGGATTCATCCAGGAGCTCCGCGCGTTCGCGGACGCGACGAACCCGTCCTTCGCGATCAGCGCGAACGTGGCCTACCTCGGCGACCTCGTCCGAACGTTCGGGGCCCTCTGGGGCTGCCTGTGGGGACCGCACGTCGACTTCATCCTGATGGAGAACCACTACCGCATAGAGTCCGGCTCGCCGCACCTGGTCCTGCCGCGGGGTTCGTTCGCGGCCTGGTACCGGCTCGGGACCTCGCTCACGAGCGCCCCGATCTGGATCTGTCCGAGCATCACGGTCCCGCGCCAGATGAAGGACGAGCGCAGGACGACGTACTACGTCCTGATGTTCCTCGAGGCGTACGCGAACGCGGGGCGCTGGGGCTACTACTGGTGGCCCGGGGTCGACCACGAGACCCGGCTCGCCGCGACCGCCCCCGGGGAGCTGAAGGAGCACATCCGGTTCATCCGGGAGCACCGCGAGCTCTACGAGGACGCCGTCCCGGACAACGACCTCGCGATCGTCTACGCGGACGGGCCGATCTCCGGGCGACCGGGGGCGCACCAACGCTACCTCGCGCTCGCGCAGGCGCTCGCCGAGTCGGGTCATCAGTTCGACGTCGTGTACGCCGGGGACGGGCGGTTCAATGCGGACGCGCTCGATCCCCGGGTGCTCGAACCGTACCGGTCACTCCTGCTACCGGAGGCGCGCGATCTCGGCGACGCGCCGGCTGAGGCGCTCGAGGCGTTCGCGCGGGCGGGCGGCGAGGTCACCGTGTACTCCGAGAGCCCGCTCGATCCTGAGGTCGTGCAACGAGCCGACGGAGACCTGCTCGAGGACTTCTGGCAGCGCTACCACGACGGTGGCCGAGACCGGATCGTCGAGAGCTTCCTGCCGCCGCCCTCGTCGCGGATCGATTCCTCGGATGCGGCAGTGAGCGTGACCAGGTACGCGCTCGGCGATCGGCAGGTCCTGCACTTGCTCAACTACGGCTACGACGAAGCGAGCGACGAGGTGACGCCGGCGCGAGACCTCCGCCTCCGCATCCCGTGGCGGGAGGGCTCCGCGTCGGCGACCCTGCACGCCCTGGATGGCGAGCGTGAGTTGACAGCCAAGACCGAGGACGGGGTCCTCGTCGTCGACGTCCCCGAGCTCAACCGGTACGCCGTGCTGGTGATCGGCCCAGACGGGTCGAGCTAGGGAGCGTGCAGTCGATGAACCGAGTGGAGCCGGAGAGGGGACTCGAACCCCTGACCCCCTCCTTACCATGGAGGTGCTCTGCCGACTGAGCTACTCCGGCGGGTGGAGCGCCGGTCATGATACGAGCGGCGCAGCCCGTGGGACCATGGGTCCATGCGGAGACTGCTCCTCGTCGCGCTCATCCTCTGCGCAGCATGTTCCGGTGACGAGGGCACCCGGCCGGCCCCCGCGGCTCCTCCGGCCGAGGCCGCCGTCGTGATCCGGACGGCCGGCGGGCCGATCGAGCTGGACGTCGAGCTCGCCGACACCACCGAGGAGCGGGCCACCGGGCTGATGAGACGGGAGAGCATCGGCCCCCACGACGGCATGGCGTTCACGTTCGGAGCGCCGACCGATGGGTCGTTCTGGATGAAGAACACGCTGATCCCCCTCTCGATCGCGTTCTGGGACGAGGAGGGCCGGATCGTCGGGATCCTCGACATGGAGCCCTGCACGGACGACCCGTGCCCGACCTACGGACCGGGCGTGCCCTACGTCGGGGCGCTCGAGGTCGAGCAGGGTGCGTTCGACGAGCACGGGGTCGAGGTCGGCGATCTCCTCGAGCTCACGACCACCGGGAACCGGTGATGGACGACTGCCTCCTCTGCCGCGCCGAACGCATCACGCCGTGGCACTTCGAGGACGAGGAGTGCTGGATCACGGACTGCCTGGTGTGCCGGACCCCGATGATCGTCTGGCGCCCCCATGGGCTTCCCGATGCCGCTGCGGAGTCGCGGCTGCTCACGCAGCTCGAACTCGTCGCGGGAGAACGGTATCCGCAGGGGTTCTGGATCGATCCCGAGCGGCGCCGGATCCCCGATCATTGGCACGCGCACGCGAGGCCGGACGGCGGCTTCTTCGATCCCGCGAGCGACCTGTACGGGCGCTTCGGCTGATCTAGGCGATCCGTTCCCAGGGCTGGAACGTCGCGATGCCTCGGAAGTCGTCGCAGGCCTCGCCGGGGGATGGGTCGGAGAACACGAGCTTGTCTCCCTCGAGACGAACCCGAAGGGACTCCGTGATGCGCTCACAGAAGGCGGTCACCCCTCCGAGCGGAGGGATCCCGTCCTCGTAGAAGCGCCGCAGGACCACCCGATCGCCCTTCCCCCAGAGGAGGTCGGACGTGATGTCGTAGCTCTGGTCCCCCGTGACATCCTGATCGGCCTCACGCTCGGTGAACGTGTCGTCGAACGACTCCACGAACTCCTCCCCGTCGAATGTGATCGTCCACGTCCCGACCCAGCGGTCGTCGGCGCCTCCCTGATTCGTCGGACCCGCCTGCTCCTCCGTGATCGTCGAGCGGAACGTCCCTGACAGCAGGTCTGCCGGGTCGCCCTTCTCGCGGTGGTTCCGGTTCGGACCGGGCCCCGTCGACGTGCGCCACCATTCGTAGAAGGAGAGGTCCGGCACGTTGCCCTCGAAGTCCGTCACCACCTCAGTCGAGGCCTGGGCGAGGACGAGTAGGTCCTCGTCCGTCCACAGGATCGTCGTCACGTACTCGAGCGGGGTCGGGTGGTCGATGAAGCACGCGACCGCGCCTCGTTGTGCGCCGTCGACGGCGTAGAAGCCGGTGGCCGCCGCGTCGTCCCGGCACGACGTCCCGGTCAACTCCAGCCCGGCCGTGTTCGCCCCGAACGCACGGACGAGGTCGTCTCGGCTGGCGAAGGTCGCGTAGCGCGCCGTGTACTCGCCCTGTGTGCACGTGACGCCGCCCACGGCCCCCCGTGGCAGCGGGTCCGTCGCGACGCAGGACTCGCCGAACGACTCGGGCACGACGTCGATCACCTGCTCGTCGGCGGCCGTCAACGCCCGGCCGCCGGTGGACGACGTCGCCCGCCCGCCGGGATCGTCCGGCGCGTCGTCGAAGGCGAGGAACCCGATCGCGGCGGCGACGATCACAGCGGCACCCGCCGGAACGAGCCAAAAGGGGCGCCGGCGAACGGCGTCGGCCGGCGGGTGCTCCCGCCGCTGACGTGCCTCCGCCGGCTCGAGCGGCAGGTTCCGAGCAACGCCGTCCACGGAGGTCACGTCGAACAGGTGGAACTCGCCGTCGATCCCTTTCCGTTCGTGGATCCCGTGATCCGCGAAGGCGATGTCCTTGCCCGCGACCGCGTCCCGGACCGTGGCCGAGACGAGGACCTCTCCGGCCTTCCCCACCGCCATGATCCGGGCCCCGGTGTTCACCGCGAGCCCGCCGACCTTGGGCCCCATCACCTCGGCTTCCCCGAGGTGGATCCCGGCGCGGATCTCGAGCCCGAACTGGCGGACGTCCTCGCTCGCCTCGCTCGCGCACCGGATCGCGTCCGCGGGCCTGTTGAACGCCGCGAAGAACCCGTCCCCGGCGGTGTCGAGCTCGCGGCCGTGATGCCGCTTGAGCGCGCGGCGAACAAGCGCGTGGTGCGCCGCGACGAGCTCGCGCCACCGCCGGTCCCCCACCTCCCCCGCGATCTCGGTCGAGGAGACAACGTCCGTGAACAGGACCGTGACGAGCTCCGTGGTCGCTTTCGGGCGTCGCACGGGGTCGAAGTCTGCCCGACCTCCGCCCGGGCCACCATTGCCGTGGGACGAAACGGGCCTAGGAGCGGACGGCCTCCCAGATCCCATCGTGCGGCGGCGGGCACGAGCCCCCGTCGTTCCAGATCCCGGACATCCGGTCGCCCGAGACGGTGCCCGTGAACGAGATCTCGTGCTCCGCATCGACGACGGCGAACGTGATGCGCTCACCCTCGATCGCGTCGAACCTCACGCCCTCCCCTTCGCCGAGCCGGTGCGAGCCGACGATGTCCGGATGGCGGATCGCGCTTGCGGCCGGTACGCGCTCAGCCGACCCGCACCCAGGTCTCGCCCGGGTAGGCGACGGAGACGCTCCACGCCGCCTCGAAACAATCCGGCGAGCACTCCGGGATCACGGGTTCGAACGTGATCGAGTCGCCCTCGATCGCGTAGTGGAACGTGACGTCGGGGAATTCCTTCGACACGACGAACGTGTCGTCGCCGACGAGCTCATACGACCCGTCGTCCACCTGATCGCCGTTCCAGTCGAGCGAACCGAAGAGCCCCTCGTCGGTGAAGAAATGCGCGTGCGTACGCGGGACGGCACCCTCGCACGGCTTCGCCGGGTCCGCGATCTCGTCCGGTGTCGTCACCCCGGGGACGAACCCGTTGCCAGCGACGCCTTCCAGGACCCACTGTTCGAGTCCCGCCTCGGTGAGGGCGGCCACGAGCTCCTCGCAACGCGTCTCGCGTTCCCACGTCCCCGCGAGGGCCGCGTCGCTCGTCGTCGGAGCGGTCGGGCTCGCGTCCGCCGCCAGCGGACCCGGTGACGCCTCCGCGGGTTCGCCATCGCGAGCGTCGGAACAGGCAACCGACGCCACCAACACCAGCGTGATCGCTGCGAACGTTCGGATACCGCGCCGCCGGCACCGAGCCATCGGATCCCCCCCTCGAGGTCGTCGCGGGAAGGAGTCGCCGGGCGACCGGATCGTTTAGGAACGCTTCACGAACGGGGCCGACTCCCAGGCCCCGACGAAGAAGGGTTGCATCCCACCGCGTCCGATCAGGTCGAACGTCACGCGGTCGTCCTCGATCTCGAACCTCGCCCGGAACGGCCCGTCGATCCGGTCGCCGAACCTGAGGATGCTCCGGCCCATCAGCTCGTAGTCTCCGTCGAACCCCTCGGTGAACTCCCCTCCGTCGAAGACCCACACGTGTCCGTTCGAGAACCGGAGCGTGAACGTCATCGGCGGGGGATCCGACGCGCAGGGGTCGGAGGGATCGGCGGACCCCAGCCCGTCGGACATCGCCCGCAGCCAGAGCTCTTCGTGCGCGAGTGACGCCGGCGCGGCATGCACGGTTCGGACCATCCGCTGACACGAGAACGTCGCGGTCCACTCCCCCTCGAGCGGTTCGCGCATCTCGTCGACGAGCGTCCAGGGCCGCGAGGTGAACAGCACGCGACGAAGCTCACACGGGTCCTGGACGGGTCGGAACGAGAGGGCCCCCGCCTGCAGCCGCACGCGATAGCTCCCCGGCGACGCGCACTCGGCCCCGACCAGCGCGTCGGTGGTCAGCACGCCGTCGTCGATCGAGAAGGTGACCGGGCCGCCGGACAGGTCGTAGCCCCGCGGGCTGCTGAGCTGCATCGTGCCGTCGCGCTCCAGCCGCAGCTCGTACGGACCCTGCAGACCCAGGCGTCGGACGGCCTGGTCCTCGTCTCGAAGGAGCTCGGTGGTGTACGTCCCCGCGATCGATCTCGCCGTCTCCGGGGTCGGGACGGCCGGTCGGGGCTCGTCGCCGCCCGGCAGGGCCGACCGGACGATCGCGAGGATGGCCAGGAACAGCACGGCGCCGACGCCGATCGCGGCCATCCTGCGGTTCCGCTCGCGGCGACGGCCGCGCTCGAACATCCGCTCCTCGGCCACGGCCGGGAGCGTGAAGCGCTCGCTCTCTCGCTCGAGCAGGTCGCGCAGCTCAGCCATCGGCGTCTCCCAATCTCTCCCGCAGCGCCGCCCGCGCCTGCGACGCGAGCACCCGCGTCGTCACGGCGCGGATCCCGAGGATCTCGCCGGCCTCCTCCGAGGAAAGGCCCATCAGCTCGGTGAGGACGACCGCCGCCCGTTGGCGGGGCGTAAGGTGCCCGAGCGCCTCACCGACCACGGTCCGCGCGTCCGCCGCCTCGAACTCGTCCGCGGCGGGGGACGGCGACACCACCTTCCTGACGGCCCTGGCCGCCCGCCGCGACCGCTTCTTCCACGCGTTGAAGGCCGTGCGGTAGAGGTAGCCGACCGGATCGGGCAGACCCGAGACGCGATCCCAACGCTCGTACAGGCTGAGGAAGGCGTCCTGCACCACCTCCTCGGCCTCGTGATGGTTCCGGGTCACCAGCCGCATCCGTCGGTACAGCGTCTGGCTCTCGGCCGCGAAGAAGTCGTCGAACGACGATGGGTTCGCGAGCCCCGGGTCAGCTTCCGGGTCCCGCACGAGCCTGAGCGGCCGCCGCGACATCCTCGAGAAGTATCCCCGAGGGCCCCGGAACGTTCAGACGGAAGACGATCCGATTGTCGCCCGCGCACCGTCCCGTGTGGTCACCGGTCAGGTCATCGCGAGCGTCGAGGCCAGGTTGTCAGCCGGCGCGACTCATGGCTCGATGTCGAGCGTCTCGATGATGTTCCGCGCCAGATCGAGGTCGGACTGAGGCGTCTGCGCGTACGAGAGGATCACCGCGATGAGCCGGGTGCCATCGACATCGAGGACGTACAGGTGCCAGACGTTGGCCGGCCCCGGGGCGTAGAGGCCCGACCCGGAGAACACGAACGCGTGGCCGATGTCGTCCCCCGGCTCCTTGTCGGTGGTGAGTTCCGGTGCCGTTGCCATAGCGGATCCGAAGTCACGACTCGATTCGACACGGGCAAGTGCGTCATCTCACGAAATGCCGAAGCCAACAGGATCAGACGTCCCAACACGGATTGAGTTATGTGCCAGTACCTTTGCTAGATACTCGCCGCCTGGGAGGGTCTTCGCATCCAGTGCCAGACGGTTCTGATTGATCCCATGCGCGACTGGCCACCATCGCTCGCCACCTCGGCTGACCAGGACGGTATATGTCAGCTCTGACTTCTCACGATCCTTGGCCGTCCAGTGCAGCTCCAACTCTGCATCGCTGGTCCTACTTGGATCGGCCAAATGCACCTCTGGCACGCTCAAGTCCACTTCTCGAGTGGCCAACCGATCACCGGTGCCCCGATTCCACACTTCGACCATCTTGGAATCAGGGGGGAACTCCAGCGTCATGCCGAAGAAGGTGATCGGCATCGCTTTCCTGAGTTCGGCGTGATTCCACGCGACGGGCAACCCCACCTCGTCGAGTGTCTTGCCGCCTTCATCGAGGAAACGGAATCCGTACATTCCGCGAGTTCCCCGGTGGTCGGGTATCCCTTCGCCGAGGCGGAACCACGGTCCAAGGAAGATGTCGTTTCGCCAACTGATCATGCCCGACACATAGATCAGTTCTGGATCCGAGTGGATCACGAGCTTGTCGATCAGTTCGGAGTAGTCGGCTGGATCGATCCACCGGCCATATTGCGTCCAGTTCACGTGTGCATTTGTTGGAGAGCCCCCCATCAGGCAATGCGAGTCGCATTGCTCCGCGTCGACGAGAAGCTGCAACGGGGCTGGTTCATTTCCCGTCGCCACCCAGTACCCACTTGACGGGTTGCCGTCCTTCAGCGCCGGATCAGAGTGCTTGTACTCATCGAATCCACCACGCAGACCGCACGCCGCGTGTCCGACCACCGGCCAGTCGAACTCACATACCCAGCTCGTCTTCAGGCGAGCGTCAGTGCTCAGACCGAAGGTGTGACCCAGCTCGTGCGCCGGCAGGGTCATCTTCGGACCCCTCACACCATCCCGTTCACCTCGAGGCTCAAAGATCACGGCGTGAGGAGAGAATTCGCCGAGTGAGAAGCCAGTCGGTTTCTCCCACCCCGAGAACCTCTCGAACCAGTCCTTGTTGGGCAGAACTCCAAGGAGCCGGTCGTAACCGGTCAAAGGCGTCAAGGTGCTCAGTTCGAACAGGAAGATCACTGGCTCGAGGAAGTCCAGTGGAAACTGAAATGCGCTCAGAACGGTAAGCAGCCAGTCGCCCGCAGCCGTCGCGGGTGGTGGCGGAATCGGAATCGGACTCTTGTCGGCCACCGGATCGCGGAAGGGGAAGATCGCCTCGATGTAGGGAGCGCCGAGCTCGAATAGCTCGTCGAAGTGGGAGTCAGGCACGTAGTTCCCAACGTCCAACAACGTGCCGACTTTCGCCCAGAGCATCGAGAAATTGTCACGGGTCGTTACTACCTTCCATGGGATCCGCTCGTTCGTTCGATCATTCGTCCGCAGACAGCTATCGGCCGGCACCTTCTCGGACTGCGGGTCGACGATCTCAGCCAAAACGGCAATCGTGTATGCATTGTTGGACGGAGCGAAACGATCGGGTTAGAAGTGAACAGATACTCCTTCTTGACCTCTCCCGCCGCGAGCTGAATCGGAATCGTCTCGTTCACCGATACGCCGCCGCCTGATACTCGTACTTGGAGATCGGTAGCAACCGGCGAACGGTAGTTGTTGGCGATACGGATCATCACCACGGTCCCCTTACCGGCCACCAGCCGGCTAGAACGCGGAACCACCTGGATTAGGTCGATGTCCACTAACGCCAGATCGTCCTGGGTTACTGGCCGACCATCCTTCATACCTACCGTGAATAGGATGGTCGCGGCGTCGCTGCCTGTGCCACCCGAGCTCTCGATCAGACTCTGCGACGCGCCACTAACGTCTCCGCTCAAGGTCAAGGAGCAAAGATCGAAGTCGAAGTCGAGACGGTGCTTGCTGGATGACGGATTGATATCGACGTGATCATCCTCGAAGGTGGCTCCCGAGTCCCCTTCCCAAATGTCGATGGAAATCGGAACGGTGCCACTCGTGACCTCCTTCTCGAAGACCCCACTCTTTGGTCCCAGGGTTTCCCAGTGAGGATGGTCATTGTCGTCGATGCGAGGCAGGCTGAACTTCTCCCCATCGATCGTGACCGTTCCATAGATGTCCGCATGGTTGTCGTAGTACGGGACGTAGTCGTCGTCGCCCTCTAGGTCGGTGTTGGGCCTGACGCTCAGAATCCGTACGACGACGACACTCGGTGGTCCCCCCTCGCCCGGCAGCGAGCGCCGGGGGACAGGGAGCGCTTCCGGGGTGAGACATGCGTACTCCCTCCCTCTTCCCCCGATTAGTCTCACCCACTTGGCGAAATGGGTCACTACGAAGGTTGACACATCACGCAGCAACCCTCTCTCGGATAAGAGGCCTACAGCGGTTGGAGCAGTACGCCTTCGCCGCAGCGGCACGGGCGCGACTTTCGGGGGTTCCGAGCGAGTGGCTCCAGCGAAGCATCACAGACCGAGTTGGTCTCTGTTGTTCAGCTCTCCCCAGCTGGTCTACAAGGAAGAAACTAGGCCAAGCCCGTAGCCTTTGCTCCCAGCCCTTGGAATGAATTATCCGATCCCGATGAAGGTGGCGCGCGAGCAGCTCCTTCTCGTGCCTTTTATCGATTGACTCGAAGCATCGGGATGCCTGGGCTCCGACTCCACGACTTGAGGCATGCGTACGCGACGACGCTGCTGCGCGCCGGGATCCATCCGAAAATCGCCTCCGAGGCGCTCGGGCACTCGTCGGTAGCATTCACGATGGATGCGTACCAACACTTGATGCCCGGTATGCAAGAGGCAGCGGCCTTGGCTGTCGAGAAGGCACTCGGTCAGCTTGACCCCTGACTCCGGGAAGGGCTTGCGGGCCCAGTCTGGGCGCCCCCCTGGGGCAGCATGATTGTCCCTACGAAGGTTGCCGACGTCCCAGCCAGTGGCGACATTTGGCGTCAACCAGAGCGTTGAGCAGTCGTCCGCAAGGCTGTCGGACCTGGTGGGAGGAGGAGGATTCGAACCTCCGTAGGCTATGCCGGCGATTTTACAGACCGCTCCCTTTGGCCACTCGGGCATCCTCCCGTGCGCAGGAAGGATAGCCGATGGGGGTTCGCCACCTCCGTGGGTAGGATGCCGCCATGGCCAAGCAGGACTTCTCGTTCGACATCGTCTCGCAGGTCTCGATGCCGGAGGTCTCGAACGCCGTCGATCAGGCGCGGCGCGAGATCGCCCAGCGGTTCGACTTCAAGAACACCGGGACGAACATCACCCAGGACGACAAGCTGATCGAGGTGCGCTCCTCCACCGAGGACCGCCTGAAGGCCGCGGTGGAGGTCCTGAAGGAGAAGGCCGTCCGCCGGGAGGTCTCGCTGAAGGCGCTGCACCTCGGCCCGGTGCAACCCGCGGCCAAGGGCACCTCGAAGCAGGTCATCAACGTGAACGTCGGCATCTCCGAGGAGAAGGCCCGCGAGATCGTGAAGTTCGTCAAGGGCCTGAAGACCAAGGTCCAGAGCAGCGTCCAGGGCGACCAGGTCCGGGTCTCGAGCAAGGCGAAGGACGACCTCCAGGCGGTGATCCGGGCGGTGAAGGAGCACGACTTCGACGTCCCGCTCCAGTTCGTGAACTTCCGGCCGTAGGCCTGCTCGCGTTGCCTCGCACCGGGTGCCCTCGGTAGATTGGCGCACCCTACGGGAGGAGAGGCTGTGGCGGACGTCGACCGACTGAAGGCGAGGGCGGCCGAGATCGCGGAGCGCGAGGAGCGCCGGCTGCTCGACCGCACCCCCGGTTCCGAGAGCCTCCACGCCCGCGCGACCAAGAGCCTCCCCAACGGCGTCGCGTCGAACTTCCAGGCCAACGACCCCTACCCCGTCTACCTCCACCGCGGCGGGGGGTCGAAGGTGTGGGACGTCGACGGCAACGAGTACGTCGACTTCCACGGCGGGTTCGGCGTGAACGTCGTCGGACACGCGCATCCCACGATCGTGAAGGCGATCCGCGACGTGGCCGACCAGGGGATCCACTTCGCCGTGACCACGGAGGCGACGGTCGCGCTCGCCGAGGCGATCTGCGAGCGGTTCCAGCTCGAGCAGATGCGGTTCGTGAACTCGGGGACCGAGGCGACGATGGACGCGATCCGCGTCGCGCGGGCGGCCACCGAGCGCGACCGGATCGTGAAGATGGAGGGGTCCTACCACGGCCACCACGACTCGGTCCTGTTCTCCGTCGTGCCCGAAGCCGACGTGCTCGACCTGCGGTTCAGCGTCGACGAAGAGGGGCGCGCCTGGTACACGACCACGCCCACGTCGAAGGGCATCCCGCGCGCCCTGTGGGATACCGCGATCGTCGTTCCGTTCAACGACGCGGATGCGGTCGAGCAGGCGTTCGCAGACAACCCCGGCGAGATCGCCTGCGTGATCCTGGAACCGGTGATGATGAACATCGGCCTGGTGACGCCGAAGGAGGGGTACCTGCAGGCGCTCCGCGACATCTGCGAGCGCAACGGCGCCGCCCTGATCTACGACGAGGTGAAGTGCGGCGGCACGATCGCCTACGGCGGCACGACCGAGCGTTACGGGGTCCGGCCGCACCTCGCGGCGTACGCGAAGGCGATCGGCGGCGGCGCGACGATCGGCGCCTTCGGCGGCGAGGGGCGGTTCATGGAGTGGGTGACCCGGGGCACCGCGCAGCAGGGGACGTTCAACGGGAACCCGCTCTCGGTCGCGGCCGGCCTGGCCGCGCTCACGCAGGTGCTGACGCCTGACGCGTACGACCACCTCGGCAAGCTCGGCACGATGCTCGCCGAGGGATGCCAGCGGGCGATCGACGAGCACGACCTCCCGGCCCACACGATGGACCTCGGCGCCAAGGGGTGCGTCTCCTACCGCAAGGAGCCGCTCACGAACTATCGCGACTTCCTCGAGACGATCCCCGAGCTCTTCTACGCCTCGTTCACGTGGATGGTGAACCGAGGGATCTTCATGACGCCCGGCGACGAGGAGCAGTGGACGCTCTCGGTGCAGCACACCGAGGACGACATCCAGCGTTACGTCGTCGCGTACGCGGAGTTCTGCGCCGAGCTGAGCGCGTAGCCGAGCCCGCCAGTGCCCCGGATCTCCGCCGTCCTGATCGATCTGTACGACACGCTGGTCTGGACGGACTGGCCGGTGCTCCGGGAACGGATCGAGGCTCGCGCCGGGCTCTCGGGTCGAGCGCTGCTGAACGGGTTCGAGAGGACGAGGGTGGCCCGGAGCGTCGGAACCTACGGGAGCCTCGAGGGCGACCTGACGGAGGTCCTGAAGGCGGCCGGGCTCGAACGCGACGATGCCTTGGTGCAGGAGCTGGCGGGAACCATCACCACGTTCCTGGAGAGCGGCGTCCACCTCTGGGAAGACTCGCTGCCGGCGCTGCGCGACCTGCGCGCCTCGGGCCTTCGAACGGCCGTCGTCAGCAACTGCGACCACGGAACAGGGCCCGTCGTCGAGCGCCTCGGGCTGTACGAGGAGACCGATGCCGTCGTGCTGTCGTTCGAGGTCGGTGTGGCCAAGCCCGACCCGGGGATCTACCGCGGCGCGCTCGAAGCGCTCGGCGCGACCGCCGAGGAGGCGGTGTTCGTCGACGACCAGCTGGCGTACTGCGAGGGGGCGGGGTCGGTGGGGATCCGGCCGTTCCTGATCGCGCGCGAGGACCGCGACGCCGGCCTCGTCGACGCGCCACCGACGTCTCCGGACCCGGCCGGAGGGGCGGAGGTAATCCGGGACCTCCGCGCGTTGGTGGATCGACTCGCGGAGTCCTAGCGGACCTCGCCCAGCTGCTTCTTGATCTCGGCGAGCCGGGCGACGCGCTGCTCCGTGGGCGGGTGCGTCGAGAACAGGTTCGCGAGGCTCATGCCCGCCTGCCGCCCGCGGAACGGGTTCACGATGAACAGGTGTGCCTCGGCCGGGCTGACGGTGGCGGGAACCGGCACGCGCTGCGCGGTCGCCTCGAGCTTGCGGAGCGCGCTCGCGAGCGCATCCGGGTCGCCCGACAGGATCGCGCCGGACTCGTCGGCCTGGTACTCGCGCGAGCGGCTCACCGCCATCTGGATGATCGCGGCCGCGATCGGCGCCAGCACCCAGGCGAGCAGCAGCCCGAAGATCCCGAAGGAGTTCTCCCGGTTGTCCCCGCCGCCGAACCACAAGGCGAACCGCGCGAGGAACGTGATGCTCATCCCGATCGCCGCGGCCACCGAGCTGATGAGGATGTCGCGGTTGGCGACGTGGGAGAGCTCGTGGGCGAGGACCCCACGCAGCTCCCGTTCGTCGAGGATCTCGAGGATCCCCCGCGTGACCGAGACGGCCGCGTGCTCGGGGTTGCGGCCGGTCGCGAACGCGTTCGGCTGCGCCATCTCGGAGATGTGGATCCGGGGCATCGGCATCTTGTTGGTCTCAGCGAGCTCCCGGACGATCCGGTAGAGGTCGGGCGCCTCCTGCTCGGTCACCGGCTTGGACCGCGTGGTTGCGATCGCGATCCGGTCGCTGAACCAGTACATCGCGAAGTTGAACGCCAGGGCGAACGCCAGGGCGATGATCGCCCCGTTCGACCCGCCGATCCAGGCGCCGATCAGCACGAACAGGCCGCCGAGGGCGGCGATCAGGATCCAGGTCTTGAAGCGGTTGAGACCGATCAACTCTCCATCCCCTCCTTCGGGGGTTATTCGCCTTAACCCCAGGCGCGGGTTCGTCGAGCCCGCGCGGGCTGGCTACTGCCCTACCAGGGTAGACAACGGCGGGAAATGCGCCAGCAGCTCGGGCCACAGGCCGATCGCGATCACCGCGAACGTCGCGAGGACCGCCAGGCCGGTCGCCAGGGCCGGGGTGGCGAGCGGGCGTTGGTCCTCGGCCTCGACGAACAGCATCTGGCGGGGCACGGCCAGGTAGTAGTAGAGGCTCACGACCGAGTTCAGGACCATGATCACCGCGAGCGTGGTCCCGATCCCGCCGCGGCCGATCGCCACCTGGAAGACGAGGAACTTGGCCCAGAACCCGGCGGTGGGCGGGATCCCGCCGAGCGACACCATGAACACCGTCATCGACAACGCGATCCAGGGCGCGCGGCGGCCGAGGCCGGCGAAGTCGGCGATCAGCAGCCCGCGAGACTCCCTCGCCATCGCGATCACCACCGCGAACGCCCCGAGCGTCATGACCGCGTAGATCAGGATGTACGTGACCGCCGCCGCGAACGCGTCCTGGTTGATGCTCGGGTCGGCGGACACGAGCGCGAAGGGCAGCAGCATGTACCCGGCCTGGGCGATGCTCGAGTACGCGAGCAGCCTGACGATCTGCCGCTGCTGGAGCGCGACGAAGTTGCCGATCGTCATCGTGAGGATCGAGAGCGCGGCGAAGATCGGCGTCCAGACCTCGTACTGCGCGGGGAACGCGACGAACATCAGCTGCAGCAGCCCGGCGAAGCCCGCGGCCTTCGAGGCCGTGGCGAGGAAGGCCGCGACCGGCACCGGCGCGCCCTCGTACGTGTCCGGGGCCCAGAACTGGAACGGGACGGCGCTCACCTTGAACGCGAACCCCGCGACGATGAACAGGATCGCGGCGAGCACGAGCGTCTCCTGCCCCTGGGGAAGCGCCACCGAGAGGGCGTCTCCGATCTCGGACAGGTTGAGGGTCCCGGTGACGCCGTAGATCATGCTCATCCCGTAGAGCATCACCGCGGTGGACAGCACCCCGAACAGGAAGAACTTGATGCCGGCCTCGTTCGACCGCGGGTCGGACTTGCGGAACGCCGCGATCAGGAACCCGGGGGCCGACACGAGCTCGAGCGCGATGAACAGCAGCAGCAGGTCGCGGGACGACGGCATCATCATACAGCCGAGGAACGCCGTGAGAAGCAGGAAGTAGTACTCGCCCTGGTAGAAGGGACCTTCCCGGAAGTAGCGGAGCGAGACCAACAGGACGAACAGCGCGACCACGAGGAAGAACGTCTTGAATAGGATCGCGAAGTCGTCCACGACGTAGGACCCGGTGAACGTGCTGCGCTCGTCGCCGACGAGCGACAGGGTCGCGATCAGCGCGGCGACGACGCCGGCGAACGCGAGCCACATCGTGAGCCACTTGCGTTTCGGCGAGAGGAACGCGTCGGCGACCAGGACCAGGACGATCGTGCCGGCGATGATCAGCTCCGGCAGGATCGCGGTGTAGTCGATCGCCTGGTTCATCCCCGCTCCGGCCCCTTCGCCCTCGCTCCTACGATCCGAACAGCGAGCTCAACGCGTTCGCCGAGTCCTGGGTAACACCCGTGAGCAGCCTCGGGAACAACCCGAACGCCACGATCGCGATGAGGAGCGGAACCCAGGACACCCACTCGATCGCGACGATGTCGGGGAAGGCCTCGCCCTTCCACTTCTCGGGCAGGTTGCCCATGTTGACCCGCTGGAGCATCCACAGGAAGTAGCCGGCCGTCAGGATCGTCCCGATCCCACCCGCGATCATGAAGAACCGGAACCAGCCGGTGAGGCCGGCGTCCACGAGGATCTCCGCGGGGCTGAACGACGACAGCAGCGCCATCACCTCGCCCCAGAATCCGGCGAGGCCGGGGAGCCCGAGCGACGCGATCGCGACGAACGCGAACACCCCGCCCAGGTACGGCAGCTTCTGCATCAGCCCGCCGCCGATCTCGGCGATCTCGCGCGTGTGGTAGCGGTCATAGACCGACCCGACGCAGAAGAACAGCATGCCGGTGATGAGGCCGTGCGCGACCATGCCGAAGATCGCGGCGTTGATGCCGATCGACGTGAGGGTCGCGATCCCGAGCATCACGAACCCCATGTGCCCGACCGAGCTGAACGCGATCAGGCGCTTCAGGTCCTTCTGCGCGAGGCACGCCAGGGCCGCGTAGACGATCGCGATCGCCGCGAGCAGGCCGATCCACGGCGCGTACTTCTCGGCGCCGTACGGCAGCACCGGGAGCGAGATCCGGACGAAGCCGTACGTGCCCATCTTCAGCATGATCGCCGCGAGGAGCACCGAGCCGATCGTGGGCGCCTCGGTATGGGCGTCGGGCAGCCACGTGTGGAACGGCCACATCGGCACCTTCACCGCGAAGCCGAGCCCGATCGCGCCGAAGACGACGAGCTGGAGCGAGTTCGAGAACCCTCCCGACGCGCCGAACTCCTGCAGCGCCACGAGGTCGAACGTGTGCCGCCCGCCGCCCAGATCGGAGTTGAAGTACAGCGCGAGGAAACCGAGCAGCATGAAGATCGAGCCGAACAGCGTGTACAGGAAGAACTTGATCGCCGCGTACTCGCGGTTCGCGCTGCCCCAGATGCCGATCAGGAAGTACATCGGGACCAGGACGAGCTCCCAGAACACGAAGAACAGGATGAGGTCGAAGGCGATGAAGGTGCCGGCCATCCCGGTCTCGAGCAGCAGCATTAGCGCGAGGAAACTCTTCGTCTTCCCGGGCGACGGCACGAACCGCCACGTGTAGATCGCGCACAGGAACGAAATCACGAACGTGAGGACGAACAGCGGCAGGCTGATCCCGTCGATCGCGACGTGGTAGCGCGCGTCGATCGCGGGGATCCAGCGCGTGTCCAGCCGGAACTGCAACGTGGAGCTCGCGCCGTAGTCGAACGTCAGAGCGATCGCGACCGCGACGGCCATCGCCGCGCCGGTGATCACGATCCCGAGCGCGCGGACCCCCTTCTCCAGCTGCCTCGGCACGAGGGCGATCACGAGCGCACCCACGAGCGGCAGGAAGACCGCGATCGTGATCGCCGAGTTCTCCCAGGTCATCTGTCGTCCTCTCCCTCTAGATCCGCGTGATGATGATGGCCAGCACCACGATCCCGCTGAACAGGAACGCGGCGTACCGCTGCACGTTGCCCGACTGGATGTAGCGGAGGAGCCCGCCGGTGAACCCGGCGAAGTTGCCGGCGGCGTTCACGAGGCCGTCGATCACGTGCGTGTCGAACCACCGGACCGCGTTCGCCACGACCTTCGTGACGGCGGCGGCGCCGTTCACGATGCCGTCCAGGATCTTCTGGTTCGACCAGTACACGCCCCGCGAGGCGTCGTCCCGGACGGGCCGGACGATCCCCTTCCAGTACAGGTCGTCGAGGTAGTACTTGTTCGAGACCAGGGTGTAGGCGGGCCCGAGCCCGCGCAGCGGGTCCGGCTCGCGATAGCGGCGGTACAGGGCGTACCCGGCCAAGATCCCGCCGATCGCCGCGAGGGTCGACAGCGCGGCGATCCACGGCACGAACAGCGCCTCCTCGAGCTCCTCGAAGAAGACCCACTGGCCGAACACTGCGCCGAGCTGCGGCGAGCCGAGGAGCCCGACGAACACGGTCGCGGTCGCGAGCGCCACCAGCACGCCGGTCATCGAACGCGGCGCCTCGTGCGGCTCGCCGTGGCCCCGGTAGTCGCCGAAGAACGTCATCAGGACGGCCCGGGCCATGTAGAAGGCCGTGAGGACCGCGGTGACGAGCAGCACGACGAACAGCACCGGGTGTCCCTCGTGGTCCGCGACGACGAGCAGCTCGTCCTTCGACCAGAAGCCGGCAAGCGGCGGCACGCCGGCGAGGGCGAGCGACCCGATCAGGAACGTCCAGAACGTGATGGGTAACTTGTTCCGCAGCCCGCCCATCTCGCTCATGTTGTTCGAGTGCACGGCGTGGATCACGGCGCCGGACCCGAGGAACAGCAACGCCTTGAAGAACGCATGGGTGAACAGGTGGAAGAACCCGGCGGTGCGGCCCGCCGGGCCCATCGACATGCCCGCGACCATGTAGGCGAGCTGGCTGATCGTCGAGTACGCGAGCACGCGCTTGATGTCGTCCTGCACGAACGCCATGAGGGCGGCGCCGAGCATCGTGATCGCCCCGATCACCCCGACGATCTGCAGGACGAACGGCTCGGCCTCGACGAACACGATGAACAGGCGCCCCACCAGGTACACGCCGGCCGCGACCATCGTCGCGGCGTGGATCAGGGCGGAGACCGGCGTGGGGCCCGCCATCGCGTCGGGGAGCCACACGTGCAGCGGGAACTGGGCCGACTTGCCGATCGTCCCGCCGAAGAGCAGGAGCGCGGCCGCCGAGACGAGCGCGACGGACACCTCCCCTCCGGCGATCATCTCGCCGATCTCGTGGATGTTGGCGGTGGTGAACCCGGTGACGAACACGAGGACGAAGATCCCGAACATGAACGGGACGTCGCCGATCCGCGTCGTGATGAACGCCTTGATCGCCGAGCCCGAGTTCACCGGGTCTTCCCACCAGTGCCCGATCAGCAGGTAGGAGCAGACCCCCATGACCTCCCAGCCGACGAGGAGCTGGAACAGGTCGGCCGAAAGCACGACGACGAGCATCGCGCTCGTGAACAGGGACAGGACGACGTAGAACCAGGTGTACCGGACGTCCCCCTTCATGTAGCCGAGCGAGTACACGTGGACGCACAGGGAGATCGCCGTGACGACCACGAGCATGACGGCAGTGAGCCCGTCCACGAACACCCCGGCCTCGAGGTGCAGAGGGCCGATCTCGAACCACGACACCGTGGCCTCGTAGAAGCCTCGCTCTCCCGCCACGAACGTCCACAGCACGCCGAGCGAGAGAACGAACGACGCGCCGACCGCGGCGATGCCGTAGACCGTGCCCTTGCCCGGCGTCCGCTTGCCGAGGAACAGGGTCAGGGCGGCGGCGGCGAGGGGGAGGAACGCGATCAGCCACGAGTACCGGAGGAACGCGCTCGGATCCGAGATCTCGTGGAGGAGCTCTTCCTCGCCTACCACTTGAGGAGATTCACCTCGTCCACGTTGATCGTCTCGCGGTTGCGGTAGATCAGGATCACGATCGCGAGGCCGATGCCGACCTCGGCGGCCGCTACGGTGATCACGAACAGCGCGAAGACCTGACCCGTGATCTCGTGCAAGTGTTGCGAGAACGCGACGAGGTTGATGTTGACGGCGTTCAGCATGAGCTCGATCGACATGAGGACGAGGACCGCGTTGCGCCGGGCGAGCACGCCGTAGACCCCGGTCGAGAACAGGATCGCCGAGAAGATCAGGATCAACGGGAGCCTGATCACGGTCGCCTGCCCTTCCGTTCGCGGACCACCGGGTCGTCCTTGCGGGACAGCACGATCGCGCCGATCAGGGCGGCGAGGAGCAGGAACGATATCGCCTCGAACGGGAGCACGAAGCGGCTGAAGATCGAGGTACCCACGGCCGTCGCCGTGCCCTGCACCGGGTCGACCCTGGTCTCGTCCCACCCGAACGCATCCAGGAACAGGAGGACGAGCCCTGCGAGGATCGCCGCCCCCACGAAGAAGGCGACCCCACGACGCTGGTTGTCGAGCGCCTCGCGGCCGATCGGCGCCTTCGTCAGCATCAGGCCGAACAGGAACAGGATCACGATCGCGCCCACGTAGATCAGGATCTGGACCCACGCGACGAACTCCGCGGCGAGCAGGAGGTAGACGCCCGCGGTCGCCGAGAGCGTGATCACGAGGTACAGGGCGGCGTGGACGACGTTGCGGGCGGTCACGACCCGGAACGCGCCGACCACGCCGAAGATCGCCACCACGACGAACGCGACCTCGAGCGCGGTCATCCGCCGCCCTCGGCCTTCTTGCGCGCCGCGATCATCCCGGCGCGACGGGCCTGGCCCTCGGCCACCCGGCGATCCGTCCCCTTCTCCAGCAGTTCGGCGAGGACGCGGTCGAACGTCTCCTGGTCGAGCGAGACCTCGGCGTGCTCGGCGGGCGTCGCAGGAGCGGGCGCCGCGGCTTCAGCAGGCGGCGCGGCAGCGGGCGGCGTGGGAGCCTCGGCGGGCGCAGGAGCGGGCGCGGCGGCGGACGGCGACCCGGTCCCACCGGCGGTTGGAGACGGCGCCTGGACGGCCGCGGGAGGCGCCGAAGCGGGCTGGACCGAGTCGCCGGGAGCCGCTGGGGCCGCGACCGGCTCCGGCTCGGGCCGGGCGCCCTCCTCGAGGGCGGGCGGCGGCAGGACCGTGTACGTCCACTCCTCGAGTTTCTCCTTCTCGTGGGTGAGCTCGACGAGGTCGTACTCGGAGTACTCGAACTCCGGGCTCCAGAACAGCGCGTCGAACGGACAGACCTCGACGCAGATCCCGCAGTACATGCAGAGGGCGTAGTCGATCGCGAACCGGTCGAGCACCTTCATCGAGCGACCCTTGCCGCCCGAGGCCGGCTCGTGGGTCTCCTTGTGAGCGTCGATGTAGATGCACCAGTCGGGGCACTCGCGCGAGCACTTGTAGCAGACCGTGCAGTTGGCCTCCTTCAGCGCGATCACGCCGCGCGTCCGGGGCGGCAGGTCCGGCTTCTCCTCGGGGTACTGCTGCGTGACCGAAGGCCGAAGGGCGTGCTTCAGTGTCACCGCGAGGCCCTTCACGAGGCCGAGCCCGGTCGACCTCGGCTCCTCGCCCGCCGTCCTCACGTGCGTCTCGTCGATCGCCATCGCGTCTCCTAGATCGCGACCTTCAGGAACCCGACGACCATGATCTGCAGCAGCGCCAGGGGGATCAGGAACAGCCACGAGGCACGCTGGAGCTGATCCTCGCGCAGCCGCGGGTAGGTGGCCCGCAGCCAGATGATGAGGAACGACAGCGCACCGATCTTTCCGAGCATCCAGAGCGGTTGGGGGATGAACTCGAGGAACGGGACCGGCAGGTAGCCGCCGAGGAAGAGCACGCTCGCCACCGCCGACAGCGCGACGATCCCCCCGTACTCGGCGAGGAGGAAGAAGGCGAACTTCAACCCCGAGTACTCGGTGTAGGCGCCGTAGATGATCTCGGAATCGGCGATCGGCATGTCGAACGGCGGGCGCGTCAACTCGGCGAGCGAGGCGATGAGGAAGATCAGGAACCCGATCGGCTGGCTGATCACGTACCAGTACTGCTCCTGCGCCTCGACGATCCCGATCATCGACAGCGTGCCGGCCTGCATCACGACCGCCGCGGCCCCCAGTACGAGCGGCAGCTCGTACGCGATCAGCTGCGCCGCCGCCCGCAGCGCCCCGATCAGCGAGAACTTGTTGGCCGACGCCCACCCCGCCATGAGCACGCCGATCACCGTGACCGACGTGATCGCCATGACGAAGAAGATGCCGACGTCGAGGTTCAGGATGAAGATCTCGTCGGAGAACGGGATCACGACGAACAGCGCGATGTACGGGACGAGCGCCACCGCCGGAGCGAGGGAGAACACCCAACGGTCGGCCGCCGCCGGGATCACGTCCTCCTTCTGCACGAACTTCGCCCCGTCGGCGAGCAGCTGCGCCCACCCGTGGAACCGTCCCGCGTACATCGGTCCGAGCCGCCCCTGCATGTGCGCGAGCACCTTGTGCTCGGCGTAGCCGACGCCGAGGGGCGCCACCAGGAAGAAGACGAGCACGATTGCCACCTTGGCGACCAGCACCAGCCAGTAGCTGTCGAACCACTGGTTCACGAAGCTCTCGCCGGCCTGCGCGATCACTCCTCTTCTTCCTCCTCGCCCTCGACCGCGCCCGGCCAAGGCTTGGCCTCCCGGGACATGAGGGGGAAGTCCTTGCGAAGCGGGTTGCCCTCGAACGGCTCGGGCAGGAGCAGCTTCACCGGGAGCGGATGGCCTTCGAAGGTCACGCCGAACATCTCGGCGGTCTCCCGCTCGTGCCAGTTGGCCGTCGGGTACAGGTCGGAGATCGTGGGGATGGCCGGCTGCTCGGCCGAGAGGCGAACCTTCACCCGCACGGAGTGCACGCGTGTCGTGGAGAACAGGTGGGTCACGATCTCGAGGCCGTCCTCGCCGAAGTCGACGCCGCCCGTGAAGTCGCAGTAGTCGCAGGCGAACTCGGGGTCGTCCCGGAGGAAGGTCGCGACCTCCCGGTACCGCTCGGGCGTGACCGCCACGACGCTGTGCCCGTGCTGGTCCTCGAAGGAGAGCACGTCGTCGCCGAACCGCGCCCGCAGGCGCGACTCGACCTCAGGAGGAGGGAGCGGGCGTGAGCTTGCCACTCCACTTCTCCCTGATGTCCTCGTGGGCGATCTTCTCCTGGAGTTTCATGATCCCCTGCAGCAGGGCCTCGGGGCGCGGGGGGCATCCGGGCACGTAGACGTCCACCGGGATCACCTGGTCGATGCCCTTCGTGACCGAGTACGAGTCCCAGTAGGGGCCGCCGCAGTTGGCGCACGATCCCATCGAGATCACGTACTTGGGGTCGGGCATCTGGTCGTACAGGCGCTTGATGACCGGGGTCATCTTGTCCGTGGGCGTCCCGGCGACCACCATCAGATCCGCCTGCCTCGGGCCGTGGCCGGTCGGGATCACGCCGAACCTGATGAAGTCGTGCTTGGAGGTGGAGGCGGCGATGAACTCGATCGAGCAGCACGCGAGCCCGAAGTTGAAGACCCACAGCGAGTACCGGCGCCCCCAGTTCAGGAGGAACTTCACCGGCTGGATCCTGGCGAGCGGGGTCTTCTCGGTGATCAGGCCCATCGGAGCACCCCCTTGCGCCACGCGTAGAGGATCCCGACCGCGAGGATGCCGATGAAGACCGCCATCTCGACGACCGCCTGGTACCCGAGGTCCTCGAAGATCGCCGCCCACGGGAACAGGAACACCGCCTCGACATCGAAGATCACGAACAGGAAGCCGTAGACGTAGTAGCGGACCTGGCTCTGGGACCAGCCCTGTCCGACGGGGTCGATCCCGCATTCGTACGTGAGAAGCTTCCCGTCGATCGGGCGGGAGGGGGCGATCAGCCGGGCGGCGAGGAACGCCACCGCGACGAGGCCGACCCCGGCGAGCAGGACCCCGACGACGACACCGTAGGACTCGTAGTAGGTGTCTGCGCCGATCACGCCGACCTCCGCGGTGCGTTCGAAGGCACGCTTGTGAATGCTTTCCCGAGCAGCGCGGATTCTAGCAAGGGCTCATTCACCGTTTTCCTCTCGCGCCCCGCAGCGGACCGCGAGGAACTCGGCCAGCTGGACGAGCGAGGTTCGGGCCGGCCCCTCCGGCAGGCGATCGGCGAGCATCCGGGCCCGGTCGACCTCGCCGGCGACGGCCGAACGGGCGTGGGCGAGGTTCGCGGGCTCGCGCACGATCTCGAGCGCGCGCTCCAGCCGCTCGCCCGACGGCGGGCCGGCGGACAGGAGGTCGCGGAGCTCCTCGGCCTCCGGCCCGTCGAGGGCGTGGATCACCGGGAGGGTGAACACGCCCTCACGGAGGTCCTGTCCCGGCTCCTTGCCGAGCGTCTCCTGGCTCGAGGTGAGGTCCATGATGTCGTCGGAGAGCTGGAAGGCGAAGCCGAGGGCGCCCCCGAACTCCTCGAGGACGTCCTGCGCCGGCGCCGGCGCGTCCGAGAGCATGCCGCCGAGCCGGCACGAGGTGGCGATCAGGGCACCCGTCTTGCGCCGGATCACCTCGAGGTGCGCGGACTCCGTCTGCTCGACCCGTCCGGCGGCCTCCACCTCGCGGATCTGCCCGTCGCAGAGCGTCGCGATCGTCCGCGCGAGGAGCGCGCAGATGTCGGTGCCGAGCTCGGTCGAGATCTCGGAGGCCCGGGCGAACAGGTAATCGCCCGTCAGGATCGCGACGGTGTTGTCCCAGCGCACGTTCGCCGAGGGGACGCCGTGACGCGCATCCGCCTCGTCGATCACGTCGTCGTGGTACAGGGTCGCCTGGTGGACGAGCTCGATCGCCACCGAGCCGGGGACCAGCCGCGGGTCGGTGGGGTCGCCGAAGTACCCGGAGAGCAGCACGAGCATCGGGCGGAACCGCTTGCCGCCGGCGTCGAGCAGGTACCGGGAGGTCTCGGCCAACATCTCCGAGTCGGCGCGCACCGCCTTCTCGAGCGCGGCCTCCACCTCGTCGAGACGCACACCGATCTCGCGCTCGAGCGTCGGATCGGGCGACCCGAGACCGGGGATCATTCGACGGCTCATCGAACCGACCCTACCGGCATCCGGCCGGCGCCGCGCCGGCTCACCACCTGAGCACCGCCGCCTGGTCGAGGAAGCCCACGATGAGGCCCGGGAACACGCCGAGCACTAGCACGAGCGCGGCCGGCACCGCGACCACGATCCGCGGCAGGAGCGTCTCCTCCTGCTCGGCCTCCGCCTCCTGCGGCTCGTGCATGAACATCAGGACGATCACGCGGAGGTAGAAGAATGCGGCGACCACGCTCGCGAGCACGCCGATCAGCACGAGCGGCCAATAGCCCGCTCCCACCGCGGCGCGGAACACGGCCACCTTGGCCACGAACCCCACGGTCGGCGGGATCCCGGCGAGCGAGAGCAGGAACAGGGAGAGGAGGCCGGCCGCGAGCGGGTTCCGCCTCGCCAGGCCGGCGTACGAGGACAACGTCGTGCGTTGCTCCCCCCGCGAGGAGACGAGCATCACGACCCCGAACGCCCCGATCACCGTGACCGAGTAGGCCACGAGGTAGAACAGCGCCGCGCTGATCCCCGTCTCCCCCGCCGCGGTGAGGCCGGTGAGCACGAAGCCCGCGTGGCTGATGCTCGAGTACGCGAGCATCCTCTTGATGTCCGTCTGCGCGATCGCGAGCACGCTCCCCGCGATCATCGACAGGGCGGCGAGGATCCACACGATCGGCTCCCAGTCCCACGCGAGCGGCTGGAACGCGATGTTGAACACCCGGATGAACGCCGCGAACGCCGCGACCTTCGTCCCGGCCGACATGAATGCCGTCACGGCCGTCGGGGCGCCCTGGTAGACGTCCGGCGTCCACATGTGGAACGGGACGGCCGAGACCTTGAACCCGAAGCCCACGACGAGGAGCCCGATCGCGGTGATGGCGAGGGCGGTGGACCCGGTCTGTCCGGCGAGGGCCCCCGAGATCGCGTCGAGCTGGGTCGATCCCGTCGCGCCGTAGGCCATCGCGATCCCGAACAGGAAGAAGGCCGAGGAGAACGCGCCGAGCAGGAAGTACTTCATCGCCCCCTCGACCGAGCCGAGGCGTCGCGAGAGGCCCGTCATCACGTAGAGCGAGAGCGAGAGGATCTCGAGGGCGAGGAACGCGACGATCAGGTCCGCCGAGACCGCGAACAGCGTCATCCCGGTGGTCGCGAACAGCAGCAGCGGCGCGAACTCGCGCCGCTGCTCGCCCGAGCGTTCGAAGTAGTGATGCCCGAGGAGCAGGCCGATCGCCGCGACCGCGAGGATGATCAGCCGGGTCGCCACGCCGAACCGGTCGGTCGCCACGCCGCCCGCGAGCTCCGTGAGCCCGCCGTCCCAGTCCCACAGGCCGACCGCGGCAACCGCCGCGCCGGCCACCCCGGCGAGCGACACCAGGACCCAGGCGAACGGCGTCACCCCCCGGGCGATCGCCCCGCCGAGCAGGACGACGATCGCGGTGCCCGCGAGGATCAGCTCGGGCAGGATCGGGCCGAGGTCGATCGGGGGCGTCACGGCGACCCCTCCGCCTGCACGGTGAACGCCGGGTCGAGCTCGGCCCGGAGCCCGCCGGGCAGCCCCGACTGGTCGATCTCGACGCTGTTCACCCACGCCACCACGCCCTCGGAGGCGGGGTTGATGCGGTCGAGGGCGAGGTTCGGCGCGACGCCGAGCACGAGCATCGCCGCCACGACGGGGACGACGGCGGCGATCTCCCGCGGCACCATGTCGACCAGGCCGCGCCGGCCCTCCGCCTGCGGCTCGGGGCCCTGGAACGTCCGCTGGTACGCCCACAGCATGTAGATCGCGGACAGGACGACGGCGCTCACGGCGATCGCGCCGAGCACGCGGTCGGCGCCGAACGACCCGAGGATCACGAGAAACTCCCCGACGAAGTTGTTCAGGCCCGGGAGCCCGATCGAGGACAGCGTCGCCACGAGGAACGCCGCCGCGATCCAGGGGGTGACCTTCGCCAGGCCGCCCATCTCCGCGATGTCCCGGGTGTGGGTGCGCTCGTAGAGCATCCCGACGACGAAGAACAGCAGCCCGGTCGACAGGCCGTGGTTCACCATCTGCATGACGGCCCCGCTCGTCCCCTCCACCGTGAACGTGAAGATGCCGAGGATCACGAACCCCATGTGGCTCACGGACGAGTACGCGACCAGGCGCTTGATGTCCGTCTGCATCATCGCCACGACCGCCCCGTAGACGATCCCGATCACGGCGAGCACCGCGATCGCGTCGCCGAACGACTGCGATGCCTCCGGGAACAGGTCGAGGTTGAACCGGAGCATCCCGTACGGGCCGGCCTTCAGCAGCAGGGCCGCGAGGATGATCGATCCGTTCGTCGGTGCCTCGGTGTGCGCGTCGGGCAGCCACGTGTGGAGCGGGAAGATGGGCACCTTGACCGCGAACGCGACGAAGAACGCGACGAAGAGCCACCGCTGCGTGGTCGCGGCGAGCGAGAGCTGCTCCATCTGCCGGATGTCGAAACTCGGCGAGCCGAGCTGCTCCGCCGTCTGGAACCACAGGAACACGATGCCCAGCAGCAAGAAGGCAGAGCCGGCCATCGTGAACAGGAAGAACTTGACGCTCGCGTAGACGCGGCGCTCCGAGCCCCAGACCCCGATCACGAGGAACATCGGGAGCAGCAGCATCTCGAAGAACACGAAGAACAGGAGCAGGTCGAGCGCGAGGAACGACCCGAGGATCGCCGTCTCGAGCAGCAGGGTCATCGCCATGAACAGCCGGACGCGGTGCTCGACGCGCCAGGACGACAGGATCGCGAGCGGCGTCATGAACGCCGTCAGGACGACGAGCCAGATGCTGAACCCGTCGACGCCGACGAGGTAGGACAGGCCCGCGGAGGACACCCACTCGACCTGCTCGACGAGCTGGTACCCGGCGACCGACGGGTCGAACGCGCCGAGCACCCCGAGGGCGACGAGCAGGTCGGCCACGGCCACGACGAGCGCGACCGCCCTTGCCTGGTTGTCCGTCGCGCCGCGCCACAGGAGCAGGACCGGGATCCCCACCAGGGGGAGGAAGATCACGAGGGTGAGCCAGGCCGACATCAGACGACCCGCAGCCCCAGGAACACCAGCAGCGCGACTGCGCCGAGCAGGAACGCCAGCGCGTACGTGCGGACGTACCCGCGCTGGATCGCCGGCGCGAGCTGCGAGGCGTCCTCCACGCCGTCGGCGACGCCGTTCACCGCCCCGTCGATCACGCGCTCGTCGACGACCCGGAGCGAGCGGCCGAACCCCTTGCCGGGGAACTGAACCATCCAGGCGTAGAGCGCGTTCAGGTAGAAGGCGTTCGCGAGCCATCCGGCGAGCTCGGGCTGCCGCTCCGGGAACGCCTGCCAGTTCACGCGCCCGGACGCCCAGACCCAGTACGCGACGAGGACTGCCGCGACCGCGAGGACGATCGAGATCGCGATCAGCGCCCCCTCGGACAGCGCGCCCTCCGCATGCTCGACGGCGCCGACGACCGGTTCGAGGAACGTGGCGAGCCGGCCGCCCTCGGCCGTGAGCCCGAGCGCCAACCCGCCGACGACGACGAGGAACGCGAGGACCGCGAGCGGCGCCTGCATGAGCGGCGGCGCCTCGTGCGCGTGAGCCTCGCTCCGGCGCCGGCCGAAGAACGTCAGGAAGAGCGGGCGGGCGATGTACAGCGCCGAGAGGAACGCGCCGATCGTCGCGAGCACCCAGGCGAGGTCCCGGTCGCTCGTCGACGCGAAGCTCACGATCTGGTCCTTGGCGAAGAAGCCGGCGAGCGGCGGGATGCCGGCGAGCGATAACGCGCCGACCGCGAACCACACCGTCGAGACCGGCATCTCGGCCCGCAGTCCGCCCATCCGGCGCATGTCGGTCTCGTCGTCCAGCCCGTGCAGGACGTTGCCGGCCGTGAGGAACAGCAGCGCCTTGTAGAACGCGTGGCAGACGAGCAGCAGCATCGCGCCGGTGTAGAAGCCCATCCCGGCCGCGAAGAACATGAACCCGATCTGGCTCATCGTCGAGTACGCGAGCGCGCGCTTGATGTCGAACTGCCCGATCGACGCGAGCGCCGCGTACAGCGCCGAGATCAACCCGATCACGAGCACCACGGTGAGCGCGGTGCCCGAGAGCTCGAACAGGACGTGCGAGCGGACCACGAGGTACACGCCCGCCGTCACCATCGTTGCGGCGTGGATCAACGCCGAGACCGGCGTGGGGCCCTCCATCGCGTCGGGGAGCCACACGTGCAGCGGCAGCTGCGCCGACTTCCCGATCGCGCCGGCGAGCAGCAGCAGGCTGAGCGCGGTCGCTGCACCCTGGCTGAGCTCGCCGGCGGCCTCGCCGAACACCACGCCGAAATCGAGCGAACCCAGGTGCACGAAGATCAGGACGATGCCGAGCAGCATCCCGGCGTCGCCGATCCTCGTCGTCACGAACGCCTTCTTCGCCGCGCTCGAGGCCGCGGGACGTTCGTACCAGAACCCGATCAACAGGTACGAGCACAGGCCCACGCCCTCCCAGCCGACGAACAGCAACAGGTAGTTGTCCGCGAGGACGAGCACGAGCATGAAGAACACGAACAGGTTGAGGTACGCGAAGAACGTCCCGATTCGCGGGTCTTGATCCATGTAGCCGATCGCGTACAGGTGGATCAGCGCGCCGACCCCGGTGACGACGAGCGCCATCGTGATCGAGAGCGCGTCGACCCGGAACGCGACGTCGACGGAGAACGATCCGGCGGTGATCCAGTCGAACAGCCGGGTGACGTGGACGCGCTCCTCGGCGCCGAGCGCGAGCAGGTCGAGCAGCGCGCCGATCGAGACCGCGAACGCGAGCCCCACGAGGGCCGTCGCGAGCCATCCCGCGTTCCTCCCGAGGCGACGACCGAGGAACAGGTTCACGGCCGCGCCGGCGAGCGGCAGCCCGGGGACGAGCCAGATCAGGTCGAGCACGCCGTCACCCCCGCAGCACCGTCAGGTCGTCGACGCTGGCGCTCCGGCGGCGCCGGTACACGGTCACGATGATCGCGAGGCCGACGACGACCTCGGCGGCGGCCACCACCATCGAGAAGAACGCGAGCACCTGGCCGTCGAGCTCGTTGTGCATCCGGCTGAACGCGACGAGGGACAGGTTGACCGCGTTCAGCTGGAGCTCGACCGACATGAAGATGATCAGGGCGTTCTTGCGCACGAGCACCCCGATCGTGCCGATCGAGAACAGCATGGCCGAGACGACGAGGAAGTAGGAGATCGGCGTGTTCACGCGGCCTCCGCGTCCGTCGGACGCTCCTGGGGCGCGCGGGCGACGGACGGCCGCTGGCGCGACGCCAGGACGACCACCGCGATCGCGGCGACGATCAGCAGGATCGACGTCACCTCGAACGGGAGGAAGTACCGGCGGAACAGCACCGTGGAGATCGCGGCGGCGTTGCCGCCACGGTTCGCCACCTCGTCGAAGTTCGCCGGCGCGTGCGTCGCGAACCCGACGCCGGCGCGGATCGCCACGATGAGCTCGAGCGCGATACCGACGCCGAGCGCGATCGCGAGCACACGCTGGCCCCGTAGCCGCTCGAGCAGCGACTCCTCGCGGTCGACGCCGAGCAGCATGATCACGAACAGGAACAGCACCATGATCGCGCCGGCGTAGACGATGATCTGCACGGCGAACAGGAAGGACGCGCCGAGGACCAGGTAGAAGACCGAGATCGTGAAGAAGTTCACGACGAGGAACAGAGCGGCGTGGACCGCGTTGCGCTGCAGGAGCATCGCGATCGCGCTCCCGATCGAGATCGGCGCGAACACCCAGAACACGAGCTGGTCTGCGGCCATCAGAGCCCTTCCTCGGTCCCCGGGCTCGTGCCGAGCCGCGGCGGAGGCTCGAGGAGCTGCTCCTTCGTCAGGATCGCGTCCTCGCGGGTCTCGTAGGACAGTTCGTAGTAGCTCGTGAGCGTGAGCGCGCGCGTCGGGCAGGCCTCGACGCACAGGCCGCACATGATGCAGCGCAGGTAGTTGATCTGATAGTCCTTCGCGTACCGCTCCCCGGGACTGACCGGGTGCTCGGGATCGTTGTCCTCGCCCTCCACCCAGATCGCGTCGGCCGGGCACGCGAACGCGCAGAGCTCGCACCCGATGCACTTCTCGAGGCCGTTCTCGTGGCGATTCAGCAGATGCCGGCCGATGTGGCTCCGAGGCGGGGGCGGGACGATCTCCTTCGGGTATTCCTCGGTCACGTCGCGCCGGAAGATCTGCTTGAAGACGGTCCCGAGACCCCGCGCGATCGCACCGGTCGCAGAGCCGAAGTCCGTCCGCGGACGCTCGCTCACGACGCGCCCACCTCCTGCTTCGGCCGGCGGGCGACGAGCGGCCAGATCAGCGACACGACGACGAGGACGCCGAACCCCACCGCGAACGCCGTGACGACCGCGTCGCGGCCGTAGACGTCGGGCAGGATGATGATCGCACCGGTCAGCATGATCCACGCCAGCCCGAACGGGATCAGGACCTTCCAGCCGAACGCCATCAGCCGGTCGTACCGGATCCTCGGGAGCGTGGCGCGGATCCAGACGTAGACGTAGACGACCAGCAGGACCTTGAGCAGGAACCACAGGAGCGGCCAGAGCCACGGGAGGACGTCCGGCGCCGGACCGCGCCACCCGCCGAGCCAGAGCGTCGTGGCGACGGCCGCGACCGTGATCGTGTTGAGGTACTCGCCGAGGTAGAACATCGCGAACTTGATCCCGGAGTACTCGGTGTGGTACCCGGCCACGAGCTCGGACTCCGCCTCGGGCAGGTCGAACGGCGGCCGGTTGGTCTCGGCGAGTCCGGCGATCAGGTAGATCACGAACCCGGGGAACTGCGGGATCACGTTCCAGACCCGGTCCTGGCTCGCGACGATCTCGGACATCCGCAGCGCGTCCGAGTACATGAGCACCGCGACGATCGCGAGCGACATCCCGACCTCGTAGCTGATCATCTGCGCCGAGCTCCGGACGCTGCCGAGCAGCGGGTAGTTCGAGCCGCTCGACCATCCCGCGAGCACGATGCTGTAGACCATCAGCGAGCTCATCGCGAGGATCCACAGGACCCCGATCGACAGGTCGGCGAGCTGGAACGGCACCTCGCGCCCGAACAGCTCGATCGGCCGGCCGAACGGGATCACGGCGAACGCGAGGAACGCCGGCAGCATCGCGATCACCGGCGCGATCTGGTAGACGGGGCGATCCGCCATCGTCGGCGTGATGCCCTCTTTGAAGAACAGCTTGATGCCGTCGGCGATCGTGATGAGGATGCCGCGCGGCCCGGCGCGCATCGGTCCGACCCGCGTCTGCATATCCGCGATTACCTTGCGCTCCATCCAGACGAGGATCATCACGGCGAGCAGGAGGGCGAAGAACACCACGACGACCCGGCCGATCAGCAGCAGCCAGTCGACCCAGTCCATCAGGCCGCCCCCGAAGGGGCATCGGCGCCTACGGGTCCAGCCTCGGTCTGGTCCGCGGCATCCCCGCCGGCCGCCGCCGAGATCGTGGCGGCGATCGAGAAGGAGCCGCCGAGCAGGCCGTTCGCCGCGAGCCCGGGCTGGTTGAACGGGACGAACAGGCAGCCCTGCGCCACGTGCTCGCTCACCCGGACCGGCAGCTCGGCCTCACCGGCACCGGTGCGGACCATCGCGCGCGCGCCGTCGACGACGCCGTGCTTGTCGGCGTCGGCGGGATGCAGCTCCACGAACGCCGGTTCCTCGAGTGCGGCCTTCAGCTCCGCGGCGTCCTCGGACAGCCGCCCCTCGTCGACGAGCAACGGATAGCTGAACAGCGTGAGGTCGCCGAGCCGCTTCGGCGGGCCGGTCCCCGTCCACGCCGTGGTCCGCGAAGGCACGGCGCGCGCCTCGAGCAGGGGGGCGGCCTCGGCCTGCAGCGCCTCGAGCGTATCGAACCCGAGCGGCCGGCCGATCGCCTCGGCGAGACCGGCGAAGATCTCCCAGTCCGGACGCGACACTCCTGCGGGATCGCGGACGGGCCCAACCGGTTGCGACCGCCCCTCCCAGTCGGTGAGGTGGCCGGGCCGTTCGATCCAGGCGGACGCAGGCAGGAACGCGTCGGCGAACGGCTCGAGCTCGCCGAGCTCGAGGGACTGCACGACGCGGAACCGGGCGTTCTCGAGCGCCCGCCGCGCGAGCGTCCCGTCGGGGACGTCCCGGAGGGGGTCGACGCCCACCAGGTAGAGCACGTCGATCTCGCGGTCGGCGCAGGCCTGCAGGATCTCGCGGGCCGTCCGACCCGGCTCGGACGGCACGGCCCCCCACACGGACTCGACCTCCGCGCGCTCGGCCGCGTCGTCGACCCGGCGCCCGCCGGTCAGGAGCGCGGGATGGACGCCGGCGCGGAGCGCGCCTCGGTCGCCCGCGCGGCGCGGGACGAGCGCGAACCGACCCCCGAACCTCTGCGCGACGGTCAGGGCGACGTCGGCCGCCAGGGGATGCTCGGCGAGGCGGTCGCCGGCCAGGACGACGGCGTCGCCGCCCGCCTCCGCCAGGGCCGTCGCGACCCGCGACTCGAACGATCCCTGCGGAGCGTCGCCGTCGTGGATCCGCTCGAGCACGTAGGACTGGTGCTCGGGGAGGCTGAGGCGATGCTCGGCGACGTCCCAGAGCCGGGTGCGTCGCGGATGGACGACGAAGACCTTCGCGCCGCGGCGCGCGGCCTTGCGGATCCGCAGGTGCAGGATCGGGACCTCCTGCTCGACGTCGAGGCTCACCAGGAGGATCGCCTTCGCCCGCTCGACGTCCGCGTACGTCGTCGCGAGCGGGGCCGCCGCCGCGAGCGTCTCGGCCCGTCCCCCGAGGAACGTGCGCCGGTGATCGAGGTCGTTCGTCCCGAACGCGACCCGGGCGAGCTTGGCGAGCGCGTACGCGTCCTCGTCCAGCAACCTGCCGCCCGTGAGGAACGCCACCCGTCCGCCCCGGGCGCGCTCCGCAACGGCGGAGAAGACTTCGTCGAACGACGCGGGCTCGAGTCCGCGCGCCCGGATCAGCGGCGTCGACACGCGCCCGGGCAGGTCGGGGTACCGGAACGCGAACCGGCCCTTGTCGCAGGTCCACGCGTCGTTGACGTCCGCGTCGTCCCGCGCGAGGACACGGACCACCTCGCCGCGACGAAGGTCGACGCGCACGTTGCAGCCCGCGCTGCAGTGCTGGCACACGGAGTCGGCGCGCGACAGGTCGAACGGTCGCGCGACGAACCGGTAGGGCTGCGCCGTGAGCGCGCCCACCGGACAGATCTGGATCGTGTTCCCCGAGAACGGGGACCGGAAGTCCTCGCCGGCCGCGATCGAGACGCGTTCGCCCGCGCCGCGGGCGAACAGCTCGATGAAACGGTCGCCGCTGATCTCGTCGCAGAACCGCGTGCAGCGCGCGCACAGGACGCACCGCTCGCGGTCGAGCGCCACGAGCGGCGACAGCGGGATCGGCTTCTCGAACGTGCGCTTCGGCTCCCGGTAGCGGCTCTCGCCCGGCCCGAACGCCATCGCCTGGTCCTGCAGCGGGCACTCGCCGCCGCGGTCGCAGATCGGACAGTCCAGCGGGTGGTTGAGCAGCAGGAACTCGAGGTTGGCGACCTGCGCGCGGCGTGCCTCCTCCGAGGTGTTCTGCGTGAGCACCTTCATGCCCGGGCCGACCTCGGTCGTGCAGGACGTAAACAGCTTCCGCTGCCCCTCGACCTCGACGTAGCACTGGCGGCACGCGCCGATCGGATCGAGGAACGGATGGTCGCAGAACCTCGGGATCTCCACGCCGACGATCTCGGCCGCGCGGATGATCAGCGTGCCGGCCGGGACCGTGACCTCCTTGCCGTCGACGGTGAGCGTCACGGGCTCCGAGCTCACGCCACCACCTCCGACGGCACCGGCTCGGACGCCGCGCCCGGACCGCGCCCGGTGAACGGGCATCGGCGCTCGGCGATGTGCCGCTCGTACTCGTCTCGGAAGTGCTTCAGGCTGGACTCGATCGGGCTGACCGCGCCGTCGGCGAGCGCGCAGAAGGCCTTGAACAGGATGTTGCGCCCGAGGTCGTCAAGGAGCGACAGGTCCTCTTCGCGACCGTAGCCCTGCTCGATCCGCCCGAGCACCCGGCTGCCCCACCACGTGCCCTCGCGGCACGGCGTGCACTTGCCGCACGACTCGTGGGCGTAGAACGCGACGAGCCGGCGGGTCGCCTCGACGATGCAATCGGTCTCGTCCATCACGATGATCGCGCCGGTGCCGAGCAGCGACCCGGCGGCGGCGACCGACTCGAAGTCCAGCCCGACCTCGACGTGCTCGTTGGTCAGCATCGGCGTCGAGGAACCGCCGGGGGTCCAGGCCTTCAGGCGTCCTCCGTCGAGCACCCCGCCGGCGTGCTCGTCGAGCAGGGTGCGGAGAGGCGTGCCCATCGGCAGCTCGTAGTTGCCCGGGCGCTCGACCTTCCCCGAGACGCTGAAGAGCTTCGTCCCGGGCGACTTCTCCGTCCCGATCCCCGCGAACCACTCGGCGCCCTTCGTCATGATCGAGGGGATGTTCGCGAGCGTCTCCACGTTGTTGATCACGGTGGGCGACGCGTACAGGCCCTCCACCGCCGGGAACGGCGGGCGCAACCTCGGCTGGCCACGGAACCCCTCGAGCGAGGACAGCAGCGCCGTCTCCTCGCCGCAGATGTACGCGCCCGCGCCCCGGTGCAGGACGACGTCGAGCTGATAACCGGACCCCAGGACGGAGTCGCCGAACACGCCGTTCGCGTAGGCGTCCGCGATCGCGTCGCGGAGGATCCGTCCGGGCCACAGGAACTCGCCGCGGCAGTACACGAACGCGGTGTGGCTCTGCACCGCGTACGCGGCGATCGCGACGCCCTCGAGGAAGCGGTGCGGCTCGCGCTCGACGATCTCGCGGTTGTTGAACGTGCCCGGCTCGGACTCGTCGAAGTTCGCCACCACGTACGTCGGCTTGCCGGTGTCCTGCGGGACGAACGACCACTTCACGCCCGTCGGGAACCCGGCGCCCCCGCGCCCCCGAAGGCCGGAGGACTTCACGACGTCGATCACGTCGGTCGCGCTCATGCCGAGCGCCGCCTTCAGCCCCTCGTACCCGCCGGCCGCGCGGTAGCCGTCGAGGCCGAACACCTCGGGGTCGTCCCACGTCGCGCTCACGACCTTCGTCGCGGGTTCGGCCATCAGGCGCCCTCCCCCGTGTCGAGCCCGGCGAGGATCCGCGAGGCGTGGCGGAAGTCCTCGGGCGCGTCGCCCCTCGACGGCTCCGGAACCTCGCCAGCGCGGAGCGACGCGACGAGCTCCCGCATCCGATCCGGCGTGACCCGGTCGTGGTTCGCGAAGTCGACCTGGACGACCGGCGCCGCGTCGCACGCGCCCAGGCACTCCTCCTCGTGGACCGTGATGCGTTCGTCGGGCGAGACCTCCTCGCCGTCCGCGATCCCGGCCGCGTCGAGCGCGGCCTCGAGGACGCCGTTCGCGCCGCGGAGCGCGCACGAGAGGTTCGTACAGACCGAGACGACGTGGGCCCCGGTCGGCCGGAGCCGGAGCATCGTGTAGAAGGACGCGACGGCCTCCACCTCGGCCGTGGTGATGCCGAGGATCTCCCCCACCTCGCGAAGGCCCTCCTGCGTCACGCGCCCCTGCACCGATTGCACGAGGTACAGGAGCGGCAGGATCGCCGAACGCTCCCGGCCCGGCGGGTAGCGCGAGGTGATCCGCTCGGCCTCCGTGCGAAGCTCGG
This sequence comes from Actinomycetota bacterium, assembly GCA_036280655.1. Classification (GTDB taxonomy): domain Bacteria; phylum Actinomycetota; class UBA4738; order UBA4738; family HRBIN12; genus DASSJM01. The sequence continues at coordinate 47,034 of DASUQI010000051.1, forward strand.
GCGAGAGGACCTCCGTCACCGGTCCACCCCACCCATCACCGGGTCGACGCTTGCGATCACCGCGATCGTGTCGGCGACGAGACCCCCCTGGACCATCGGCGGCACGGCCTGCAGGTTGGCGAACGACGGGTCGCGGATGTGTACCTTGCTCGGGCGGTTCGAACCGTCCGCCACCACGTAGTAGCCGAGCTCGCCACGAGGCGACTCGACCGGCACGTAGACCTCGCCCGCCGGGACGGAGACGCCCTCGGTCACCATCTTGAAGTGATGGATCAGCGCCTCCATCGACTCCTCCATGATGTGGGTGATGTAGCTCGGCGAATTCCCGATCCCGTCGGGTCCCACTTCGAGCTCCGCCGGCCAGCGCACCTTCGGGTCCTCCACCATCACGGGCCCGGGCTCGCGCAGCCGGTCCAGGCACTGCTCGACGATACGCAGCGACTGGCGCATCTCCTCGATCCGGACCGCGTATCGCGCGAAGCAGTCGGCGTCCTCGCGGGTGACCACGTCGAACTCGAAGGCCTCGTAGCCGGCGTACGGCTCGTCCCTGCGCACGTCGCGGGCGACCCCCGATGCGCGCAGCGACGGTCCGGTGACGCCGAACGCGAGCGCGTCATCGGCCGGGAGCGCGCCGACGCCTGCGTTGCGCTGGATCCAGATCGGGTTCTTCGTGAGCAGGCGTTCGTATTCGTCGATCCGGCCGGACATCGTCTCGAGGAAGTCGCCGATGCGACCCGTCGCGCCATCGGGCAGGTCCATGACGACGCCGCCGATCCGGATGTACGCGTGGTTCATCCGCAGCCCGGTCGCGGCCTCGAAGATGTCGAGGATCGTCTCGCGTTCGCGGAAACCGTAGAGCATCATGCTGATCGCCCCGAGCTCCATGCCCGACGTCGCGAGCCACACGAGGTGCGAGGCGATGCGGTTCATCTCGCAGAACAGCACGCGGAGCAGCTGCGCGCGCGGCGGCGCCTCGATCCCGAGGAGCTTCTCGGCCGCCAGGCAGTACGCGAGCTCGTTGAAGAACGGCGACAGGTAGTCCGCCCGCGTGACGTAGGTGACCCCCTGCTGCCACGTGCGGTACTCGACGTTCTTCTCGATGCCGGTGTGCAGGTAGCCCACGATCGGCGCGCACGACACCACGGTCTCGCCGTCGAGCTCGAGGAGGAGCCGGAGGACCCCGTGGGTCGAGGGGTGCTGGGGCCCCATGTTGATGATCATCGTCTCCTGCCGGAGCTCGGCCGTGGAGTCCGCCGTCTGCCCCGCCGCGGACGCGCGGGCGCCGGGGTCGCTCACGAGGTCCTCCGGTCGACCGGCGGGATGAACGCGCCGTGGTACCGCGTGTTCACGCCGCCGAGCTCCTCGGTCTTGCGGAGCGGGAACCCCTCCCAGTCGTCGGGGAGCAGGATCCGCCGCAGGTTCGGGTGCCCGTCGAAGAGGATGCCGTAGAAGTCGTAGGTCTCGCGTTCGTGCCAATCGGCGGTCGGGAACAGCCTCGTCACCGACGGGACGCGCGGGTCCTCCTCGGACGCGCCGACCTTGACGCGGAGCCGATGGTGGTGCGCCCCCGAGTACAGCTCGTAGACGACCCAGAACCTCGGGTCGTTGCCGGGGCGGTCGGTCGCGGTCACGCTCGACAGGAAGTCCAGGCCGAGCTCGGGGTCGTCGCGGAGCGCGCGCAGGACGCCGAGCAGCTCGTCGCGAGCGACCGTCACGGTCGCCTCGCCCCTGCCGACCACGACGTCGGGGGACGTGGCGCGAACGCGTTCGGCGAGCTCGGCGACGATCACCGGACGCGCCCCTCCGTGCGGACCTTCTCGTGCAGCCGGAGGATCCCGTACATCAGCATCTCGGGCTTGGGGGGACAGCCGGGGACGTAGATGTCGACGGGCACGATCGTGTCGACGCCCTGCACGATCGCGTAGTTCGTGAACATGCCGCCGGACGACGCGCAGACGCCCATCGAGATGACCCACTTCGGCTCCGGCATCTGGTCGTAGACCGTGCGAAGCACGGGCGCCATCTTCTGGCTCACGCGCCCGGCCACGATCATGAGATCGGCCTGGCGCGGCGACGCGCGGAACAGCTCCATCCCCCACCGCGACAGGTCGTAGTTCGCGGCCCCGGTCGACATCATCTCGATCGCGCAGCAGGCCAGGCCGAACGTCACCGGCCACATCGACTGCTTGCGCGCCCAGCTCACCGCCTTGTCGAGCGTGGTCAGCAGGAGCCCGCGCCTGAACTCCTCCTCGCTCTGCTCGGCCGACCGGCCGGTGTGAGCACCCTCGAGCCGCTCAACGGGCACCGGCGAGCTCCTTCTCGCGCTCGGCCGGTTCCGGACGCACCCCGATGAGATCCTCCGGGCGGTCCCAGTCCAGGCCGCCCCGGCTCCAGACGTAGACGTACGCCACGAAGACCAGGCCGATGAAGATCGCCATCTCGACGAGGCCGAACAGACCGAGCTGCCGGAAGCCGACCGCCCAGGGGAACAGGAAGATCGTCTCGACGTCGAAGATGATGAACAGCATCGCGACGACGTAGAACCGAACGCTGAACCGCTCGCCCTTCGGGAGCCGCTCCGGCTCGATCCCGCATTCGTAGGGCGCGAGCTTGGCCGGCGTCGGCCGGCTGGGCCGAAGGAGCGCCGAGGCGGCGAGCGACAGCACGGCGAACAGGAACGCGAGGACCGCCAGGATCAGCACCGGGAGGTACTCGGACAGCTCCGCCGCGGCGATCCCTCGCACCCTGCTCCTCCCTCCCTCCGACCCTACGGCGCGGGCGTCAGCCGCTCGATCGCGTAGATGACCCGGTCCTGCACGTCGCCGTCGCGTCCGTCGGTGAGGTTGCCCATGAGCCGCAGCAGGAACCGCATCAGCCAGGCCTGCGGCAGCCCGTAGTCGGTGAGCGCGCGCATCACGGGCGGGTGCCCGATCGCGCGGACGAACCCGGCGCCCAGGCGGTAGTAGCGCCCGTACCGTTCGCGCAGCATCGTCGGGTAGAGGTGCGCGATGCCGGGACGGTCCTGCAGCAGCGCGTCGTGCACGAGCTCGGCGGCGAGCTCACCCGACTCCATCGCGTAGGCGATCCCCTCGCCGTTGAACGGGTTCACGAGCCCCGCCGCGTCGCCGATCACGAGCATGCCCGGCATCGCGGGCGGGGTCCTCGACAGCCCCATCGGCAGCGGGCCCGAGAGGACACGGCCGTCGGCCGTCTGCTCGTTCACGTTCCACTCGGGGGGCAGCATCCGCCAGAAGGCGTCGAACACGCCCTGGGCCGACAGGCCCTTGAAGTTCGTGAACGTGTTCAGCAGGCCGGCGCCGAGGTTGATCGAACCGCCCGGCAGCGGGAACAGCCAGCCGTACCCGGGGAGGATGTTCGAGTCGTCCCACAGGTCCATCCAGACCTCGAGCCACGGACCCGGGTGGCGCTCGACCCGGTAGTAGCGGCGGGCCGCGATCCCGATCGGCCGCGTCGGGTCGCGGACGACGCCGGCCTGTCCGGCGAACCGCGACGAGGCGCCGTCGGCTGCGATCACGAACCGGGACCGGACCTCGGTCTCCTCACCGTCCTCGGTCCCCCGCAGGCGGGCGCCGCGGACCCATCCCTCCTCGTCGAGGACCGGCTCGTACGCCTCGGTGCGTTCGAGCAGGCGGGCACCGGCCTTCTCGGCATGCCGGGCCAGGAGCTCGTCCAACTCGGCGCGCGTCATCACCACGCCGTACCCCGGCCAGTCGGCGAGGTCCGGCCAGCGGAGCTCGAGCGTCACCCGGCGCGAACGGATCCGCAGCCCGTCGTGTCGTTCGAACCGCGGGTCGCCGGGATCGATCCCGAGCCGCTCGAGTTGGGCCACCCCGCGGGGGGTGAGGCCGTCGCCGCACACCTTCTCGCGGGGGAACGCCGAGCGCTCCACCAGGAGGACGTCCAGCCCGTGGCGGGCGAGGTAGCTGGCGGTCGTCGAGCCGCCGGGGCCCGCACCGGCCACCAATACGTCGACGTCGAGGCGGTTCGTGGAGGACGGCACCGCATCTCCCGTGGCTTGTGAAAACTTTCACAAACGATGCTAACCACTTGTGAAGCTCCGCACAAACCCTAGTCGTGCCCGTTCGGCGCGGGCAACCGGTGGGGCCTCCTACCCTCCCCGGGCGTGATCCCACGCGGCGAGGCGCCGCGGCACGATCCGGAGGAAGCCGAGGGCGGGCACCTCCTCGGCGAACCGGCCGAACCCCTGCCCCGAGAGCAGCGGCCGGTACTTCTCGTGCCAGGCCGAGATCGGCTTGCGCATCGAGGCGTGCTCGACCGGGAGGGCCTCGGCCTCGCCGCGGAAGGTGATGCCGGCGAGCTCGACCCAGGCGCGCCCGAGGTCGATCGTCACCGCCACGCGAGGGTCGGCCGACGCGTTCGCCCAGGTGCGCCCGTTCCGGCGCGTCGAGAGGTAGACGGCGTCCTCCGGCCAGACGAACCAGAGCGGCACGACGTGGGGCGATCCGTCGGGGTTCAGCGTGGCGACCGAGGCGGTCGGCAGGCTCGCGAACATCCGCCGGGCCGCCGCGACGTCGACGTCGGACACCTGCATCAGCCCGTCCCCACCCGCATCAGCCGGACCCCTCGAGCCGCAGCATGGCCGAGATCTCGACGAGCGCGTCCACCGCCTCGTCGTCCAGGCGCGCGCCGTCGAGGGCGCGCTCCGCGCGGTCGAGGATCGCGTCGATCTCCTCGCGCGCCCCGGGCTGCGCCTCGCCGTCCAGGACGTCGTCGCGCAGCTGGAACGCCTCGCCGACGAACCGCCCGAACGCGTGCAGCGAGCCCTCGGTCCCCGGGTCCGAACCTGCGAGCGCTGCACCGAGCATGATCGGCCCCTCGGCCGTGTACGAGCTCGACTTCAGGGACGACACGCGGCCCCGATCGTCCGCGCCGGCGACGTCGAGGAACTGCCCCGCCGCCATCTTCACCCGCATCCGGTCGAACCAGACGGTCGCACGCGCGAGCTCGTCCGGCCCGAACCCGCTCGTCCGGAGGGCGCGATCCGACAACACGAGCGCGAGGTCCCCGACCAGGACGGCCGCCGAGGTGCCGAACGCGTCGGGATCCGCCCCCACCGGCGCCTCCTTCGCGAACCGCACGTGGGTCGCCAGCACGCCTCGGCGCGTCTCGCTTCGGTCCATGACGTCGTCGTGCACGATCGCGGCGGTATGCAGCAGCTCGAGCGCCACGCCGACGCGCAGGATCGGCTCGCCTGGCTCGCCGCCCGCCGCCAGGTGGGACCAGTACGCGAGCGCGGGCCGTAGCCGCTTGCCACCGGCACGGGTCAGGCGGACGAGCTCGTCGGCGAGGGCCACCGCAGCCCGGTCCATCGTCGCGAGCTCGGCCCGGCGGTCGCGCAGGAACGCCCCGAGGACCGGCTCAAGCCGCGACCGAACGGCGTCGATCGCCGGGGAGAAGAAGCGGGGCTCGCGCGGCTGCACTCCGGGCACGGGCCGAAGTATCGCAACCGGCGTCCGAACGCGTCCGCCCGCCCGCCGGCGACTGCTATCGTTGCCCGGACCCCAGCGGCGCCGACGATGACCCGTCTCCAGAAGCTCTCGATCGCGACCACCGCCTCGGTGCTGCTGCTCATCGCGGTCGGCGGGCTCGTCCGGGCGACGGACTCGGGTCTCGGGTGTCCGGGATGGCCGACCTGCTTCGGGCGATGGATCCCGCCGCTCGAGTACCACGCGATCATCGAGTACTCGCACCGGCTCCTCGCGAGCATCGTCGTGGTACTGATCGGCCTCCAGGCCTACGTCGCCTGGAGGGACTACCGCCGCGTGAAGCAGATCACGCGGCCGGCGACGATCGCCGCCGTGCTCGTCCTCGTGCAGGCCGGGCTCGGGGGGATCGTCGTCCATGGCGAACTCGAGGCCACGCTCGTGACGCTGCACTTCGCGACCGCGATGGCGCTGCTGGGCGTCCTGTCGCACATCACGGCCAGCTCGTTCTGCACCGTGAAGCTCCCGATGAAGGGGCCGACGATCGCGGGCTCCGATCCGTCGTTCGCGCGCCTCACGGTGGTCACCGCGGCCGCGACCGGCGTCGTGCTTGTCGTGGGCGCGTACGTCAGGGCCGAGTCCGCCGGGCTGTCCTTCCGGGACTGGCCGCTCATGGACGGCCGGCTCGTCCCGACGCTCGGCGGGGCGGCGACGTGGATGTTCGTCCACCGCGTGCTCGCGGCGCTCGTGCTCGTCCTCGTGATCTGGCTCGCGATCCGGGCGCGCACGATGGTGAACCGGTCGAATGATCTGGTGATCCTGTCGACCGTGGCCCTCGCGCTCTACGGCGCCCAGATCCTCGTCGGGGCCGCGAACGTCTGGACCGAGCTCTCGGCCGCGGCCGTGACCGCCCACGTGACACTGTCGGCCATGATCTGGGGGATCCTCGTCGCGAACGCCACCGTGAGCCGGCGGTTCGCCGCGCACACGAGGGCCGTCGATGCGGACGCTCGCTCGAACGGCAAGCGCGGGACGCTCCGCGAGACGACGGCCGCATACTTCCAGCTCACGAAGCCGAGGATCGTCGTGCTCCTGCTCATCACGACGGTGCCGGCGATGATGCTGGCCGAGGGCGGGATGCCGTCGATCGGCCTCGTGCTCGCGACGCTGGTGGGCGGCTCGATCGCCGCGGGCTCGGCGAACGCGATCAACTGCTACCTCGACCGCGACATCGACGAGGTGATGCGGCGAACCCGTCGGCGCCCGCTCCCGTCGCACAGGGTCACGCCCGACCGCGCGCTCGCGTTCGGCTACGTCCTGGGGACGGTCTCGTTCTTCTTCCTCTCGATCACCGTGAACGTGCTCGCGGCGAGCCTGGCCCTCTCGGCGATCGCGTTCTACGTGTTCGTGTACACGATGTGGCTGAAGCGCTCGAGCGTGCAGAACATCGTGATCGGGGGCGCGGCCGGGGCGGTGCCGGCCCTGGTGGGGTGGGCTGCGGTGACCGGCACGGTCGGGCTCGCGGCGTGGGTGCTGTTCGCGATCGTGTTCGTCTGGACGCCGCCGCACTTCTGGGCGCTCGCGATGCGCTACAGCGGCGACTACCGCGCGGCCGGGATCCCGATGCTGCCGGTCGTCCGGGGGCAGGAGGAGACGCGGAAACAGATCCTCCTGTACTCGCTGGTGCTGTTCGGGACGTCGCTCGTACTCGTCCCGGTCGCCTCGATGGGCGCGATCTACGTCTCCGCGGCGGTCGTGCTCGGCGGCTGGTTCGTGTGGCGGGCGCTCCGCCTGTGGCGCGGGACGTCGCCCGCGGAGTCGATGCGGCTGTTCCGCTTCTCGATCGTCTACCTCGGGGCGCTGTTCGCGGCGGTCGCGGGCGACGCCCTGGTCGCATAGGCCGGACCGAACGTCCCGCCACCTCCCACGATCGCAGCACCGGCGTGCGACGATCGGCGGGTCGTCGGATCGGAGGGACGCGCATGATCGGATTCCTCGCCATGCTCGTCGTGGTCGTGGTCATCGGGTCGTTCCCGGCCACGTGGCTGCTGATGCTGTTCCTCGGGAACGTGGGCATGAACGTCGGGTTCTGGGGCGCGCTGCCCGCGGGGATCCTGCTGACGTTCTTCATCGCGGGGACGGGCGGGCTCAGCCGGTATGGGAAGTAACGCCCCGGGGCTTCAGGTCGCGGGGTCGCTCGGTTCCGGCTCGAGCGCTCCGCCGACCTCGCCCCGCGCAGGGGCGGCCGTGAGACGGGTCGGCCGCCAGGTCGCGATCACCTTGCCCACGGCGATGATCAGGAACAGCTGCCCGATCAGCATCTGCGCGACCGCGAGGGACTGGCCGGGGTTCTCCGCCGGGACGTAGTTGCCGTACCCGGTGGTCGTGAGCGTGGTGAAGCTGAAGAACAGCACCTGATCGATCGTGCCGTCTCCGCCCGCCCCGAAGAAGTCTCCGGCCTGCTGGATCGCGATGATCCGGTACGTGAAGGCGAAGCACATGCCGATCATGAGATACGCGCCGATCGCGCCGAGCACCGTCTCCTGATCCACGGACGGGTGGGTTGCGATGTGGCGGATCATCGCGATCGGAGCGATCAGGTACAGCACCGCGCTCACCACATACAACCGGACGCCCGGATCCTGGCCTGAACCGACGATGAGCTCGACGACCGCGAGGAGCGTCGCCGCGGCGAGCGCTAAGTCGGCCACGACCCGGACGACCCTCGCCGCGCGCGAGGTGCGCAGCGCGAACCAGACGGTGGCGACCTGGGCGAAGATCACGACCGGCGCCCACGACGCCGGGACCCAGACCAGCAGCGCGTAGGTCACCACGATGAGGAGCAGGACCATCCCGTAGCTGTTCGGCGAGACGAACGCGAGCAGGAACCGCTTCAGGAGGTGTCGGGTGGGGCCTCGCCGAGCTCGCCGTTCGGCCGTGGAGCTCACGTGCGACCCCGAACGCGCGAAGGCCGCCGGCACCGATCAGACGGTGACACGGCGGCCTCCGGAAGCCTCTCGAGCGACGTCGCTAGACCTGCATCATCGCTTGCTGCTTCATCGACTCGTACTCCTCGGCGGTGATCTTGCCCTCGTCGCGGAGCCTCGCGAGCTTGGCCACCTCGTCCGCTGCGGAGTAGCCGGTTGCGCGCCGCTCGCGCTCCTGCGCCGCCTGGATCATCTGCCGGTCCTGTTCGGTCATCCTCGGCCGCGCGATCATGTAGATCAGCAGCCCGATGAACGGCAGGATGAAGATCAACAGGATCCATCCCGCCTTGCCCAATCCGGAGAGGTCGTTGCGCCGGAAGATGTCGGCGAAGACCGCGATGAAGATCCAGATGACCATGAACCAGAAGAAGAACGCGAGCATCGCCCAGAGGATGTCGCCGAGATCCACGTGTGCTCCTTTCCCCTCTTCGGCGCCCCCTGGCGCCGACCCGGCGGGGAGCCTATCGCACGGCCTCGCCGGGTGCCCTCAGGCGCTCCGTCAGGCGGCCGTGACGTCGCGGCCGTGCGCGGTGAGCGCCCAGATCACGGCGATGTCGATCGCGATGATCACGATCGCCGCCACCGGCGAGTAGGGCAGCCACGCGAAGTTCGCGATCGCGCTGATGAGCGCGACGATCACCCCGACGGTGCGGGCCCACACGGCGCCGCTGAACAACCCGAACCCCGCGAAGACGACGACGATGCCGAAGATCAGGTGGATCCAGCCCCACGTCGTCGTGTCGAACTTGAACACGTACTCCTGCCCGAGGGCATAGAACGTGTCGTCGACGATGCCGGCGAGCCCGGCGATCGCGTGGAACGTCCCGATCATGATCAACATGAACGCGGCGAACGTGATCCATCCGATCGCCCAGCCGCTCGGTTCGCGCTGCGATTCCATGGCGACCTTCCCCCTCACGGCCGCAGGCTCGGCCGTTGTGCGTAGCGTACACTGCACCGACCCTCCGACCTGGGAGATCCGATGTTCCTGATCCTGTTCATCGTCACGCTCGCCCTCGCCTCCGGCTGGGTGGCCCAGATGCTCCTCGGGCGCACGAGTCGGAGGAACAACTGGGGCGAGGCGTTCGTCGCCGGGCTGATCGGTTCGTTCGTCGGCGGGACGCTGGCGAGCCTCATCGCCGGCGACGGGTTCGAGTTCCGGCCGAGCGGCGTGATCGGCTCGATCGTCGGCGCCGTGATCGTCCTCGCCGTGTGGGGCGCGATCCGGGGTCGCAGCACCGCCTAGCCCTGCCCGGCGCTTGGCAGCGCCCGGCGAGGCGGCGATGATGTCCACCCACACAACGGGGTGACCAGGGGTGGAGCAACCGATCCGTTCGGACGAGGGGGCGCGCGTCGTCCCGCTGCGCACGGCCGCCCCGCCGCCGCCCCCCGTCTCCGAGCTCCTCGTGCAGGCGATGCGGATCGCCGTGGGCCTCGCCGTCCTGTCCACCGACGCGCTGATCGAGGCGGTCGCGCGAACGCTCGGGTCGGAGCCCGAGGTCGCGACGGAGCCCGAGACCGAGGAGGCGCCGTCACCCTCAGGCCTGCCGCTCCTCGCGGGAGCCGCGCTCGGCGTCGCCGTCGAGACGGTCCGATGGGGCGCTCGGGCGCTGGAGACCGCGGGCCGAACCGCCGAGCTCATGCTCGGCCTCGCGCCGCGCCCCGCCGTCGTGCGGCAGTCGGTCGAACGTGCGACCGGCCTCGCGGAGGGCCTCGACGCCCGGTGGCGGGAGCAGCGGCCCCGGGACGAGGACGCCGCCGCGGCCTTCCTCCAGCTGCTCGTCCCCCAGGTGGTCGACGCGGTCCTCGACCAGGTCGACCTGAACGAGCTGGTGCGCGAGCGCATCGAGGTCGACCGCGTGGTGGACCGGGTGGACCTGGAACGGGTCGTGGCGAGGATCGACCTCGACGAGATCGCGGGGCGGATCGACGTGGACCGGATCGTCGAACGACTCGACATGCACGCGCTCGTGCAGCGGCTCCCGGTCGACGAGGTGGCGGACCGGATCGACGTCGAACGCATCGTGTCGCGGGTGGACCTCGACGCCGTCGCCGGGCGCATCGACGTGGAGGCGATCGTGCGCAGGCTCGACCTGGCGGCGATCGCGCGCGACGTGATCGACGAGATCGACCTGACGGCGATCATCCGGGACGCGATGGGCTCGATGACGAGCGAGACCGTCGGCGGGATCCGGGTCCAGAGCATGAACGCCGACCGCGCGATCTCAAGGCTCGTCGACCGCGTGCTCCAGCGTCGTCGCGGCGACGATCCCTCCGACGACGAGCGGGGTGACGCGCCCTGAGCCTCGCGGCTCCCCCGGTCGCCCGCGCGATGCAGGGCCGGCATGCCGGCGTGATCTCCCGCCTCCTCGCCGACGGGATCGACCTGGCCGTCGTGCTCGCCTCGCTCGTCGGCGTCTACCTGGGGTTCGCGGGCCTCAAGTTCCTCGTCCGACCGCGGGCGTTCACCTGGCCCGAGCCCTCGGCCCTGAACCTCGGGACCCTCGGCTGGATCCTCCTGATCGGGTACCTCACGATCGGGTGGGCCGTCACCGGCCGGACGTTCGGTAAGACGGTGCTCGGGCTCCGCGTCGTCGAGGCCGAGGGGTCCCGACCTCACCTCTGGCGGGCGTTCGCCCGGGCGGTGCTGTGTGCCGCGTTCCCGATCGGGCTGCTCTGGTGCGTCGTCAGCCACCGGAACGCGTCCCTCCAGGACCTCATCGTCCGGACCACGGTCGTCTACGACTGGGAGCCGCGGCTCCCTCCCGAGCTCGAGACGACCTAGCCGGCTCGGCTACGCCACCGCCTCCCCCGCGTCCGCCGGCTCCGGCGCGAGACGCCACAGGGCGAGCTCGTACAGGGCGAGCAGCACGCCGACGACCACGAAGGCGAGGAGCGTGAGGTCGACGAACAGGAACAGCGCCACCGCCAACACCCCGCCGGCGAGCATCAGGCCGTCGCGATGGTCGCGGATCCAGCGCAGCCGCCCGGTCTCCGGCAGCGGCTTGCCACCGACCGCCGCGCCGACGCTCCGGCCCAGATCGCCCACCCACCTGCGGAACACGACCGCCCACGGGTAGGGGCCGGTCAGCAGCGCGAGCAGCAGGGTCAGCAGGACGATCGCCAGCAGGATCCCCGTGTACCGGAACAGGCTGTCCATCAGCTCGTTCGTGAGCACGCGCACCGAGGGGAAGTCCTGCGTGTCGACGCTCGCGAACAGATCGTCGCGCCCCACGATCGCGAGCCGCCGGATCAGCACGAGCCCGATCGCGCCCCCCACGGCGAGCTGGATCAGCGTCCGGCGCCGACGCGTCGAGACCAACAGCGTGACCGCGACGAGGACCGGGATCAGGATCAGCAGCAGGATCAGCAACCGCTGGAACGTGTAAAGCGCCTGCTGGAGCGCGGCGAGCGAATCCGCGTCGTAGACCTGGATCGACCCGTAGTCGTCGGGTAGGTTCACCCCGAGCGCCTGCTCGAGGCGGTTCACCGCCTCGGAGCGCGGCGTGTCCGGATCGATCTGCGGCAGCGTCACGTCGCGGCCGATCAGGTCGCCCGCGACCCCCTCGATCTGCACGAGGGCGAGGTTGATCAACGGGACGAGGTTCAGCAGGACCTTGCCCTCGACGACCGAGACCTGCTCCTCGTTCCCCTTCAGGATCTCCACGACCTGGGTGTGCACGAAGCGGTTCGCTTCGGTCCAGAACGTGTCGAAGGCGTCGCTCTGCACGACCCGGAGCACCTGCTCCTGGACGAACCCTCGCAGGGCCGTCGTCAGCGGGCCGGCGAGCACGGTCGCGCGGTCGCCGATCGAGGCGAGCGCGTCGGAGATCACTCCCTCCACGTTCAGCGCCTCGAAGACCTGGGCCGTGACCTTCCTGGCGATCGACTGCTGGACCGCCGGATCGTTCGCGAGCGGCGCGACGGTCGCCACATAGCGGTCGGTGTTCAGCACGGTCCGGGCGCCCCATGCCGCCGGCACCGTGGCCGTGAAGACCAAAACGGTCAGCACGACCAGGATCGGGGCAAGGATGCGCCGGGTCCGATGTCGCTTCCTCGGCCTCCCCTCGAGCGCCTCGACCTGGTGCGTGAGGTCGTCGCGCTCGGCCTTCACCCGTTCGAGCTCGGACTCGCCGCCGGTCGTCCTTCCCTCGCCTTCGTCGCTCACGTTCGCCTCCGTTCCCCCGAAGGGACGCCGAACACGATGCACGGCGTGGTGTCGGGCAACCGGAGCCTAGGGCTCCTCGGCGACGGGCGCCATCCGCCCGAGACGAACGCGGGTCAGGAGGGGCCGGTGGGTTCGGGTGGGCCGGTTCCGCCGGTTCCGCCGGTTCCGCCGGTTCCGCCGGCCTCACCGCCTGCGCCACCGACCTCGACGGACCCGTTCATCGTCGGATGAACGATGCACAGGAAGTAGTACGACCCGGGGTCGATCGCCGGGACCGCGTAGTCGACGGTCGTTGGACCCGTGACGATCTCGCCGTTGAACAGCTCGTCGGAGAGCGAGTCGTCCGTGTAGATCGCGATGTTGTGCTGCACACCGGCGTCCCGGTTGTCGAACGTGATCGTCGTCGGGGCGGAGGGCGGAAGATCGATCGTCGAGGTGTCGAACGTCGTGCCCTGGGCCACGACGGTGACGCCGCCGGGTCCCCCCTCGCCCTCACCGCCCCCTTCGCCGCCCCCGCCCTCGCCCTCGACGGCCTCGAGCTCGCCGGTCATGTCGGGGTGGACGACGCAGCGAAACGCGAACGGACCGGCCTCCAGCGCGGGCACCTGGTACTGCACCTGCCGCACGCCCGTGATGATCTCGCCGACGAACGCGGGCTCGCCCATGAACCCGGGGTCGGAGAATATCTCGACGTTGTGCTGCACCCCCGCGTCCTGGTTGTGGAACTGGAGCGTGAACGGCACGCCGGCGGGGGCGGTCAGCGACCCGGGCTCGAACGCGATGTTCGCCGCCGCGAG
>DASUQI010000052.1:0-13469 GCA_036280655.1 Actinomycetota bacterium
GAGCTCGTCGGGACGCATCGATTCGTAGGGTACGCCCCGGCATGACCAGTTGGTCCCGCATCCGTCCCGCATCCGTCCCGCGAACGAGCGCGAAAGGATGCGAAACAACGGGAACGATCGAGAACTCGGTCAGAAGGTCGAAACCACGTCTGACCTGCACGAACGGCCTCTGAACAGGGGAGCGGGTGACGGGAATCGAACCCGCACCACCAGCTTGGAAGGCTGGAGCTCTGCCATTGAGCTACACCCGCGCGGTCGCCGAAAGCCTAGCAACCTCAGGTGACCGCACGGGCGAGGGCGGTGGTCGCGGCGGCGGCCACGACCACCACGAGCAGCGGCGCCTTCAGCCGGATCGCCACCGCGGCCGCGGCGAGGCCGAGCACCCTCTCGTCGAGGACGAGCCGGTCGCCGTCCCCGAACGTCTGCACGGCGACGAGCGCCCCGAGCAGGGCCGGCGCGAGGAGCTCTATCACGCCGCCGAGCCTCGGGGGCAGCGGGCGCCCACCGAGGAGCACCGGCCCGGAGGCCTTGATCGCGATCGTTCCCGCCCCGACGACCGCCACGACGACCCAGGCGTCGGTCATCGCCTCAATCCCAGGAGACACGCGGCGCTCGCGGCGACGATCGGCACCCCGGCGGGCGCGAACGGCGTGAGCACCAGCGCGATCGCCGCTCCCAACGTCGCCGCCGCGACGTGGCGCCGGTCCTTGGCGATCGGAACGAGGAGGCCGAGGAACAGCGCGCCGAAGGCCGCGTCGAGACCGAGCGTCGCCGGATCGCCGAACGCCTCGCCGAGGATCGCGCCGACCGCGGTGCCGCCAACCCACGCCACGTAGAGCACGAGCCCGGCGCCGAGCAGCACGCCGCGGTTGTAGCGGCCCTCGCCCTCGGCGGCGATCGCCCACGACTCGTCGACGACGAGCTGCGCGTGCAGGAACCTCGACCAGGCGCTGCCGGTCAGGTACGGCGCGACCGAGATGCCGATCGGGGCGTAGCGGGCGTTCAGCAGGAGCGCCGCCGCGACCGCCGCGGCCACGGTCCCGCCGTCGCCGAGGACGGAGACGGCGGCGAACTGCGCCGACCCCGCGAACGTCGTGGCCGACATCACGATCGGCTCGAGCCACCCGAAACCGGCAGCCCGGGCGAGCACGCCGAACGAGATCGCGAACCCGAGCACGGCGACGACGAGCGGCGCCATCGCTTTGACCCCGTCGCGGAAGGTGCGCTCGGCCATGACCAACGGTAGCAACGACTAGAGTGCCCGGCGTGCCGATCCCGTTCCACATCGTCGACGTGTTCACACCACGTCCGCTCGCCGGGAACCAGCTGTGCGTGATCCCCGAGCCCGTCGAGCTCGACGCCGAGGGGATGCAGGCGATCGCGCTCGAGATCGGCTTCTCCGAGACCACGTTCGTGACCGAGTCCGGCGGCGACCGGTACGCGATGCGGATCTTCACGCCGGGCTCCGAGCTGCCGTTCGCCGGCCACCCGACGCTCGGGACGGCGTTCGTGATGGTGAGCGAGGGGCGCGTCACGTCGCCGGCGACGCAGGTCGTCGCGGCGGGCGAGATCCCGGTCGAGGTCGACCTCGCCACCGGGTTCGCGTGGATGACGCAGCTCCCGGCCGAGTTCGGACCGGCGTTCGAGGATCGGGAACTGATCGCGGGCGCGATCGGCCTCGCCGTGGACGACCTCGACGCGGACCTGCCGATCGGCACGGTCTCGACGGGCCTGCGCATCACGATCGTCCCCGTCCGCGACGCCGAACGCGTCCGGCGCGTGGTCCGCGACGAGACGCTCACGCGCGAGGCGGTCACGCGCTCGAACGCCGACTGTCTCTACCTGTTCGCGGTCACCGACGAGGGCGTGACCGCGCGGATGTTCGACGCCGAGATGGGCATCGGCGAGGACCCCGCCACGGGCGGCGCCGCGGGTCCGCTCGGCGCGTACCTGGCCGAGCACGGGCTCGCCGGGGCGCCGGGGCCCGTAACGATCCGCCAGGGCGAGCAGGTCGGCCGGCCCAGCGAGCTGCACGTCGAGGTGGCGCGCGAGGGCGACGCCTGGCGCGTCCGGGTCGGCGGCGGCGTCCATGTGGTGGGGCGCGGCGAGTTCGACGTCTGACGGCACGAGGCACGCACCGCGCGTGCCTCGACGGAACCTGGGGCCCCTCGTAGGCTCTGGGCGTGCGCGTTCGCGTCGTCGTGCTCCTCGTGCTGATCGCCGGCGGACTGACCTGGGTCGCGACCCAGGCGCTGTCGGGCAGCCTCGTCTACTACGTGACGCCGACCGAGCTGCTTGCGGACCAGCCCGCCCCGGGCGAGTACCTGCGGCTCGGCGGCCAGGTGGTGCCGGGTTCGGTCCACGACGTGGGCCGGGGCGTGGGGTTCGTCGTCACCGACGGGACCACGCGCATGACGGTCGTGCATACGGGCGGCACGCCGGCGCTGTTCCAGACCGGGACCGGCGTCGTGCTCGAGGGCACGTTCGCGGACGGCGCGTTCCACTCCGACACGATGCTCGTGAAGCACGGTGAGGAGTACCGCCCGCCGGCGCCGGGGCACACGCCCTCGCCGGTCGAGGTGAACTAGTGCCCGCGTTCGTCGGGACGATCGCGCTCGCGCTCGCCCTCGCGCTCGCGCTGTACGGCGGGATCGCCGCGATCGTCGGCGTCCGGACGAACCGGATCCACCTCGTCGAGAGCGCGCGCACCGCCGCGTACTCGCTGTTCGCGCTCGTCCTCGTCGCGAACCTCGCGATGCTCGCCGCGCTGCTCGCCGACGACTTCACGGTCCGCTACGTCGCGACGAACTCGAGCCGCGCGACGCCGATGTTCTTCAAGGTGCTCGCGCTCTGGTCGGCCGACGAGGGATCGCTGCTGCTGTGGAACCTCGTGCTCGGCGGGTACCTGGCCGCGGTGGCGTTCCGCTTCCGTTCACGCCGGCCCGAGACCTTCCCCTGGGCGCTCGCGGTGATGCTCGGCGTCTCCGCGTTCTACCTGCTGCTGGTGCTCGGACCGACGACGCCGTTCGCGACGCTCGCGACGGCGCCGCCCGACGGACGCGGGCCGCTCCCGCTCCTGCAGAACCACCCGCTCATGGCCGCGCACCCGCCGTTCCTGTATCTCGGGTTCATCGGGTTCACCGTGCCGTTCGCGTTCGCGATCGCCGCGCTCGCGACGGGGCGCGTGAGCGACGCCTGGATGCGGGTGACGCGGCGGTGGACACTCGCGGCCTGGGTCTTCCTCACGATCGGGCTCACGCTCGGCGCGCTCTGGTCCTACGGCGTCCTCGGGTGGGGCGGGTACTGGGCGTGGGACCCGGTCGAGAACGTCGCGCTGCTCCCGTGGCTCACCGGGACCGCGTTCCTGCACTCGGTGATGGTGCAGGAGCGCCGCGGGATGCTGAAGGTCTGGAACCTGTCGCTGATCGTCGGCACGTTCGCGCTCACGGTGCTCGGGACGTTCCTTACCCGCGGCACGATCCTGTCCTCGGTGCACGCGTTCGCCGACTCGGTCGTCGGCCCACTGTATCTCGCGTTCCTCACGCTGGTCCTGATGGGCGGGTTCGGCCTGATCGCGTGGCGCCGCGACGCGCTGCGCGCCGAGGCGACGTTCGACACGCCGCTTTCGCGGGAGAGCGTGTTCCTCGGCAACAACATCCTGCTGCTCGTGCTCACGTTCACGATCCTCGTCGGCACGATCTACCCGCTGCTCGCCGAGGCGCTCACGGGCGACAAGGTGTCGGTGGGCGCGCCGTACTTCAACCGGAACGCGGCCCCGGTCACCCTCCTGCTCCTGTTCCTCATGGGGATCGGGCCGATCCTGCCGTGGCGGGCGGCCTCGCTCTCGGCCGTCCTGCGCCGCCTGCAGCCGCCGGCGTGGGCGGCCGCGATCGCCGCGGCGCTGCTCGCGCTCTCGGGCGCGGGCGTGGGGGCCGTGCTCGTGTTCGGGCTCGCGGCGTTCGTCGGCGTGGCCGCGATGGCGGAGATGGCGCGCGGGGTGCGCGCGCAGCGCCGGGCCCTCGGCTCCGTCGTACGGGCGACCGGCGCGGCCATCGCACGGAACCACCGGCTCTACGGCGGGCTCGTCGTGCACCTCGGTCTCGTGGTCGCGGTGCTCGGGGTGTCGTGGGCGGCGATGTTCGACCGCTCGGGCGAGGTGACGATCGCGGTCGGCGATCGCGTGCGGGTCGAGGGCTATGAGCTCCGGCTCGACCGGCTCTCGAGCCGCGACGAGCCGCACCGCCGCGTGCTCGTCGCCGACCTCACGGTGTTCGATGCCTCGAGCGGCGACGAGGTCGTGCAGCTCCACCCATCGCTCAACCTGTATCCGGCCTCGTCGGAGCCGATCGGCACGCCGTCGATCCGCGCCGGCACCCCGTTCAACGGGCTCGTCGACCTGTACGCCTCGCTCGTGACCGTGGACGGGGGAGAGCAGGCGGCGTTCCGGTTCTTCGTGAACCCGGGGATCGGCCTGTTGTGGCTCGGCGGCGCGGTGATGGCGCTCGGCGGCGTGGTCGCGGCATGGCCGACCCACGCGCGGACGAGCCGGACGCCGGTCCCGTCCCTTCCCGACACGCGCGAGGAGGTGCGAGTGTGAGCGCCGAGACCGACGACGCCGTCGAGACCGAGGCGGGCGGGGCCGACGCCGTCGACGGCCGCGACTCGCGCCGGCGGTGGGCGACGGTCGCGCTCGTCGTGGCGCCGCTGTTGGTGTTCGCGCTCCTGCTCGCGTCGGGGCTCGACGGGGATCCGCGGGCCCTCCCGAGCGAGCTGATCGGCCAGCAGGCTCCCCACTTCTCGCTGCCGAGGATCGACGACGAGGGGACGGTTGATCTCGGAGATCTCGACGGCCAGGTCGTGGTGGTCAACTTCTGGGCCTCCTGGTGCATCCCGTGCCGCGACGAGCACCGGGCGCTCTCGGCCGCGTGGGGGCGGTACCGCGAGCGGGGCGTCGTCGTGCTCGGCGTCTCGTTCGAGGACACGCCGGAGGCGGGGCTCGCGTTCCGCGACGAGCTCGGCGGCGACTGGCCGCTCGTCGAGGACCCGGGATCGGACACGGCCATCGACTACGGCGTGTTCGGCGTGCCGGAGACGTTCGTGATCGACCCGGACGGGACGATCGCCGCGAAGACCACGGGAGCCGTCAACTACGAGTGGCTGACCGAGAACATCGAGCGGGCGCTCCGAACCGGGGACGAGTCGTGAACCGGACCGTGCGGACCTGGCTGTTCCTCGTGGGCGCCGTGGCCGTGATCGTCGTGGCGGCGCTCGTCGCGGGCGGCGCGGACGACGGCGTCCGCACCGCCGACGACCGCGTGCACGAGATCGCGGCGGGGCTGCGGTGTCCGGTGTGTCAGAACCTGTCCGTCGCCGACTCGCCGTCGCGCCTCGCGGGCGAGATGCGGGCCGAGATCGCTGACAAGCTCGCCGCGGGGCAGACCCCCGAGCAGATCCGCGCGTTCTTCGTCGACCGCTACGGCGAGTGGGTGCTCCTCGCGCCCACGAAGGAGGGGCTCAACCTCCTGCCGTGGGCGGTCCCGATCGTCGGCGTCCTCGCCGGGGCGGCGGTGTGGTTCCTGCTGGTCCGCCGGCGACCGGACCGCGATCGACCGGCGGTCGAGGCCGGGGATCCCGTCGGGGGGCGCTCGTGAACCCCGTCCTCGCGGCGTCTGCGGTCGCCGGGCTCGGGATGCTGGCCGCGGCCGGCGTGGTGGCCGGGCTCACCCGCCGCGACCCGGCGCCGCTCGAACCTCCGGACGACCCGCTTCAGGACGGGCGGCTCGCGCTCCTTCGCTCGCGCGCGGATCTCGAGGACGCCCACGCCGCAGGAGCGCTCGACGAGGACGAGTACGTTCGTCTGCGCGAGGCGACCGACGCGCGGATGGCGCGCGTCGAGCGCGCGCTCGAACGTCGGGAGCACTCGCCTCCCGCCCAGGTCCGCGTCGCGTCGAGGACCGCGACCGCGGACGGTGCGTCGAGCGAGCCCCGACGCGTTCCCCCGTGGGCGGTGGCGGCGCTGATCGCCGGCGTGGTGCTCGCGATGGTGGTGGCGGCGCTCGTCCGCGACGCCGAGCCCACGCCGGGCGATGCATCGGCACCGCCCGAGTCGGCCGAGGATCCGCTCGCTTCCTTCGAGCAGCGGGTCCGGGACCACCCGGACGACCTGGCCGCGCGACTCGATCTCGCGCACCGGTACCTCGACGCGCAGATGATCGAGGAGGCGCTCGCGGAGTACGCGGTGGCGCTCGAGCTCGACCCCGACGACGCCGAGGCGCTCGCGCACGTCGGGTACATCCTGTACATCGGCGAGCGCCCGCAGGAGGCGCTCGCGTCCGTGGACCGGGCGCTCGAGACCGATCCCACCTACCCGGAGGCCCTGTTCTTCCGCGGCGTGATCCTCCTCGACGGGCTCGACCGGCCGGGCGAGGCGGTCGAGGCGTTCGAGGCGTACCTGGATTCGGCGCCGTTCGGCGTCCAGCGCGGGCAGGCTCAGGAGCTGATCGAGCAGGCGAGGGAGGTCGCCGGGTCGACGTAACGCGTCCCCGCAGGCGGCGTTTGACGGCTATGCGGGGCGCCGTCGTTCGGCCACCGCGTGGGCCCGGCGCCTCGCGGCACGGGCACGCGCGAACAGCCGGAGCGTGTACCCGCCGAGCGCGAGCGTCGTGAGCAGGTACCCGACGATCACGTAGCCGGCGTTCGCGTCCATCAGGGCTCACCCTCCGCCGCCGGCGCGAGCGCCTCGCGCGCCGCGCGCTCCTCCAGCCGGCCAACGCGGAGCCGCACCGTCATCAGGTACGCGTAGGTGAGGGTGAACGCGGCGACGCCGACCAGCAGCGCGAGCAGCATCGTGCCCTCGATCTGGGGACCCCCGAGGCGGAAGAACGTCGGTCCCTGGTGGAGCGAGCGCCACCACACGACGGACAGATGCACGATCGGCACGTCGATGAACCCGATGATGCCGACGACCGCCGCCCAGCGGGCGCGTCGCCCCGGGTTGTCGGTGATCTTGCGGACTGCGACGTACCCGACGTAGATCAGCAGGAGCACCGCCGTCGTGGTGAGCCGCGGGTCCCACGTCCACCACGTCCCCCACACCGGCTTGCCCCACAGCATCCCGAGCGCGATCGCGAGCGAGGTGAACAGCACGCCGAGCTCGGCCGAGGCGGCGGCGAGCCGATCCCAGCGCGTCTTCTTCGTCCGCAGGTAGGCGATGCTCGCGACGAACACGACGAAGAACGCGAGGTAGGCGAGCCACGCCGACGGGACGTGGACGTACATCAGCCGCTGCACGTCGCCCTGGATCGCGTCCGCGGGCGCCACCACGAGGGACAGGACGGCCGAGATCCCGAGCGCCACGAGCGTGAGCGCGCCCAGCGTGCGCTCGCCCGTGCGCGACACGGCCTTGCCGAACGTCCGCTCGGCGACCTCCATCAGTCCTCCATCACGTAGCCGAACACCAGGATCCCGGCGCTCACGAAGACGACGTCGAACGCCGCCAGCAGGCCGAGCCACGAGGCGGCCTCCGCCGCCTGCCCCGACGTCGCGAGATCCGTGGCGCGCACGCCCGCGATCAGGACCGGCGTCACGAGGGGCAGGACGAGCAGCGGGAAGATCGCCTCGCGCGTCCGAGCGTACTCGGCCACGACGCCGAAGAGGCTCCCGACCGTCGCGAGCCCGACGACGCCGAGCGCGAAGGCGAGCACCACCGGTCCGAGGTCGGCGAGCGCGAGGTCGAACAGGAGCACGACGAGAAACAGGATCGCGATCGTGAGGACGAGCAGCTCGAGCGCGACCGCCGCGGTCTTGCCGAGGAAGACCGTCGCCTTGTCGATCGGGGCGAGCAGCAGCCCCTCGAGCGCGCCGTCCTCGGTCTCCACCTGATAGGCGCGGCGCGACGCCATCACGGCCGAGAACAGCAGGGCCATCCACAAGAGGCCCGGCGCCACGCGTTCGAGCACGTCGCGGCCGGGGCCGAACGCGAACCCGAACGCGATCAGGATCGTCGCGGCGAACGGCACCATCGTCCCGACTGCGTGCCGCCCGCGGATCTCGATCCGCAGATCCTTGCGCGCGATCACGCCCGCCTGGCGTAGGAACGTCACGTCTGCCCCTCGACGTGACCGTCGCGCATCGAGACGACGCGCGCCGATAGGTCGGCGGTCACGGCGTGATGCGTCGCGATCACGATCGTGCGGCCCTTCGCGGCCGCATCCAGGATCATCGCGTCGACGACGGCCCGCGCCGAGTCGTCCAGGCCGGTGGCCGGTTCGTCCAGGAGCAGCAACTCGGGGTCTCGGACGATCGTCCGCGCCACCGCGACCTTCTGGCGCATGCCGTGGGAGAAGCCGCGCACGCGTTCATCCGCGTCCTGTGCGAGGCCGACGTGTTCGAGCGCCTCGTCGACTCGGGCGGGCTCGATCCGGAGCAGGTCGGCGAACAGAAGCAGGTTCTCCCGGGCGGACAGCTCCTCGTAGAGCCGGGTCCGGTGGGTGAGGAGCTCGCAGCGACGACGGATCTGCTCCCGCTCGTTCGCCAGGTCGAATCCGAGGACGGCGCCTCCGCCATAGGTCGGCGACAGCGACGTCGCGACGATCCGGAGGAGTGTGCTCTTGCCGGCCCCGTTCGGCCCGCGCAGCACCACGGCCTCGCCGCGCTCGATCGCGAGGTTCACGCGCACGACGGCGGGAACCTCGCCGAACAGCCGGGTGACGCCTCGGAGGTCGACGGCGGCCTCCCGCAGGCCGACGTCCTGGCGGGAGAGGGTTCGCATGGGCGACCCCTGTTCTATCACCGCGACCGCGGGCCAATCGGCCGACGTCTAAGGGTGCTCGCCCGGGCGAGGGGATGGCGGCGGCCGGGCCCACGTTCGTCAGCTCGTCGGGCCTCGAGGTCGCCTTCGACAACCTCCTCGTCGAGGACCTGTCCGATGAGGCCGAAGCATCGGGCTAGCGCGATAGCATCGCCGGGACGGGGCGTAGCGCAGCCTGGTAGCGCGCCTGCTTTGGGAGCAGGAGGTCGGCGGTTCGAGTCCGCCCGCCCCGACGGCGGCCGCGGCTAGCCTGGGTCCGTGGTGATCACGTCCCGGGTCGACGACCTCCCGGAAGGGAAGGTCCGCCGCATGCTCGCCGGCCTGCCCGACGCTGACGGCTACGAGGTGGTCGTCACGCCGCTGCGGTACCGGGTCCAGCCGCACCTCGCCGCGATGACCGATCTCGAGGCGAAGACGATGACCCTCCAGCTGCCCCAGCCCTTCCTGCCGTTCGGCGAGGTCGTGGCGTTCGGTGCGAAGCGACGGCCGGGGCGCTCGATGCGGTTCATCTGGCTGACCGAGGGCGTGACGTTCCGCAAGCCACGGGAGGTCCTGCGCTTCCTCTACCTGCACGAGTGGATGCACTGGTATCTGCACTCCGAGCACGGCCGCGGGCTTTCGGCCGAGACGACGTGCGACCGCTTCGCGCTGTTCAACTACCGCAAGGCGGAGGTCGGGCCGGCCGAGGCGAGGGCCGCGATGCGCCGGGTCGACTAGCGAGCGGCCGGCCGCCCGGCGAGCCGGGCGACGACCTCGTCGTGCAGGGTCCCGTTCGTCGTCAGGACGGTCCCGCCGTGGGCGAGCGGCGACCCGTCGAACTGGCTGATCCGGCCGCCCGCCTCCTCGACGAGGACCTTCAGCGCGGCGAAGTCCCACGTGGCGAGCTCGAGCTCCACCATCACGTCGGCGGAGCCCCGCGCGACGAGGCAGTGGCCCCAGGCGTCGCCGAACCCTCGGTTCCTCCGGGCCTCCGCGACCAGAGCCTGCACCCCGTCCGCGTACTCGCCCGTGCGCCAGTCCTCCATCCCGGCGAACACGACGAAGGCCCGGGGGATCCGGTCGGCGCGCGAGACGTGGATCGGCTCGCCGTTCAGGCGGGCGCCGCCTCCACGAGCAGCCTCGTACCGCTCGTCCAGGGCGGGGAGGTTCACGACGCCGACCACGGGCTCGCCGTGGACCTCGAGCGCGATCAGGTTCGACCAGATCTGGACCCCGTCCGCGAAGTTCTTCGTCCCGTCGATCGGGTCGACGACCCACCGGCGCGTCGCGTCCCCTTCCTCCCCGCCCTCCTCCCCGAGGACACCGTCGCCGGGGTAGCGCTCCCGGACGGCCGCGCGCATCGCAGCCTCGATCGCGAGGTCGGCCTCGGTGACGGGGGTGCGGTCGGCCTTCTCGTGCACCTCGAACGAGCCGCGGAAGTACGAAAGACCGATCTCGCCCGCGCGGTCCGCGAGCTCGTTCGCGAACGCGAGCTCCTCCTCGTACATCTCGCTCCTCGACCGCCGTCCCGCGCACGATAGTCGAGCGGCCGTTCCGATACGCTCGGGTCCCATGCAGACGACGCTCGAACACACCGACAAGCACACCGTGAAGCTCACCGTGGAGGTGCCCCCCGACGAGTTCGGCAAGGACCTCGACCGCGCGTACCGGAAGATCGCGCAGGCGGTCAAGATCCCCGGGTTCCGCAAGGGGAAGGTGCCGAAGCAGGTGATCGACGCGCAGTTCGGCCGCGAGGCGGTGCTGGGCGAGTTCCTCGAGGACTCGGTCCCGTCCTACTACCGGGAGGCCGTGCGCGAGCACGACCTCGCGCCGATCACCGATCCCGACATCGAGCTCGGCGAGGTCGAGGAGGGCCGGCCGCTCGTGTTCACCGCCGTCGTCGAGGTCCGGCCCAGGCTCACGCTCGAGGAGCGCGCGTACAAGGGGATCCGCGTCGAACGCCCCGCGATCCCGATCTCCGACGAGGACGTCGCCCGGTTCCTCGACTCGCTCCGCGACCGGTTCGCCGAGCTCGAGACCGTGGGCCGGCCCGCGCGCTCGGGCGACTACGCGGTGATCGACGTGCGCGCCACCGTGCACGACGAGGAGATCCCGGAGGGGACGAGGCCCGACTACCTGTACGCGATCGGCTCGGGCGAGTTCGGCGAGAAGATGGACGCCGAGCTCGAGGGCAAGCGCGCGGGCGAGATCCTCGCGTTCAACGACACGCTCGGCCCCGGGGCGGGGGAGCACGCAGGGGAGGAGGTCGCCTTCCGCGTCCTCGTGAAGGAGGTCAAGGGCAAGAAGCTGCCGGAGGCCGACGACGAGTTCGCGAAGGTCGCCTCGGAGTTCGACACGCTCGACGAGCTCCGCGAGAACATCCGCGAGCAGCTGGGACGGAGTCGGGACCGCGCCGCCGACGCGGACGTTCGGGACCGCGTCCTCGACGAGCTGATCTCATCGGTCGAGGTGGAGCTCCCCGACACGCTCGTCGACGAGGAGGTCGAGCACCGCGTCGCCCACGCGAGCGAACGCGCGCAGCAGGCCGGCATGACCCTGCCGCAGCTCCTCGAGGCGCAGGGGATGGACGAGCTCCGGTTCCGCTCGGAGGCGCGCGACCACGCGCTCCGCGCGATCAAGGCCGATCTCGTCCTCGAGGCGGTCGCGCGTCAGGAGGAGCTCCAGGTCTCCGAAGACGAGATCGGCCGCGAGATCTCGTCGCTCGCCACCGCGATCGGACGGGACCCGAAGGAACTGGCCAAGAACCTGACGCGAAGCGGTCAGGTCGTATCACTGGCCGGTGATATCATCCGCTCCAAGGCGCTCGACCTCCTCGTCGAGCACGCAGACATCCGGTCGGACTCCGGTCAGGAGAAGCCGAACGGCGATCCCGAGCCGAGCCCGGCCGCCGGCGAAACCGCAGAGGAGACGTCATGAAGGACTACCTCGTTCCCGTCGTCGTCGAGCAGACGAGCCGTGGTGAGCGCTCGTTCGACATCTACTCTCGACTGCTGAAGGAGCGGATCGTGTTCCTCGGCACGCCGATCGACGACGCGGTCGGCAACCTCGTGATGGCGCAGCTGCTGCACCTCGAGTCCGAGGACCCGGACAAGGACATCAACCTCTACGTCAACTCGCCGGGCGGCGACATCACGTCGCTGTTCGCGATCTACGACACGATGCAGTACATCAAGCCGGATGTCTCCACGATCTGCATGGGTCAGGCGGCGTCCGCGGCGGCCGTGCTCGTGCTCGCGGGCACCAAGGGCAAGCGCTACGCGCTGCCGCACTCGCGGATCCTCCTGCACCAGCCGCACGGTGGCGCGCAGGGCCAGGCGGTGGACATCGAGATCCAGGCCAAGGAGATCATCCGGTACCGCCAGCTGCTCGATCAGCTGATCGCCCAGCACACGGGCCAGTCGCTCGAGAAGGTCGGGAAGGACACCGACCGCGACTTCATCCTGACCGCCGAGGAGGCCGTGGAGTACGGGGTCGTGGACGAGGTCATCACGAGCCGCAAGATCACGCCCGAACTCGCAGCGGCGGCCGCCGCGTCGTCGTAGGATTCGGCGTCGGACGGAGACCGGCCGCACGACGCAGGGGGGCAGAGAGCGATGGCGAGGATCGGCGACTCGGACCTGCTGAAGTGCTCGTTCTGCGGCAAGTCGCAGAAACAGGTGAAGAAGCTGATCGCCGGCCCCGGCGTCTACATCTGCGACGAGTGCATCGATCTGTGCAACGAGATCATCGAGGAGGAGCTCTCCGAGACCTCCGAGCTCAAGCTCGAGGAGCTGCCGAAGCCGCAGGAGATCTACGCGTTCCTCGACGAGTACGTGATCGGACAGGACAACGCCAAAAAGGTCCTGTCGGTCGCGGTCTACAACCACTACAAGCGGATCCAGGTCGGCGCGAAGGACCAGGACGTCGAGCTGCAGAAGTCGAACATCATGATCCTCGGCCCCACCGGCTGCGGGAAGACGCTGCTCGCGCAGACCCTGGCGAAGATGCTGAACGTCCCGTTCGCGATCGCGGACGCCACCGCGCTCACGGAGGCGGGCTACGTCGGTGAGGACGTCGAGAACATCCTGCTGAAGCTGATCCAGGCCGCGGACTACGACGTGAAGAAGGCCGAGACTGGGATCATCTACATCGACGAGGTCGACAAGATCGCGCGCAAGTCCGAGAACCCCTCGATCACGCGCGACGTCTCGGGCGAGGGCGTGCAGCAGGCGCTGCTGAAGATCCTCGAGGGCACCACCGCGTCGGTCCCGCCGCAGGGCGGCCGAAAGCACCCGCACCAGGAGTTCATCCAGATCGACACGACGAACGTCCTGTTCATCTGCGGCGGCGCGTTCGCCGGCCTCGAGAAGATCGTGGAGAGCCGGATCGGCTCGCGGGGGATCGGGTTCGGCGCCGACGTCCGACGCGTCGAGGAGAAGGACCTCGGCGCGATCCTCGGCCAGGTGCTGCCCGAGGACCTGCTGAAGTACGGGCTGATCCCCGAGTTCGTCGGGCGGCTGCCGGTGATCACCAACGTGCACAACCTCGACAAGGGCGCACTCGTCGACATCCTCACCCAGCCGAAGAACGCGCTCGTGAAGCAGTACATGAAGTTCTTCGAGTTCGACGGGGTCGAGCTCGAGTTCACCGACGACGCGATGCGCGCGATCTCCGAGCAGGC
>DASUQI010000053.1:0-17250 GCA_036280655.1 Actinomycetota bacterium
AGCGGGTCGCGTCGGAGCAGACGGCGGAGTCGAGCGTCAGCGTGTTCTCGCTCCCGAGCGAGGACATGAAGGGCCGGATCATCGGACGCGAGGGCCGCAACATCCGGGCGTTCGAGGCGGCGACCGGCGTCAACATCATCATCGACGACACGCCCGAGGCGGTCGTGCTGTCCTGCTTCGACCCCGTGCGGCGGGAAGCCGCGAGGATGACCCTCGAGAAGCTCGTGCAGGACGGACGGATCCAGCCCGCGCGGATCGAGGAGGTCCACGAGCGCTCCGTCCGCGACCTCGAGGAGCAGATCCGGAAGTCCGGGGAGGACGCCGTCGCCGAGGTCGGTCTCACCGACGTCCATCCGGAGCTGATCAAGCTCCTCGGCCGGCTCCAGTACCGGACGAGCTACGGCCAGAACGTGCTGAAGCACCTCGTCGAATCCGCCCACATCGCCAGCGCCCTCGCCGCGGAGATCGGGCTCGATCCGAAGATCGCCAAGCGCGGCGCGTTCCTCCACGACATCGGGAAGGCGGTGACCCACGAGGTCGAGGGATCCCACGCGATCATCGGCGCGGAGATCGCCCGGCGGTTGAAGGAGGACCCCGACGTCGTGCACTGCATCGAGTCGCATCACGGCGAGGTCGAGCAGCGCACGATCGAGGCGGTGGTCGCGCAGATCGCCGACGGGATCTCGGGCGGGCGCCCCGGGGCGCGGCGCGAGAGCCTCGAGACCTACATCAAGCGGCTCGAGCGGCTCGAGGAGATCTGCACGAGCTACGCGGGCGTCGAGAAGGTCTATGCGATGCAGGCTGGGCGTGAGGTCCGCGTGATGGTCAAGCCCGCGGACGTGGACGACCTGGCCGCGCAGGTGCTCGCCCGCGACATGGCGAAGCAGGTCGAGGAGGAGCTCCAGTATCCGGGCCAGATCAAGATCACCGTGGTCCGCGAGACGCGTTCGATCGAGTACGCGAAGTAGCTCCGCTCGCCTCGCCATGCGGGCCTGATGCCCGCACTGAGATGAGAGGAGTCTCACGGGCGTCTTAGGGCTGCCTCACGGCCCGCGGATACGTTCGTCATCGAGGCCACGACAGGGAGAGCCCGATGACGACGACGATCGAGCGACGTGACACCGGTTGGGGGTTCGCCCCGGGCGACGAGATCGCCCCCGAACTGCTCGCGCAGGAGCTCCTCGGCGGTGACCGCGGTACGAGGCGTACGTAGCGTACGACGAGCGGCTCTACCGGCCGGTCGTCGTGAAGGTCCTGCGTCCGGGACGTCTCACCGACGTCGGCGCCGTGCGCGGGTTGCAGGGCGAGGCCGAGGTACTCGCCTCGGTGAACCATCCAGCGATCGCGCGGCTGCTGCAGCCGGGTCTAGACGCGGAGCAACCACACATCGTCCTCGAGCTCGTGGACGGACCGCGTCTGTCCACCCTGATCCGGCGGTTCGGCCCGCTCGAGGTCGAACAGGCTGCGTCGCTGGTAGCCGAGGTGGCGTCCGCGCTCCACTACTTGCACGGCGCATCCATCGTGCGCCTCGACGTGAAGCCCAAGAACCTCGTCATGGGAGCGCCGTCCCGGCTGATCGACCTCAGCATCGCGCGGTCGTTCGAAGCGGCCGCGCGGCTGGAT
Source organism: Actinomycetota bacterium (assembly GCA_036280655.1). Taxonomy (GTDB): domain Bacteria; phylum Actinomycetota; class UBA4738; order UBA4738; family HRBIN12; genus DASSJM01. The sequence continues at coordinate 1,624 of DASUQI010000053.1, forward strand.
GTGCCGATCGGAACGGATGCCTACATGGCGCCGGAGCAGTGCAAGCCGTCACCGGGTTCGGTCGGCCCGCCGGCGGACGTCTGGGGCTTGGGGGTCACGCTCTAACGAATCCCTGACCGGGAAGCGAGCCTTCCCGGATGCCCCGGAGGGCACATGGTCACCGAACGAGCGGTGCACGCAGCTCGTGACCGAGGTCGAGCCGCTCCCGGCGCGGGTGCCGCCCGAGTTGCGATGGGTCGTGGAGGCAGCGATGGCGTTCGAACCGGGGGAACGTCCGGGCGCGGCGGAGATCGCCGACGGGGTGGGCCCGCTCCTGCGGCGACCGAAGCGTCTCGTGCTCAACCTGTTGAAGCCCGGTAGGCAGCACGAAGGCACGAAGGAAGGAGTGAGGGATGATGCGTTGGGGAAAGGTCGCGGTGCTCGGCCTCACGGCCGTCGTGGGTCTGGGGTTGGGGATGGCCATCAGCCAGCCCTGGAGCGACCCGACGGACGTCGAGGCGATCGAGCTCGATGACGATCTCGAACAGGCTCGGCGCGACGACCAGTCGGAGCCGGGCGAGGACGACGACGACGGTACCTGCGGAAGAAGCTGGGCGACGGCACGATCGAGACCGTCCGGGGGATGGGGTACCGGCTCGTCGCCTGAAACCAGGAGGGCTCGGCGCGCGGTGTACCCTCGGTGCGATGGGCGAACCCCGCTACCTGCTGCGCACGTTCGGTTGCCAGATGAACGAGCACGACTCTGAACGGATCGCCGGCCTGCTCACCACCGACGGCTACGTCTCGACCGAGGACGCGGCCGAGGCGAACGTCGTCGTGTTCAACACGTGCGCGATCAGGGAGAACGCGGACAACCGTCTCTACGGCAACCTCGGTCACCTGCGACCGCTCAAGGAGCGCAACCCGCGGATGCGGATCGTGGTCGCGGGCTGCCTCGCTCAGAAGGACGGGGGCACGATCCAGGAGCGTGCGCCGTGGGTCGACGTCGTCGTCGGGACGCACGCGCTGCCGGGGCTGCTCGACCTGCTCCGCCGCGCCGAGGCCGAGGGCCCGCAGCTCGACGTGCGTGAGTACACCGAGGTGTTCCCGAGCGCGCTTCCGGCGCGCCGAGAGGTGCCGCATCACGCCTGGGTCTCGATCGCGGTCGGCTGCGACAACGCGTGCACGTTCTGCATCGTGCCGCTCGTACGCGGCCCGCAGCTCTCGCGCCCCATCGGCGACGTCCTCGCCGAGGTGCAGGGACTCGCGCGGGCCGGCGTGGTCGAGGTGACGCTGCTCGGGCAGAACGTAAACACGTACGGCCGCGACCTCACCGTCCCGGGCTCGTCCCGCCGGCCGCTGTTCGCCGAGCTGCTCCGCGCCGTGAACGAGGTGGACGGCATCAGCCGGATCCGGTTCACGAGCCCGCACCCGCACGACTTCACCCCGGACGTGATCGACGCGATGGCCGAGAGCGAGCACGTCTGCGAACACATCCACTTCCCGCTCCAGTCGGGCTCGGACCGCATCCTGAAGGCGATGCGGCGCAGCTACCGGCGCGAGCGCTACCTCGGCTGGCTCGAACGGATCCGCGCCGCGATCCCCGACATCGCCGTGAGTACCGACATCATCGTCGGGTTCCCGGGCGAGACCGAGGAGGACGTCGCGGACACGCTCGACGTCGTACGCCGCGCGCGGTTCGATCAGGCGTACACGTTCCAGTACTCGCCGAGGCCCGGCACCCGCGCCGCCCTCATGGACTTGCAGGTCCCCAAGGAGGTCGTCCAGGAACGGTTCGACCGCCTCGTGGCGCTGCAGGAGACGATCTCCCTCGAGCGCATGCGCGAGCAGGTCGGGTCCACCGTGGAGGTGCTGGTCGAAGGCACCGGCCGCAAGGGCGGTGTCCAGGGTCGGACTCGCACGAACCGCGTCGTGCACCTTCCGGGCGAGCTCGCCCCCGGCACGTTCCTCGACGCGCGGATCGTCACGGCACATCCGCACCACCTGGCCGGCGAGCTCGCCCGGGAGCCGGCGCCCGTCGGCTGATGGCCGCCCGCGGCGACGGTCGACCCCTGCTCGCGATCGTCGGGCCGACCGCGGCGGGCAAGACCGAGGCGAGCCTCCGGGTCGGCGAACGCCTCGGCGCCGAGATCGTGTCGGTCGACTCGACCACGGTCTACCGCGGCATGGACGTCGGCACGGCGAAGCCGTCGCGTGAGCAACGTACGCGCGTGCCGCACCACTTGCTCGACGTGGTCGAGCCGAGCCAGGGGTTCACCGTCGCCGAGTACCAGCGCCTCGCACGGGACGCGATCGGTGACATCTCGGCCCGCGGTCGGCGTGCGCTGCTCGTCGGCGGCTCCGGCCTGTACTTCCGGGCGATCGTCGACAACCTCGTCTTCCCGCCGACCGACCCGGGCGTCCGCGACGGGCTCGAACGCGAGGCGGTCGCCGTCGGCGCGCGCACGCTCCACGGGCGCCTCGCCGAGATCGACCCGGTCGCGGCCGAGCGCATCGAGCCCGACAATGTTCGCCGGACGGTGCGCGCGCTGGAGGTGAACGAGCTCACCGGCCGGCCTTTCTCGAGCTTCGCCGAGGCGTGGGAACGCTATCCGCCGGAGCGTGTCCGGGCCGCCGGGATCGAGCACCCGCGCCCGATGCTGGCCGAACGCATCGAGCGCCGCGTCCGACGCCAGCTCGACGACGGATGGCTGCAGGAGGTCGAGGACCTGGTCCGTCGTGGGTTCGAGGGATGGCTCACCGCGAGCCAGGCCATCGGGTACGCTGAGTTCGCGCGGCACCTGGACGGGACGCTGTCCCTGGAGGATGCGATCGCGCAGACCGTGAAGCGCACGAGGGCGCTCGCGCGTCGACAGCTCGCCTGGTTCCGGCGAGATCCGCGGATCCGCTGGTTCCCGGCCGACGAGGACGGCGCGGCGCCGGTGGACGAGATGACGGGGTACCTGCGTGGCTGAGCCGATCCGGATGTGGAAGTACCACGGCACCGGGAACGACTTCGTCATGCTCGAGGACCTCGACGACGCCCGCCCCATGCACGAGGCGTTCGTCGCCGCGGTGTGCGACCGACACACGGGGATCGGTGCCGACGGCGTGATCCGCGTGACCCACGGGGCTGCCGGCGAGGACTTCTTCATGGACTACCGCAACGCCGACGGCTCGCTCGCCGAGATGTGCGGCAACGGGATCAGATGCCTCGGCAAGCTCGTGTTCGAGCACGGCCACACGAGGAAGACCGAGCTCGAGGTCGGGTCGCGGGGCGGGACGAAGCACCTGTCGCTCGACGTTCGCGACGGCGTCGTCGAGACCGTGACCGTCGGGATGGGACCGCCGGCGTTCGCGCGCGAGGAGATCCCGATGGACGGACACGCCGGCGAGACGTTCCTCACCGAGCCGTTCGAGGTGGACGGGCGTGCCTTCAAGGCGAGCGCGGTCTCGATGGGCAACCCGCACCTCGTGCTGTTCGTCGAGCAGGACCCTGCCGAGATCGACGTGCGGACGCTCGGGCCCCGTATCGAGCACGACGACCGCTTCCCCGAGAAGACGAACGTCGAGTTCGTGACGATCGACGACGGCGCGGTCCGCCTGCGCGTGTGGGAGCGCGGCTCGGGCGAGACGATGGCGTGCGGTACCGGCGCCTGCGCCGCGCTCGTCGCCGCGAACGAGGCTGGGCTCGTCCCGGCCCGCGCCGAGGTGCGGTTCCCGGGCGGGAGCGTCGTCGTGGACCGAGCCGACGACCAGGTCTACCTGATCGGCCCCGCCGAGCGCGTCTTCGAGGGGACGCTCGACGAGGCATGGCTCGACGCCCGGGGGGTCGCCTGGTGAGGATCGCGAAGCGCATCGAGACGCTCCCGCCGTACCTGTTCGCCGAGCTCGACCGCAAGCTCGAGGCCAAGCGGGCCGAGGGCGTGGACGTGATCTCGCTCGGCGTGGGCGACCCCGACCTGCCGACCCCCGAGCACATCGTCGAGGCGATGCGCGCGGCCCTCCGCGACCCCTCGACCCATCGATACCCGAGCTACTACGGCTCGCTCGAGTTCCGCACGGCAGTCGCCGCCTGGTACGGCTGGCGCTTCGGCGTCGAGCTCGACCCCGAGACCGAGGTGATGGCGCTGATCGGCTCGAAGGAGGGGATCGGGCACATCGCGTTCGGGTTCCTCGACCCGGGCGACGAGGCGCTGATCCCGGACCCCGGCTACCCCGTGTACGGGGTGTCGACGCGGCTGGCGGGCGGCACGCCGGTCTCGCTGCCGATGCCGGCCGACTCGGGGTTCCAGCCCGATCTCGGCGCGGCGCCGGTGAGCGGGCGGACGAAGGCCCTGTGGCTGAGCTTCCCGAGCAACCCGACGGCGGCGGTCGCGGACGCGCCGACGTTCGAGGCGTCGGTCGCGTTCGCGCGCGAGCACGACCTGCTCCTGCTGCACGATGCCGCGTACAGCGAGATCACGTTCGACGGGTACGTGGCCCCGTCGGTGCTGCAGGCCCCCGGCGCCAAGTACGTGGCGCTCGAGTTCGGCTCGGCCTCGAAGTCCTACAACATGACCGGGTGGCGGATCGGCTGGGCGGTCGGCTCGGCCGAGGCGATCCGCGCGCTCGGGATCGTGAAGACCAACCTCGACTCCGGGCAGTTCACCGCGATCCAGCGCGCCGCGATCGCGGCCCTCGAGGGGCCGGCCGACCAACTCGACGAGCTCCGAGCGACGTACCAGCGTCGCCGCGACCTCGTCGTCGGGACCCTGAACGGCCTCGGTTGGGACGTGAAGCCGCCGCTCGGCTCCTGCTACGTCTGGGTGCCGGTCCCCGAGGGCGACACGTCGATGGCGTTCTCCGACCGGCTGCTCGAGCTCGCCGGCGTCTTCGTCGCGCCGGGAAGCGGGTATGGCGCCGGCGGAGAGGGCTACGTGCGCGTCTCGCTCACCGTCCCGGACGACCGGCTCGCCGAGGCGATGGACCGCCTCGTGCGGACGCTCGCGTAGCCGTATCGATGGCGCAGGACGGACGCAAGCGAGCCCGCGGGGTCCACCAGGCCACCACGCTCGAGTCGCCGCTCGCGGCGACCTGGCGGCCGCGCGTCCCGGAGAAGGCGGTGCTCGTCGGCGTCGGCCGGGGCATCGAGGAGTCCGACCTCGACGAGCTCGCCGCGCTCGCGGACTCGGCGGGCGCCGAGCCGGTGGCGCGCGTGCTGCAGACCCGCCAGGACCCGAACCCGGCGACGTTCGTCGGGCGCGGGAAGCTCGAGGAGATCCACCGTGCCGTGCACACGACCGGCGCCGAGGCGGTGCTCCTCGACGATGAGCTTTCGCCGGGTCAGCTCCGCAACCTCGAGGAGCGGCTGAAGGTCAAGGTGGTCGACCGGACCGCGCTGATCCTCGACATCTTCGCCCTGCACGCGCGCAGCCGCGAGGGCAAGGCGCAGGTCGAGCTCGCGCAGCTGAACTACCTCCTCCCGCGGCTCCGCGGGTGGGGCGAGGCGATGAGCCGTTCGGGCGGTGGCATCGGCGCTCGGATGGGCGGCGGCGAGACGAAGCTCGAGACCGACCGCCAACACATCCGCCGCCGGATCAGCAAGCTCCGCAAGGACCTGAAGGACCTCGCGCGCCAGCGCGACGTGAAGCGCTCGAGCCGCGAGCGCTCGGGCGTCCCGCAGGTCGCGATCGCCGGCTACACGAACGCCGGCAAGTCGACGCTCATGAACGCACTGACGGACTCCGAGGTCGTCGTGGCGAACCAGCTCTTCGCGACGCTCGACCCGACGGTCCGCCGCCTCCGTCTGCCGAGCGGCCGCGCCGCGACGATCTCGGACACGGTGGGATTCGTGAGCAAGCTGCCGCACGACCTCGTCGAGGCGTTCCGCTCCACGCTCGAGGAGGTCGCGCGGTCGACGCTGATCCTTCACGTGGCCGACGCGTCTTCGCCCGAGCTCGTGGGCCAGATCGACGCCGTCCGCGTCGTCCTCGGGGAGATCGGAGCCGCGCACATCCCCGAGGTGGTCGCGCTCAACAAGGTCGACCGGCTGTCCCAACACCAGCGCGCGCGGCTCACGACGCGCTTCGACGCCCAGGCAGTCGCGATCAGCGCGCGGACGGGGGAGGGGCTCGAGGACCTGATGGAGCTCGTCGAACGTTCTCTGCCGCGGTTCCCGATGGACGTGACGATCCTCGTCCCGTGGGGGCGCGAGGACCTCACGGCGATGTTGCACCGCGAAGCCGAGGTGCTGTCGGAGGAGGCCCGCGAGGACGGGACCCTCGTCCGGGCGCGGGTCGGCGAGCGGGAGTTCGCGATCGTAGAGCCCCTCCGGGTCGCGACCTCCGAGCGCGCGGCGGGCTAGCCTCCGCGGGTGCGGATCGGGATCCACCTCGGGCACTGGGAGCGGCGCCCGCACGACGTCGCCGGGCTCGCGGCCGAGGCCGAGCGCGCCGGCTTCGACTCGGTCTGGGTCTCCGAGACGTGGGGCTCGGACGCGACCGTGCTCCTCGCCACGATCGCGGTGCGCACCGAACGGATCGGGATCGGCCCCGGCATCCTTCAACTCCCGGCGCGCACCCCGGCCGCGACGGCGATGGCCGCGATCACGCTCGACCACCTTTCCGGGGGCCGGCTCCGGCTCGGGCTCGGCGTCTCGGGGCCGCAGGTCGCCGAGGGGTGGCACGGCGTGCCGTTCGATCACCCGATCGGACGGACGCGCGAGTACGTCGAGATCGTCCGCCGCGTCCTCCGACGGGACGAGCCGGTCACGTCGGACGGGCCGAACTATCCGCTGCCGTTGCACGGTGGATCCGGCAAGCCGCTCAAGGCCAACGTGCGGCCGCTCCGGGCCGACGTCCCGATCTTCCTCGCCGCGATGGGGCCGCGGAACGTTGCCCTCGCCGCGGAGATCGCCGACGGGTGGATCCCGTTCCTGTACTCGCCGGAGCGGGCCGAGGTGTTCGCGCCGTCGTTGGCCGAGGGATCGGGGCGGCGCGATCCGTCCCTCGCGTCCCTCGACGTCGCCCCCATGGTGCCGCTCGCGATCGGGCCGGATCCGACCGAGTGCCGCGACCGCCTGCGCCCGCTCCTCGGCTTCTACGTCGGGGCGATGGGATCCCGCGAGGCGAACTTCTACAAGGACCTCGTGACCGCGTACGGTTTCGGCGACGTCGCGGCGGCGATCCAGGAGGCGTTCCTCGACGGTCGGCGGGCCGAGGCGGCCGGGCTCGTCACCGACGAGATGATCGACGAGCTCTGCCTCGTCGGCCCCGCCGAACGCGTTCACGATCGGCTGGACGCCTGGGAGTCGGCGGGCGTCACGACGCTCCTCGCCAGGGTCGAGGACCCGGCGACGATCCACTCCCTCGCCGACGCCGCGACGTAACGGACCTCGGACAGCCGAGCGACCTCTCAGGGAGCGGCGCTTGGGGTCCAGCCGAGCCCCTCGTCCAGAGCCTGGTGCACGATCGTTCGGGCTCCGTCGTTCGGTGACACGCCGTGCTCGGCCAACAGCGGCGCGCTGAGTTCGAGGTAGAGGCCGATCTCGGCGCGGAGCGCCGACAGCACCGCAGCGGGATCATCGGCGGAGGTGATCGTGCTGGAGAACGCCTCCCTGCGATCGCCAAGGGCGGCCTCGACGCGTCGCGCGCCGGCAGGCCGCGAGCCACGTTCGAACGCCAACAGCCGGAACAACACCCGGTCGCGCACGTATTGCAGGCCGTCGAGTGCCTCGTACAGCTCGCCCCTGAGGATCTTCGACTGGATGTACCAGCACCAGGTCCACATCCGGTCCTCGATCCATCGCAGGTCACCTGCGACGTCGGGCCGATCATCCTCGGAGAGCCGGGCGGAGACCCCGTCGCGATCCCACAAGACGAGGACGGGGAGGCCGGCATTGTGTTCGCCCGCCGCTGCCGAGGAGAGCACGTCGAAGTCCACGTGCACGAGGTCGTCGTACAGGACGATCGTGAGCGCTGGTGCCCCGACGTGCTCTCCGCTGAACGAGGCGATCACGGTCCCGCAGGACGCGGCGAGCGCCGGGATCGCGCGGACGGTGCGGTCGACGGCGGTCTCGGCCACGTAGAAGCGGAGGTCGACGTCCGAGAGCTCGTCCGCGTTCCCCACGGCGAAGGACCCCGCCACCGCCATCGCGACGACGTCCTCGATCTCGAGACCGGCGCGGACCGCCGCCTCCACCTTGGCGCGATGACGCGGTAGGGGCTCGAACGAGGCGGGGATGTCGAACTCCATCGCGGGACCGTACACCGGGTTCGTTGCGATGCGTCCGGATCAGGGCGAGCCGATCGCCCACAGCGCCGCCTCGTCCCAGGGGCCCTCGATCGCCGCGTCGGGATCCTGCTCGCGCTCCGAGGCGAACCGCAACGCGAGTGACTGCAGCCGGACCGTGAGCGGGATCTGCGCGAGCAGCTGCGGCAGGTCCGCCGACTCCTCGACCCGCGTCACGCCGATGCCGACCGCCCGGGCGGCAGCCTCGACGCCGGCCGTTAGACCCTGGCTGTCCGGTGGCGCGAGCGTGACGAGATGGTCGGAGGCGTTCAGCGGCACGGCGTGGCCGTGGAGCAGGTACTCGACGTCGTAGCCCTCCGCCGGGAACCGCGAGGCCTCGCGGACCTTCAACGCGCCCTCGCGCGCCGTCACGGCCGCCGGTCCCTCGCCGGCCAGCACGAGCAGGCGCTCGGGTTGTTCGATCGACACGGGATCCGCGATCGCCGACCGCGCCGCGTCGGGGATCCGGCCGAGCACCTCCGGTCCGTACGCGCTGGCCCCCACCGCGAACGCAAGCCGAGCAAGCTGCACGAGCGCCGCGGTGTAGCTCACCGTGTACGTGTGTGACGGCTCCTTCTCGACGGTCTCGACCGCGTACGGGAGGGATCCGCCGACCCGCGTGATCGCGACGACCGAGAGCCCGGCTTTGGTCGCCACCGTCCAGGCCGCGCCCGCGTAGGCCGTCTCGGCGCCGGCGTTGTGGCTGATGAGCACGAACGCGTCGCCGTCCGCGAGCGGAGGTGTGCGGTTCGTGAACGTCATCGAGCTCATCGCGTGCGCCGGCCGGCCGGCCTCCTCGAACATCGACGCGCCGAGCTCGGCCGCGTGCTGGCTGGTGCCGGTCCCGACGAACCAGATGCGGGAGGCTCCGGTCAGGCGTTCGATGGCCGACTCAGGCAGCGGACGTTCGAGCACGGCCTCGAGCTGCTGGGCCTGCGATGCGATCTGGCGTCCGAGCGCGGTCGAACCGTCGGTGGACACGGGGCCTCCGAACCTTGGAGCCGTCGAGCCTAGAGCTTGCGAAGGACGGCGACGACCGTGCCCACGATCCGCCCCGCGGGATCCATCTCGAACGGTTCCATCGCCGGGTTCTCGGGGACGAGCATGACGCGACCGCGCTGGCGGCGGAGCCGCTTGACCGTCGCCTCGTCCTCGGCGAGACCCGGCAGCACCGCCACGACGATGTCACCGCTCTCCGCCGCCTCGCCGGCCTTCACGATGACGACGTCCCCGTCGAGGATCCCCGCGTCGACCATCGAGTCGCCGTGGACCGTGAGCGCGAAGTGCTCCGCGTCGCCGGCGAACCCCATCGGGACCACGAGGTGGTCCTCGACGTGCTGGACGGCGAGGGTGGGCGACCCGGCCGCGATCCGACCGAGCAGCGGCACGACGACCCCCTCCGCCCGGGGCGAGTCCGACAGCGTCATCGCCCTAGGCTTCGTGGGGTCCTTGTGCAGGAGGCCACGACGCTCGAGGTTCGCGAGCTGCGCGTGGACGCTCGAGGAGGACGTGAGGCCCACCGCCTCGCCGATCTCGCGGACGGTGGGGGGGTAGCCGCGCTCCCGGACCGTGGTCCCGATGAAGTCCAGGATCCGCTGCTGGCGGGCGGTGAGCGGCTGTTCCTCGGCTCGGCTCGGTGTCATGTCGGTGCCCCCTCCTAGGCTCGGGCGACGGTAGCACGGGGCATCCGGAGGTTCAAACATATGTTCGAATCGTGCCTTGACTCCGAACGCGTGTTCGGGCACCATGGGCCGGTGAGTCGAACAGACGTTCGCCGCCGTGGCAGGACCCGCCTGGCGGTGATCCTGACCGTGAGCCTGGCGGGTGCGGCGTGGGCGGGGCCCGTGGTCCGCGCGCTGGAGGGAGCCCCCGAGCAACGTCCGGTCGGCCGTAGCACGTACGTGATCCAGGCCGGCGACACGCTCTGGTCGATCGCCGAGCGCCTCTCGCCTGGCGAAGATCCGAGGCCGGTCGTCGACGCCCTCACCGCCGTGAACGGGATCGAGGCGGGCGCGCTCGTCCCTGGACAGGCGATCCTGCTGCCGGCCGGCGTTTGACCTTCCCCACATCTCGGGGCTACCGTGCGCGCATCCACCAGATATGGGGGTGCCGTCATGCGCTGCCCGTGGTGCGGCAACGACGAGGACAAGGTCGTGGACTCCCGCCCGGCCGAGGGTGGCGAGACGATCCGCCGGCGCCGCCAGTGCCTGTCCTGCGGGCGGCGCTACACCACGTTCGAGCGGGTGGAGGAGCTCGGCCTTCTCGTCACGAAAAGCGACGGCACGAAGGAGCCCTGGGACCGGGAGAAGATGGTCGCCGGCGTCCGCAAGGCGATTGTGAACCGTCCGGTCTCCGAGGAACAGGTCGCCAAGCTCGCGGACCGCGTCGAGAGCCGGCTGCGGCGCAAGGGCCCGGTGATCACGTCCCAGCAGGTGGGGCTCGAGGTGCTCCAGCACCTCCAGAAGCTCGACCAGGTGGCGTACCTGCGGTTCGCGAGCGTCTACAAGGACTTCCAGGAGATCGGCGACTTCGAGCGCGAGATGGGGCTGCTCCTGGCCAAGAAGGAGCCCTCGAAGCCTCGAAGCTGAACCACAATATCTAGTGGCTGCCACCGACCCGCACCACTAGATATCATCTATCAGGGCTTGACTCCGGTCGCGGCCGGGTAGAGAATCACACGCCTGTAGTTCTCCACATCGACTTCCCCACCCGTGGAAAAGGAGGGGTACGCGTGGCGACGAAGGAAGGGGACGTCCAGGTCATCCGCGAGGGGCTGACGTTCAAGCGCTACTTCACGCACGAGGGCGTCCACCCGTTCGACGAGATCGAGTGGGAGCAGCGCGACGCGGTGATCCCCAACTACAAGGAGGGGGGCAACGCATTCGAGCAGCGCGACGTCGAGTTCCCCACGACCTGGTCCCAGAACGCCACGAACATCGTCGCCCAGAAGTACTTCCGCGGGACGCTCGGCACTCCCGAGCGCGAGTCCAGCGTCCGCCAGCTCGTCGGGCGCGTGGTCGACACGGTCGCCGGGTGGGGGAGGACCGGCGGCTACTTCGCCACCGATCAGGACGCGCAGGTCTTCTCCGAGGAGCTCTCGCACCTGCTGGTGACGCAGAAGGCGTCGTTCAACTCGCCGGTGTGGTTCAACCTCGGCGTGCCCGGCATGTCGGCACAGGCGTCCGCCTGCTTCATTCTGGCGGTCGACGACCACATGTCCTCGATCCTCAACTGGTACGTCGAGGAGGGGACGATCTTCAAGGGCGGCTCGGGCTCGGGCATCAACCTGTCGACGCTCCGCTCCTCGAAGGAGCGGGTGAACGGCGGCGGCACGGCGAGCGGGCCGGTCTCGTTCATGCGCGGCGCCGACGCGTCGGCCGGGACGATCAAGTCCGGCGGCAAGACGCGGCGCGCCGCCAAGATGGTGATCCTGAACGCCGATCACCCCGACGTTCGTGACTTCGTCTGGTGCAAGGCGCTCGAGGAGCACAAGGCGCGGGCGCTGCGCGACGCCGGGTTCGACATGGACCTGGACGGTCGGGACAGCTACTCGATCCAGTACCAGAACGCGAACAACTCGGTCCGCGTCACCGACGAGTTCATGAGGGCGTACGAGCAGGATCAGGACTGGAAGCTCAAGGCCGTCATCTCCGACGAGACCGTGGAGACGATCCGCGCGCGCGAGCTGATGCACGACATCGCGAACGCGGCGTGGGAGTGCGCCGACCCGGGGATGCAGTACGACACGACGATCAACGAGTGGCACACGTCCCCGGCGAGCGGCCGGATCAACGCCAGCAACCCTTGCTCGGAGTACATGCACCTGGACAACAGCGCGTGCAACCTCGCGTCGCTGAACCTCATGAAGTTCCTCGACGAGGACGGCAACTTCGACGTGAAGTCGTTCCGCAAGGCGGTCGAGATCGTCCTGACGGCGCAGGAGATCGTCGTCGGGCCAGCCGACTACCCGACCGAGAAGATCGGGATCAACGCGCGGGCGTACCGGCAGCTCGGGCTCGGCTATGCGAACCTCGGCGCGCTGCTCATGGCCCGCGGCCTGGCGTACGACTCGGACGCGGGACGGGCGTGGGCCGGCGCGATCACGGCGCTCATGACCGGCCAGGCCTACCGGACGAGCGCCCGGATCGCCGAGGCGCTGGGGCCGTTCGAGGGCTACGCCCCGAACTCGGACGCGATGCTCCGCGTGATGCGCAAGCACCGGGCCGCAGCCGACGAGATCGACGGCGAGCTCGTGCCCGAGGGGCTGCTCTCGGCCGCCAAGCAGTCGTGGGACGACGCGATCGCGTTCGGCACCAAGCACGGGTACCGCAACGCGCAGGCGACGGTGCTCGCGCCCACCGGGACGATCGGCCTGATGATGGATTGCGACACCACCGGCATCGAGCCCGAGCTCGCGCTCGTGAAGACGAAGAAGCTCGTCGGCGGCGGCACGATGCAGTTCGTGAACCGGACCGTCCCGCGCGCGCTCGAGCGCCTCGGCTACGACGAGGACCAGGTCGACGACATCGTCGGCTACATCGCCGAGCACAACTCGGTCGACGGCGCGCCGCACCTTCGGCAGGAGCACGCGTCGGTGTTCGACACGGCGATGGGCGCGCAGCCGATCCACTACATGGGGCACGTGCGCATGATGGCGGCGGCCCAGCCGTTCATCTCGGGCGCGATCAGCAAGACGGTGAACATGCCCGAGCACGTCACCGTCGAGGAGGTCGAGCAGCTATTCGTCGAGTCGTGGAAGCTCGGCCTGAAGGCCGTCGCGATCTACCGGGACAACTGCAAGGTCGCGCAGCCGCTGTCGGCGGACAAGAAGCAGGAAAAGGCCGCCGCGGCCGAGCCCGCGGACCTCGCGACGCCGGTCCGCAAGCGGCTGCCGTCGGTGCGGCCGAGCACCACCCGCTCGTTCCAGGTCGGCGACGCCGAGGGCTACATCACGGCCGGCATGTACCCCGACGACGGGCTCGGCGAGATCTTCCTGAAGACCTCGAAGCAGGGCTCGACGCTCTCGGGGATCATGGACGCGTTCGCGATCGCGGTCTCGATCGGGCTGCAGTACGGCGTGCCGCTCGAGTCGTTCGTGGCGAAGTTCATCAACATGAAGTTCGAGCCCTCCGGGATGACGAACGACCCCGACATCCGGTTCGCGACCTCGCTCGTCGACTACGTGTTCCGGCGGCTCGCGATCGACCACCTGCCGGCCGAGCAGCGCGAGGCGCTCGGGATCCGCTCGATCGACGAGCGCAAGGAGACGGCGGCCGCCGAGGCCGCCGCCAAGCTCGGCACGACGGTGGAGGCGGTCGTGGCGTCGGTCGAGGCCGAAGTGGAGGCCGCGGCGGCGAAGACCGGCCCGCAGCCGATCGAGCTCGCCGCCGCGCCGAAGGCGTTCGAGGCCGACGCGCCGCTCTGCTACGCGTGCGGCTCGAAGATGCAGCCGGCGGGCTCCTGCTACGTCTGCCCGTCCTGCGGCTCGACGAGCGGCTGCTCGTAGAGGTCATCCGAACAAGCCGAAGCGCGGGCCGGGGTCTCCTCCCGGCCTGCAGGTTCGGCTAGGCTCGCGGCGATGGCGCATCAGCTGACAGGGATCCATCACATCCAGCTCGCGATGCCGCCGGGGGAGGAGGACGCGGGCCGGCGCTTCTACGGGGACCTCCTTGGCCTCTCCGAGATCCCGAAGCCGAGCGAGCTCGCGCCACGCGGCGGCATCTGGTTCCGCTCGGGCCAGCTCGAGGTGCACCTCGGCGTCGAACGCCAGGACTTCCGCCCGGCGACGAAGGCCCACCCCGCGTTCCTGGTGAGCGGGCTCGACGAGCTGAGGGCGCGTCTCGAGGAGGCGGGCTACCGGATCGACGAGGATGTGCAGTTCGAGGGGTACCGCCGGTTCCACGTCCGCGATCCGTTCGGCAACCGCCTCGAGCTCGTCCAGCCGGCGTGACCGACCTCCCCTTCAAGCGCCTCGACCCGGCGGCGTCGCTGCCCGAACCCGCGCATCCGGGAGACGCGGGCCTCGACCTTCGCGCGGCGGCGGACGTCGAGGTCGGCCCGGGGGAGCGGGCGATGGTGCCGACCGGCCTCGCCGTGGCGATCCCCGACGGTTCGGCCGGGCTCGTGCTGCCGCGGAGCGGCCTCGCGTCGAAGCAGGGCCTCACGCTCTCGAACGCACCGGGGCTCATCGACTCGGGCTATCGCGGCGAGGTGATCTGCGCGGTCGTGAACCTCGACCGCTCGGAGTCCGTGAAGATCGCGCGAGGGGACCGGATCGCTCAGCTCGTGATCGTCGAGGTCCCCGAGGTGCGGCCGGCATGGGTCGACGAGCTGCCGCCGTCGACGCGCGGCGAGGGCGGGTTCGGGTCGACGGGCACGACGTAGTGGCGCTCATCCGGCCGGAGGAGCCTCGCGACCGGGATGCTTCGCTCCAGGTCGAGCGGCTCGCGTTCGGTTCCGACGAGGAGCCGGGGATCGTCGAGGCCGTGCGCGACGAAGAGGAGTCGTTCGCGCTCGTCGCCGAGGAGGACGGCGCGGTCGTCGGGCATGTGCAGTTCAGCCGGGCGTGGATCGGCGAGACCGCCCTCCTGGCGCTCGGCCCGGTGGGCGTGGTCCCGGATCGCCAAGGACGGGGCATCGGGTCTGAGTTGATTCTGGCGGGGCTCGAGGAGGCGCGATCGCGGGGCGAGGCGGCGGTGATCCTGCTCGGCGATCCGGCGTTCTACCCGCGGTTCGGGTTCGAGCCGGGTTCGGCGTTCGGGCTCGCGAACCCGTTCGCGGGGGTGCGGCCCGACGGGTTCGAGATCGCCGAAGAGGACTTCACGGTCGCGAGGCTCGGGGAGGCTCGGCTCGCCGGCGAGGTCCGCTGGCATCCGGCGTTCGGCGAATCGGTTGCTGGGCCTTGAAGCGGCGCCTAGACTCGAAGGTCAACGCGGACGTGGCTCAGTGGTAGAGCACCACCTTGCCAAGGTGGGGGTCGCGGGTTCGAATCCCGTCGTCCGCTCACGCTGACCTGCGGAAACGGGCTCAGGACGACCGGGCCGGTGTATCTGCCCCGGCCTTTGTCTGTCCCCTGTGTCTGTCCCCTGGGGGCAGACGGGGGCAGACGGGGGCAGACATCATGGCCAGGCGACGCTACGGGAATCTCCGCCTTGGAATCGGCCCTTCGCTTCAGGCATCAGACCTTGCTTTCCGCACGTGCCATCATTCAGGCGGGATGAAGCGACGTGCTTTCGCTCGACCCGGTCGAGGTCCGGGAGCGTGAGGACGTGGAGGAGTGCCGCGCGAACCACTAAGGAAGGCATTACGAGCCTTTCGACGAGCAGCGGGGTGGTCGTCGGTCTTTCTTCGTTTCTGACCGAGCAGGCACAAAGGGCC